>DHXU01000009.1:0-106985 GCA_002413835.1 Candidatus Saccharibacteria bacterium UBA5148 | reverse complement strand
TTGGGCTGCCAGCCGAGCTCGCGGCGGAGCTTGCTGGAGTCCATGGCGTAGCGCATGTCATGGCCCGGGCGGTCGTTGACATGGTCGTAGGCGTCACGCGGCTGGCCCATGAGCTCTAAGATCATTTCGATCACCATCTTGTTGTTGGTGTGGTCGTTGTCGGCACCGACGATATAGGTTTCGCCGAGTTTGCCTTTCTCGAGTATCAGGTGGACGGCGGCGTTGTGGTCGTCGACGTGGATCCAGTCGCGGACTTGCTCGCCGGTGCCATAGAGCTTGGGGGTGCGGCCTTCCAGAATCTCGGTAACCTGGCGCGGGATGAACTTTTCGACGTGCTGATACGGGCCGTAGTTGTTTGAGCAGTTAGATATAGTAGCTTTGATGCCGAAGCTGCGGATCCAGGCCCGGACCAGGTGGTCACTGCCGGCCTTGGTGCTGGAGTAGGGACTCGATGGATTGTACGGCGTATTTTCGTTGAAGCGATTGGGATCATCGAGCTCGAGATCGCCAAAAACCTCGTCGGTACTGATGTGGTGCAGGCGCTTACCGTGCTTGCGGACGGCTTCCAGAATGGTGTAGGTGCCAACGATATTAGTCTCGACGAAAGGCCAGGGGTTACTGAGCGAGTTGTCGTTGTGTGATTCGGCGGCAAAGTGGACGACGATGTCGGTGTCGGCCACCAGCTCGTCCATCAGTTCGGCGTCACAGATGTCGCCAGTGACGAATTCGATTTTCTCGAGCACTGGTGCCAGGTTCTCGGGGTTACCGGCGTAGGTCAGTTTGTCGATAACAGTGACCTGATAGTCAGGATAATTATTGAGTGTGTAGTGGACGAAGTTGGAGCCAATAAAGCCGGCGCCGCCAGTGATAAGCAGTTTAGTCATATAACCATTGTATGACGAGCTTGACCAAAAGTCTGTTGTGTTTTACAGAATCAGGGACTTCACTATTTTTTACAACACCCCTGGCTGGAATATTAAGAAGTGTAGCCGTTTGGGTTTTGGGATTGCCAACGCCAGCTGTCGGTGCAGGCTTCGGCGACGGTCTTGGCGGCTCTCCACTCGAGCTTTGCTGCGGCTTTGCTGGCATCAGCGTAGCAGCTGGCAATATCACCGGGGCGGCGGGGCTCGATCTCGACAGGCAAATCTTTGCCGCAGGCTGCTTCGAACGCTTTGATGAGCTCGAGCACCGAGGTGCCTTGGCCAGTGCCGAGGTTGTAGGCCTCGGCTGCACCAACGGCCGGCATGTGCTCGAGCGCGGCGACATGGCCGCGCGCCAGGTCGACAACGTGGATATAATCGCGCACGCCAGTGCCATCCACGGTGTCATAATCGTTGCCGAAGACATGAACCGCGTCGCGCTTACCGACGGCGACTTGGGAGACGAAGGGCAGGAGGTTGTTCGGGATGCCCTGTGGGTCTTCGCCGATCAAACCCGATTCGTGGGCACCAATCGGATTAAAGTAGCGTAGCAGGCTGATCTGCCAGACTGGCTCTGAGGCCGAAAGGTCGCGAAGGATGTTCTCGATGAAGTACTTGGTCTGGCCGTACGGGTTGGTGATATCGACGCCAACCGGTGAGGTTTCTTTGAGCGGCAATTCCTGAGGTGTGCCGTAGACGGTGGCTGATGAGCTGAAGATCAGCCGGTGGACACCGTGGGCGGCCATAACTTCGCAGAGGGTCAGGGTGGAATCAAGGTTGGTCCGGTAGTATAGCAGTGGTTTGGCGACCGATTCGCCGACAGCCTTGAGGCCGGCAAAGTGGATCACGGCGTCAAAGGCGTAGTCATCGAATACGGCAGAAAGGGCCTGGGCGTCACAGACATCCATGCGGACGAAGGGTATCTGTTGGCCGGTGATTTTCTCAACCCGCTTCAGCGATTCTTCGGAACTATTCACGAGGTTATCAACGACCACGACTTCGTGGCCTTTGGCGAGAAGTTCGATGACGGTGTGGCTGCCGATATAGCCGGCACCGCCGGTGACGAGGACGCGCATTATCCTAGGATTCCGTGATTAGTTTAGTAACCTTGGCGACCAGTTCGTTGAGCTGTTGCGGAGTTTTGGCTTCGGCGTTGAGGCGTAGCACCGGTTCGGTGTTGCTGGCCCGGACGTTGAACCAGCTGCCATCGGCGAAGTCTAGTGTCAGACCGTCGAGGCTGTCGGGTGTCGTGTCAGGGAAGGCTGCTCGGAGGCGTTCCAGGGCGGCGTCCTTGTCTTCGACTTCAAAGTTGGTCTCGGTCAGCAGGGCGTAGCGGTGATATTCATCGACCAGCTCGGACAGCTTCTTTCCAGACTCCTGCAAAGCGACAATTACCATCAAAGCACCGAGAAGTCCTGAATCGGCGTAATAGTTTTCTTTGAAAAAGAGATGGCCGGTTGTTTCGCCGCCGAAGGGAGCATCACGGTCACGCATGACCTTACCGATGCTGACCCGTCCGGCCTTGGTACGGTACGCTGTGCCGCCCCATTCTTTAATGAGTTCCTTGGTCGCATTACTGGTCCGGACTTCATGGACGATTTCCGAGCCCGGATATTTTGCCAGGTAATACTTGGCGATAATACTGATCAAATCGCTGCCGCCGACAGGACGGCCCTTGTCGTCAACGAAACCGGCGCGGTCACCGTCGCCATCAAAGGCGATGCCGAAATCAAGCTTATTGTCCGTTACGGTCTTGATCAGGTCGGTTAAGTTCTCTGGCTTCTGGGGATTCGCTTCGTGGTTGGGGAAGGTTCCGTCCAGCTCGAAGTACATTTCCGCGACCTCGAACGGTACATATGGCTCAAGTTCCGGGAAAATCTTGCCCGCCATGCCGTTTCCGGCGTCGACGGCAATACGGTACGGCTTAAAATCAAAGGGAATGAATTCCAGACAGTGCTGAATCCAGTCTTCGGTAATATCCTTGGAGGTGACTTCGCCTGGCTTTTCGGCCGGCTTGATTTCGTTGTCGGCGAGTACCATGTCGCGGATGACATCGAGCCCAGAGTCGAGTCCGACTGGTATCACCTGATTACGATATAGTTTGATGCCGTTATAAGCGCCGGGATTATGGCTGGCCGTGACGACTGCGGCACCGGCCAGGTCGTATTTTCCAACGGCGAAGTAACTCATATCGCTAGTTATCTCACCAATATCCCAGACGTCGTAACCCTGACTGACGATGCCTGCGATCAACTCATTGGCTAGTTCGGCAGAATCAGGCCGCATGTCGCGGCCAACGGCAATGACGTGCTTGCCCTGGACGGCTTCGGCTGTCAGCCAGCTGGCAAAGGCTTGGCCAACTTTGCCAGCCACATCGGCGGTCAGCTCGCTGCCGACTTTACCGCGAATATCATACGCCTTGAAGATGTTGGTAATTGATTCTGGTGCTATGCTCATGAGGATCCTCCAATCGTTACTACTATCTACTATAGCGCACATCGCAGTGGATAAATCACAGCCGTACTTCATCCTTCAGACACTACCCAGTGCGCCAGTAAAATGAAATATGCAAAATACCTGTTATTATATGTGATATGTCAGAAACATTCGAAACATCTGAAACCTCAGATACCTATCAGACTGTATCGCCCCCGTACTTTGATGATGGCCTGCCGCTTGTCAAAGTGGATCTGGAGCGCCGCCGTCAGGATCTTAGCTTACGGCTGGCTTTTTTGCATGAGAATTGCCAGATTACGCCACATACTCGTCCCGGACGGCTGTTTACGACCGTGAAACGTATGAAAGCCGAAGAGGAATTGGCTATACCAATCGTCGACCGCTATGGAGGGGTCTCATCTGCGGCACTTGGGCTTCCAGCGCACCGGATGTCGCCATTTGAATGGGGCGTATTCTACATGATGCTGGCCGACCAACTACACAGTGATTACCCGGAACTGTATACTAGTCTTGAAAATGAACCGGACCAAGCGGGCTAGGAGGGCTATACTAGATTTATGAAGATTATCGTAACTGCTGGCGGCCAGGGCACCAAGATGTGGCCGTACTCCCGCCAGGACAAACCGAAACAATTCCAGCCGATCATCGGTGGCGTTTCGTCGTATGAACAGACCATTAACTCTCTGCTCAAGAAATTTACTCCTGAAGATATCTATATATCGACCAAGAGACGTTTTATCAAATACGTTTCAGAGCAGTCTCCGCAGATTCCACTCAAGAATTACATCGTTGAGCCGGACATTGCCAAAGACCGTGGGCCTGGCGAAGGTCTGGCTTTCGTTCGCCTGAGCCTGAATCATCCTGACGAGCCATTCTTCATCGTCCAGGCAGATTGTTTGCGCGAACCAGAGGATAAATTCCTGCAGATGCCGAGGCGCTGGTTGTCGAACACCGGCAACTGGTTACTGGAGGCGTGAAGGCGACTGAACCAAACATGGGCGTTGACTATCTGCAGCTGGGCAAGCAGGTCGGCGACAAGGCATCCGATGGTAGCGAGGCATTTACGATCGAGAAATTCCTGTTTCGGCGCACGAATCTTCGGGAAACCCGCAAACTTGTCCAGAATTTCCATGTCGTGGCGCACTGTAATCACATGTGCTGGTATCCGGAGCTGATGCTCGAGGCGTACAAAGAGTACCGGCCGGACTGGTATGACAGCCTGATGAAGATAAAAGACGCCATGGATAAGCCCGGCGAGAACGAAGCCATCGAGCGGCTGTATGCCGAGATGGAAAAGGGCCCGACTGAAGAAGTCACCAACCATGTCATGGATAGTGGTCAGTCGATCGTCATCCTGTTGCCATACAAATGGACGGATGTCGGTACGTGGGGTTCGGTGTATGACTTCTTCGAAGAAGGTCAGGATAACTATGAGGATGGCAATGTCATCACAGTCGCCACAGCTGGCTCGCTCATCAAGACCAGCAGTAAGGACAAACTGATAGCTGTCGCCGGTGTGAAAGATATGATAATCGTTGATACGCCAGATGTATTGCTGGTCATACCGAAAGACCAGATTGATAAGATAAAAGAGATTCAAGCTGTCCTACAGGCGCGCGGTGAAGTAGAATATCTATAAGGAGACCATATGTCAGATACTTCAACCACACCACCGATCAAACTCCGGGCAACCCCTGAAGAGGAAGATTTCGCCCACAAATATACTGAAGAAGGCCAGGGTGGTATCGGCCGCCGGCTGCTTGATAATTATTTTAAGGCTGTCGCGGAGCTTGTCGCGATATCCAACGTCAGCGGAACCAAAGGCGCCAAGGCCGTAGAAATTGGATGTGGTGAAGGCTTTTCGACGCAGCGCGTGGCTGGCCTCCTGCCGGTGAACGTTACCCTGGAGGCATCAGAATATGTCGCCCATATGATTCCGAAAGCCCTGGCTAATAATCCTGGCATGACTATCACCGAAGAGAGCGTCTACGAGTTACAACACGCTGACAATACTTATGACATGGTTTTCCTGTTGGAAGTCTTGGAACACCTTGATTTTCCTGATAAGGGCCTGGCCGAATTGCTGCGGGTTACCAAGCCGGGCGGGTATATTGTACTCGGCGTACCGCGCGAGTATCTGTGGTGCGGATTGAACCTGGCCCGCGGTAAATATATCAAGCGGCTCGGCAACACGCCGGGGCATCTGAACCACTGGTCGACCAGGGGCATCAAAAAGTACGTAGAAAAGCACTTCGGACCGGTAGAAATCGTCCGGACTCCATTGCCGTGGACATTGTTGCTGGCCCGCAAACAGGCGTAGCCTGCTCCAGCTTGTTCCTAGCCGATGACTTGATCGTCGGTTTTGAAGATCCGGGTCCGGTAGAGATAGAAGTTCCAGATGGTGGTAATGCCAAGGGCTATGGTGCGGCAGATAACAGCCGGCAGCTCATCAGATAGTAGTTTGGTGACGAGCAGCGTAAATCCGAAGTTGAATACAACCAGTAACGATACGGCCAGTATCTGCGGGATGAGTACTTTGTGATGCGTTCGCTTATCACGAAAGGTAACAAATTTGGTCAGCAGGAAAGATACGATCAGTCCGAGCCAGAAGCTCAGACCAACCGCTACGACAGCGCTCGAACCAGCATGTTGGGCCATAAATATAACGATTAACTCGAACAGGTAGACGCTGCCACCGATGATGAGATAGCGCCCAAAAGGGCGGTCAAGTAAAGCTTTGGCGGTAGATAGTACATTGGCCATGGTCGTTGTCACCATTGTAACAGATAGAGCTCACAAGGCAGTCAGGGGGGTTCTCATGACTATATCGACTCTATGGCCCGACCAACCTTCTGAAAATCAGCGAGTTCGTTGCATATACGACTGTACGACGCTCGTCATGTTCTTGACGAAATTGTCCGTCGAATATTGATCGGCTTCTTTGATGATAAGCTCGCTGTCGTAGGCGTCGGCATTGAAATTGCGTAATGTTTCCATCAGACTTTCGGCTGTCGGCTTGGCAAAGAAGCTACCTGTAACACCTTCCTTGATATAATCTAATGCGCCGCCGGCCTGGTAAGCGACAACCGGCGTACCGGCGCTCATGGCTTCGACGGCTGTGATACCGAAGTCATCGAGGTTCGGGAATATGAAGGCTTTGGCCAGGTTGAAATGATGGGCCATCTCGGCATCACTGACGCGGGTCAGGAAGCGGATGGACTGGCCGGCCATGACCGTCAGTTTGGTGTGGTCCGGGCCATTGCCGATGACGGTCAGCGGCAGATTGAGGCGGCTGCAGGCTTCGACTGCCAGATCAATGCGCTTGTAAGGTGTCTGACGACCGGCAACCACGAAACCGAAGCGGTCCCGTAGAGACTGCGGCGTGGTGGATGCGGCCGGTATAAATCGGCCGGTGTCGACCGGTGGAAACACGACAGTCGAATCTCGGTCGTAATATTTTTTGATCTGTGATTGGGTATGCGTAGAATTGGCGATGACAAAATCGGGATTTTGGGCCGTAGCATAATCCCATTTTCGCAGTGGCCGCACCAGACTGAGCAGACCGATACGGGCTAACGGGTTGAATGCTCCGAAGCCGGGGTGTTTGAGATAATCATCGTAGTGGCTCCAGTAATAATGAGTCGGCGCATGGCAGTACCAGACCAGCGTGGTATTCGGTCCGGTTTTGACAGCTTTCGCCTCGGCGCCGCTTGAAACAATGACCAGGTCGTATTGACTGAGGTCTAGGCGGCCGAAAGCCCGGGCCCGTAGCACCGGCAGAAATTTCTTAAGTTTCTTTGGTAACCGCTGCAGCCAGGTGGTTCGGACGTCAGCATCACTGAACCAGGTATCGCCGTACCAGATCGATGGGTTTTTATCATATTGCGAGGTATATATCGGTGCTGTTGGAAACATCTTATGCAGTTCCAGAACGACACGTTCGGCGCCGCCGGTACCAGTCAGCCAATCACAGACGATAGCGACCTTCAAAGCCTGCAGATCAACGGCTGGTTGCTTCGGAACGGTGGCGGAATGTTTACGAGCTTTGGATGATTTTGAGCCTGATTTTGAGCCTGATTTTGGTTTGGAAGCCTTAGTATGTATAGCTCCGGAAGTAGTAGTGGTAGCGGACGTGCGAGGACTCATATAGCTATTGTAGACGTAGCGCTGTTGTTTCAACAGTCAATTCGCCGATGTCTGAAGAAATTACATCACTATGTGCCGAAGTACGCTCCGATAATCCGGGTTGCATGATTTAGCGTGCCCGCGTTCGCTGGGCCCGTTCCATGGCACCTTGGGCATTATTCAGGAAAAAGCCCGCCAGAGCATTCAGATCAGGGGTATCATACATGGCGTACATGATATGTGTAAACACCTTGGTAGACAGGTCGGTCGCTGCCTTCAATCTAGAAACTTCTATGGGATCCTGGTCTTTGAAATCTCGCCGGCTAATCTTGTCCTTTAGGTTAGACAGTGGCTGCCAAATCGTCGTTTGGTAGGATAGAGTTGCCTGATCCCTCGTTTGACTCCTAGCTATATCCATTACGGAAGGCGGCGCGATTTCACTTGCCAGCAGGACGGCATCGAGTGTGAGGTCTACACTATCCCGTGGCATCTGGCTGAACTGCGCCGGAGTGAGACAGTTGGTGGCTATGACCGTATTCCCGATCAAGTGGCTTGCCGCCTGGGCGTCGAAAGCAGCTTCCGGCGAGGTAATACGCCGCGCGGCCTCGGAACTCAGGTGTACCAGGTCCCGCATGTCCAGCTCATTCATATAGTGCATCTGTGCTACTATAATATAGTATTATAAATAAGTCAAATTGACAGTTCATTGCTACAGATGTGACTGTAAATCTTATTTCCTACTCGGCGCCGGTGTGCCCCAGGACGACACGGATCGTCTTGATGAGGATAATCAGATCGAGCCAAAAACTCCAGTTCTGAACGTAGTAGATGTCGAGTTTGCGGCGTTCCTCAAAACTGATGTTGCGGCGGCCGGAAACCTGTGCCAGGCCGGTCAGACCGGATTTGACGCTCAGGATGGTGTGGCGCTTTTCGTAGACAGACAATTCCTGCGGTATCAGCGCCCGTGGCCCGACCAGGCTGATGTCTCCTCTGATAACGTTGAAAAGTTGTGGCAATTCATCGAGGCTGCTGCGGCGCAGGAAACGACCGATTGGTGTAATACGTGGATCGTTAGGAATGGAGTCGCCGTTGCGGCGGTAGGCTACGGCTAATTCCGGCTTGCCCATCTTGGCAAAGGCTTCTTCAGGCGTCGTACCGTCATACTTGGCGTATTGGGTACGGAATTTATATACCCGGAACTTGTGGTTGAATCGGGTCAGGCGAACCTGACGGAAAAAGACTGATCCACCACCTGATAGCTTGCTGCAGACTGCAATGATGAGTATCAGCGGCGAAGCTATGACAATAGCCAGTATTCCGACGCTAAAATCGAACAGCCGTTTGACTATCCGTCCCCAGCCGATAAGCGGCGTCTGATGGACGGCGATGACCGGTATTGATCCCCGGAACAACTGGACGTCGATGTTGCCGACAAACAGCTCGGAATTACCAGGCGCGAAGCGGTAAGCCACGTGGTTGGCCTGGGCGTAGCCCAGCAGATCACGGTTACGTGCGTCGTCGGCATATAGTTCGGTCTGGATGATGGTGTGGATCGGCTGCTTAATATGTGCCAGGGCAGTGCTGAATTCCGGATATACGGGCACGTCCTGGTGGCCGCCTAAGGCATGCCTGGTGCCGACAATACCGAGTATGTTGTAGCCGGACTGCCGGCTGTTCAGCAGTAACTCGATGAGCTCGGCGGTCATGGCGGTATTACCGACAATCAGGACATTATCGAGGCCGATGCGGAAACTGAACAGCTCGGTCCGGATGAGACGGGCCAGATTCCGGAATATCAGCAGGAACAGGAAGGCCAGGCCAAACCCATAAATCGGCACCAGCTTGGCCGGGAAGAGCGGCTGCTTGGAAAAGAAGTTGATAAAGATGACGAACAGCAGGCCGATGAACGAGCCAATGAGTAAACGACCAAATTCGATGAAGCGCTTTTCGTAAATCGTGCTGTTGTACAATCCGATCAGGGCGAAGATCAATATCCAGAAGGGCGTAACCAACAGAAAAATGCCAAGATACGTCTCGGCCGGCACCGGGTGAACAATCGGGACATTACTGAGGGTGACACGCAGAATGAACGCTCCGACAAAAGCAGCGATCAGCGCCAGAAAATCTCCGATTACCAGAAAGATGTTATATATTTGTGAAGCGTTGTTTTTCATATCGCGGGTTGAAACAGCAAAAAAGTTAGCCTGCCTGGCACGCCAGTGCCATATACTAGATTGTAACACCCTATGAAAGCGCTTTCGCCAACAATCCGCCGTCGACTGCTACCATTACTTGTATTTGTCTGCACCGGCGTTATCGTGCTGATGCCGCTACATGCCTTCCTGACTGTCTGGGCCGCCAGCGTGGCCGGACACTACACCGTCTTCAGGTTGTGGAAGGAGCTACTACTCGTTTTGCTGGTGATCGGCTCTGGTATCATCGCCTGGTCACTCCACTCACGCCCGGCGGCAGGCCGGCAATGGTATCGCCGCTGGCCGCTATTGACCGTCACTGTAGCGTATCTGGCCGTGCTTGGTATCTCTGGCCTGATTTCCTATCTGACTGGTGGAGTTACGGCCAAAGCTGCTGGCTATGGATTACTGCTCGACAGTCGGTTCCTGATATTCTTCCTGGTAGTCTGGCTGATCTCGCACTACGGCAGCTGGATCTCGGCACATTGGCGACAGATAGTACTTATCCCGGCTGTCATCGTCGTAATCTTCGGTATCCTGCAGTATACGGTGCTGCCAGCCGATTTTCTCGGTCACTTCGGATATGGCCCGGCAACCATCCCAGCCGTTCAGACTGTTGACCAGAAGGCTAGCTATCAACGGATTCAATCAACATTACGCGGTGCCAATCCTCTTGGTACGTACCTGATTGTTGTCATCGCAGCGCTTGGGGTACTGGTTTTGCGCGGCCGAAAATGGCGATGGTTGTATGCCGCTGGACTGGCCCTTGGTCTGGTTGCACTGGCTCTGACCTTCTCGCGTAGCGCCTGGATTGGTGCTGCGGCGGCGCTCGGATGGCTTATCTGGGAAGCGCTCAGGGTACACACTGGGAGGCGAGTACTGTTGATTGCCGGTAGTGCGGCCGTGCTGGCCTGTGCCGCTGTCGGCTTTAGTCTCAGGAATAATGATGTCTTTCAAAATATTTTTTTCCATACCGATGAGCACTCTCTCTCACCGACGAGTTCTAACCAAGGCCATTTTAATGCCGCCCGTGCCGGCATTACAGAGATAGTGCGCCGTCCGCTCGGGGCTGGTACCGGGACGGCCGGCCCGGCATCTGTCTATAATGACCATCCGGCCCGGATTGCTGAGAATTATTACATCCAGATCGGACAGGAGGCGGGGGTTATCGGTCTCGCATTATTCGTGGCTATCAACCTGCTGGTTGCTGGTCGGCTCTGGCATCGCCGTGGGCAGTTGCTGCCTGACGTGCTGCTGGCAAGTCTGATCGGCATCAGTCTGGTGAATCTGCTGTCACACGCCTGGACAGATGACACGATCAGTTATGTCTGGTGGGGACTAGCTGGGGCGGCGCTCGCACTGCCGGCAACAGCGCCCCCACAGGTTTCCTCTAAGGCCGGCCATGCCGCTCAGTAAACACCGCCACCGACTGATACAGTTCGGCCAGTTCATGGTTGGCGGCGGTCTGTATTTCTGTAGTGGCTATGCTATATTTGCCATCTGTTACAGCTGGTTGCACTGGCAGTGGTGGCAGGCAAAACTGGCCGGCGATATTATCGGTTGGACGCTCAACTACATCGTCCAGCGCTATTGGGCCTTCCAGACGTCCGAACTCAAAAAGCATGAAAACCGTAACCGGCTGCGTTACATTGTCTTTTCCGCCTTCAACCTGTTGCTTGATTATCTGATTATCGGCGGCTTGCGACAGGTAGGCATAACTCCTTATGTCGGTATGTTCGTGGCGGCCGGCTTCTTCACAGTCTGGAACTATATTGGTTACCGCTACTGGGTTTTTCGGGAGGAGTATAATAAAACATAAGCATGTGTAGCGACACTATCCGCCCAACTAAGAAGCAACGTGAAATTCTGACCTACATCGAAGGTTTTATAACCGAACATGGTTACAGCCCGAGCTACCGCGAGATTATGAACGGGCTTGATTACACGTCGGTAGCGACCGTTTCGCTGCACGTCAACAGTCTGATCCGGCGCGGCCACCTGCGCAAGCGCGACCACTCAGCCCGGTCACTTGAGGTCGTCGCGCCGTCCGGGGTAGTACATGCTGATGACACAGCCGCGCCAGCAGACCAGCCTGGGCAGGAGACCTGGTTAGTCCAGAAGGTCGAAGATATGTTCAGTCGGTTCGAGCAAGCCGGCGAAGCTGCCGAGCACACCTATGACGAGATGGCTGTCATGGTCAATGCACTGCGAGTCCTGGGTTTGGAAGCCGCCGCCAGCGCCTTCATGCCGCGCCTGGCCGAACTCCGACACAAAGCAACCACCGACGTGGCGCCTCCACAAGAGGTGGCATGATATGCCGCAAAAAACCTACGAAATCGGCCACCGGCACCATTCGCACAAGCGGCTGCTGATCACCCTGGCGGTCATAGCAGTGCTGTTGCTGGCGGGTGGGCTGTATGTATACAAACAGTTCAAGGAGTCGACGAAGCCGATTATCAAAAATACGGCCGGTTCCAGCCATCAGTTCGTCATTCCGAACTCAGATGTTAAGCATTTTGACCAGGGACTGTTCGCCTTTGACCTCCCTGGCGACTGGAAACTTATCAAGCATGATCAGGCGCCCTATGACCTGTATAGCTTCCATAGCACGTTGGTAAACGCCGACAACCGGGCACTTGACATCTATGTTGACAGCTTACCGCAGACATTGGCTGTCAATAAAGCAGTCGCAGTCCGGGCCCAGGGTAACAACCTGTCGCATGGCATGGTGTCCGAGAACTGTACGACATTCACGAGTCCCAGCACCCAAGGTGCTAAACCATTAGCCATGCCCGGCAAATGGGATGGTGTCGAATTCCTGTGTGATAACGATAACGTCATGCGTAATGTCGTCGGCACCAGCGCTCCTGGCACGATTAATAAAGTGACGCTGACCGGGCCAACATCGGGGCCGCATTCGTTCTTCTTTGTCTATACCGATGATAACGCGACGCCTGAGTATATGATCTTCTATAACATGCTGGAAAGCTTCAAGATTAAATAATAGGTGCAGTTACGCCCCGGCGTACAACAAGCTGTATACAAAAATACTATATCTAGCGTAGGGACGGGATGTTAAACTACTAGTACTTAACAACCAAAGCTGGAATCCTGTGCCTTATATCTACAGTATCTGCAGCCGGTCTGACCGATGGTGCTGACCGATATTGCGGATATAAGAATTCAGGAACTGTGCCGCAACGGTAATCTATTGACATAAGAACTATATACACCTCTTGTCAATAGGGAGTCCGATACAGCTATAAGAAGTCTCCCGAGCAGGAGCATATACCACTGACTCCCGGGTGGTATAGCCTTCTGCTCGCGCCGGGGTAGAGGGTAATACATGGCCGACAGAGCTCCTATGGGGCAGGCAATCGAGGAAATCGTATGAGGGCGGGCGAACGTCTGGCTTTGGCTATTCCTGCTACGGCTGAAGATCTGGCGGTCCGGCAGAAAGCCGCCAGTTTCATCGGTGCCGTGGCAACCGGAGCCTGGAACGTCGAAGCCCACACTGCTGATACCGAGGAAGCCCTGCAGACGCAGCCGATAGAGTCATTACATGACGGCATCCACTTAGCGGCAGAGGGAGATGTAGCGGCCTACAAAATGATTGAGATGAACGCCATTACCGATTTCGTGGAGCGGATAATCAAATCCGGTAACATAAACAAAATCAATATGATGGCGGACGCCGCCGGCGCTATCCAACAGCACGGCCAGACACTGGAATCGGTACAGGCTAATAGCCTGCGCTATGCGTCCAAAGGCAGGCAGATGCGGGCCCGCGTCGAGGCAGAGACACGAAATGCTTTCCGGCTCAGTCATTACTATAACCAGGGCACGCTCAATGAATACAATCTCGTGACATTTTCGCGTGTCCCGGATGATATGTCTGATTCAGACATGCGCAAAGCCGGCTTCTTCCTCGATACCATGAGCTGCTCGATACAGGTAACATCAGCCGCAGGGAACCAGCTCGCGACGGAACTCGGCTTCGTGGCCGGTGTCGGGCAGCGCGGCGCTGCCCGACATGACGGCACAGCGATCACTGACCTCGTCAGCCAGTTCGGCTTGAATGTCGCCGGTATGAGCGCGACCGAGCTGCTTGATTCACCGCTACTGATACACAAGAGCCTGATGCCGGACGGCGTACTGGATCTGGTCAGACGGTATGATGCGGCTGCCGGGGGTACGTTCTTCGGTGAGAACAAGCCGCCGCAGGATTACTACGCCTACCGGGATATGTGCGCCGCCCGGGAAGCCAGCTTCAAACCGACAATTGATAAGATTGTAGCCGAGCTTATCGCCGAAGCGCCAACCATTACGTCGCGTACCATGGCGACGGAGCGGCTGAACAAGATTTCCGGAAAGCAGGCTATTCATCTGGCAGCAGAAAATATGAGCATTAATCCTGACGTATTCGGGACTGAATCGTCGGCCCGCATCGAGATAGCCCGCTGGCATCTGGAAAAAGGCAACCGCGAGCTGGCCGCCAGGGAAATACTCGAAGCTGTCAAAACCGATCGGTCGAACTCTTGCCCTTCTGGCAGCAGTGATTCGAAGGATGGCCCTGAATCCGGCAGCAATACCAACACGGAAGAGGACGGCGACTGTGAGTTTACGTCACTCGAGTGTCCGGAGTGTCACAAGAAGAACGTTAAGACGACCGTGAAAATCATCATTGAAAAAGGAGCGCGGAAAAAACACATCAGCGGCGCCTGCGGTTGCTCAAAAACAGTCGATGCCGCCTAGTAGGCAAGGTATACTGGAAGTATGGGCGATAACACAAAAACGACCGACTACGATCCGTTTGCGGAACTGGTGAAAGAGAGATCACCGGAGTTATTCAGTGGTTCCTGTGGAATAATTCCTCAGAGACACCCGATTGAACCGGTGCACGGACATTTTATGTGCTCCGCCTGTCATATTCCGACGAAGTGCTGCGAAGGAGGGCCGATCAGTGCGTAACCTACGCACTGTCAAACGAGACAGTCTCAAACGAGCCCGGATCGGCATATATGCCGGTGCTTTCGATCCGATTCATGTCGGGCACCTGGCTTTTGCACTGCAGGCGCTACAGTCGGCAAAGCTCGACCAGGTTATATTCTTACCGGAACGCCGTCCGCGGTCCAAGCCAGGTGTCGAGCATTATGCGCACCGCGTAGCGATGATAAAGAAGGCACTCAAGCCGCATCCGGATCTGGCTGTTATGGAGATGGTTGACCGGCATTTCAGTGTGCAGCGGACCCTGCCGCAACTGCTGGCATTATTCCCCCAAGACCAGTTGGTCTTTTTGATGGGCTCGGATACGGTGTTGACGCTGCCGGACTGGCCGTATGCCGACCGTCTGCTGGCGGCTGGCGAGCTCGTCGTCGGCGTACGCTCCGAGCATCAGCACGCCGAGGTAGTGGCAAGCTTGCAAGACTGGCCTACCCGGCGGGCCGATCTGACTATCGTCAACAGTTTTGCACCGGATATCTCATCGGCCCGCATCCGGCAGGCACTGCGCGCCAATCAATATACCAAAGGCCTGCTGGCCAGCGTCAGCCGCTATGCGCGCCAGGAATGGCTCTACGTGTCGACGGCTCATATATCAGTCTAGAGTCAGCAGGCTACACCGCGAGCGCGCGTCTCGTGTTTGGTCGCGGCTTATGGTCGCTTATAAACTACGGAGCCGGAGTCGTCTCAGGCGTGCCGGCACTGGGTGTCGGAGCTAGCGGCTTGCCGCCCTTTTTGACTATTTCGGCGTTGAGGACTTTGGTAAAGGCTTCCAGTGTCGGGTCGGGATTGCTGATCTTCTTGCCATCAAGGTAAAAGGTTGGCGTACTATCGACACCGAGCTTGTTACCCTCAGCCAGGTCAGCCTGGATGCGGTCGTTGGCGGCTGTACTCTTGTAATCCTGCTTGAATTTGGTCAAGTTGAGACCGAGCGCCGTCGCATAATCATTAAGTAAAGGCACTGGGTCCGAAGCGTCAATCCAGGTACTGTATGATTTGTTCTGGTTCTGGGCAACGAGCTGGGTGTAGTTTTCTCCGTATAATTTGTCATACATCTGCCAGTATTTGCCCTGCATGTCAGCGGCTTCGGCAGCGCGGGCGGCAGCAATGGCATTGTGATGGATCGAAGACAGCGGGAAATTACGGAACTGGAAACTGATCTGATCGCCGTAAGTGTCGGTTACTTGTTTGAGGGCGGGGTAGAAACTACCGCAAGCCGGACATTGAAAATCGCCATATTCGACGAGCTTGACACCACTGGTGCCTTTGACTGTGACATGGTTTGTCAGAATACCTTTCGACGATGCTGGGGCGGCAGCCTTTTTGGTATTGCTTATGAAAAATACTCCTCCAAGAACCAGGGCGATGACAATTAGAAAGGCCCAAAAACGTTTATCCATAGCTTAAACTTTCCTCCTCATATATTATTTATAGTATACACGCTATTGGTACGCTTCCAGCGTCATTTGCGGGTATGCAGTAAAGGGCTGTCATTACATCATGGTTATATATATTCTGGCGTTACTTATACTTGGCCTCGCGTTGCTGGCTATCGGACTGCAAAAAACCTACTATTTCTTCCCAGTCCGTGAGCTGAAACGCCAGGCCCGGAGCGGCGATCACGACGCTGCTGTCCTGTACCGCGCCGTCGCATACGGGTCTAGCCTACGGTTGTTCCTGTGGCTATGTATTGGTCTGACTGTCGCTGGCAGCTTCATATTACTCACCAGTCTTGCGCCCACCTGGCTGGTATTCGTAGCTGTAGCCGGTCTGATCTGGTATGCCTTTGCCTGGTCGCCGAACGCCCGGGTAACCGGCCTGGGAGCACAGGTGGCGCTGTTCGTGACACCGGCTGTCGCCTGGGTACTGTACTACACGCATCCAGTCCTGGATTTTTTTGCGCGTACTATCGACCGACACCGGCCGGTGACGTTCCACACCGGGCTGTTCGAGCGGCAGGATCTGGTCGAACTTATCAAAAATCAACGCCAGCTGGCCGACAGCCGCATATCGGAGGCTGAACTTGACCTGGTGCTGCACGCCCTGACATTCGGTGAAAAAACCGTTCAGAACGTCATGGTGCCGCGTCGGTCTGTCACGACCGTAGCAGTCGATGACGTGGTCGGCCCGATTCTTATGGACGAATTGTATGAGAGCCAACACTCACGCTTTCCAGTCGTTGGACCCGATGCGGCTGACATTGTCGGCCTGCTCTATCTGCGCGATTTAATCTCTGCCAGGCAGGGTGGTAGTGTCCGTGAACTCATGAAGCCGGCTGTGCAATATGTCCACGAGGACCAGTCACTGTATCAGGTGCTACACGCCTTTCAGATCACCAAGCAGCACATGTTCTGTGTCGTGAACAGCGAGGGGGAGTATGTCGGCATCATCACCGTCGAAGATGTCCTGGAACAAGTTATCGGCCATAAGATTGATGATGACTTCGATAGTTATGACGATAAGCGCGCCGTTGCTGCTTCGACCAGCAGGGCCGCAGTACCGGCTGTAGATGAAGATGTGCAGCCGGATCAACCCGAGTAATCTTTGGCAGCCTGACGATATTGGGCGTTTTTGCGTCTGCGGAGGCCTTGGCGCCAAAGATTAGGCAGGTTAATTACACCAAAAAGTGTTAAAATAACAGCGATGACCACAAATATGCGGACCTCCAATAGAAATACCAGGCCCGGCAGCTAGCGAGCTGACGCTTGCTGACTGTGCACGCGGCCCATATCAGTCACTACTGAACTAACTGGATTATAAGAGGACACATACTTATGAGAACTATAACAAAAGACACTATTTCCCATATCGGCGAACAAGTCGTCGTGAAGGGTTGGGTTGAGTCCCGGCGTGACCACGGCGGCCTGATATTTATCGACATCCGTGACCACGGCGGTATCGCCCAGCTTGTCATCCAGCCAGAGACGGCCGAAGCCTTCGCGGTAGCCGAGCAACTGCGTGATGAATTTGTGATTGAAGCCACCGGCCTGGTACGCGAGCGGGCTGAGAACCTGCATAATCCGAACATTGCGACCGGCAGCATAGAAATCAAGGTCGAGACACTGCACATTCTCAACCGCTCTGAACCGATGCCGATCCAGATTCATGGCGATGCCCAAGGTGGAAATATGGCAAGTGAAGAATTACGCCTGAAGTACCGTTACCTCGACCTGCGCCGGCCGAAGATGCAGGATATACTGCGCAAGCGGGCTATCTATTACAAAGTCATGCGCGATTACATGGAAGGCCATGAGTTCGTCGAAGTCACGACGCCGATCCTGGCTAACTCCAGCCCGGAAGGCGCCCGCGACTTCCTGGTGCCGTCCCGCGTCCACGCCGGAACTGTCTATGCCTTGCCACAGGCGCCACAGCAATTCAAACAGCTGCTCATGGTCGGTGGGGTGTCGCGCTACTACCAGATAGCTACCTGCTTCCGCGACGAAGACCCGCGGGCCGACCGCCTCTACGGCGACTTTTACCAGCTCGATCTGGAAATGTCATTCGTTGACGACGGTGAAGAGGTACGGACGATGATGGAACCGCTTATCAAGCAGCTGGTGACGGATTTTGGCGGTAAGAAACTGCTAAGTGAGGATATCCCGCGCCTGACCTACGAAGATGCCATGAACCGCTATGGATCTGACAAGCCTGACCTGCGTTTCGGTATGGAGCTTATCGATTTGTCAGATACTCTGAAAGATTCAGGCTTCGGTGTCTTCGCTGGAGCTATCCGGGACGGCGGCGCAGTCAAAGCGATCGCTGTCAAAGGTGCAGCTGTGCTCAGCCGTTCACAGATCGACCATTTTACAGATATTGCCAAATCAGAAGGCGCCGGCGGACTGGCCTATCTGACCTTCGACGCTGGTGAAATCAAGTCACCGATTGCCAAATTCCTGTCACTGGAAGAACTGGAGCAGATCAAGCAAAAGGCTGGCGCCGCCGACGGCGATATCGTCTTTTTTGGGGCTGATAAGCTGCCGGTAGTCAACAAAGTCCTGGGCCGGCTGCGCAGTGAATTCGCCGACCATTTCAAGCTGAAAGACCCAGATGTCGTCGCCTTGGCCTGGATCATCGACTTTCCATTTTACGAATGGGACGATAAGGCCAACAGGCTCGATTTCGGGCACAACCCATTCAGTATGCCGAAAGCTAGTGTTGAAGACTTAGCCGCTGCCAGCGACGAAGATAAACTGAAGATAGTAGCTGACCAGTACGATATGGTCATGAACGGTTACGAAATCTGCTCCGGGGCTGTCCGTAATCACAACCCTGACATCATGTATCAGATGTTCGGCGGCCTGGGTTACGACACGGCGTACGTCGATACAAAATTCGGCGCCATGATCAACGCCTTCAAATACGGTGCGCCGCCGCATGCTGGCTGTGCCTTCGGCATCGACCGCATATTCATGGTCCTGATGGGTGAAGAAAACATCCGTGAGATTGTAGCTTTCCCCAAGAACGGATCCGGCATCGACACCATGATGAACTCGCCGAGTGTCGTTGATGCTGCCCAGCTCAAAGAACTCCACGTCCAGGCCGCCCTCGAAGACTAGCCAGCGGCCTTCTTGGAGTCCGTACCGGTTGGCTGTACAATGTCCTTAAAGTTAGCATAAGGATTAATCAGCTATGACAGCATCACAACCGGATGATAAGGCCGAACAGGATACAACTCGTGAACCGGCGGCGAATCCGGAAGTCGAACCGACGATTACACTAAGCGACCAGCTAGAGACCGACGCGGCCGATAGCGAAGCCCAACCTGATACAACAACCTCACGTGCCTACGCTGTGCCGCCGACTTCTCATGTGGTGCTTCCCAGTAACAAACCGAACCGTTTGAAGCGCCTGATTGGTGCTTATTGGCGCAAAAAATTCCTGACAATTCCGCTGACAATCGTGCTGCTGACAGCCGTGCTTCTCGCTCTGCCATTGACCCGTTATCAGCTGCTGGGACTGTTCCTCAAAGAGAACTTCGAAGTCGCAGTTGTCGATAAGACATCTAACAAGCCTGTCACCAATGCCAAAGTGCAGTTAGGTGTGGCAACTGCTCAGACCGATGCCAAAGGCCGGGCGAAATTGCATGTCAAAGTCGGGTCGCAGCAACTGACTGTCACGAAGAAGTACTATGCCACTACGTCAACGGATATTCTGGTACCGCTACACCCGAAGCAGGCGCCGTATATAGCGACTGTCACAGCTACCGGCCGCCAAGTGCAGGCGAGGGTGATTAACAAGATAAGTGGTAAACCGCTTTCGGGTGCATTGCTTACGGCTGCCGATTCGACAGCCAAGACTGACAAGAACGGTGAGGCCATCATCGTTGTACCGGCAGACAAGCCAACGGTTGCTATAAAGATTACCAGTGATACATATAATGCAGCCACAGCGACTCTGCACGTCACCGAGCAGACAGATCCGCTGAATACTTTTGCATTGGTACCGGCCGGCAAAGTCTACTTCCTGTCGAAAATATCCGGCAAGATAGATGTCGTCAAAACTGACCTTGATGGCACCAATCGCCAGACCGTATTAGCGGGAACCGGGTCGGAAGTGAATACAGACACCATACTGCTGGCCTCACGCGATTGGAAATATCTCGCCTTGAAGTCTACACGGGATGGCGGCCCGAACCCTAAACTGTTCCTGATTGACACTTCTAATGACAAACTGACGACGATGGACGAAGGCAACGCTAATTTCAGTGCTGTCGGCTGGACTGATCACCGCTTCGTATATCTGGTGTACAGAAACGGTTACCAGAACTGGCAGCCGAAAGCTCAGGCACTCAAGACGTTCGACGCTGAATCAGGTAAACTGACGACGATTGATGAAACTGACGCCGAAGGCAGCGGCGACAGTGACTATGCTGGTAATCAATTCGGTTCGGTGTACATCATGGACAACGAGCTTGTCTATGTCAAAAACTGGTATGCCAACTATTATTCCGGCTACAAGTTGAACGGCAAGCAGATAAGCCTTATGAGTGTCAGGCCGGACGGATCCGGCAAGAAAAGCGTCAAAGACTTCCCAATATCAGGCAGCTACAGCTACTATGCACTGCAGACGAAGTTGTATGAGCCGCAAGGCCTATATGTCCAGGTGCCTGGCCAGAATGGTGATAAGTCTTCCTACTATGAATACAAGGACGGAAAAGTCACTCCAAAGACAGATGTCACCGATCAGGCATTCTATGATCCATATCCGACCTATCTCGTTTCGCCATCCGGCAAGCAGACCTTCTGGTCAGACGCCCGCGACGGCAAGAATACATTGTTCGTCGGTGATATAGATGCTAAGAATGGCCAGCAGATAGCCAGTCTGAGCGAATTTACACCGTATGGTTGGTATTCAGACGATTATCTGTTCGTATCCCAAAAGGGCAGCGAACTGTACATAATGCCAGTCACCGGCGGTGCGCCGATAAAGGTATCTGACTATCATAAGCCTGACTATAACTTCCAGGGTTATGGCTATGGTTATGGCGGCCTGTAGCAGTTCGGACGGTCTTAAGCTCAGGTGGTCAGTCAGATATTTCTAAACAACTGTATGCACTTGCCGATATCTGCTACGCTACATACATCGGAATGCAACAGAAAAGAAAAATCATGAAGACCCGTCCCGTCAGTGGTACAAGCAAGATTACTGATAAAGCTACCTTGCTGCCGCGCATAACGCTGGCATTCTTTAACCGTCCACGGATAGCGGCTCTGCTGTGGATTGTTATTACACTGTTCGGAATCATTAGCTACACGACGCTCTTGAAGCGTGAGGGCTTCCCGAGCATCGCTATACCGATCGTCATCGTGAATGGAACCTATGCCGTGAACGATGCCGCTACCGTCGATAAGACCTTAGCCAAACCAATTTCAGAAATTGCACTCAAGCAGTCCGGCGTGCATGCAGTGACGAGCCAGAGCGGTGACAATTTCTTCAGCGCGACCATCCAGTACGATGAAAAAATAGATGCCGCGGCAGCCAAGCAAGCCTTGCAGTCTGCTATCAAGCAGGATAGCCGCATACCGGGCAAAGCTAAGTTGACACTCGGCGCACCGTATTTTGGTGTTACCGGTGGGGCATTAGAGAAGGTTGACGCCACTATTTCGGTTTACAGCACCGAACCGGGGCTGAACCTGCAGAACCTTGTCACAAAATCACAACAGACCGTGGATTATCTGCAGGCCCATAAACCAGCGCAGGTCGCAAAATTCTCCGTGGCTGACCCGTACCAGCAAATCGTTAGTCCCGCAACCGGGCAGGCCACGACAGTACAGCGGACCTTTGACCGTTACGGCGAGATAACCGGCGGTGGAGATACCTTCCATCAGTCAGTCATTATCAATGTCGCCAGCGTCAAAGGGGCTGATGTTATCAAGCTCGACGACCAGATCCGCGGCGTCTTGAAACAGTACCAGGCCACGCCGGATGCAAGCAGTCTTCAGACTGCGGTCAGCGCCAGTTATGCGCCGTCAATCAAGGATGAAATATCCGAGTTGCAGCGCGTCCTGCTCGAGGGGTTAGTAGCAGTACTGATCATCGGCTCCATCATCATTGCTATCCGGGCGTCGCTTATCACCGTTATCTCCATGGTTACCGTCATCGCCGCGACCATCGGTATCATCTACCTGATCGGCTACAGCCTGAATGTCATCACACTGTTTGCGCTGATCCTTGGTCTGGCACTGATCGTGGACGACACCATCATCATGGTTGAAGCAGTGGATAGTGCCCGCCGGCGGACGCAAGACAGGCGGGAAGCGGTTGCTGAAGCTATCCGCAAGATCAGCCGGGCAATGGTCGCTGCAACACTGACGGCAGCCCTTAGCTTTACACCGCTCGTCTTTGTCGGTGGTGTGCTTGGTAGCTTCATACGGGCAATTCCGGTGACGATTATTTCGGCACTTCTCATCAGTCTGGTAGTGGCGCTGATATTTATACCGTTATTTGCGCGTTACGTACTGCTCGGAAAGAAACAGATGGGTGCCGCAAATGTCCACGAACCCGCCCGCGGTATCGAGGCCCGGATGGCAACGGCGATCGGCCGGCCGATGTTGTGGGCCAGGCATTCGCGGCGTAAGGAATTCAGCGTCGGTATCACGGCAATTCTCATCAGCTTCATGTTCATCGGCATCGGTGGCCTGGTGTTCCAGAAGGTAGCCTTTAACATATTTCCACCAAGCAAGGATACCAACCAGCTGGCTGTCGCATTGACTTTCCCACCAAACACGTCTGTCGCCCAGGCAGAATCCATTGCGGCGCGGGCCGATGATATCACCAGCCAGGTCCTTGGTAATGATCTGGTCGAGGCATCGTACTACGGCATGGCTGACGACCAGACGGCAACGCTGTCGGTTGAACTCACGCCGTATGGTACACGTGATGCTACCGCACCGCAGCTGGCGGCAGCGCTCAAAGATCGTTTTCAGAACTTCAGCGACGCCCGGGTAACGGCCTACCCGCTGGATATCGGTCCGCCAACGTCCAGTTTCAAAGTTGATATTACGGCCACCAATCGCCCGGAGGCCGAGCGCCTGGCCCGCGATATGGCGCAGTACCTGAAGGGGCGCAAACTGGAACGCCCCAGCGGCACACTGGCGACTGTAACTGACGTCACGGTCAGCAATACGTCGATCTATCAACGTACCGGTACACGGCCTGTCATTTCGGTAAATGCCTCCTTTGACGGCACCGATACGACCACCCTGACCACGATTGCCAAAGCCGCGGTAACCAAACAATATGACAATCAGCGGCTGGCGCAGTACGATCTACATTCGTCAGACGTCAGTTTTGACCTCGGACAGGAATCCGAGAACCAGGATTCGTTCAAGTCGCTGGCCTATGCCTTCCCACTGGTCCTGCTGGTGATTTATATCCTGTTGGTCATCCAGTTCCGGTCGCTGCTTCAGCCGCTGCTGATATTTATGGCTTTGCCGTTCAGCTTCTTTGGCATCGCTCTCGGGCTGTACTATACCAATAACGCCTTTAGCTTCTTCTCGATGCTCGGCTTCTTCGCGCTCATCGGACTGAGCATCAAAAACACTATCTTGCTGACGGATTATGCCAATCAGGCACGGCGCTCAGGACTGCCGGCAGTCGATGCTGCCGTGGCAGCGCTGGGCGAACGATTCCGTCCGCTGGTTGCGACCAGCCTGACGGCTGTTGTATCTCTGATTCCGTTAGCTCTGACCAGCCCGTTCTGGCAGAGTCTGGCTGTGACGTTGATATTTGGGTTGCTATCGAGCACCTTCCTGGTCATCACAGTATTCCCATACTACTACCTTGGTGCTGAATATCTGCGTCTGAAGTATTCCCGTAAATCCGTGCTGCTGTGGCTACTGGCGAACGTCATCGTGGCCGTTGGTTTAGTGGTGGCGGTCGGACCGATTGCTGCCGCCCTTGGGGTCGTGGTACTGAACATACTGCTGATACTCAAAACGGCCCTACGCCGCGGAGCTAGCGGTCGGCACGCGCAGATCATGTAGCGTATAAGAGACATGCCTGGACACGGAAGGCTGCCCAGCATACTGGTTATGACATAAACTGGTATACTGTTAGGAAGGAAACAGTGTAGCTATGCCAGACAAACAGATACAAAAAGATTCAGTTCCGGAAACGGTTTCACCGCTTGAGCATCATGTTGATGAGATGATGGATATCGAGCTACCTGACCCGAAGCCGGGTGACGCGGCAGATATCCCGTCGGCGCCTTTACACCCTTTATACCAGGAGGATGCAATAGAACCGGACGAACCTGAGACGTCCGACGAGCCTGAAGCCGACGCAACCCCTGTAGACACTACTGACACCGAGACTGCATCGCCCCCACCGATTGACGAAGCCGCCAGTGACCCGGCTACCGATACGGCAGTCGACGACATCATGATCCACGAAAGTGACGAGCTATTGGCGGCGCATGATGCCAAGGCCGCTCAAGCTGCCGATGCCCAGGCCCCAAAGCGCAGCCTTAGGAGCCACATCGCTGGTTTCTTCGCGGCCTGGTGGCATCACAAACTGGCGCGCTATAGCACGATTGTCATCGTTGTAGCTGCCATCGGTGCCTTAGCCACCATCCCTACCAGCCGGTATTATGCCCTGAACAGCGTTGGCGTACGTTCGGCCGCTTCGCTGACAATAATAGACAATACGACGCAGCTGCCCCTTAAGAATGTCACCGTCGAGCTTGGTACAGGCAAGGCCCGGTCCAACAAAGACGGAATCGTCAGACTCCAGGATCTGCAACTTGGTACGCAGTCGCTAGCTATCAGCCAACCTGGTTTTGCAACTATCAGCCAGACTGTCACGCTTGGGTTGGGTAGCAATCCGCTTGGTGACTTTACGCTTAATGCCGTCGGTACACAGTACAGATTCAAACTGACAGATTACCTGTCCGGTAAAACAGTCAAAAATGCCGAAATCACCAGCGGTGACTCCAATGCCCTATCCGACGAAACTGGCTTGCTCGTCCTGACGACTGAAGAAGGTCAGATAGGCGAACGGCCAGCGAAAATAACAGCTGATGGTTACCGCGCCGAATCTGTCAGCCTGGAGCCAGGCCAGAAGCAAAGCCGGACTATCGTCATGGTGCCGGCCCAGAAAGAAGTCTATATTTCCAAACAGAGCGGCAAATATGATCTCTATAGCATCGATATCGATGGCAAGAACAAGCAGATGCTATTGGCGGCATCCGGCCAAGAAGATGCCGACATGAGTGTGGTCCAGAATGACGATGCCAGCGAAGCGGCCGTCGTATCAAAACGCGACACAACCCGTAATCAGGACAGCTATCCATTGCAGGCGCTGACCTTGATAGACGTCGAGGACGGCACCAAACTAACCCTCGACCATTCCGAACGGATTCAGATAGTCGACTGGATCCAGGACAAGCTGATTTATGTAAAGATCAAAGCCGGTACCAGCGCCGGCAATCCGGAGCGCTACCAGCTGATGTCCTATGATTTCCGCTCGACTGCGCGCCTGCAGCTGGCCAGTGCCAATTATTTCAGTGACGTCGTCTCGGCAAAGGGTGCCGTATATTACGCAGCTTCTAATAATTTCCAGGGCGGAGTCTCGCAGCTGGTCAAGATCAATCCGGATAACACTGGCAAGCAGGTGATCCTGGATAAAAGCGATGTCTGGAACATCATCCGTACTTCATACGATAGCTTTGACCTGTCGGTTCTACAGAGCCGCTACAGCTACAAACTTGGTGATCCGAGCGCTGTCAAAGTCTCTGGTACCAGCGTTACAAATGCCGAGACCCGTTTCTATCTCGACGCTGCCGACGGCAATCACGCGCTCTGGACAGACAGCCGCGACGGCAATGGCGTACTTCTTGTAACGAACGCTACGACCGGCAAGGACACGACGCTCGTAACCCAGACAGGACTAACCTATCCGACGCGCTGGTTGAATGCCCGAACCATTGTCTACCGCGTGACGACACCGACTGAAACGGCCGATTACGCCGTCAGCCTGGACGGCAGCGCAGCTAAGAAGATTGTCGATCTTACCAATACCGCCGGCTTTGGCAAATGGAACTACCGCTAGCATCCGTCGTCGTAGTTGCCGTACACTAGACGGAATGGACAGTCAGCCTGCAGCAGATTTTATACAGATTCTCAGTCAATATTATGCTGACTTTGGCCGCCACGATATGTTGTGGCGCCAGCCCGAGCCAGACGGCAGTTTTTCGGCCTATAAGATTCTGATCTCAGAAATTATGCTGCAGCAGACGCAGGTATCACGGGTGTCGCCGAAATATACAGCTTTTACGACCCGCTTTCCGACTGTCGGGTCGCTAGCCAAGGCGACGCTCGGTGAGGTGCTGCAGCTCTGGAGCGGGCTTGGCTATAACCGCCGGGCCAAATATCTGCTGCTGGCTGCGCAGGTCATCGACCGCGAATATGGTGGTATCTTTCCGGACAGCCTGATAGCATTGCAGCGCCTACCGGGTATCGGCCCGAACACCGCCGGGGCGATCATGGCTTACGCCTTCAACCAGCCGGTCGTCTATGTCGAGACAAACATCCGCACCTTGCTTATCCATCATTTTTTCAAGGACGCGTCTGGCGTGAGCGACAAGGCTATCAAGGAAGTACTATCCGTAATTCTGCAGCAGCTGGCAAACGAGGACGATGCGCTGTCTCCGCGGGAATTCTACTGGGCCATGATGGATTACGGCGCCTATCTCAAAAAATCCGTCGGCAACCTGAACCGGGCCAGCTCGACATTTGTGAAACAATCAACATTTCACGGTTCCAGACGGCAAGTACGAGGGCAGATTATTCGTTTATTAACGGAGAGAAAGTACACTTTTTATGAACTCGTGAAAACATTGGCAGATGAGCGTACTGTGAGCATTCTGGACGATCTGATAGGCGAGGGGATGCTGCAAAAACATGGCCAGATACTGAGTCTCCACTAGCAACCCTCGTGACGATATTTCACGCCATCGAAAGCTATTATTTCATAGATAATTATGTTAAAATAATGTTAATAAATGATACAAACAGTTATGCTAACCGATTCGAAGCTCACCGAGGCCATCGCTGATGGCTCGGTTGCCGTGATACCGACCGATACCGTCTACGGCATCGTCTGCAGCGCCGCTAATCCTGCAGCTGCTGCAAAACTCTATGCCCTCAAACACCGCGAGCACAAACCAGGTACGATTATTGCCGCCAGTGTCGACCAGCTGGTCGAATTAGGTCTCAAGCAGCGCTACATGACGCCCGTCGAGCAATATTGGCCGGGTGCTGTCAGTGTGGTTATTCCGAGCCACGAGCTCGAGTATTTACATCAGGGTGTCGGCAGTCTGGCGGTACGGATTCCGGCTGACGCCGGTCTGCAGGCATTGCTCAGACAAACCGGCCCACTACTGACCAGCAGCGCCAATCTACCCGGCCAGCCAATCGCCCATACTGTCGAAGAAGCGCAGGCTTACTTCGGTGATTCCATCGCATGTTATGTTGACGGCGGCGATTTATCCAATCATCAGCCTTCGACGATCGTCCGTGTCGTCGACGATGCGCTCGAAGTGCTGCGCGCCGGTGCTGTTACAATTGAGGACTAGTGTAGAGTGAAGTGTTTTTAAAGGGGATCAGGGCCAAAATTACTGCCTCTGTGTAGTAACCCGCCCTCACGATGACGTCACCCGTCAACAGGCCAACAGCACCATTGGCTTGTTTTGAGTTCGTTTTACCGAAGACAATGTCGTCAGCTTCACCAAGTTCCTTGCCCTCGTTGATGAGCTCGGCGACGCGGGGAGGTAAAAAGAAGGTTGCCGTTCGGCCTTTGCCCACGAGATTGTGCGGGCCGCGCACTACCATCCAGGCAAAAGACTCCATCTCGCTGTTTTTAATCTCAATGCCACCTTCGAGACCAACCCAGAAATCAGCGTCCGGAGTTGCGCTGTGAGCATTCTCAACCCGATTGGCGGCACCCTGGTATGTCTCATTATCGGAAGTTGGCTGGTCACTGACGTCTGACTTGACAGAAATACCTTCAACCGCGAATTGCTCTTCGGGGAACATCCTCTGGAAGGCGGCTAATGTGGCCTGGAGCTTTATAGGGTTTTCTGAAGCGACAATTATTTTTTTCATAGCTTAGGGAATTCCTTGCGCAGCCATTCGTCCAGGCTGCCGCCGCCCCCGGCGCTAATACAGACTACGACGTCTCCGGCGGCGAGGTGGTCTTTGATAATCTTTTCCAGCTCACCGTCCAGGGCGGCGGCGTCCGTTTTGGCTCGGGCAGTATCGCTCAGGAAGTTCTTGAGGTCAGTAGGGGAGAGCAGGGGAAGTGTCTGATCTTCGCGGGCCAGATAACTCGGTACGATGTACAGATGGTCGACAGTATCAAATAACGTCTTGAGCTCGTCTTTGATGAAATGCTGCCGGGTATTGTGCAGCCCCTCGTAGACCACAATAACTTTGCGACCCTTGGCAACTTCCTGGGCTGTCTCGAGCGTACCGCGGATTTTGGGCGGGGTATGAGCGTAATCGCTATACAGGTTAGGTATAACTTGTTCAAACCGGCGTGAGACGCCTGGAAATGCGTCAAGCGCCTGCACCAGCTGCATGAGTGGCCGGTTGATAATAGGCTGGAGTGCCATAGCGACTTGCCAGGCATCTTCGCGGTTCACCATGCCGGGGAGATGCAGCATAGTGTTGATGTCCGGATTTGCCTTATTGGCAGCCTCGGGTACGCTGCCCGCAGTACTGGAAATCTTGAATATATCATCGGTCCAGAGCAGTGTTCGGCTGCTTTGGCCGATGAACTGATCAAAGGCCTGCTCGTATGACCCGCGGGTCGGGTAGATGTCATGGTGGTCCCAATCGATACCGGTAATGATCGAAACGAACGGATGAAAGGCTAAAAAGTTGCGGTCGAACTCATCAGCTTCGTAGACGAAGTACTGGCTGGCCGGGTCATAGTGTCCCATTTCGCCAAATGGCATCTTGGCTCCGACCGAGTAGCTGACCGGTATGTCGAAGCTCTTGAAAAGCCAGATGGCCATGGCCGTGGTGGTAGTTTTGCCGTGCGTGCCGGCAATAGCGATAAGTTTCAGGTTCTTTTCGTCCAGGATAGCATTGAGCAGCTCGTCGCGTTTGGTGTGTTTGATATGTTCAGTCTGGCAGAAGTGTAGTTCCGGCGCGCTGGGGTTCTCGATAGCAACGGCCGATGAATACACGTACCAATCAATAGGATTGCCGGCGTGAACTGCCCCGATCTGTTCGGCAGTCTGGCCGATCTCAATATCACTGATGCCATATTCACGGAGATACTGGATGTACTGCGAATCCTGCTTGTCTGACCCGGAAACCGTGTAGCCAGCCTGGTGTGCTATGAGTGCTAGCGGTCCGAGGCCTGTTCCGCCGATGCCGGAGAAGAAAATATGCATATCATAAGTATCGGCTATGGTCGGCAATGACGCAAGCCAAACAGACAGCACCAGACATTCCGAGCACGGGGCGCCATGCAATCGGTTATAATCATTAGCAACATGCCAAACGTAAAATTATCTCACCTTCGGGAAGGCAATCCGTTGACAAACCCGGGCTGGTATTTCCTTGCGGCTGGCGTTTGCTGTCTGATCTGCATCAATGGCCTGCGTACCAATAACCTGACGATGGTCAAACTGCGGGCCGATGTCTATCAGGCAGACAAAGATGACGGTGACGTCCGCGGAACGCTGACGAACCTGCAGCATTACGTCACGACGCACATGAACACTGACCTGACGCCGAGCCATAACTCCGTGTATCCACCGATACAGCTCAAATACACCTATGAACGGTTACAGGCGGCTAATAATAAGCCCGTCAGTAACGAGCAGCTTTACAACGACGCCCAGACATACTGCGAAGGTCAGAACAGCACTGATTTCTCCGGACGGAACAGAGTTCCGTGTATTCAGGAGTATGTTTCGACGCATGGGCAGGCCGCTGCCGCCAAGCCTATTCCCGACAGTCTCTACAAATTTGATTTTGTATCACCTGTCTGGTCACCCGACCTTGCTGGCTGGACGGCTGTAGCGACAATAGCATTGCTACTGACAGCCATAGTTATGTTCGTACTACGCCGGCTGCATAGACATCAAACCCGGTAGATACATTATAAAATAAATCCCCGGCTGTGAAGTCGGGGATTTATTTTGCCGGGAGTGCCGAAGATTACTATGGTTTCTTAGTTGTAGTAGGTGTCGTTGTTGGCGGAGTAGTTGCAGGAGTTGTCGATGGAGCCTGCTGTGTTGAGCTCTGGCTCTGCTGGCTACAGGTTCCTTGAGGGTTCTGCTTCTTGTAGTCGGCAATCGCTTTTACGACCTGGCCGCTATCTTTGATATTTTCCCAGAAGATAACCTGGTCGCTGTTGATAAGCATCTGGTCGACAGGGGCATGCAGTTCACAACCAAGCTTAACGAGTGAGACGTTGGTGGACGCTGTTGTCTGGGCTGCAGCATCAGTGCCGCCGTTCGTCTGAAGGTAATAGATGTTCTGGAGATCAAAGGTCTTGTCACCGATAGCTTTGATGTTACCGAAGTAAACCTGGCCATTGTTCAGGAATACTGCCTGATACGAGCCGGCTTTGACGGCCTTGGCTTGAGAGTTGCCGCTGAAGACGAGCAGTAATGTCAGGGCGATAACCAGCGCGGTTATGGAGAATAACAATACTACTAATCCGATTTTAAATAACTTACGCGTAGGCTTCGGGGCCGTTTGCCCGGATAGGCCGCCGCCGAATGTGCTACTGCCAGGTGTCTGACTTACGGTTCTTGCTGCCGGCGTACCGGACTCTTGACTGCTGTTGCCTCTAAAATCCATCTATCTACCCTACCCTTAAACTTATTATGGTTACAGTAACTTCTAGTGTAATACATAAACTTTACACAGGCAACAGGTAACCATATCTGATGAAATAGTTGACAAGTAAAATATCTCAAGAGTATTTTAGGGGTACTGAGGTGTTAGACCTTGGACGACTATCAATTAAAGAGACAACCATAAGAGAGGGTAACTCACATGGCATACAAGCACACGAACTCGAAAGGCGTTACTTACTATTTAAACTCCAAGAAGGTCACACTTCGCGGTGGTAAGGAACAGCCGATCTACTACTTCAGCAAAGACGAGCGCCCGGAAGCTGTCGACCTGCCTGACGGTAAGGTTGTCAAAGAGAATCCGCGCAACGGTTTCCTGACTGTCAGCAACAAGAAATAAGAGTCAATATAGAGTATTAGCTCCACATTAAAGGCCTGGCTTTATTGCTGGGTCTTTTTTGAATCTCAATAAACAAAATCTGGCACGTACGGGTCACAAAAACTTGAAGTATTGATATAATTGTTGGTAATGGCAGACACGATTCTCAAAGTTACAGATTTACGGAAAGTATACGACGACATTGCTGTCGTTGACGGCATCTCGTTTGACGTCAAGCGCGGCGAGATCTTCGGTATTCTTGGTCCGAACGGCGCCGGCAAGACGACGACGCTGGAAATGATCGAGACGATGCGGCCGATCGATGGTGGTCGTATCACGGTCGACGGGCTTGACGTCGCCAAAGATACTGACGCTGTCAAGCGCATAATTGGCGTCCAGCCTCAAGCGCCGGCTTTCCAGGACAAAACCAAACTGACTGAGATAATCCAACTCTTCGGTGCAGCGTATGGTGAGAAGGTATATGCCAAAGAATTTCTCGACGATGTCCAGCTTGGAGAAAAGGCCAGCAGTTACGCCGAGAATCTCTCCGGCGGCCAGCGACAGCGCCTCAGTATCGCCGCTGCCCTGGTGCATGACCCGAAAGTGTTCTTTATGGACGAACCGACAACCGGCCTCGACCCGCAGGCTCGGCGCAACCTCTGGGAATTGACACAGCAGATCCGTGACAAGGGCGTGACGGTCGTTATGACGACGCATTACATGGACGAGGCCGAACTACTTTGTGACCGCGTTGCCATCATGGACAAGGGCAAGATAATTGCCATCGATACCCCCAAGAACCTCATCAAACAGCTACTGGACCGCGGTTTTAGCAAAGCCCAGCATGTCGAGCAGGCCGACCTGGAAGATGTATTCATCGATTTAACCGGCAAAGCTTTAAGAGAATAGAGACGAGAATAGAGACGGAATAGAGACGGAATAAGATATCATGAGCAGACTTAACAAATCACTATATACAGTTTCAGTGTTCGCCAAGCTTAACACCAAGCGCTTTTTTCGCGACCGGCTGTCAATCTTCTTTGGAATCCTATTCCCGCTGATCTTCCTGTTTGTTTTCGGCGGTATTTCCGGAGGTAATGGCGCCCCGACATTCCATGTGGCTGTTATCAACCAGTCGCACAGTACATTTGCAGATACCTTTGTCAAACAGCTCACGAAAAGCGAAGTTATCAAGGTCGACGACAGTATAACGACCACGGCCCAGGCAACAGACCGCATGGGCAAGGGCCAGCTCGACGCTACTATAACTTTGCCGAGTAACTTCGGTGAAGTTGGCAGCAAGAACTACCCGACAGGACAGGCCCGGGTGTCATTTACTCAGAACAACGAGCAGGCTGGCCGCGGCCTGGCGACAGCATTGCAGGGTCAGTTTGCAGCGCTCAACCAGCAGTTCACCAAAGTCGATCCTCCGCTCAAAGTTGAGACCAATCAGACCAACCAGAAGAGTTTGAAGCCGTTTGATTATGCGTTTGCAGGTTTGCTCGGTTTCGCAATTGTCGGTATGGGAATCTTCGGGCCGATCAATGTCTTCCCGGAACTCAAGAAGCAGGGTATTCTGCGTCGCCTGCACACCACACCGCTCAAGGTCTGGCAGTATTTCCTGTCGACCATGATTGCCCAGGCTATTATTGGTATTGTCTCGCTGGCCGTCATGTTCATTGCCGCCATTCTGGTATTCCATCTCAAGGTCGTTGGTAATTATATTGAAATCCTGCTATTCCTCGTCTTCAGTATCATGTCGATACTTGGCATCGGACTGGCCATCGGCGGCTGGGCCAAGAACGAGCGTCAGGCCGCACCGCTCAGTAACATCGTCGTCTTCCCGATGCTGTTCCTGTCAGGCACGTTCTTCCCGCGATTTGCCATGCCGGAATGGTTGCAGCATGTCTCTACCTTCCTGCCGCTGACGCCTGTTATTGATGGCATCCGACTGCTGACAACCCAGGGGTATCACCTGGTAGACATCGGTCCGCAGCTTGGATTGATGGCTATCTGGTCGATCGTTATCTACGCCATCGCCTTCAAGCTGTTCCGCTGGGAGTAGTATCGGCTCAAATGGTCTTGAAAATTAAAAGCAAAAGTGTTATAGTACCGACATGACAATCAGCCACCAGTTTGACTCTGAGCCTGTCCAGGCTGCTTTATTTGATGTACCAGTTGATGCATCGGCTGAGCAAGAAGTGGGAGTCTTTGTGCTGTTACAGGAGCGAGCCGAACATCTGACTCATGCGCTCAACCGATTAGGCCATGCCAGCCAACTGATGGGCTTTGTAGATGCCAGCCAGACGCCCCATAAGGCAGACCTCACGAACCGCTATCAGCAGGCGCTTCCGAAATTTCTGAGTGCTGCTGCCAAGAAGCGGGTCGCCGATACTGAAGATGCCAGATTCCAGTTTAAGTTCGGAGCCGGTTATATCAGCTTGCAGTATAGCGGTCTCCTGTCCAGGGAAGATGCCGTCGAAATGGCTGAACTTGACTTCATAGCTTTCTCTTCCCGGTTCGCTGGCAGCGCCCATCGTGCCGACAGAAACAAGTTTAAAAAGATTTTAGAAGCTAGAGCAGGCTAGTCGTTTTGGCTGGATATAGCGATGTACCACGACCGTTCTTTGTCCTGGCGCCGATGGACGACGTTACTGACACGGTATTCCGCCGAATCGTGGCTGATACTGCTGCACCGGACCTGTATTTCACAGAGTTTGTGAATGTCGATGGCCTACAAAGTGAGGGACGCGGGCGCGTTATTAAAAAACTGCAATTCACAGCTGCCGAAAGGCCCCTCATCGCCCAGATCTGGGGTAAGAATCCCGAGAATTTTTATACAACCGCTCAGCAACTCGTCGAAATGGGTTTCGCCGGCATCGATATCAACATGGGCTGCCCGGAGAAAACGGTCGTCAAGAACGGTACCTGCAGCGCACTTATCAATAACCGCCAGTTGGCCGGCGAAATGATCAAGGCGACGCAGGCCGGCGCCGGCGGCAAGCTGCCCGTCAGCGTCAAGACCCGGCTTGGTTTCAACGAGATTGATTACACCTGGCATGAATTCCTGCTGGGCCATAAGCTGGATATGCTGACCATCCACGGTCGGACACGCAGTGAAATGAGCGAAGTCCCGGCATACTGGGATAGTATCGGCCAGGTCAGGGAACTACGCGACCAGCTCGCGCCACAGACACTGATTGTCGGCAACGGCGACGTTCTGAGCCGGCAGCAGGGCGTGGAACTGGCCGCGACATACAAACTTGATGGTATCATGATCGGCCGCGGAATTTTTCAGGACCCATATGTCTTTGCTACCAATAGTCCCTGGACGAGCAAACAACCAGTCGACAGGCTGAAGTTATATGAAAAACATATCCGTCTGTTTGCAGAAACCTGGCAGAACGGCGAACGCCGGGTACCGACGCTGAACCGCTTCTGCAAGGTCTACGTCAGTGGCTTTGACGGCGCCAAAGAACTCCGCGAACAGTTGATGGCGGCCGCCAGTACCGACGAGTTGCTCAGCCTGCTGCAGCCGGCTATCTTGCGTGCCAGTGCGCTATCATTTTCAGTCTGATATCTTACTTACGACACACCGCATTGGTGTTATTGTGGGAGCGTAAACAAGGAAAGTTTTATGCCACATATTTCTGTTTCTCACCCTAGTCGTCACGCACGCCTGAACCAAAAAGGTTACGGACTGATCGGCGGTCTTGTCAGCTTATTTTTCGGGATTATCCTGGCTATCGTTGCCTTCCGGTTCATCTTCCGTCTGCTCGGGGCAAATCCGGATAACGGCATCGTATCGTGGGTTTATGCGACCAGCCAGCCGCTGGTGACGCCATTCTTCGGTATTTTTAACCACGATATCAATCTGCTGACGGGACGCTTCGAGTTTGAAACGTTGATCGCTCTGGTAATATATGGGGTCATTGCCTCACTGGTGTCGCGACTGTTCTCTGGCGGCTACCACCGCACGCATTCCGTCTGAACCTGGCAATACTAGGTAGTCTGGCCTATAGTTAAGGCAATGATTGAAGCAACCGGGCTCACCAAAACCTATCGCCACAAAACAGCTGTTGATAATGTCTCTTTTCGGGTTGAAACCGGCAAGGTGACGGGCTTTCTCGGGCCGAACGGCGCTGGCAAGTCCACGACTATGCGACTGATGCTCGGCCTGGATGCCGGCAGCGGTACGACTACCTTTGACAGCAAAGCCCTCCGTGAATATACGCGGCCGTCTAAAATAGTCGGTGTATTACTGGAAGCCAAAGCCTTCCATCCGACCCGCTCGGCCCGTAATCACCTCAAAATATTAGCCGCCGCTGGTGGTATCGCTCCATCTCGAGTGGCTGAAGTCCTTGATACTGTCGGGCTGACAGAGGTTGCCAAAAAGGGTCCAGGTAAGTTCTCGCTGGGCATGTCGCAGCGCCTGGGTATCGCGGCTGCAATTCTCGGCAAGCCCAAATATCTGATTCTCGACGAGCCGGCGAACGGTCTTGATCCTGAGGGCATCGCCTGGCTTCGGAAGTTTATTCAGAACTATGCCGACGATGGCAATGCGGTCTTCGTATCCAGCCACCTGCTCAGCGAAATGGCCCAGATGGCTGACAATGTCGTTGTCATCGGCAAGGGGAAACTGATTGCCAGTACCTCTATATCGACCTTGATATCGGGCAGCAGCCATTCTGCCGTCTTCGTGCGCACCAGCAGCCTCCAGAAACTGGAACGGGTGTTGAGACAACGGACAATGACCTTCACCCACAGCGATGGCGGCCTGAACGTCGAAGGCGTTTCAACTGATGATATTGGTAAGCTGGCCTATGAGTCGGGGGTACCTATTCTGGAACTTGCCAACCGTGCCGCCTCACTCGAAGAAGCCTTCTTGGAGCTGACGGCTGGCTCTGAGGAATACAAGACGCTCAGCGCGGGCGGCGGTGAGACAAAACGAGAGACAGGAGCATCCGTATGATACCGGCTATCCGAGCAGAATTCCGTAAATTACTGACCGTGCGGTCGACGTACGTCATCATCGCCCTGTGTGCCCTGATTACTATATTCTTCGCGTTTTACATCGAAGGTTTTCGTCAGACGGCCAACGTGACGTCGGCCGACAAATTAGCCTCGGAAGTTACCAGTGCTGCCCAGGCTCTTGGTCTGTTTATCGCCTTGGCGGGTGTGCTGCTGTTCACACATGAATATCGGTACAACACCATCATGTACACCCTGACGGCAGCCCGCAGCCGCACGACGGTGCTAGTGGCGAAGATTATCGTTGTCTCCGTGTTCGCCATCGTTCTGACCGCCATTGTCTGCGCCGCGGCACCATACCTGACGCAGTTCGGTCTGCACGCCAAAGGTCTGACAGTATCACCGCAAACCTTCCCATTTAGTGATCTGATGATTCGCAGCGTCTTTTACGGCTGGGGGTATTCGATGCTGGCTCTGATTATTACGGCTATCGTCAGGAGTCAGGTCGGTGCAATCGCCATCCTGTTCCTGCTTCCGGGCCTTGGTGAATCACTACTCGGTTTACTACTGAAGCAGAACGCCAAGTATCTGCCGTTTAACGCACTGAGCTCGATACTCCGGGATGCTCCGAGCGCAGCTATTAACGCTGGTGCTACTCTATCTCATAGCACCGCTACGCTACTGGTGCTCAGTTATATCGTCGGCGGCTGGCTGATAGCCTGGGTGCTGTTCCTGCGCCGCGACGCAAATTAGCTGACGGGTAACGTTCCATCTCCATCATTGCTTAGAAGGCCACGTCATCAACCATCTTAGCTGCGTGGGCAAGCGCGGCCCGGGAGTCGAAGTACTGTCTGCCGTCACTAAGCTGTCCAGAGTAATGTTGAGAATGCCGACGAGTTCTGCCATTGATCAATCATAGCAGATATAAAATAGAGTCAAACTGTTAGGGCGTGGCCGGGAGTTTGTAGACATATAGATCTGCATATGAGCCAAAATAGAGCTTATCGCCGCTCGCCGCGTTCTTTACTAGGGCAAACCCCGCCGTGATAGCCACAGGTGCGGTCGCCACAGATTGAACGGTGTTAGTCGTAACATTAATCTTGAATATTCCAGTCCCGTAGATTCCCCAGATGTTACCGTCGGAGCCGATGGCAACGCTGCTATAAAGGGGGGCGGTGAACGGTAGTTTAGTGCCACCGTTAATAAATGTGCCGGTTTTTGGATTGAAGATGAATAAGTAGCTACCGTGAGTATTATTTGCAATACCGTAGATGTAATTAGTGGCCGGATTCAGGATTAGAGACGAAATCTCGACGATATTGGTGACGGACGGAATTGTGAACTGCTTGACCATGGCGTTCGTCGCGGTGTTCCAGATAAATAGCGGCGACGTCGTTGCGGTGACTGTGGCGCCACCTCCAACTCCAGTGGTCGTTCCCGCGATTAGGCAGGCATTCGCAGTGGTTATTCCTTGGCAGACAGGAGCTGACGCTAACGATGCGATACCAAGATTAGGATACGGATAATAGGCGGAGGCGGTGTTGCTTTGTTGATTCCATTTAATCAGCGGCCCATTGGTCTGTCCATAGTGCCCCACAGATCCGGTATATAAGTTGCCATCGAGTCCGGCAATCAGTGGCTTTGTGCGTAAATCACCGGATGGCCGAGCGTTATCCAAGCCGGCAATATTCTGTATGCATTGTGGGTTAGGCAGATTTGTCGTGGCACTACACTTAGGATTTATGTATGGATTCGGCGCAACCGGTAGAGACGGGTCATAGTTGAGCAGTAGAGCGCCAGCCGAATAGGCTCCCATCACTAGCTTGCCACCAGAGGCAAGCATAGAATAGGGCTCCCCACCGCCAAGGTAGCCGAGATTGGTTAAGGCTGCGGCGGGAGCGGCGGGCGAAAACTTGGTTAAATAATATGGCAAGACAGTTCCGGCGTAGATTGCATTGTCTGGACCCTGCGCCAGCCGAAAGATGTTTGGGAAGGCCCCTCCGTAAGTATACGCGCGTGTATCTTGGGTCCCATCAGGATGTTTGACGACGACCGAAGCGTTATCAGGGCTGAGGGCAATCTTGTCGCCATTACTAAACGCGTAGACCGAGGAGCGACTGGTTGTTTGCGTCACAGGGGTTAGAACCGCATTGCTGATACTAAAATGTTGTGTTCCGTTATTAGTATAGTAGCCATATATTTTGTTGTCGCTGCCAAGCCAAACTGTGGCAAAGCCTGCCCCCGTCATGCTACCCAGTACTTTTGTCAGCTTGGTCTGGATATTGTAGGCAACGATCTTTGGATTGACACTGCCCGTGCCAACGTATATGTAGGGGTACTGCGGGTCGGCCACGCAGTAACGGGCGTACTGATTACTGCTATCTACAGTTCCTAGGTTGCTAATGTGTGGGATAGGATCCGAAGGGCCATAACTGACTAAGTCTGCCGACGGGTGCGTACAGCCATACAGGCGATGATCGACAGGGCTGGCCGTGAGATCCCACATGAACGTCTGCTTGACAGAAGCCCGAATATCAACTGGCACTGCCCCGAGATCGACGAGCTTCGGCGAGGCGGTCGTGAACTTAAAAATGTGCGTATTAACCGTGGATTTTGTACCGATGTAGACGTTGTTGTCTACGCCGACTGCCATCCCCGAAGCCGTAAATTCAGTTGCCAGCGGCGAGGTATACGTAACGGCTGTATAATTATTCTTTGGATCAACCGCGACAAAACTAAACGGGTTGCTGAGGTTTTGATAACCCAGGTAAAATTTTTGACTTCCGGTAGTTACGCCTGGACCAATCAGTTTATTATATGGTGCCGGCGGAGTCCTGACCGATGACAGTTTTTGGAATGGTGAATTACCGGTGCCCGAACCAAACGCTACTGCACTGCCACTAGAAGCCAATGGATCGGTCACGAAAGTTGCGCCTTTTGCCGGTATTCCATTCTCTACCTCAGCGCTGATAGACTGGGATGCTGCTCTGGAGAAAGCTAACGAAATAAGACCGGCGGCGACAAACAGGCCGACAACAATCAGTATTGGATGGTCTAATTTACCAATGTATTTTCTGAATCTATCAAATCTCATACTGTACCGCTAATGCTCTATCTTTTGAGTATAGCAAAAACGCCAGAAAACACACGCTGGAGCTTCCATTGACTCAGGCAGGTGGTTTAGTGCGTGGCCGGGATGTTGTAGACATATAGATCTGTATCCGAGCCAAAATAGAGCTTATCGCCGCTCGTTGCGTTTTTCACGAGCGCAAATCCGGTAGTGACAGCTACGGGTGCGGCCGTCACGGACTGCGCGGTGTTGGTCGTGACATCGATCTTGAATATTCCTGTATTGTAAACTCCCCATATATTACCGTCGGAGCCGATGGCCACGCTGTTGTAACGGGGGGCTGGAAATGTCAGCTTGGTACCGCCATTGACGAAAGTGCCGGTTTTTGGATTGAAGATAAATAAGTAACTCCCGGTAGCATTAATCGCGACACCATAGACGTAATTATTGGCTGGATTCAGGATAAGGCACGTAATTTCGGTGATATTGGAGACGGCCGGAATAGCCAACTGCTTGACCATGCTGTTCGTCGCGGTATTCCAGATAATCAGCGGCGACGTCGTTGCGGTGACTGTGGCTCCGCCTCCGACGTCGGTGGTCGTCCCAGCGACGAGGCAGGTATTCGTGCCGGTTATTCCCTGACAGCTAGGAACCGATGCCAACGACGAGATACCAAGATTAGGAAAAGGGTAATAGGCGGAGGCGGTGTTGCTTGGCTGGTTCCATTTTACGAGTGGGCCATTGGTCTGCCCATAGTGCCCGACAGAACCGGTATATAAGTTGCCATCGAGTCCGGCTATCAGTGGCTTGGGACGTAAATCATCGGATGAGCGTGCGCTGTCCAAGCCGGTAATATCACGAATGCATTGCGGATTAGGTGGGTTGGTAGTGGCGCTACAGGCCGGACTGATATATGGATTCGGCACAACTGGCAGAGCCGGGTCGTAGGTGAGCAGTGGCGCGCCTGCCGAGTAGGCTCCTATCGCCAGCTTACTGCCGGTGGTAAGCATCGAATAGGGCTCTCCGCCCCCAAAATAGCCCAGGTTGGTCAGTCCGGCAGCCGGCGCGGTGGGTGAGTATTTGGTTAAGTAAAATGGTAAGACTGTCCCGGCGTAGATTTCATTGTTCGGGCCCTCTGCGACTCTGAAGATAGTCGGGAATGCCCCGCCATAGGCGTAGGGGTGTGTATCCTGCGACCCATCCGGGTGTTTCACGACGACAGAATTATTATCAGGACTGAGGGCAATCTTGTCGCCATTGCTGAATACGTAGGCCGAGGCCGCCGTGGTTGTTTTCGTAACCGGAGTTGCGACGCCGTTGCTGATACTGAACTGCCCCGTCCCGTTTGTGCCGTATATTTTATTGTCGCTCCCGAGCCAGACTCTGGCAAAACCGGCACCTGGCACACTACTCAGGACAGTTACCTGCTTGGTCTGGATATTGTAGGCCACGATCTTGGGGTTGATACTTCCTGTACCGATATATATGTAAGCATGTGCCGGGTCGGCTACGCAGTAGCGGCCGTACTGGTTACTACTATCTACCGTCCCGAGATTAGTAAGGTGGGGAATAGGATCCGAGGGGCCATAGCTGACGAGGTCTGCCGATGGATACGTACAACCGTACAGGCGGTGGTCGACGGGACTAGCCGTAAGATTCCAGATGTATGTCTGTTTGACAGAAGCCCGAATATCAACCGGCGCCGCCCCGAGATCGACTAACTTCGGGGAGGCTGTCGTGAACTTGAAAATATGCACGTTGGTAGTTGATTTAGTGCCGATGTAGACGTTGTTATCCACACCTACTGCCATCTGCGAAGCCGTAAATTCTGACGGCAGCGGAGATATATAGGTTGTGGCTGCGTAATTGTTCTTTGGATCGACAGTGACAAGAGCAAAAGGGTGGTTGACGTTTTCATAGCCCAGATAAAACTTCTGGCTTCCGGCCGTAGCACCTGCGCCAATCAGCTTAGAATATGGCGCCGGCGCGGTTCGAACGGATGCCAGTTTCTGGAATGTTCCCGGACCGCTACTGCTCGATCCAAACGCGATTGCGCTGCCACCGGAGGCGGATGAGTTACTCACATAAGTCGCGCCTTTGGCGAGCACGCCGTTTTCTGCCTCGACACCGACAGACTGCGATGCGGCTCTAGTGAAAGCTAACGAAATAAGGCCAGCAACGACGAAGAAGCCGATAACAATCAGTAGCTTATGATCAACCTTGCCAATGTATTTTCTGAAACTACTAAAATTCATAGTACCGCTAATGCTCTATCTTTTGAGTATAGCCAGAAAACGCGAGAATGTACACGACAGTGCTTATTGACTCGAATATGTTCTTAATCGGCTATTAATTAGTACGCCGCAAGGGATATCACCTGGCTATTTCTGGCTATTTCTTCTTGTTCTTAGAGGCTGGTTTGGGCATGAATTCGTACTTCATACCATGGTTTTTTGATTGTTTCATGGTGTTTGTGTTTAAGATTTACATAAGGACTATAACACATATGTCAAATAAGGTATAGACGAGCCGCTTAGTGGCTGTAGAGCCAGGCGTAGAGATAGGTCAGCGAGTTGCCATTGTCCAGGTCATCAGGGCCGCTGATATGCGTGGCATTCGAGAGCGCCTGCGCTGGATCATGAAGTGCCTGATACATAACCAGGTAATCATCAAACTGCCCCGAGAGGTCTTTTGGAGCTGGTGCTGCCGAAGTAATATTCGAGGTGATTGCCGTGTTTTGGAGATAGGTCTGTCCTGGGCTCATCGGAATCAGCTGGATACCAAGGATGGCCTGGGGCCGTGGACTAAAGAATGTCGAATAGTCAATCTTGCCGCCCCAGACGATGCCGGATGTAGGATGGCTATAGGGCACGCCATCAGCTATAGGGCTGCTGACGGACAGCCACTGATTGGTAGCTGCGCGGCTTTCATGGCTGTATAACCAGCGGCTTTCAGAGGCCAGCGGTGCATTATGGGTTACCTGGCTCCAGAGATACATACCGTACCAGGCATTGGTGGCTTCAGAACTGGATTCCTGGTTGTTACCATCGGCAAAATCGCCAGTGCCGGAAGCCCAGCTGTGACCGGCGTAGGAATCAAAGACTCGAAGTTTCGGGAACAGGCTGCTGGAAGCATTGCTGGCGATGTCGGATATCAGAAGGTTTATCATGTCACCGTGTTTTTTGGAAAAGCTGCTGTCATATTTGCTCAGGATTGCCGCGGCATACATGAAATAACCGTAGTGAAAATGATGATCATTGAATGTATCCGAGCCGTAACTGGATTTCAGACCGACTACGCCGTGATAATTCGGGTCGTAATAAAAGCTCAGCGTATCGCGGTGCAGGGCACCTGATGGTTCCAGCCAGGTGTCGAAACGGGCGGATAACTTAGCTTTTATAACGGCGGCAGTATTGGTCTGATGTAGGCTTTCGGCAATCTGCAGCAGGTTGGCGGCGCGGTACAGTTCTTTACCACCGAAATAGCTGTCGGTCTGCGTGAAGCTAAGGCTGGCGGTATCACTGTCCAACTTCTGGATGAGGTCAGTACGCTGGCTGGCTGTCAGATTGCCGAGTGGAAGTTCAGATGGCGGCATGGCAGGGGCATCCTGCCGGTCGCTGAAGCTCGTGCCGCTGTATACCGGCTGTTTGCCGAGTAGTGTCGTAAATGTACCACCTGTCGGCTGTCCATCGATATGCATCGTTGGAGTCGCGGCGAATAGGGTCTTTTTGCCGCCGGCTGACATGACATAGTCGGTTGTAATGGCCGAATTCGTCGTCTTATAAGTAACGCTGGTGCTGGTAATCGGGTGGGAGGCAGCATCAAAATACAGCTGCTGATTCGCTCCGGCCGGTAGTGTAAAAACGGTCACGATGCCACCCTTTTTGCCATCAATATCCAGCGTCTGGCCATGCACGCTGGCCGGCGCCGTGGTGTATAGACCATAGTGTCGTTCGCCGACCGTCAGGAGATATGTCTGGGCACTGCGTGCCGTGACAGTCCCGAGTACGCTGACTGTGACAGAACCGGCCTGTCGTAATTCAGTAAAGGCAAACGGCGAGCCCTGGGTTATCCGGGTGGTTGCTGTGGTTGCGCCAGCCGCATCCTGTTGCCCGACAGTTACCGACAGATCGTCGTATGCCTGCACAATATGCCGGGCCGTGCCAAGGTTGACACTGACATCAGGTACATGGCTGCCGAAGATAGCCCCGGCGCTACTGACAATCGGCGGGTTACTGATACTGAATCCGGTATCGGTCGGAGCGTACGTCAGTGGATAGATATAGACCGGCTGGTGCTGTGCAGAAAAGGCCAGCGAACTATACCATTTGTTGGTCGGTGGCAGCAGGCCGGCCGCCAGCAGTGGATGCGGTATGTTCGGAGACCGGCGGGGCAGGGCATCGGCGGCTTTCTGACTGACAGTCAACTGCGTCGGCGCTGCTGTGGACGCATGACTGCGCCACGCAAAGTAACTGGCGCACACGATCAGTAGTATTGCAAGCCCAACCAACAGGATAGACCGGAGGCGTGTAGTCATAGTTTAGTGTATATAGCTTTTCGCTGATTGCTGCAACTGTTTGTACAGCGGATTGGCGTTCAATTGCAATGTAGCGGTTGTCGGTGTGCCGGTAGAGTAGATAGCCTGGCGTATCTGCAAGGTTGGCAGATTGGCGTTGACCGTCGTGATGGTGTGGCCGTTGCTGGACTGCTGCGTGATGCTGGTTATAGTCGCGGCTATCGTCGTACCACCGAGCTGTACCAGTACTGCAGTTGTGGGTTTGACCTTGGCATACTGCTGGCCGGAAAGCTCGAAGTTGGCCCGCACACTGACACCGTTGGTGCCGGAAATGGTAGCAATCGTTTTGCCGCCGCTGACAAACGAGCCTTCGAGATAGGAGATCTGGTTGACGACACCATCGCGCTGAGCAGCCAGTATCAGGCCTCCGTCATCAGACAATTTTGAAGTCAGGTTCGAAGCCTTGATCGTACCGGATTCCAGGTCAGTCGTCAGGCGGTTGCTACGTAGTTCAAACAGATTCTGGCCGGCTTTGACACTGTCGCCAGTGTTGACGTATTGGCGGGTGATGACACCGTCATATTCGCTGCCTACATTGTAGGCTGGTGCGCTGATTGAGGCGGAACTTGCGCCGACGGTCGCGATGGCATTGTCTTCATAGACAATGATACCGAAGCAGCCTATGCCGAGAATGATGATGGCCAGTAAAAGTTTTAGTCGTTTCATAAAGTTCATGATGTAACCTCCTGCATTTTAACCGGCATAGCAATTTTGCTACGGTGGGGGTGTGCCGTGCGCATTGATAATCGTTCCTTGCAGACGATGACCAGGAAGGCAGCAAAGATGAAGGTGTTGATCAGGTTCCAGACGACCGACAGCGCAAAGACGCCGGTGTAGTAGATTTTCCAGATGCCGAAGGCAGAGGTGAAGAACAGGAAGACGAATAACAGGATCTGAGCCGATACGTAGTTGAACGGGTTGTCTTTTTTGCCATCAGTGCCGGTAGCCTGCCAGGCTTCGTCATGACCGCGCAGGACATTTGTCAGGGCCTTCAGATAGATCGGGAAGGATGCCATAGCCAGGATAATCGTTTCCAGTCGGAAGCCGTTCATGGTGTAGATGGCGACAACAATCTGCATGCCGTAAAAGCCGACGTAGAATAGCAGCCAGGTGATGAACGCAACAGATAGGTTGACTGGTGACAGGTTGAGAAAGATGTGCAGCGGCGGCAGCATCATCAGCAGCAGGATAGCCAGGCCGTGCAGGTAGTATGAGGCTGTGCCGATGTACTGCAGCTTCTGGTCAAAGCTCAGTGAGCTGCGGAAGAAGTTATGGCCGAACAGGATTTCAAAGCCGCCGGTCGCCCAGCGTAATTGCTGCTTGAAGAAGGCGCTGATAGTTTCCGGTGCGTCACCAGTTGCCAGGATATCATTGATAAATATCGACTGGTAACCCTTTTCGTGCAGTGCCAGTGAGGTCCAGATGTCCTCAGATTTGGATGCTTCGTAGATGCCGCCCACCTCTTCGATGGCCGAACGGCGGAAGATGACATTGGTGCCGACACAAAACGCGGCGTTGAAGCGGTTCTTGCCGGGCTGGATCAGGCGGTAGAAGACGTTCTGCATGAAGCCGGCGCCGCGGGAGATCAAGTTGTTCAGGTTGCCGTAATGCTGTGGCGTCTGAACAAAGGCGACCTGCGGTTTGACGAAGAATGGCAGTGTCTCGAGCAGAAAATTAGGTTTGGCCACAAAGTCGGCGTCGAAGATAACAAAGTATTCGCCACGGGTCATGTGCAGTGCATAGTTCAGGTTACCGGCTTTTGCATGGGCATTGTTCGCGCGGCGGATGTACCGGACACCGATTTCGGCTGCCATCGTCTGGACCTGGTCACTTTTACCATCATCAAGTATGTATGTCGTGTGCAGGCCATTGAGGTTCCGGGCGGCGATAGCGGTGCGGCGTATTGTTTCCAGCGGCTCGCCGTACACAGGCACGAAGACATCGATGCTGACGTGTTTGCTGCGCAGGAACAGCGGCGTCTCAGAGCTGATCCGGTCGTTGTTTACCAGATAACTCTTTGCGGCGTAGTAATAATAATCGCGCGGGTTGAAGCCGCCGGACAGAATCGTCCACAGGGCTATCAGTGCCTGGAGCAAAATAATGCCCTCAGCGATGGCGACAAGGATATACGGCAACAGGTCGCCGGCGTTATGATAATTATAGATGAAGTGGCCGTATAACAGGGCGCCAAGTACAGCAATACCGACGATCAATGACAAAGTCGGGCCGTGCAGATGCGGTCCAGATCCGGGGTGATTACCACCATTACTCCGTCCAAATAAATCCATTGCCACATAGTAACATAATACTTATGATTATGCAAGTATATTTTATAGTTTATTATTGCGTACATAAGCATTTTACATTCTATATTTTCGGTTGTATATTAACAAATATGAAACATCAAGTACGCTCTACTCCACCAACAAGATTAACTGAATTAGATAGATTTGCAGCCCAGCTGACGTCTGCCGGCATCGGTAATCAGCAATCCGGGCAAGGCGCCAGGTTGTTCGATCTCCTGGCAGTCGATGACGACAAGACGACGCATGTCGTGAAGCCTCTCGGCGGCATGGCAATCTATGATTGGAAGACCGCAACCTATGGGCTCAGTGCACTCATTACCGATGAGAATATTACAGACCGTTATCCAACCCGCGCCGGCGCTGTCCTGGTACATGTACTAACAAGTATCGCCAGTTCGCGCGAAGTGGCACTGGGAATTGACCAGGCTGGCCGTTTCGTGGCTTCAAAAAACCTGCCGGCATCCGGTGATGAAGCTAGTATGGTAGCCGATCAGGTCATCGCTTTCGGCACTGCCGTCAACCACACTATCGAGACAGTCATCCCGCCACGTGACCCGGCCGTCGTGTCTCCGATCGAATTGTCAGCTTAGAGAGCGTGGTGACGTACCGAACCATAGGCTATAATTTAGTGTACCTATGAAAAAAGCTGATTTGAAAGATTTCGACGGCCAGAAGGTCGGCGAACTTGATGCTGATATGTGGCAAGCCTATTACAATCACCGGTTTTTCAGATTGTTGCAGCTTTTATATTTGCTCGTCAAGGAACAACTTGGCCTTGGGCGGCTGGTTACGCTACGGTGCGCGGGCAAGGGATTGTAAGATCCGCCAACTTCTAATGGTTCGATTTCAAGCGTATGCAAGTAAAGGTGTTTTGTTTCTGGCATGTACAAATCATAGCAAACAAAAATAACTTCCGAAGAAGTCATTAAGCATAAGCTTTATGGTGGGGACGAACAGACAAACTTTGAACTAATGATAGCAGACCTCGTTCAGTGGTTTATAGATAATCCGACACCGCCGTGGAAACGCCAATTAAGTGCCGCCGCTACTATTAAACATGAGATGTCTTATAGATATTAAGCGGCGTAATAAGTGTAACTAGTCTGGCCTTGAACTATTTTGACCGTTAATACTAATTATGCTATAATAAAGACATGCGTATAGCCACTTATAACCTCTTTGAGGGCGCACAGGATACTCTACCTTTGGTGCAAGACTTTGTTGCGCAGCAAGACGTTGATGTCTTATGCGTTCAAGAGGCAAATGGCTGGAATGATGGCTTACCATCGCAACTTGAAACGCTGGCAGCCGAGACGGGTCTTAATTCGTATGTATATGGCGATAGTAATACGCGCTTTAAGCTGGCTACTCTATTGCGCCTACCAATTCTACGCTCACAGGTACATACAGACGGCTTCTGGCATAGTGCCGTACAAACGACCATACAACATGGCGATGAAACACTAGACCTTTGGAATGTTCACCTGAACCCAGGCGACGAGGACAGCAGACTGGCCGAGGCCACACTATTAACGTCGCTGGTTGATATGGATAAGCCCACGATAATTATGGGTGACTTTAACAGCCTTAATGAGAGTGATAAATATCCTGATGAGCTAATTAGCAACCTTGCGCTACAAGGAATAAAGAAGTTCGGCACCGACAAGCTGCGCTATGACGTAACAGCCTACTTTACGGACAAAGGCTTAATTGATGTTGCGGCACTGTTAGGTAAGCGTCAGACTACTGTTCCCACACCAGCAAACAGGGATATGTACCATGCCGCTAACATGCGCTTAGACTACATGTTCGCCACAGCGAGTCTCATTAAGTCGGTAGTAGGCATTGAGGTGCCAAAAGACAACCTAACCGATGCAATATCAGACCACTACCCAGTCATACTTACACTTGTGTAACATCATACTTTATTTCAAACTCTGGTATTATTAGCGCATGAGTAAACAAATAAAATATGTAGTAGCCGTCATACTAACCGACCCAAACAGGCCTGACCATTTTCTAACCGTGAAGCGTCCTGATGACGACCCAGATTTAAGAGGCGCGGTAGGGCTACCCGCCGTAACAATGTTACCTGGTGAATTGCCAGAACAGGCCGCAGCAAGGGTCTGCCGCGAGAAACTGGCCTGTGAAGCCACTCCTGGCCGCTTCTTGGGCATAATGTTCCAAAAGCGCAATAGTTACGACATCTTCTTGATGGACATCGAGATGAACCTTACGGCAGGTAGCGAGCCTGACGTTACAAAGGCCGAAACCGAGCACACTGCTTACATTGAGCAGAACTGGGCTTCCGACCCATCAGACCTTATGCCGTCCGCCAAACACGGCTCATGTTGCAGCAGTATATTCCTGACCGATACAGGGTTGCTAGACCGTGACGAGTGGATAGCATCGCTTGAAGGCTCTGATTTAGTTGCCTAAATCGTATGAGCGCTACGCCAGCACCAAGAACTACGAAAGAGCCTTTCGACACATTTATTAAATCGACTGAAAATGGTTTTGGTGGGGCAGAAGCGACAAGTTTTGAACGGATGATGATTGACCTCGTTCAGTGGTTTATAGACAGTCCGACGCCAATATGGAGGAATGAAACCAGGCAAGTCGTTGCTTACTCAGAGAATAACTATCGATATTAAAGCATAGTTTTGGTATAGCACGGTCTGCCTTGAACGTATTAATAGTTTTGACTAATCGGATTTTTTATGCACAGCTAAACGTAGGCACTTTGAGGAATTATTCAAGAGTTCAATTAATCCGATCGAGGTGATATTAGTTGTATGGCCATGGCAACAACTTACTTGCTGCAACTGTAGCGATACGATCATCGGCGTTAAGGATTACTTCTACCTGAGGACAGTATTGGAGTAGCATTTGTCTACAGTTACCACAAGGACTTACAATCTCAGTCAGACCATCTTTCTTCATAATCACCGCCACTATATATTTAAATTCTGTTTCGCCGTTCGCGAGTGCGTTGGAAAGGGCAATTGGCTCAGCGCAAATATCAAAACCCTTTGTATCAAGATGCAATGACAGGTATACTTTATCGTTGCATTTCAATGCCGAAGCAACATGATGCTGGTATTGTTTGTAGTTTTGACGGAGATGTTCCGATGCTTGTTCTACGAGATCTGTGATTTCTTGAGTCATGTGTGGCAAACCATTACGAAATCTTCAATGGCTTAAAATTGAACCTGTCTAGCTCATCCTGTATGTCCGCATACCGTTTACCCGCCAGCTTACCGCCAGCAATGAACTGCTCTTGGGTGACGTCTGCAAGACAAACGTTTGGAGCAACAAAATTCGACTTCTCTTCTTCTGTATCAAACTCAAAGTCAATAACCACTAAACCTTCCAAGTCACCTGTAAATACATCGACTTCAGCGACATGGCCATCGATAACTATTTTGTATCTATCCTTCTGAACCACCTTATTGCTAGTATGCTCGAGTGCCTCAAACTCATCTTGATTAAGTGGGATTGTTAACTCGGTGTGCGCAGATGCGTCATTTTCATCAATGGGTACTTTTTTGGTTATTTCATACTTGTCGCCTTTTCTACGAATACGAAGTCGTGGATGTATGCCATCAGTCTGAGGTACGTATATATCCTTTAGCGTCGTAGCTGCTGCGCCATTTATCTCTTTAGGTAAAGAGCTTGCTAGGTACGTTAGCTCGAGCTCGATGCTACTAACACTGATGTCTGTCATGATGTACTTTCTTGTTAGGGTTACTCGTATAGTGTATAAATAACTGAATAATAGTAGCGTAATTATAGCATGCTACCCTAAGTCAACGGAGTTCAAATGAGTAAGCTAGATATTATAGTGATTGGACTTGGCCATCAAAGTCTAGAAGATCACCTTCCGGCTATACAAGAAAGTAATTATTGGAATTTAGTTGGCGTTTCCGATATTGATCAGTCCGTTTCTCAAAAGACAGCAGAAGAATATAATGTTCCTTATGCTACGGAAGTATCAGACCTCTTACGGCTTTTACCTAAACTACCCGACGTTGCTCTAATAGCCGTTCCTCATAAAGATTACTTGCCATTAATCGATGTACTCGCCGCTAAGAAAATAAACATTATCAAGGAGAAACCATTTGCAACCTCATTCGAGGAAGCTAGTGCTATGGTTAAGCTCGCACAGGAGAATGATATCTCAATACAGGTCACCTTACAAAGAAGGTTCAATCCTATTTTCTTGAGCTTTAGTCAGCTGGTTAAACGAATCGGTAAAATATATTCAATCGAGGCGAGGTACACATTAAACATCGCCCGATTAGATGAAGGTTGGCGTTCGAGCAAAGTTTTCGCAGGAGGTGGAGCTTTGGTTGACCTCGGCTATCATTATATCGATTTGATAGTGTGGTACTTCGGGCTTCCCGACTCCATCACGTGTCGGCTCTCTACAAGCAACCGAGAAGGTCAGCAGTATGACGTAGAAGATACGGCAATAGCGAATTTTACATACAGTGAAAACAAGGGTGATGATCAAGTCATACTAGGCAGTTTAGTTGTATCTCGTGTATATCCCGAGAAAGATGAATCATTAATCGCTTACGGCTCTAAAGGCAGTGTCTACATCAAAAGAGGCAAAGTATGTCGTAGAGACATAGACGGGAACGAGATAGAAGTATTAGAGCGTATAGGATCTTGGCCCTCAGCTATATTGGATCAGCTTGACGAGTTTGCCAGGAATATAATCGATGGAAAAAATCGAGGATGCATCGACCCTCAACATCTCGAGCATGTTGCATTTATAGAAGCCTCATATGAATCAGCCGAAAATCATTCAACTATTGATCCGCACACATGCCTGAATAAATTAAAGGAGATCAAATAACTATGGCCTCTAAACTAGCGATTAATGGCGGTCAAAAAACTATTGAAGATGATAGAGCAAAGTATGTTTGGCCAAGAATAACTCAAGAGGCCGAAGATGCGGTTGTCAATCAGTTGCATAAGAGCATTTCTATATATGATAGGTCAGGAATTTTTGGTGAATTTGAAGATGCCTTTGCGTCATATCATGGCAAAAAATTAGCTATTCTCTCTAACTCGGGCACATCTGCTATATTCTCGATGTTTGAAGCAATCGGCCTGATGCCTGGAGATGAGGTCATCGCTCCAGTCTATACTTTTCATGCAACTGTCAGCCCCCTCATGTATACAGGAGCGGTTCCCGTGTTTGCTGACTGTGACGATCAGGGTAGTATTAGTTTTGAAGAAATCAAAACAAAACTTACCGATAAAACTAAAGCAGTAATTGTGACTCACATGTGGGGAATTCCTGTTAAGGACATTGCGCTGATAAGCGACTGGTGCGCCTCGAAAAACATCTATTTGTTAGAGGATTGCTCCCATGCGCATGGAGCACGTATTCATGACCGGCCTGTAGGGGCATTCGGCTCAGCTGCTGCTTGGAGTATCCAAGGTCCAAAGACGATAACCGGCGGCGAGGGTGGAGTATTCTTAACGGATGACAGTAAACTCTTCAATCGAGCACTCTTGCAAGGACATTATAATAAGCGTCCAAAAAATGAAATTCCTAGTAGCGACATGGAAGCGCGATATTATCTTACGGGGCTTGGCCTAAAGCTGAGAGCTCATCCGTTAGCAGTAGCGCTCGCGGCACAGCAATTTAAACACCTTGAGGAATTTATAGCTCAGCGCCAGACTTACGCTGAAGCATTTACAAATGCATTCGAACGATATCCTTTCTTAAAGACTCCCCAGACAATTTCTACCGGCACGCAGAGTAGCTGGTACGCATATGTACTTCAGTACGATGAACAGCGATCTTTTGGCGTATCTCGTCAGGAGTTTGCTGACGCATTAACAGCCGAAGGTCTTGTTGAAGTAGATATACCAGGTTCTACCGGGCTAATAAACGAACTGCCCTTATTCATCTCACCTAATGAGATTATGCCACGCTTATATAAAAATCCTTTACCGTTACAGGGGCCTTTTCCTAATGCGGAAAAATTTCATAGTGGAATAATCAAGTTGCCCGTATGGGGTTTCCAGGACGAATCCAGCGTCGTCGAATCTTACATTGAGGGCATAGCAAAAGTTAGTGATTACCTAATGGCCAATCATTCCCTGAAATAGAAATGACTATTTTGCTAGTTTAAAGATCATGAACTGCGGTATTTTTGATTGGATTTCCCAGTAATCTATATCCATTGACTTTAGCTCGCTGACTGGAGAAGGCTCGATAAAATCGACGAGGTTAAAACCAACCTCCTTAATGATTCTTAAATATTCTGATATTGGTCTATTCCAGTAACTTATTACCGGATAGCCTTCGGGTTTTTGGGTTATTTGTTTCGTATGCAAGTAATCACCATAGACATGGGACGGTTCTACGAATGAATCGTAGCCTAATACGAATGACTTTTTGCGCTCTTCCTTTGCGTCGCGTCTAACCTCGGAGCCCCATTTGATCGGGTGCAATGTTGAAAATATCAAATTACCGCCCGGCTTCAGTACTCGAAATATTTCTTTCAACACTTGTTCAAGATACTCTGCATAATGAATGGTCAGGCTAGAATATACCAAGTCGAAACTATTGTCTTGATAGTGCAATTCGCTCATATCCATAATTTCAAATTTTGTTGATTCAAATCTTTTTCGTGCTATCTCAATTGAGCGACGTGAAATATCTATTCCGGTTACTACTGCGCCCATGCTGGCCATATGGTCACATTCCTCGCCTGTGCCGCAGCCAACGCACAGAATATGCTTGTCTGACACATCAGGCAATGCCTCGTACATTGCAGGCTTCTCGATATATAGATGCGCCCTGTTAGTTCCCTCTTGGTTGCTTTGAGCTATGTCATCGGCGTAGTCATCGTAATTATTGACAGTTTTTTTCATGCATCATCTTTGTACATGAACATTATTGAATTCCCGTCTCTCTGGCTGCAAGTATGTCGATAGCCTCATCTAAAAGTGTTACGACCTCGGAACTTGTTCGCGAACCGTCGATATGTAAGGTCGGGTAGATACGTCCTAAGGCTACTGTAGTTGGTAGGCAATCAGTGGTATGCTCATCGATTCTGCGCTGCGCGAAAGCCACATCAGCATGGTCTTCGTGGGTTCGCGTACCGCGCTGAATTATACGACCGAATGCAATTTTTGGATCTATCTCAATCTCAACGACACCAAGTACCTTGGCGCTCAGTTCTGTAACATTTCTCTGAAATTCAGGTATCTGATCGACATATAGCGGATAGGCGTCTATGAGCGTTATGCTCCGTGCAGGAAGTGTGGCTAAATGTTCTTTTACGACCTCATTCACGACATGGTCATCGAGACGCTGTGAGACAGCTAGCACCTCAGATTGCTCGAGTATATGCGCGGTTTGAGTTGATTCAATAGTCCCATTGATAATGCCGCGCAAATGGTTGCCCACCGAATAGTGGGCTAACTGATCGTAGTCAGGGTTATTATATGTTTCAGCAAGTTGCGTAGCAGCAGAAGATTTTCCAGAGCCCGGGTATCCCTGTAACAATACGATATCTCTACTCATTGTTATTTTATCCTTTGATATTATTATGTCGTATTATCGGTAAATGCACAATAATAGCTTGATTCACACTATACTTAATTGTTTAATTAGCACATGGAAAACAGATTTAAATTCCCTTTTCATAATTACCACCTTAACCGCACCGAAGCCTTAAACATACCTGGCTTGCAGGAAGCCCATGCGCTATTACGTAGTGCTCGAGTGCAAGAACTGATTGAAGGCGGTGAATTGACTTTAGCCTTATTAAGGCCGCAACTTGGGCCGGACGCAAACCTATTTATGCTTGACGATGCACAGGCTGCCGACGCGATAGAAGAACGGGTTAGTGGCATGGGGATGCTGGCTAAATTCTCTGTCCTGCTTGACGATCAGGCTGTTGAAGAGTTTTATGCAGGTGGCCCTAGAGATACAATGCTGGAGATGGCACCGTATTCTTTCCCTCACTTCAAAAACAAATGGGAGGAATATAAAGGCCTTATGCTGTCTGCGCCATGCACAGTATTATTGCTAAAATCTGACGAGGCAATTGAAACTTGGCGTAGTCATCTTGGAAATTGGAACGTTGATTCCATACGCGACCTATCCACGATCCGTGGAGGAATGGCCACAAATAATTACAATGACCTAGTTCACGGAAGTGATAGTGTCGACTCAGTGAAACGAGAGATTGATATCCTTGCAAAATGCATTGAGCGGCAAATAAATTAAAATAATTGATAATTCTTATGCTTGGTGGGGGCGGTTGGACTTGAACCAACGACCAATCAGTTATGAGCCGACTGCTCTAACCACTGAGCTACGCCCCCAGATGGTAGGTGATTAACAGATAAAAGTATAGCAAATATACCGCCAAAATTGTACTATAGTAGTAATATGCTTAAGCTTCGCGCGAACCCTACGTGGCTATTCGGGGCCATTGTTGCCATTGCAGCGGTCGCTTTCGTTGGCCTGATCGTCATCTTGCTCAGCCGTGCTGCAACACCGGTTATTTCGACTGAGCCGGAGCAGGGCACGCCCAGCGGCACTGCCAAGGTGGTCCCCGACGTGGCAGCGTCAAACGGGAGTGCTATAACTTTTGCGAGCCCTCCATGTACTGTCGCACCGACTCCGCCCGGCAGCTATGTGCTAACAGGTACTGTGAAGCCGAGTATCTCGATGACCTGGACAGCCGGCAAAGCAGCTGCCAACTGTAAGCTAGCTGGTTATAGATTCTGGCGTAGCATCGGCACAACAGCACCTGATACGACGACCAATCCATACGCCTCGCCAACTGGTACGACATACGAAAATACGGTCGTCAAGCAAGGGACGACCTACACCTACACGATTGTTTCCTACGACACGACCGGCCACCAGAGTACGCCCGTTACCAAAACTGCCACTGCGCCGGTATCGGATTGGACGTGGCCGGTAAATGTTGCGGATATTACCAATCCGGCTGCTGGCTTGACACAGTGCTGGCTGCATTATTATTCTGTCAGGCAAAGCTACCACGCAGCCATGGACATTGGCGTTAGTTATAAACCGGTCTATGCTCCGCATGCTGGCAAAGTTGTTGGTAAGTATAGCGACGGCTTCAATACAATGATTATCAACACCGGCACGAATGCTGCCACTGGCAAAACCCTCTACGCCGTCTTTGAACATATGTCGTCGATAACCGTCAATAACGGCGCAACGGTGACGAAAGGCCAGCGCATCGGCACCTCTGGCGAAGTCGGCGCGCCCGGCCAGCCGCATCTGCATTTCGGCATCAGCGATAGTGCAACGTATTTCGGAACCTATGCTAACCCCTGGCACACCGCCAACCCATTGGACTTCCTGCCAGGAGACTATTCAGACCTGATGGAACAAACTAAGGACTTGTCATGCAAAACCAGCAATATCAAAGACAACAGCGATTACGGGTTTGCTAAATACAAGACCAACGGCACCTTCAGCATGTACAAGTAGCGGGGGATAGCTGAAAGCGGTTATACTAAGAGCGGTATGGCTATGCTAGATACGATCAAAAATACTACCTATCCTTTCCTACGGAACTTCCGCGATGTCCGGTCGCTGGGCCTGATAGTGTTTGCCGTCATCGTGCTGCTGGTCAGCTGGAGCGGTGTCAAAGCGATTCAGTCCAATTACAAGCTGGAGCAGCAGATATCGCGATTGCGCCAGGAAAATGACGTGCAACAGCTGCAGAATAACAACCAGAAACTGAAGAATCAGTATTACGGTACGTCGCAGTACCTCGAGCTAGCTGCGCGCCAGAATTTCGGTCTGGCTGCGCCGGGCGAGAAAGAGCTCATCGTCCCTAAGAGTGTCGCCATGGCCCATGTTCAAGGTATCGCCGTCACGGCTGTAACCCAGACCAGCGAAGCTCCGAAGAAGCAGCCATTCTACCAGCGCAATGTCCAGACCTGGCTCAATTTCTTCTTGCACCGTGACACTGCCAGCGTCTAGGCACATTGACAGATATACCTCTGTTTGGTATAGTTACGAAAGCTTGTCAACAGCCGATAACGCGGGATGGAGCAGCGGCAGCTCGCGTGGCTCATAACCACGAGGTCCCAGGTTCGAGTCCTGGTCCCGCAACCATTTTATGTAGAATGGAAGTAATTAGAACCGCATTAGCGGTTCTTTTGTTATCCTAAGAGTAGATTATGAATAAGAGAGTATATCTTGATTTGGAGTATTGCTATCCGGGTATGACTCGGCAAACTGGAAGGCCGGGTGAAAATGACTTGCGGCAGGTGGTACAAATAGCGGCAATTTGCTATGACCATAGTGCCGGCAAAGAGCTGAGCTCGTTTAATGTGTTCACATCTCCACCTTATACAAAAGAACTACCAAATTTTTTTATTGAGCTGACAGGTATCACCCAGGAGCAGGTGGATGAAAAAGCGATTATCTTTCCTGTTGCCCTTGAAAAATTTGTAAAGTTTTGCGCCGACGTAAGTATATATACGTTTGATAAGGACTGGTATGTTTTAAGGCAAAACTGCGGTTACTACGATATCGATTTTCCCTTTGAGAAGGCGCCATTTATTCGTATCCAAAAGAGTTTAAAAAAATGGGGCCTGACTCAAAGTGAGTATTCAAGTGGCACCTTATACAAAGCGGCGGGGCTTAAAATGGACGGACATGTTCATAATGCTCTTCATGATGTGAGGAGTATGGCTGCGGCTACGTATCACTTTGAGCAGGCTCAGATGTAACCATGTTAGCTCTGTGATCATATCGGCCAGGAGCGAAAGGTTCGGTCGTTAGTCACAGCCCACAGCGTAGCGGGCGGCTGGATTAACGTGCGCTGTCCTGGTCCCGCAACCATTTCTATGTAACACGGAAATTATTTGTAAGAAGTTAATAGCCGGTACCAGCCGGCTATTTTTCTGTTTACAAACTTTGTCCAAAGGTATATACTTATGGTATGAGTAAATATGCGGTCATTAATTTAAAGACTGATCCTGAGCTAAAGATACTTGCCGCAAAAGCTGCAGATAAGCTTGGGATTAGTGTGAGTGCTGTTTTAAATAATGAGCTCCGACGTTTTGCGGCTGAGCAAAGCGTTACCTTCGATGTGCCTGAAGTCCCGAACGCCAAGACAGCGAAAGAGTTGGCGGCTTCTCGCAAGCAGATTGAGGCTGGAGACTACTATAAGTTTGAGAATAACGACGAAGCACTCAATTTTTTGGCCAACAAGCTTAAACTAAAATGAAAATCACCTACTCGAAAGAGTTTGTAAAACAAGCAGAGAAATTGTCTACGAAATTACAGCTGCAGCTATATGAACATATCACGCTGTTTAGGGACAATCCGCTTCATCCTAGGCTTCGCAATCATGCGCTCAGAGGGAGATATTCGTTATACAGGAGCATCAATATAACCCGCGATTATCGAGCACTGTATCTGCAGAGGGAAAACGAAGCAATTTTTGACAAAATTGGCACTCATTCCCAACTGTATGGCTAGGTTCGAGTCCTAACTAGTTGTCTATAGAGTTTACATATGGCTGAAACCATAACACAACGCGAATTTGATGAACGACGAGAAGCCGGAGAGCTAGCTTTGACGCTGGTCGGCATGTCTAATGTCGGTAAGTCATTTTGGTCAACAAGCCTAACACATACCGAGGGTTTTAGCGTTATAGGTTGTGATGATCTAATAGAGGCCGAGCTCGGAACTGTACTGCAAGAAGCAGGGCTTAATGGCGGTATCACGGACGTGGCAAAATGGATGGGGCAGCCGCACGATTTACGCTTTGCGGCAAACCAGCAAACATATCTCGACCTTGAAACTATGACCATCCGCCGCACGATTGACCGGCTTAAACAGCCACCCTTAGGCGGGAACATAGTCGTGGACACAACCGGTAGTGTTGTCCATACAAGCGGTGAACTCTGCGAAGACTTAGCAAGTCATAGTACGGTTGTCTATTTGGAAGCTACTGCAGAAATGCAACAGGCGATGTTTGAGTTGTATATTGCAGAGCCAAAACCGGTAGTGTGGGGCGATGTTTACTGTGGGCAAACTGACAAGTCTCCACAAGACGCATTGGCTCGTTGCTACCCAGAGCTTCTAAGCCGCAGAAGTGGCCTGTATAGACAGATGGCTCACGTAATAATTCCTAGACAGATGTCACTTGATTTGGATAGCGGAGCTGACTTCCTGGCAAGAGTCAGAGGCATGCTGCCGGCGTAACAGAGCGGCCGCTAGTGTGCTTGGTCTATGTACCCCCTGTAAGCATAAACTATGCGCATGATAGAGTCTTGTTACGAAATTGTAAGTTGCGTGCGTCTGTGCACATACTTGGACAATTAAACCAGTTATTCTAGTAAGTGAATGAGCTATGGTATAACAAGGGGGAGTGAACGTGGTAACCAGTAAATCGTCCGGGAAAGTACCATCCATCTCTCGTTTGGATATCGATGACATAGTGTTTGACGACAGAGAATACACTAGGCGTCGCTTGCTGAAAATCGCTAACCCATCAAGGAGTTACTATTAAAGAATCACATCAAGTTCACGATCATCAAAAAGTCCATGCCTTTTTACGGCATCATCCGATGGGAATCTTATCCACCGTATCAGATAACGGCACACCGTGGGGTTCGGCTGTATACTATATTGCCGATGAGGACTTTAACTTCTATTTCGTGACACGGGCTGAGACGCTGAAGTACCAGAATATCGATAATACGGCGCTGGCTGCACTGACTATTGCGGACAGCGACAGCCAAACTACAGTTCAGCTAACGGGTAAGATATCTGCCGTGCCTGTGCAGCAGTATATGGATATATTCTTCACTAAGTTCGCTGACCTTCGCTCAAAAGGCGACTATGCCTGGGTGCCACCAGTCGAGAAACTGAAAGCCGGCAGCTATATGCCGCTGCAATTAACGCCAACTAGCTTGCAGTACGCCGATTATAAGCATCTCAAAACTGATACACACGCTGAATACATCGAAAAGATTATCGGTTGAGCATCGAGGTCCCTGATTAAATACAAAATTGGCACTGCTTTCGAACCTATATACGACATTTGACTAACAACATGGTAGTATAGCTCCAATTACATAGGCGAGGAGCGGCTAGATGTCAGGAGACTTTTATAACGGCTACACCGATCCATGGTTTAACCCGGATACCTATCCAGCAGATTATCAGGGTTCGAGAGAACAGTCGGTCGGTGGAACCCACCCGCAAGATTTCCGAACCCGGCAGGAATACGAGGAGGAGTTGCAGGCCCGGAACAGATTGATAGACGAAGGACGAGGCAGACGTCCTGGAGTTCAGGCCACACCTGTGTCCAGACCGCCACTATGGACTCCTCCCGACTCTCCGCCGAAGACGAGCACTACTCCCAGATTAGAAAGATTTACTGAACTGGATGCCCCTATCCCGAATATAACGAGCGCAGTCGAATTTGTCAGGATAGTCCCCGATGATCAGCTCGTCCGGTATAGAGGTATGCGTGAGCTTGAGCAGCGCGGAAAAGCGTACAAGGTTGGTGATGGCGTGAACGAACGGGTTTGGTCGCCCCGCAAGCCGGGCAGCGGTGCTGAGACGCCGGCCGCATTGTTTTTCCGTGGCTGCGTCCGCAATCAGGTACGCGAACGGTTCATTGCATGGTCGAAACGGAATACTCCTCCAAATCCACACACCTATCAGTTCTGGCAACTTCCGTATGAGAAGTATCTGAACCGCAGGGGGGATGAGATAAAGCATGCCGAGACTATTACAGCAGAAGCCTTGCATGCAGGGAATGAATTGCAGGTTATACGCGGCTTAAAGCTCGTCAATAATAACCGGAAAATCCTGGAAGCCTACAGGAGAATTTTCGACAAACCATTTGAAGGTACTGAGGATATTGGTCCGCATCGAAGGTTTGCGAAATTATGCGTCGACCTAAACATTGATAGCCGGATTGTTGCGATGGACCGATTATTCCAGCGGTATCCCTAAGGTCGTAGTCTCGAGTTGGTAACGGATGACCGATAAACTATGGCTTTTCCGGCCGGTAGTATGGCATAACCGGGCTGGGAGGCCGATCAGGGAAGAATAACTCAGACCCCGGAGGCATCCGGAAGTTCTGGACATTAGGTGCCGCAACCTGGACTACCATGTTGTATTCCGGAAACAGGCAAAGCATGGTGCAATGCCGACTGCCATTGAAGGCTGACGAATCTATGTGCAGGGTTTTATTGACGACAGTAAATTTTATCTTGGAAATATCAGGGTGGCCGTAGTAGCGCATATTGACCGCATAGTCAGGTGACGCTATGTATTCCACGTCTACGCCGCCATCAGTCGTGACATTGTTGAAGCTTTGGATGTTTTTGACCCCTGTCGTGTACATGGAGGATTCGTAACGGGCTCGCACTCGGGGTGCGATATCGGCAGACAATGCGATGCCGGCGGCTGAGCCAAGTAGAAAAATGCTGATCAGTACTGCGGTCACCCAGCCGCGTATCGGCCATTTATGTTTGAAAACGCCGACGCCTACCAGTATCGAGCAGACTGCGATGATAGCTGCCAAAACCATGGCCAGGCCGGCTAGCAGCTGCTCGCGTGTACCGACAGGGAAGAAGTTTTCCTGAAATAGTTGGCCGTGGTGCAACAGCATGTAGCCTTTGACTGCAGCCAGTCCAAAGATGACTGCCAGTCCTGCCACGATAAATCCGACACCGAGTATTTTGAGGACTATCCGGAGCACCAGATTAATGACGGGCAAAACTGTCTGGTTCATCTGGCGGGCAGCACCTGGCAGGTCGGCTCTGTTGACTGATTCTTTGAGGGCATCAATAGTGACGGATCTGCCTTTCATCTGCAGTTTCTCGCTCGAGGTCGTGGCCGGTGGTACGACCAGCCAGAGTACGACATATAGCAATATACCAACGCCACCACCGAATATAGCTAGCGCCACGAAGATGATTCGCATCAGTACAACGTCCAGGCCAAAATAATTGGCCAGGCCAGCCGATACGCCAGCCAACATGGCATTCTCGGTATCGCGGAACAATCTTTTGGTAGCGGCCGGTTCGGTGGGCTGCGCTGCGGCAGAAGTATCACCATCTTCTGAGAAATCAGCGGGATTGCCAAGCTGCTGCTTCAGATACTCTATGTCCTCCGGCAGAACCACTTTCTCGCCGACGATACCGCGTTCGTTCAATATCTCGGCCATCCGCAGCTCGACTTCGTTGACGACTTCTTTGTCACCGACCTGCTTCTGGATGTCATCCAGATAGGCCTTGAGCGCATGGTGGGCGCTGGCCGATATCGTAAAGGCCTGCCGACCAAGGTGGATGTTTGTTACTTCGTTCATGTGTTGGCTCCTTTTTCCAGTGCCTTAATCGAGCTGTGTAACTTGTGATAGTTGGCTTTGAGCTCTTTCTGAAGTTCATGACCTTCGTCTGTCAACCAATAGTACTTACGCGGCGGTCCTTGTTCGCTTTCCTGCCACTCGTAGGCCAGCAGATTGTCCCGGGCCAAGCGGTTCAGGAGAGGGTAGAGTGTGCCTTCGACGACAATCAGTTCGGCCTCGTGCAGGGCACGGATGATCTCGGATGTATAGACCTTGCCGTCTTTGAGCAGCAGCAGGACACAGTAGGTCAGCATGCCTTTACGCATCTGGGTTTCGGACTGGGCTATCAAGTTGTCATTATTAGTAGAATTATTCATATAGTACTATGTTATACAAGGTACTATGAGCTGTCAAGTATCATTGAAAATGATCAGCAGGTATGGCCGGCTATGATCACAGGCTGGAAACAATGCGTCCCACAAATGGGAGCGGTTCGGAATCTGGCTGGTAGCCGGCCACCTTAGATAGTCGAGCCTATAAGATGTCCGATAAATGCCGTCGCGGCCATGGCTACACTACCTCCGAGCAGGACCCGGGCTGCAGCCTTCAGCTTGTGGCCACCGCCGACATATGCCCCGATGGCACCGGAGACGCCGAGCGCAACCAGCGAGAATATAACTATCAGATATGACCCGGCACGACCGGTCGTTATCAGCGTAGCCAGTATCGGGACGAAGGCGCCGACTGAAAACGCTAAGGCCGAAGCCAGTGCTGCCTGGCCGGGATTTGCCAATGCTTCATGGTCAATACCGAGTTCATCCCGGGCGTGGGCTGCTACGGCATCGTGGTCGTGTAACTGCCGGGCAACCTGCATGGAGAGCTCGACATCCAGACCACGGCTCTGATAGATAGTGGCCAGTTCTTCCAGCTCGGCATCCGGGTTGGCAGCCAGCGACCGTTCTTCTATGGCTATGTCTTCCCGTTCAGAATCGCGCTGCGAGCTGACAGATACATACTCGCCGACAGCCATGGAAAATGCGCCGGCTGCCAGGCCTGCAATACCGGCTGTCAGCACAGCTGAGGTACTTGATGAAGCAGTGGCCACGCCGAGCATTAAGCTGGATGTTGAAACAATTCCGTCATTTACGCCCAGGACTGCTGCCCGCAGCCAGCCTGAGCGGTGGGATCTATGTATTTCGTGGGGGTGAGGTGTTATGGGTGAGGTCATTGAGACTATTATAGCTTACGATGACCTTTCCCGGGTGTAGGTCAGTTTATCGAGCGTCGGCAATCGGCTATACGGCAGGGTTGCCAGGCTTTGAAGCTTTGGGAGTGGGCGACGCGGTAGGAGTTGGTGATACAGTAGGAGTCGGTGATGCCGTGGGGGTTGGCGATACTGCTGGCGGAAGCGGTATCTTCGGCTTGACTGGCACCAAGACGTACGTCAGCGTCTTCTTGTCGATCTGCTTCTGGATATCTTCCATCCCAAAAGAGTTGGCAAGTACAGACCGGCCCTTGGTCGCGGCTGGATTATCTGAGCGCAGTGACACGGCCAGGAAATAGGATCCTGGTGCTCCGGCCTCGACGACTATTGTACCTTCAGGCAAGTAGGGCATGTCCTCCGGTTGTATATCAGGCGTGATATCAATGAAAGCCGTGGTGTCGACCAGCCGTTGGGCGGCGTCTTTGGCCGTATGTACTTCGGATAGATTGAAATCTGTCTTAAACAAGGCGTTCAAACTGGCTCCGGCGCTGGCTGGCTTCGGGAGCTTGTCGGCCGGTGTTTTTTTGTCGATGGCTCGCTTGACAGGGCTGTATACAGTGGCTGCCAGGGCTTTCATACTATCAGTGTCGACCTTGTTCCTACTGAGAATAGAGGTTTCGATATGCGAGGTGTGGGCATTGGCTTCAAGCTGGATTTGTTCTGCTGATGGAGGCGTAGTAGATGGTGAGGCCTGCTCAGAGCTGGTAGGGCTTGGGCTTGATTCGTCAGGCCGGCCAGACCCACAGCCGGTCAAAACCGCCGCTCCGACTACTGCGGCAGCGAACGCGGCGACACTTTCTCTGGAAAAATCTGGGCTTAGAAATCGATGCATTTTCCAAGATTTTACATCAAATGTGCGACTATTACAAATATATAGTTAAACCCAAGTCTTTAGATAGTATCTATACGCCAAAAGTGGCTGTCATGGTGCTAGATGTACTGCACGCACAAACTGTATAACGACTCACCAACTCCAGGTGACTTATGCTTGGATTATTGATGGTTTAGTGTATAGTATGGAATAATATGTCAAGTAAAAACTACGACGATACGTTTCTGGACTCGCTGCGTCAGGTCTACGAAACTAACCCCGAAGATCTGAACTTCAAAAAGTATTTTGCCCTGGAACTCTACAAGAAGAATGAATTAAAGGATGCCCGTTCACTACTCGCCGAGGTATTCGAGGTTGATAAAGACCTGAATGTCGAACATGCCCTCAACGACATCGCGCTGAAGCTTGAGCCGAAAGGCCGTAGTCTGGGCTTCGTTACCAGCGACGAATCCGACGTGCCATTGCCCCGCAAAAATGTCATAACCTTCGCCAATGTCGCCGGGATGGATGAGGTCAAGGAAGCTATCCGGACAGATATAATCTACCCCTTCCAACACCCGGAGGTATATGCCAAATACAATAAGCAGTCTGGCAAAGGCATCCTGATGTTCGGCCCTCCGGGCTGCGGTAAAACCTACATTGCCCGAGCCTCAGCTGGCGAGATTAACGCTGAATTTATCAGCAGTTCGATTCATGAGCTACTCAGCTCCTACGCCGGGCAAGGCGAACGCAGTATGCATGCCATCTTTGAGTTGGCGCGCCAGAAGGCGCCGGCAGTGGTGTTCTTCGACGAGATTGATGCCATCGGCGGCAACCGCTCCGGCCTGAACTCAGTCGTCCGCCCCATAGTCAATCAGCTGCTGACCGAAATGGACGGAATTGATGACAACAACAAAGATCTGCTGATCATCGGTGCCACGAACCTGCCGTGGGAAGTAGATAACGCCTTGCGCCGTCCTGGCCGCTTTGACAAGATTCTGTTCGTACCACCGCCTGACAAAGGCGCCCGGGCCCGGTTATTCGAACTGAATATGGCCGGCAAGCCTCATGATGACATCGACTACGCGCTGCTGGCTGACAAGACGACGCAGTATTCAGCAGCCGATATCGTATATATCTGCGACCTGGCCAGCGAAGAAACTTTCAAGCTGGCAATCCGTTCCGGCAAGGAAGAACTTATCAGCAGCAAGCTGATGGTCGAGATTACCGACAAATCGCACTCCTCCATCAACGAATGGTTCAATACCGTAAAAAACTATATAGAATACAGCAATGACTCTGGTCTGTTCGACCAGGTTGCCTCCTATTTGAAAACCGTCAAAGATGAGCGCTGATCCCGAACAATTCGAACGGCTGGAAGCTGAATTACGGGCCCTGACAGGCAGCCACCGGCATGACCTCATCAGCGATATTGCGACCCGCATTCTGACACTATCTCCCTACAACGGCACGGCGCTCTACGCCTTGGCCAGTGCGCAGTACGGCATCGCCTGCCAGACGCAGGCCGATGACGACTTTACCAGGATGCGGGGTACTATCGAGCAGGCGCTCGGCGTCTATCCGAATGTGCCGGAATTTTATTACCTGCTGTATCATTACTACCTCTGGTACGGCGGTGCGCAGTATATCCAGGCTCGCGACTGCCTGTTGACGGCTATCAATATGCGGCCGCAGGATGCTGATTTTCATCGCCAGCTTGGCGAAATTTATCTGATAAACCGCGAAGCTGACAAGGCAGCCAAATATCTGGCTCAGGCCGCCCAGTTGAACCCGAACCAGGCTGAATACCGCAGCCGCCTGGCTCTGGCGTTACTGCGCCAGCACAAAGTTGCCGAAAGTGTGCAGGTGGCCGAACAGGCGCTGCATGATGCACCTAATGACATGCAGGTCCTCGACACTGTTGGTATGATATATATCCTGCAGGGCGACCTCGACAAAGCCGATCAATTCTTCCGGGACGCCATGCGGCTCGATCCGACTTATAATTATTTCCAGCAGCACATGGACTGGATACAGCGCGAGCTCAAAGACAAGCAGCGCCGCGAAGCTGACGGTCGCCGATACACGCCCTTATATATCCGGCAAAAGGGTACAAAGCGCTTTTTTGATGAAGATGGCCCGAATACCATTGCCGTATAAAACTGTCGGTTCGGCTGTGAATATGCTTGTAAATATTATAAAATGTAGACAGTTTATTGACATGAATCCTAACAGGTGGTTATATAGTTAGAACATGTAAGGAGAATAAAAATGAGTTCCAGGCCCACATTTGCTACATATGACGGTGAAAAAGTTCAGAACCCCGAAGGTTTAGCAGCACTTTCTCCTGATGAACTCCAGGAAATTTCCGAAAATCGTAGACGCACTTATGAAGCGTTGGTGGCTTGGCTTCCGCAGCTCGTCGAGTATGTTCCGGCAAGCCCGGTTGAAGTGTATGGCCGCTCACGGTATTCCGGCTACGATGAGTTGTTACGTGTCGAGAAAGGCTGGCCTGTTGGCATTGTCCATGTCCAACACCGCGAGAGTGCGGTTCGCGTGAGCCATCTTATGACAGTGCCGTTTGTTGTCACTGAAACTGGATTCTTCGGCATCGCTCGGATGAGTCCGCGAGGCGATGCGTATGTTCTTAATGATCCCCAGGAACTTACCGAAGATAATGTGGTTAATTATCAGCGAGTCCCCGGCGGTGATGTTGAGCCTAGCTGGATCGTTCCGCCGTCTGAATACGTAGCTCAGAACATAGCCAAGCTATTGTCTGAGGCAGGCGTAGAATACACGCCACCAACACCGGCGTAAGCTTGACAAGGTTGCGGCTACATAAGCTCGTCAGGTGAAGTTTAGCTCGTCAGTTTGGCGAGAATACAGTGTAGGTTGCTCTGTTCGCTGGAGGCCAGCTTCTGCAGGCCGAGGCCGGCAGGCAAGTAGGGAATCAGATTGTCGATCAGTTCCCTTCCCGTTGCCGTGATTGTCAGTTGTTTGGCGCGCCGGTCGGCTGGCAATGCCTGACGGGTAATCAAGCCCGTAACTTCTAATCTGTCGATCATGCCAGTGACGTTTGATGCGTCGCAGTGTAGCTGTTTGGCGAGCGTTCCCATCAGTATGTGATCCTCACTGTAGAGGTGGTAGAGGACGAATATCTGCTGTAAGGTAAGATTGCGGCTGGCAGCGTACGTCTCAATAATAGACTTAAGCTGTTGCCATGCCTCAAGTATTTGTAAGCAAATCCGGGTATCGATGCGGTCCATAGTGTCTCCTGAGTGTACATTATACTTGATAGTATTAATATTTGACATCATCAAGTATTTATTTATACTGATGGGTAACTACATAACCCTGAAGGATCGCTTGTGATAGAAACTGTAAAAAATAAGGGCCTTGCCCTGCTCATCCTGGCCTACGCCCGATGTAGCTAGGGCCAGCTATATAAGTTTGCGGGTATATCTTTAGACTGCTTTAGTTTATTATTAAGGTAAATCATGGATAACAAAAAACCGGTCGTCCCGCACGAGCTACAGTCTCTGAAATATAACGACACGACCTGGCTTGATGTCGAAAGTCCCAGTCATCAAGTATTGACGCAACTTGAAGAATCCTATCACCTGCATCCGGTGCATCTGCACGAAAGCATGCAGCGTATCCAGCATATAGAGGTTGAGCATGAGGATAATTATCTGTTCTTGGTCCTGCATGTTCCAGTGTACGAACCAAAAACTGATAAGATTCTGGTCAATCAGGTCGGCGTTTTTCTTGGTAAGGATTTTGTTATCACAATTCGGACTGGACGCTGTAAGGTAATCACTGACTTGTTCGAGAAGTATGCCGCGCAGCATGAGACCGCCGGAAAGGTATTTGAACAAGGTTCGGGCTACTTGCTCTATATGCTTATAAGTGATCTCTTACAGTACATATCGGCCATGACTGATCACGTCATCAGCGAGCTCGATACGATAGAAGATATGGTGTTTGATAATAATAATTCTGACGCCCAGCGAATTGGTAAGCTGCGCCAGAAAATAGTCAGGCTGCGTCGTGTGATCGGACCGAAACGGCTGCTGTTACAAGGCCTGGCCGAGGAGGCTAATTCGTTTGTCGGTCAGAGTGTATCAAAGTACTACTCCAACAACACCAAGACTGCCAACAAGCTCTGGGAAGTCATTGAAGAAGCCAAAGAAACGGTGGAAATCTACAAAGACGCCGACTTTACAACGAGTACCGAGCAGACCAACGAGGTCCTGGCTGTACTGACCATCCTGTTCACCTTTACGATACCGATTACAGTCTTCGGTACGCTGTACGGCATGAACGTTCCGCTACCAGGTGGCCTAGCGACTGGTGCCTGGACTTTCCTCGGCCCATATACCACGTTTGAGGTCCTGATTGCCGCGTCGTTTGCACTGGCACTGGCTATGTATATGTACTTCCGCGGCAAACATTGGTTTTAGGGCCGTACTGCGCCGGATAGTGTGCAGCTACATACCGAGCTGCAGCAACTGTTGCTGAGTAAGCGGCTGGATGACGAGTTTGTGTAGCTTGGTAGTCAAAAAGCTATGCAATATCTTGTAGGCATCCAGGTCAAATGTTCGGCTGTGACTGTGAACTTTCGGTTCGCAGTATTCTTCCTGGCTCATTTCAGCCAGGATGCACCATTTGTCGACAACGATACCGGACGAGATGGTCGATTCGGTGAACTTTTCCTGTACCAGCACTGCCCCGTTGTATGGCCAATCCTGTATCCGCTGCCGTTCAAAGGCGAGGCGTAGCCGCTGGTTGTGGGGTTCTGGCGGCTCAGCAGCCACGCAGGCGCCGCGGCATTTGTGAAGTTGGTAGAGGAAGCAGGCGGTGTCTCCCTTTCGCAAGGACTTTTCAAGTCCGAGTAGTTTAGGGCAGAGGCCGTAGAGCTTTTGGATGTCATCCAGGGAACTGCGGGCTTGCGATCGCCGGGCGTAGACAGCCAGGATGTCGCCGAGACCGTCGGGGTCGAGCTGGCTGGCTTCCTCCAGGCTGACGTGTAAGTATCCGGATTCGTCCATTGTTTGGCGAGCGACCAGCAGTTTTTGAGTTCGGCGCAGCTGGCGGTTGTACAGTGGCATCATTTCTTTGACAAGCCGCGACTCCAGCAGCAGCGCCTCCAATTCCCCGCCCGTCTGCTGCGTCGAGATGTGCTTGATGGTCTGGGCAATCTTGAATTCTTTGTTGTCGTCATGATCGTGGCCGAAGTGGCTCAGCACCCGCTTCTTGATGTTGATACTTTTGCCGATGTACAGCGGCTTGTTCTGCTCGTCTTCGAATATGTAGACTCCGGGGGCTTCCGGCAGATCACGGACCACGTCTGGCGCCAGGCCTTTCGGCAGAGCTGGCTGTTTGAGCTGACGGGCGATGGCTGCCTGGACTGTCTCCGGCGGGAAGTTGGCACTGATATGCTGCAGGAACTGCCACAGTACCAGGGCGTCGTCATAGGCCCGGTGGCGCTTCTCGAAGCTGAAGCCGTGCCGGGCGATCAGGCTCTCCAGCTTATGACTCTTTTGATCGGGATAGAGGGCGCGCGACAACTTGACGGTGCAGAGCTGCTTGGGTAGGAACGTCTGGTTGATGCGCTTGAACTCCTGCTTGAGAAATGAATAATCGAAGCGCACGTTGTGAGCCACGAAGACAGCGCCGCTCAGTATGTCATGCAGCTCGCTGGCAATCTGGCGGAATGGTGCCGCGCCGCGCAAGTCCTCGCTGCGTATGCCGGTGAGGTTGGTAATAAAGTAGGGCAGTTCGGCTTCCGGATCGACCAGCTGGTTGAAGACTCTGGTAATCCGGCCATGCTCCACTCGGATGGCGGCGACTTCGATGACTCGTCCGCGGATATGGTTTAACCCGTTCGTCTCAATATCGACGAACACTAACGGTCGGTCGAAGATACCGTCCGTCGTCGATGTATTGTTTGTTGCCCCGATTATGTCCAATTTTCACCCCTGACATTACCGTTAGTATTATATAGCAGGCGAGATTTTTGACAACCACGCCGCTTTCCGGCAATGGTAGAGGGTAATTTGCACTACAGATATTTGTTGCCCTTGCTGGCTTCATAGGGTATGATGAACCGACCTGGTAGCAACAAACATAAGAATTATTACATATAGATTTGACAAAATAGCAAACCTGTGTATAATAATAGATGTTGTGATCACAAACAAAAACGTTCTAACGGACAAAAAATTAAAAAGTAAGAATTACACGAAGGACAGTATCAATGAAGACTAACAACACAAAAAGCGGCTTAGCATTTGAATTCGTCAGCACCAATGACGCACAGATCTCCCGCTTCGACCGTTTTCTCAAGAATATCTGAGACAACACGTAGATAGTACATATATAAAGAGCCCGGACTATGTCCGGGCTCTTTTTGTATACGATAGTCGTCCAAATTACAGATACCAGACTAATTGGGTTGGCCTGTCTACGCCAGGCTGAGTAGGTTGGCGACTGCTCATAAGCATAATGTAGCTCATAAGAATAATAACGCAATAGGCGGCTCAGTCGGACGAGACGATTGTACAATGGCCGGATAGAATCTCACTGGTCTATATCTTGTGGTAGAGCTGGTCAACTACTCTGGGAATAAAATAACGGTTCTAATACGGACAGGGCAGCTATTGGTTCACTGTCACTGATGCTCACGAGCGTGCTACCCGTTTCCGAATCTTCAAAAACTAATGTATATCGAGGGTCATTGGCATTGTATTGGCAACCAGGGAACAGGACATGGTGATGCCATTGTATGCCGGCCTGGTTGAGTACTGCTGCGCGTGCGCACATAGCTTCGACTTCAACGCTTTGTTTTGTAGCTTGGGTGGAATTGAACACATCCCCTCCATGCAATAGTGGAGCAAGCTCGGCGCTGAGATCAGATGCTGCAGTCTTAGAATAATGCACGAACCGAGACGATGCCGTTATATCTTCGAGTACAAACGCATACATATCACTGTCATTGAATTTGCAGCCAGGCGTCAGAATGTGAAAGTGCCAAACTGAACCATCATGATGGAGTGATAATGCCCGATCTTTTAGTTCGTTTAAACTCACTTCTTGCATGGACCCATCATAGCAAAAAATTGACTTCTTGCTCGGATCCATTGAACATAACGAATTGGTAGGCGCGGGTTTGATGAGTTGGAACCGAGTACATGCTGAATTAGTTGTAATGTATTCAATATTGTGTTTGTCCCAGGTCTACTGTCTGCAAAAAGAAGCGCTGTAGGATAATACAAGCAATAACACCTGTGGCTGCCGGGAGGTGTAGTAAGTTAGTAAAATGCTAACGGCAAAATGCGGTATAATAACCATAATTAGAAAGATTAGGGGGAAAATATGAAACTTTTCAAGGGTTCGAATGGGCAGATGAGGGCGCTACTTGCAGTGGGTGTTGCGCTGACAGCTATCGTTTCTTTTGGGGGCGCTGTGAGTGCTAATCATTCGTGGGGCGGCTATCATTGGGCGCGGCAGAGTAATCCATTCAATTTGAAGCTGAGTGATAATCTGGGTGCTGCCTGGAAGCCATATCTCCAGCAGACATCAGCCGACTGGTCGGTATCAGAGGTGCTCGATACGACTATCGTTGCCGGCACGTCCAATCCGAAGACGTGTAAACCAAAGCTGGGCCAGGTGGAAGTTTGTAATTCGCGCTACGGGCAAAATGGCTGGCTCGGTCTGGCGCAAATCTGGCTGACCGGTAGTCACATTACACAGGGCACGACCAAGCTGAACGATACCTATTTCGCGATGCAGAGCTACAATACTCCTGCCGAGAAAAACCATGTCATGTGTCAGGAAGTTGGCCACACTTTTGGGCTCGGACATCAGGACGAAAGCGGTGCAGCCCTCGGAACCTGCATGGATTATTCGATGGACCTAGGAAGCCAGCACCCGAACGCTCATGATTATGAAGAGTTGTCGACCATCTACGCCCACCTTGATACTACGACGACAGTCGGGAGCGTTACGACTTCGACTCAGGCCGACAAAGACCAAAGTGATAAAAATCAATCCGCCAACTGGGGTCGACGCGTCTTCCGTGGAAAAGAAGGCCATCTGGAAATCTATGAGAGGCAGTTCCAGGACGGCAGCAAACTTGCAACACTGGTTGTATTGGCAGACCACCAGTAAGCAAGATATATTCTGTGAATTTAAAGCTCCCTTTTCAGGGAGTTTTAAACATAAGCAAATTGGTAGCGACGGGTGGATTTGAACCACCGACCCCAGGCTTATGAGTCCTGTGCTCTAACCACTGAGCTACGTCGCCGCGTGAAATGTCCGTGAAACATTGGTAGGACAGGGGTAAATATAGCACGATTTGTCTCTGTTGGCTAGCCCAAGAACGCGTAACGGAGTGTCAGGATGGTTTGAGAAAAAGCATGCAGGCGACTACCAGACCGACGACAACGATGAGATTGTGGACGTGCGCCTGGTTTACTCGCTGAGCCCAGTGCGAACCGATGAATCCGCCGAGGAGACTACCGACGATCATAGCAGGTGCGAAATGCCAATCTATGAGTCCCGTGAAACCGAAATATATGGTGCAGACGAGTGTGATGGTCGCGCCGGCCAGATTCTTCAGGCCGTTAATCTGGTGCATGTCGGTAATGCGGGTGAAGCCGAGAAAGGCCAACATCAGGAAGCCGAAGCCAGCTCCGAAGTAGCCGCCGTAGATGGACATCGGAAGCAGGGCCAGGCCGATAACAACCAGTGGTGCATTGCGGTGCTGACTAAGGTTGCGGGCCAGGTGGCGGTGCAAAAACGGCTGAAAGGTGAAGAGCAGTACTGCCGCCAGGACTAACCACGGCACAGCGTGGGCGAACTCGTGGCTGTCTGTCTGGGCGAGTAGTACGGCTCCGATGACGGCACCAACGAAGCAGGGAATGAGCAGTAGCAAATATTTTGCCGGTAGTTTGCGGAGGTGGGCTCGGTAACCATAGGCTGAGCTGAGGGCTCCGGGCCAGGATATGAGATTACTGGTCGCATTGGCGGTAATCGGTGGCAGGCCGGCTGCCAGCAGGGCAGGGAAGATGACCAGGATGCCGCCGCCGGCCACGGAATTGACCATGCCGGCAAGCAAACTGGTGATAAAAAGTCCGAGGCTAAGCATGAGCTCTATTTTGTCATAATATTGGGCGTTGGCCTAGAAAATAGCCATGCCATACGTGCCGTGCTACGTGGTAGGACGAGCGGTGTACCAGTCCAACAGTCCGCGCCAGACATCGGCGGCACCGCGGTCACTGCGGTCGCGCTGGGCAGCCCGGACCTCGGCGATTGTCAGTCCATTATCGCCCTCCAGACTAACGAGTGCGGTCCAGGGAGTGCTGATATCACCGCGGGCTTCGGTAAGGATTTCGCCGCGTACCTCATTGGTGAAGACCTTTTGCTCAGTTCCATCCTGATATACCAGATATTGCCGTAAGGTGCATGATCTGTCCGACATCGGTGCCAATAGGCGCAGGAAGTCGTCGACAGTCAGCCAGTGGTTCATGGATTTCATGTAGGAACCCGGGAATCCATTGAGGCTGGTAATTTCCCAGGTGTCATCACTGACGACGAGCGGCCGCTGCAGCAGGTGGTACGCAGCTTCAGCTTTTTTGCAGGCGATGTACATCGAGTCTTCGGATTGGACTTCATCGATCTCCGGTGATTCCCGCATGAGAGTAATTCCGTATTTGGCACAGACGTGCTGACAGGTAATAAATTTGTCATCATTCCCGGTAACAAAGGTGAGTTCAGGCATGATTGTCAGTATACTAGAGTTTACATATGCATATAACGCTTGCCCCAGGCAGTTACGTAGTCGCTGTATCCGGCGGCGTTGACTCGGTTACACTGCTGCATGTGCTTCTGGCGCAGCCTGGCCTGAAACTGACGGTGGCGCACTTTGACCACGGCGTTCGGGTGGACTCTGCTGAAGATGAAAAGTTGGTACGCGGGATGGCGAAATCATATGATCTGCCATATGTCACGGCGCGGGGAAATCTCGGACCGGATATCAGTGAAGCGGCAGCCCGCCAGGCCCGCTATGACTTTTTGCATACAGTGCGGCGTGCGGCAGCGGCCGATGCGATCGTGACAGCCCATCATCAGGACGATGCGTTGGAGACAGCAATACATAACATACTGCGCGGCACCGGTCGGCGTGGCCTGACCAGCCTGCGGTCAACCGATGGTATCAAGCGGCCGCTGCTACATATTCCGAAGACGGAAATCATCCAATATGCCAAGGACAATCAGTTGTTATGGCGCGAGGATAGTACTAATGCCGGCGATGCCTATACACGTAATTACATCCGGCACAATATTGTACCGCGCTTCAATGCAGCCGATCGGGAAAAGCTACACGGGATTATCGTGGCGATGCGTCAGACAAATGCCGAGCTGGATGCCGTGCTGGACAATGTTTTGGCCGAGCAGCTGAGCGAAAAAGGGATGACGCGCAGCTGGTTCATTATGTTGCCACATACTGCAGCCCGCGAAGTTATGGCCGCCTGGTTACGCCAAGGCGGTGTAGGCGACATCGACAAAAAAATGGTCGAACGGCTGGTACATGCCGCCAAGATCTTCCAGCCTGGGCGGCAGGTTCATGTGGCCGGGAACCTGACGATGCACGTTGGTAAAGCTTATTTGGCACTCAAACACATTGAGCGCTAGATAATTTATTTTGGACAGTATATAATAGACCAACATATGGATAAGAAACCCTTTAAGAACGGCAAATCAAAGAACAGCAAAGGCCGCCGCGGCTTTAAGAATATTGGCTTTGTGGCAATGGTCGTTTTGGTGGCGCTGGTAATTTTTGCCGCTTACGGCCAGTCTGGTGGCCTCAAAGAAATTCCAGAATCGACAGCCATCAGCCAGGCAAACAGCGGGCAGTACTCCAAAGTCACCAAGAGCGGTAATGAACTGAAGATAACGAAGCGCGGCGATAGCCAGCCAACACTCAAGGCGTACGTCGATCCGAATGCTACGCTCAAGGAAGAGGGCTTCAACACCTCAAAATTTGAGAATATCAATTCCCCGGCATCTTCCGGCGGCTCAGTATGGGGCGGCCTGCTCATCTCTGCTTTGCCAATCATCTTAATCGGCGGCATGTTGTATTTTATGTTGCGGAGTGCTCAGGGTCAGGGCAACCAGGCAATGTCATTTGGCAAAAGCAAGGCCCGGCTGTATGGCAATGAGAAAGACAAAGTTACCTTCAAAGAAATCGCCGGCAGCGACGAAGCCAAGCAGGATCTCGAGGAAGTTGTCGAATTTTTGAAGTTCCCAAAGAAGTTTTCCAGTGTCGGTGCCCGCATCCCGAAGGGTGTGCTGCTGGTCGGTCCTCCCGGAACTGGTAAGACGTTGTTGGCCCGAGCCGTCGCCGGTGAAGCTAACGTGCCATTCTTCAGCATCTCCGGATCGGAATTCGTTGAAATGTTCGTCGGTGTTGGCGCATCGCGTGTTCGTGATTTGTTTGCAAAGGCAAAGAAGAACGCGCCATGTATTATCTTCGTTGATGAAATTGATGCTGTCGGCCGGCGCCGTGGCTCCGGCATGGGTGGCGGCCATGATGAGCGTGAGCAGACGCTGAACCAGATACTGGTCGAGATGGACGGCTTTGAACAAGGACAGAATGTTATTGTGCTAGCCGCTACGAACCGGGCTGACGTACTCGATCCTGCCCTGCTTCGCCCAGGACGTTTTGACCGCCGTGTCAACATCGGACTACCGGACCGCCAGGACCGCGAAGCGATTCTGAACATCCACTTTGCCAAGAAGCCGCTCGCCAAGAATGTTGACCTGAATGCGCTGGCTGGCAAATCAGCTGGGTCATCAGGTGCCGACCTGGCGAATATCGCCAACGAATCGGCGATTATTGCGGCCCGCCATAATCACACCGAGATCAGCCAGCATGACGTTACTGAAGCTTTTGAGCGTGTAGCCATTGGCCCGGAACGCAAGAGTAAGGTCATGACCGAAGCTGACAAGGTCCTGACTGCTTTCCATGAAGCCGGCCATGCCCTTGTCGGACATGTCCTGCCGGACAGCGACCCTGTGCACAAGGTGACTATCATACCCCGCGGCGGTACCGGTGGTGTCACCTGGTTTATACCGCCAGAGGACCGCTATTATGTCTCGCTTATCCAGTATAAGGATATTCTGGCCCGTGGACTCGGCGGCCGTATAGCTGAAGAAGTTATGTTTGGAGTAGACCGGATTACGACTGGCGCCAGCAATGACTTGCAGAAAGCAGCTGAACTGGCCCGCGATATGATTATGAACCAGGGCATGGGTACGAAATTGCGCGACCAGGTCTTCCAGGTTGACGAAGGTATGATGATGGACCGGCTGGTGCAGGAAAGCAACCAGTCAGAAGACACCAAGAAGCTGATTGATCAGGAAGTCGAAGGGCTGATTACCGAGGCTGCAGAACGGGCCAGAGCAGTCATCAAGGCTAACATTGATAAGCTCGAAGCCCTCAAGGACCGCCTGCTCGACAAAGAAACAGTTGATGCCGAAGAAGTCACAGAAGTATTCATCGGTGCTGTCCTACCCAAAACAGCTGCACTCTATTAGTCATCAATTCTCCTGTATTTCGAACGGTAAAAATGCGACAATATATAAATGCTTGTGGCGCTATAAAGGCTGCGGCTAATTTATTATGGCACGTACTACTTCCGGCTCTCCATCACAAAAGTTACCTCCTGACCCAGGTGTTGTATTGCTTATGCAGGTTCCCCGGACGAATGATAAGAAAGAGCTGGCCGCCGAGCAGATGTTCGCCAGTCTCTACGGGCTACTGACTATCCCGGCCCAGGGATTGTTCCAGACGACGATCCGTGAAAGAATCAGCTTTGAAATTGCTGTCGTACAGCGGCGTATAGGGTTCTATGTCTGGGTCCCAACCTATTTGAAAACATACGTCGAGGAACAGATGTATGCTCAGTACCCATCAGTGCAGATCTCTGAAGTACCGGATTATTCTACTTCGGAGGCGCAGCCGGATTCCAGCTTCAGCTCTATTTTGGTTACTGAACTGAAATTAACAGGGCCGGACGTCCTGCCGATCAAGACCTTCCAAAGCTTTGAAGTTGACCCACTGGCGTCAATTACAGCCACATTTGCCAAGTTTGAACCGGATGAGGAAGCCTGGGTACAGCTGACCCTGCGGCCAGCCACCTCGAACTGGCACCGCAAAAGCGAGCGCTATATCGCCAAAGTCAAAGGTGGCAGCAAAACCAGTATGACCGGGCTGGTCAGCGCTCTCTGGACGCCGCCGGCAGCGAAGACAGAAGCCGCCAAACCTGCTGAATACGAATCAGTTCGTGCAAAAGGTGCCGAAGAAAAAAGTCAGAAGCTGGCCTTTGAGACGCAGCTGCGCGTCGTCTACCGCGGCCACGGTGATATGAATCAGGCACGTTTGCGTCTGCAATCGATTATTGCCAGTTATAAACAGTTTAATACGACCTATCTGAACGGCTTTGAACAGAAACGAATTTCGCCCGACCCGTATGTGCTCGGGCTGTACCGGACAAGGAACTTTAATAAGCATGGCTATATCCTGAACATCGAAGAGGTTGCGACGCTCTGTCACCTGCCCCACACCAACGTCGAGACGCCGTACATCTTGTGGGCGTCGTCGCAGACCGCCGAACCGCCAGCCAACCTGCCGATAATCACGGCGGAGTTCCGTCAGGACTTGAGCCCGGTCGCAACGACCAATTTCCGCGGCCATAACACCATGTTTGGCATGCCACGGGTCGACCGCAGCCGACATTTGTACATTATCGGACAGACTGGCGTCGGTAAATCCGGGCTGCTTGAGCTGCTGACGATATCTGATATTTACAGTCCACACGGCTTTGCAGTCATCGATCCGCACGGTGATTATGCTATCAATACCCTGCGGCGAATTCCAGTGGAACGCGCCAAGGACGTCATATATTTCAACCCGGCCGACACGGAATTTCCGATGGCTTTCAATCCGATGGAAGTCACCGATCCGAAGCTCAAAACACACACTGCGTCAGAGCTGATCGGTGTACTGAAGCGGATGTTCGAAAGCTGGGGGCCACGCCTGGAGTATATCCTGCGCTACAGCTTGCTGGCGCTGCTTGATTATCCTGACGCTACGATGCTGGATATCACCCGTATCCTGACAGAGAAGAAATTCCGGATGGAAGTATTGAAACACGTGCAGGACCCAGTAGTGCGCAATTTCTGGACCGTAGAATTTGCCAGCTGGAATGACAAATTTGCAGCTGAAGCTGTCGCTCCGGTACTCAACAAAGTCGGTGCTTTTGTCGCCAACCCGCTGGTGCGCAACATCATCGGCCAACCCAAGAGCAGTTTTAGTGTCCGGCAGATCATGGATGAGCACAAGATATTACTTGTTAATCTTTCGAGAGGCTTGCTGGGTGAGGATAACGCCTCGCTGCTTGGTGCGCTGCTGGTAACCAAGATACAGCTCGGTGCTATGAGCCGCGCCGATATGCCGGCCGAACAGCGTACGCCGTTCTATCTCTACGTCGATGAATTCCAGAACTTTGCTACTGATTCATTTGCGACCATCCTGTCGGAAGCTCGCAAGTATGGCCTGAACCTGACGGTCGCCAACCAGTACACTGCCCAGATGGCTATTGAAGTGAAGGATGCTGTGTTTGGTAATGTCGGTTCTATCGTCGCTTTCCGGATGGGCGCTGATGACGCCCGCAGTATGCTGCGCTATTTTGAGCCGAAATTTGAAGAATATGACCTGGTGCATATGCATAATCGCCACTTCGTCATCAGTATGACGATCGAGGGCGAGAAAACGCCGGCCTTTTCGGCCATCAGCCTCAACCTGCCGCCACAACAGACGGATTACAGTGCCGCCATCATTGAGAACAGCCGGAACCGCTATGCATCGTCGAAGCAATACGTCGAGCGATATGTGAATGAACGCTACCAGTTCGATGACTTCCGCCCTGCTTCGGCTGGATCAGACAGGGCGCCATCACGCCGGCCGGCAGAACAGAAGCCGCAGCCTCAGGCTACGAACCGGCCACACTATAATACGGCCGGCAGTGATCGGCCGGCAGAACGTGGCAATAATGGATCAATTTCGCTACCTGCCGGAATAGTCAGTCAACCTACAGTTCAGCCGAACCCTTCGCAGGGTGTAGTATCCAGTGACCCGAGCGTCCAGTCATCTGACGATGGCGCCGTGTCGCCAAAGCGGAAGCGTACCCGTCATCGTAAGCGAAAAACCCCGACTACAGACACGCCGGGCTCTGCTGACGTTGCCCGAACCACGACGCCTGCGCCTGAACAGGAAATAATACTGAAACATTAGATTATGCCCATACCACAAGTACCGAAACCAAAAATAGTGAAACGTGTCCGGCTCAGCAGTGTGGCTTTGCTGCTGATAGGTACCGCCATGATCGGGCAGGTCCTGGGATTTCTGCGTACCAAGCTGATCAACGCTAACTTCGATAACCCGCACACGCCAGTAGCGCAGCACGCCGGTGTCTACTTTGCGGCTTTCCAGATTCCTGATCTGTTCTTTTATACCATCGCAGCCGGAGCGCTTGGTGTTGCCTTCATGCCATACCTGGCAGACCATCTGCACAGAGGTGACCGGCGCGGTATGTGGGAGCTGTCTGCCAGCCTGATGAATCTGTTGGCACTGATCATGTTGGTCGTCGGCGTAGTAATCTTTACGTGTGCTTACCCACTGATTCATCTCGTGGCACCAGGGCTAAGCCTGGAAGAGAAGCATAATGCCGTCTCATTGATGCGCTTTCTGTCGCTCACCCCATTCCTGTTTACAATATCGGGAATCATTACGAGTACCCAGCAGACAATCGGCCGGTTCTTTTTCTATGCCATCGCGCCGCTGTTTTATAACGTCAGTATCATCGCCAGCATATATATATTCAAGGGAACCGAGATCGGTATCGTTGGCCTGGGAATCGGAGCGCTGGTGGGTGGTGTCTTACAGCTCGGTATTGTGGCTCTCGGTCTTATCGGCACGGATTTCCACTGGCATCCGAAGATTATGTGGCACAACAAAGACTTCAAAGCCATGCTGCGCCAACTGCCGCCGCGCTCGCTGGATCAGGGGATTGACCAGTTCCAGAGTGTCGTCGACACGCGCTTTGCGTCACAGATCGGCCAGGCAACATCTATGGGCGCGGCGACGGCCATCAGCAACTATAACAACGCCTACATCCTGCACACCGCCCCGATCCTGCTGCTCGGCACGGCGATTTCGACTGCAGCCTTTCCGCGCCTCAATGAGCGGCTATCGATGGGTCGCCCGGACTTGTTCCGCAAGGATTTCCTGCGTATCCTGCGCTTAATCGTCTGGCTGACGACTCCGGTTGTAGTGGTTGCATTCTTCGCCCGCGGTTATCTGGCCCGTCTGATCTTCAGCCAGAATGCGCCTGACATCGCGCTGGTCTTTGGATTCCTGGTAGTAGCGATTTTCTTTAGGACAATATATGCATTGATATCACGCTGGTTTTATTCACAAAAGGATACGGTCACACCGCTGGTAGTCTCCATCTTTATAATCTTGCTGAATATTATCCTGGCCTACATGCTGTCGCGGCCAACTGCATATGGGCTACCGGGCTTGGCGCTGGCGCAATCGATCGTCGCGGCGGTCGAGGTGACTATCCTGTTCAGCATCATGATGATCCGCGACCGCAAGCTGATCGATTGGTCATTCTGGGGTTCGATGACAAAAATTATTTCAGTCACCGGATTTAGTACTGTAGCAGCCTTCGCAACCGTGACACTCTATCCATTGGGCATTAACGACCGCGGCTTCGTAACACTTGGAACCAAGCTGGCGCTGCTGTCACTGGTGACGTTCAGCGTCCACATCGGGATATCTGCTATTTTCGACCTGGCAGAAATCCGTCCGGTCTTCCACCGAATTCGTAAACTGATTTACAAGTCTATTGGACAACCGTACTAGGGCTAACTCTACTGTGATTGTTGTTCGATAAGGACTAGCTCGTCAGGCGTAGGAAGGCGATCTACATAACTTCTTACTGTTGTAATATCAACCTGCATCTCAACAACTGGTTCACGTGTTTCACGATCAATAACCACATCCAAATAGTGAATTAATACTTTGCCAATGGATGTAGACAAGTCTAGGTCGCGTTCAGCAAAATCAATCTCACCAACAACTACTCCCTGAATGGTCATATCCGCAAGAGGACTATCTGAGATGGTCTCGGGAATATGGTCACCGAAAAAGAAATGTCTGCGCTGTCCGGTGATTTCTATTTGACGTCCGTTGTCGTCGAGTATTTTTTCCACTGTTGCAACATTTCTAGCTTGTTCAAGTTGACTAGCTGTAGCCTGATTACGCAATCTATTTAGTTCAGGTAGAGGAGTTCGGGGTGAAGTGGTAGTTAGCCATTGTTCATCCAAATGAAGAAGTAAAATCTCTTGTTGCGTGTAGCCTCTTAAGCCGGCGCTTAATGCCAGCGATTCTCTAGTAATTTCTTCAGCGGGTTTGAACTCGCGTATCATTTTGACCATAAGAATTAGCATACTATCAACTTATATAAATGTCAAAGATAGTTGCTCCACTAAAGCATGATCGAAATCAATATCTGGACGAAAGACTATACTACTTTTTATCATTAAATCAAATCCGTAAGTCTTATCTGTTAAAATAGGAGTAATGGATCAATCAAAAATTCGTAACTTCTGTATTATTGCGCATATCGACCACGGCAAGTCGACGCTGGCTGACCGCCTGATGGAGATGACCGGCACCGTCGAGAAGCGCAATATGAAAGCCCAGCTGCTCGACCGCATGGATCTGGAGCGTGAAAAGGGCATTACCATCAAGCTGGCGCCGGTACGTATGGAGTACACATTGAAGGCTACCAGCACCAGCTACGAGCTGAACCTGATCGACACGCCAGGCCACGTTGACTTTAGCTACGAAGTCTCACGCTCGCTGGAGGCCTGTGAGGGCGCCTTGTTAGTCGTGGATGCCACGCAGGGGATTCAGGCCCAAACGCTGGCTAATGTCTATCTGGCAATTGCGGCCGACCTGACGATCATACCGGTGCTCAATAAGATCGACCTCCCGGCTGCTGATGTCGAGCGGGTGAGTGCGGAGATTATCAGCTTACTGGGCTGTGCCCGTGAAGACATCTTGGAGATCTCTGCCAAAACCGGCGTCGGCGTTGATAAAGTGTTAGAGCGGGTTGTCAAAGATATTCCTGACCCAACCAAGCGCGACGACATCGAACTTGTCGGCGGCGAGCAAACTCGAGCCCTGATCTTTGACAGCTACTACGATGATTACCGCGGCGTCATATTGTACGTCCGGGTCTTTGGCGGCGAAATTGTCAAAAATGCCCAGATAAAAATGCTCAACACCAGCGCCCAAGGCATCGCCCTGGAAGTCGGCGCGCTCAAACCCGACATGACGCCGGGCAAAACCCTGGAATCAGGCGAAATTGGCTACATCGTGACCAACCTGAAGACTACTCGGGACGCCAAGGTCGGCGACACGATCACCTTGGTGGCGAATCCGGCCAGCGAGCCGTTGCCGGGCTACAAAAACGTCCAGCCGTTCGTCTACGCCGGCTTTTTCCCGGAGAGCAATGAATATTATAACGAGCTCAAGGAGGCCATCGAAAAGCTGTCACTCAGCGACTCGGCACTGCAGTACGAGCCTGAGAACTCCCCAGTGCTCGGGTTTGGCGTCCGGATCGGCTTCCTGGGACTGCTGCACATGGACATCATCCGCGAGCGGCTGGAGCGCGAGTATAATCTCGACCTGGTCGTCACCAATCCGTCAACTGACTACCAGATCAGCCTGAATAACGGCGATGAAATCGACATCAAGAGCGCCAGTGACCTGCCTGACCCGGCCCGCATCAAAGAAATTCGCGAGCCCTGGATCAAGGGTGAAATCGTCGTGCCGCAGGATTACGTCGGCGCGGTGATCCAGCTGATTTCCACCAAGCGTGGTATTCACAAGAACCTGAGCTATGTCGATGCCCGGGCGCTGGTCAGCTTCGAAGCACCGCTGGCTAACTTATTGACTGACTTTTACGACCAGCTAAAGAGTATCACCAGTGGCTATGGCTCGTTCAACTACGAGCTTGATGATTACCGCGCTGAAGATCTGGTGCGGGTCGACTTCTACGTCGCCGGTGAAATCGTCGGTGCCCTGAGCGTCATGGCCCACCGCACTGAATCACAAAGCCTCGGCCGCGAAATCGTCGATAAGCTCAAAGAAGTCATTCCGCGCCAAAACTTCCAGGTCGCCCTGCAGGCGGCGATTGGTGGTAAATTTATTGCCCGGGCCGACCTCAGCGCCTACCGCAAAGATGTCACCACCGGCCTCTACGGTGGCGACGTCTCCCGCAAAAAGAAAGTCCTGGCCAAGCAGGCCAAGGGCAAAAAACGCATGAAGCGCTTCGGTAAAGTCGATATTCCATCTGAAGCCTTTACGGTGATGCTCAAGCGTGATTAAGTATATACCACAGTAAATAAGGACCAGTCGACTATGCCTATCGAGAAAAAGCATATTATAACTATCTCCGGTCGTCCGGGAAGCGGTAAATCAACGAGCGCTAAACTGGCGGCAGCCAAACTTGGTTATGACCACTTTTCGTCGGGCGACTTATTCCGAGCGATTGCCAGAGAGCAGGGTATAAACCTACTCGATGCTAATCTAAGTGCCGAGCAAAATTCAGAAGTGGATATGCTCGTCGACGCCCGTTTGCAGGAAATCGGTAAATCTGAGGATCGGCAGGTCATTGATTCGCGTACCGCTTGGCACTGGATGCCGGGATCTTTCAAAGTGTTTCTTAATTTGGATATACGGACAGCAGCCGAACGAATATTGTCCGAGATTGATGACGAACGCTCATCTAGCGAGCATGTCCATGATGACATTGATGCGTATGCAGATACACTGCAAGCGAGGCTAGATAGTGAATCCAGGCGGTACAGGAAACTGTACGACATCGACCCATACGACATGACAAGCTATGATCTGGTTGTCGATACGCAGGCAAATAGCATAGCCGATACACTGCGGACAGTCCTCGAGGCCTATGACGCTTGGCTCAAGTCTTAACTACCGAGAATCGGCAATGCCGTATTTTAGATTTGTTGTAAATAATAATGTTGCGCAATGTGTAGAAGACATACAGGCGATCGTCGAACGGAGCGAGCTTAGCGAGGAAGCGCAGGATGCGGCGAAAAGAGTTGCCGGTGATATATTACGCCAGGTCCACTCCCAGCTCTGAGGCAGTACTACTGCTACGCTCTGCATTGTTGGCTGCCAGAATACGAAATGGTAAAAGTACGCACTTGCATTATCAAAAAAATCAGTAATACTGAAAGCATATACAATAAACATAACCAGATAATAACGAAAATATGAAAACACTGTTCAAACACCGGTCAATCAAGATACAAACATTGCCTTTATTCGTGCTCAGCCTTGTGTTGATGGGAGGACTTCTTTCGTATGCTCCTGCACGCTATAATCCATTCACCGGCACGGCTTCGGCTGCCTGTTTGGCGACTGCACCACCGACCACCTACGGCCAGGTCAAGCAGACTATAAACGTGGTAACTGCCGGCACATACCGGGTATGGAGCCGCATCAAGGCGCCTAACACGACCGCAAATTCCTACTACTTCCAGACCGACGCCGGTGCTTGTGCCTATAACGTTGGCGATTCTACCGCTATCCCGGCTGGAGCCTGGACCTGGGTCAATTATCAGGATGCTACGACGACTTCAACTATCAACGTTACGTTGACGGCTGGAGCGCATACGCTCATCTACACCGGTAAAGAAGCAGACGTTCAGCTCGACCGTGTCCTGCTGCTGGTTGATACCTCCTGTGTCCCTACTGGTACTGGTGATAACTGTGCGTCCACTGATATTACTGCGCCGTCCGTATCGATCGGTTCGCCAACAGCTGGCACTACAGTCACTGGATCGGTTACTATAAGCGCTACGGCGACAGACGCTTCCGGTGTTGCCAAGGTAGAATTCCTTATCGACAACGTCGTCGTTGCAACCGACACCACCTCTGCTTACAGCTACATTTGGAACACTACGACGGCCACAAATGGCACGCATACGCTTACAGCCAGAGCTACAGATACAGTGGGCAATGCCGGGACAAGTACTGCGGTCAGCGTGACCGTAAGTAATACCGACACGACGCCTCCAACGATCTCAGCCTTCACGGCCAGTCCGACAAGTGTCGCAACCGGTGGTACGGTTGCGCTCGCTGCGACTGCCACCGACAATGTCGGAGTTACGAAAGTTGAATTCTACTCCGGTACGGCCTTGATGGGTACCGACACGACATCACCATACACCTACAACTGGGTAACAACGGGTGCAAGCACTCTTGGTGCGCATGCATTGACAGCCAAAGCTTACGACGCCGCTGGTAATTCCACGTCCTCGCCCAATGTCGGCGTCACGGTCACGGACGGGACTGCTCCAACTGTCTCAATCAGCGCTCCAGCAAACGGCAGCTCAACTGCGGTCGGCACAGCCGTGAACATTACTGCCAATGCCGCTGACAACGTTGCAGTAACCAAAGTCGAGTTCTATGTCGACGGTGCACTGAAGTCGACAGATACGGCCACTCCATATGCTTACAGCTGGGCTACCACCGGTCTTGTAGCCGGCGCTCATAGCCTGACAGCCAAAGCCTACGATGCGGCTAATCTTGTGACTACCTCAGGTGCTGTCAGTGTGACGCTGACTTCTACCACGGTAGGTAACGGGGATGTCAACGGTGATGGACGCGTCAACGCCATCGATCTATCCTCGCTCATCTCCCATGACGGCCAGAACTACGCTCCTGCTGACTTCAACCACGATGGCACTGTCGGTGCAGCCGACATGGCAATACTGATTTCTCCACTCAACTGGACCTGGTAACAGACGCTTCGAAGTAAGCTCATAAGAACAGACCGGCAGCAGCCGGTCTGTTCTTATGAGCGATGACACGGAGCCTGCGTTCGGCTTAGCACTCTTGACGACAGAGTGCTAAGCCGGCTATACTATGGCTATAGATTGGATTACAAACCATGACCGAACGCCAAGAGCAGATATTATCAGCTATCATCGAACAATACGCCGAAGTCGCCAGTCCGGTTGGCAGTAACCTCCTTGCCAAGGCCTTTCATGTATCGTCGGCTACTGTCCGTGCCGAGATGGCCGAACTGGAACGCGGCGGTTATATCGCGCAACCGCATACTAGTGCCGGCCGGGTTCCGACGGACAAAGGTTACCGGCTCTATGTCAATCGGCTGACCGATGACACGCCCGGTGTTATCCAGACGCCCCGACGTGGTGAACGGGCGCTCAGTGCCCGTGTACAATCCGGGGGTATGCCGGAGCAGACTATCCGCAGCGCTGTTGATACGCTGGTCGAGCTGACCCATAACCTTGGCATCGCTACTATCGGCAACCAGCTCTACATGAGCGGTTTATCAAATCTGTTCGGACAGCCGGAATTTATTCAGGCCGGCCAGGTCCAGGCTGTCGCCAGTCTGCTCGATAACCTGCAGCCATGGCTCCGCGAAGCTGCTCCCAATCAGCCGCTCAGTGTCTATATCGGCCGTGAAAACCCAATCGGCCGGACTGCCGGCTGCAGCCTGGTTATCAGTCGCTTCCGCAGCCCGTTCAGCGACCGCAGTTATATCGGCACGCTCGGCCCGACCCGCCAGAGTTATAAAGAAGTTATGAACTTAGTGCGCCATGCCGGCGAAGAGCTCGAGGAGGTTCTCTATGCCTAGCAAGCACCACATAACCAATGATGAGCAACCGAATGAAGAGATTCTGACTCTGCAACAGCAGCTATCTGACCTGACTGAAGCCCTGCAGCGTGAGCGGGCCGACGCTATCAACATTCGCCGCCGCCATGACGAGCAGATTGCCGGGATGCGCACCATGGTCAAGGCCAATGTCGTCCGGGATCTACTGCCGGTCATTGATAACTTTGAGCGCGCCCTGAGGCATGTGCCGAATGAGCTTGAAGGAAACGATTACATTAAAGGCGTCCAGGGTGTCGTCAAACAATTCGAGAAATCACTGAGTGATATTGGTGTCGAACGTATCAAAACCGTCGGCGAAGCCTTTGATCCGACCTACCACGAAGCTGTAGCTATGGACGAAACCGAAGGTACCCAGGAAGTTGTCAGTGATGAACTCCAGGCCGGCTATAAGATTGGTAACGAAGTTATCCGCCATGCCATGGTAAAAGTTACGACGCAATAGTGGGCATCCACAACTAGCTTGGACAAGAGTGCAACTTGCCACCGAACCGGCGCACAATGTATACTTTTAATAAGTTATAACCTATGATTAAGCAGTATATAAGTAACCAACCGCCGAACCGGCGCCAGCTATTAATTGCGGCCCTGGTCGTTCTGACAGTGGCCACAACCGGAACCGCAGTACACTTATATTCTCATGCCGCTACCCCTAGCGGCGCATTCGAAGCCGAGAGTGGTACGTTAACTGGTGGTGCCACCCTCCAAACTGACTCGACAGCCAGCGGCGGCCAGTCTGTGAAGTTTGGATCGGGCACAACCCTGCTCTCATGGGCGCCGCCGGTGTGCGGGGGCGCGGACGGCGACACCTGCATCGATCTTACCCTCACGAACACGGGTTCGCACCAAACTCCATCGCTCAGTCCCAACGTCGACTATCGCATCCACCTTCCCGCATCGGGATCGCTCGTCGGGGGCATCACAATCAATGGCGGCCACAACGTCCAAATCATCGGCGGAGAGATCGACTTCACCCCGAGCTGCACGGCAGCGGTCACTGCCTGCATGGGCATCCAGGTAGCACGTGAGAGCGGCACGGGAGGCATGGTTTTCATCGAAGGCGTTTGGATCAAGAATCAGACGAGTCCGCTGGCGAACACTGCAGCCTCTTACACAGGAGACGGGATTGACGCATACGCGCTGCCAAGTCCCAATCAGACGAACATCACTCTGGAAAACATTCGTATCGACAGGATAGACGGATGCGATCCGGGTGACACCAATCACGCCGACATCATCCAGTTCTATGGAATCCCCAACTCGGCCGTCAAGATCGATGGACTGACTGGCTCGAGCGACTGTCAGGGGATGAACATAGACCCGGACTACACCGCAGGGACTTTTGGTCCCGGCACCGAGCCTTCATACGACATTCGCAATGTTGACATCTACGCGCTCAACAACCCGCACACCGGTAATATTGGCGACAAATACACGTGGTGGATCACTGGCGGCCCGCCGGAATGCACGACCGGGGGCGTCAGCTTAACCAATGACTGGGCGGCTGAACCGAACGGCACGCTTTCAATAAACAGTATATGGCCCGATACCGATCAGCCCGCTGGTTGCAAGGGAGTTTGGAACGCTGGCGCTAATACTTACACCTTCCCCAACACCAACAGTAGCGCTCTGAAAATCACGGGTGGACTGAAGCAGGGCACGCCCCCTGGCGGCGATTTCGTTCTTGGCAACACTACGGGAGGTGTCGGTGTCGCCGGCTACCACTACGTCTCACCAGGATATGCCAACTAATGGCGCGGCTAGCCACAGCGGGCGCCGAGTTACAGTTCAGTGCCGCGAGTTTTCCGTCGGCTGAGTTCAATGCGATATCGGGCACGGTCGGGATCTCAACTACCACTGTTCGCAGCGGAGCAGCGGCTTACTCGATGGCGACCAACCCGTTTGCGACGCTCGAGTGGAACAATACTACCGTCGCGGGTGTTCAGAATCACTGGTACTACGCTCGCACGTACTGGCGGACGAGCGCCACGCTGGCGACTGACACCGCAATCATGGCGTGGTATGACACGACGGGTACCCACATGATTTCAGAGATACATGCGACTGTGCTTCTGGAAATCTTGGCGTTTACGACGACTCCAGCACGCTCAAGGCGTCTCGGGCTTATAGCCCAAACCTTTGGTATTGCTGTCAGGTTTTCTGCAACACCCTGTCTCGCAAACTTCTCGCAATTATTTTTGTTTCGGTTAGCATCCGGGCAAGTACATTCGGCCCGCTAGGCTGGCTGGCTCTTAGCTTTTGCTCGTCCGCGTATTGTTTGGCATAAGCCACCGGGTTGGTTTTTAAGGCACCGTGCAAACGGTGACTTTGTCCCTGTCGGCATGGCAGGTATGCATTATGTTTTCCCAGGCTATCAGTAGCCATACTATTTACCGACCAATTGACCGGACAAAAGAGATTGGCACTCTTGACTATTGAGTGCCAATTATTTATGATAAAATAGTTCTAGCACTCACGTATGCTACTTGCTAAGTAATATATTCAAAGGAGAACCAATACTATGGGTAAGATCATCGGAATCGACCTCGGTACAACCAACTCGGCAATGGCCGTCATGCAGTCCGGCAAGCCGGAGATTATCGCTAACTCTGAAGGCGCTCGCACTACCCCATCTGTTGTTGCTGTCAATAAAAACGGCGAACGCCTGGTTGGTCAGGTGGCCCGCCGCCAGCAGGTTACTAACTCTAAAAATACGATTTATGAAGTCAAACGTCTGATCGGCCGCAACTTCAGCGACAAAGAAGTCCAGCGCGACCTCAAGCTGATGGGCTACGAAATCGTCAAATCCGGCAATGGTGTCAAGGTAAAGATGGCCGACAAGGAATACAGCCCAGAGGAAATCAGCGCCATGATCCTCGGCAAGCTGAAGGCTGACGCTGAAAGCTTCCTCGGCGGCCCGGTTACTGAAGCTGTTATCACCGTACCGGCTTACTTCGACGACTCACAGCGCCAGGCGACTAAGGACGCTGGTAAGATCGCCGGCCTCGAGGTTAAGCGCATCATCAACGAACCAACTGCCGCCGCTCTGGCCTACGGCCTTGATAAGGGCGACAAAAAAGACGAGAAAATCGCTGTCTACGACCTCGGTGGTGGTACGTTTGATGTATCCATCCTGGAACTTGGCGATGGTGTCTTTGAAGTGAAATCTACCAACGGCGACACCCACCTCGGCGGCGCCGACTTTGACCGCGTACTGGTGAACTATTTCGTCGATGAGTTCAAGAAAGACAGCGGACTCGACATATCGAATGACAAAGCCGCTATGCAACGTCTGCGCGACGAAGCTGAAAAGGCCAAGATCGAACTCTCATCCGCCCAGGAAGTTAACGTCAACCTGCCATTCCTGACCGCTGACGCTGACGGTCCGAAGCACTTCGAACACAAGTTGACGCGTGCCAAGCTGGAAAGCCTGGTCGGCGACCTGATCAGCAAGACGGCTGATCCTTGTATTAAAGCCCTGAAAGATGCTGGCCTGCAGGCCAGCGACATCGAAGCCATCGTCCTGGTCGGTGGTATGACCCGCATGCCAGCTGTCCAGGAACAGGTCAAGAAAATCTTCGGCAAAGACCCGATGAAGGGTGTGAACCCTGACGAAGTCGTCGCTGTCGGTGCCGCCATCCAGGGCGGTGTCCTGCAGGGTGACGTCAAAGACGTCCTGCTTCTTGACGTGACTCCATTGAGCCTCGGTATTGAGACCATGGGTGGTGTCATGACAAAGCTGATTGAGCGCAACACGACCATCCCAACTTCTAAGTCTGAAGTTTTCTCGACGGCTGCCGACAACCAGAACCAGGTAGAAATCCACGTTGCCCAGGGTGAGCGCGATATGATCGACGGTAACAAGTCGCTCGGCCGCTTCATACTTGATGGCATCCCGCCAGCCCCTCGCGGCGTCCCGCAGGTCGAAGTTACCTTCAATATCGACGCCAACGGTATCTTGCACGTCGCTGCCAAAGACAAGGGCACCGGCAAGGAGCAGAGCATCACTATCTCCGGCAGTGGTAACCTCGACAAGACTGAAGTCGAAAAGATGGCCAAAGAAGCCGAAACTCATGCCGAAGAGGACAAACAGCGCAAAGACGCCGTCGAAGCCCGGAATCTGCTGGACAGCGCCGTCTACCAGGCTGAGAAGCTGAAGAGAGACAATGGCGACAAGATCAGCGACGAAGACAAGAAAACCCTCGACGAAGCCGTAGAAGCCGCCCAGAAGGTCGTCAAAGATGACAAGGCCAGCAAGGAAGAGCTCGAGAAGGCCGCCAAAGAGCTCAACGACAAACTGATGCCGATCGGTGCCAAGATGTACGAGCAGGCCAGCAAAGATGCTCCGACTGAAGGTGCCAGCGAAGATGGTGCCGCAGAAGCAGACGGCGAATCGACTGCTAAGCGCACAGACAATAAGACCGAAGAAGGCCCCGTCGAAGGCGAAGTCGTCGACGACAAGAAATAACATGGCAGAAGCGATAGTTCGCGTACCAACAGCAGAGGAAATGTCCCAGGTCTTTGATTTACGCTGGAAAGTATTGCGCGCACCACTCGGAGAACCGAAAGGCTTAGAACACGACGACCTGGACTATTCGGAAGGAACAGTTCACGGCGCAGTTTTTGTTGACGAACGGCTGGTTGCTACCGGCCGCTTGAATCAAACACTAGCAGACCCAACGCTATTGCAGGTTCGGTACATGGCAACTGACCCGGAGTATCGTGGCCGCGGATATGGACAACAAATCCTGTGGTACATGGAATCTTTGGCGCAGCATGTCGGGGCGGAAGCTATCATATTAAACGCCCGGATCGACGCTAGAAGTTTGTATGAGCGAGTCGGGTATAGTGTCTGCGGCCCGGAGTTCGAGCTCCGCGGCCTTCGCCACCTCCCGATGCAGAAAGAATTAGTATAAGTTGATAACCACATTGACAAACAGGGGTGTAAGTCGTACAATACGAAATACACCCCGTGTTGGTCCTCGGACCTCAGCGGGGCTTTTTTGACTCAAAATACTTTCGAAAAACTTGCTACAATATATCCTAGTGACACTGCATAGCGACTGGTAACCTGTTCGCATAAAACCCTAACGAAATGAGACACACGTGAAAGTATTCATCGACGGCGAAAATCTACGACACCGACTGGTTGAGGTCTTATTTCAGGAGCACATGATCAGTGACCGCGACGAGACGTTCCAGCTGGACATCCGGCAGCTGATCCACGCGGCATTGCCCGAGACACCGGATAGCATTGCCTACTACACGACCCGTATCAAGCAGCCGAAGTTTGAGATTCCCGAGCTGCTGATGAACAAAATAACATCTATCCAGGAGTCGCACCGGCGCTGGATCGCTATGTTGACCAATCAGGGTATCCAGGTTGTGAAGGCCGGTAATCTGAAAGTCCACGAAAGCAACGCCTGTTACCACTGTGGTCGCCGTACCATGGTGCTGCAGGAAAAGGGCGTCGATGTCCGGCTGGCCTCGGAAATGGTCATGGCAGCCGTGCATGATAATGTGCGCGAGATCATCGTACTGAGCTCGGACGCCGACATGATACCGGCCTTGAACATCGCCCGCAAATCCGGCGCCAGCATCACCTACCTGTGTTTTGGCGAAGAGACCAACCACGCTATGGAAGTAGCCACCGACCGGACTGTGTCGTATACCCGGGAACAGATCAAGCAGGCCTTCCACGGCCATCAGGAGCATCTGGACAATCACCAGGATTCAGGAGTTCATAATGGGTGAAGTCATCGATTTCGAAGAGCGGTTATATGAGCGCCAGGCCCGACAGGTCGATACAGTATATCCTACGGTTGTATCCGCTTTGCATGCAGCGATCCAGGCCGATTCTATAGAAGAGCGAAGGCGGGATTCCCTCCGTTGTGACACTGGAAACTTTGTCAGTAGTGAATTGGAAAGTGCGGTTTCTTGCATAAATGAATACTATAGATTTACACCTAAACAGGTGATAGCACTGATTGAATTATGCGAGGCGTCAATGGTTGCGTCCATCGATGATGAAGCATTTCATGTCGACGAAAAACAATACCAAATAGATGCTGAAGAATATTACGGATAAACTAGGTAGACTATGGCAACCAAACGAGATTATTACGAGATATTAGGCGTCGGTAAGGATGCTAGTGCCGATGAAGTCAAAAAGGCCTTTCGCCGGGCGGCTATCGAACACCATCCGGACCGCGGCGGCGACGAGGCCAAGTTCAAGGAAGTCAACGAGGCTTATGAAATCCTGAAAGACCCCTCGAAGCGCCAGCGTTATGATCAATTCGGCCATGCTGGTGTCGGTGGCCAGAATGGCTATAGCGGCGGTAATCCCTACGAAGGCTTTGGCGGTTTCGGACAAGCACCAGGCGGCTCGGCAGGTCAAGCTGGTGGCTTTGACTTCGGTGACCTTGGACTTGGTGATATCTTCAGCAGTTTCTTTGGCGGTGGTGGACAACAGGCCGGTGGAAATCGTCGTCAGCAACGGGGACGTGACGTCGAAACCCAGGTCGAAATCAGCTTCGAACAGGCTATCTTCGGTACAGAGGTAGAATTAAACCTTAATCTGGAGGATACCTGCGAACACTGCAAGGGAACAACCGTCGAGCCCGGACACCAATTAAAGACCTGTGACCAGTGTGGCGGCTCAGGCCAGGTCGTCAATGTCACCCGCACCATCTTTGGTAACATCCAGCAGGCCAGTATCTGTCCGAAATGTAACGGCCGCGGCAAGATTCCCGATAAAGTCTGTACCGTCTGCCGCGGCAAGGGAACTCAGGCCAAGAAGCAGCTGGTCAAGATGAAGATCCCGGCCGGCATCGACGATGGCGCGACGGTACGGCTGCGCGAGCATGGCGAAGCTGTCGCCAATGGACCCAAGGGAGACTTATACGTCAACATCCGTGTCAAACCACACAAGCAATTCACCCGCGAAGGCGAACTGATCCTTAGCGACGAACATATCGATTTGGTCCAGGCGGCCATCGGTACTGAGATCGAAGTCGAGACAGTTGACGGCCTGATCCGTATGAAAGTGCCAGCCGGCACCCAGAGCGGCAGCGACTTCAAATTATCGGGACACGGCGTCCCGCGCCTGAAAAATGGCCGCTCCAGCGCCGATCAGTCTCGCGGTGCTCACATCGTGACGATCATCGTCGACACACCTACGAAACTATCGAAGCGCCAGGAAGAATTACTGCGCGAATTCCAGGCCGAGACAACGCCGAAGCGCAAATTCTGGAACTAGAGCCGCCCGAGATCTTCCAGATAGCCAGGTAACTCGCGGTAACTGATGCCGGCTTCGGCGACATGAGCGGCGACGGTACTGAGATGTCCCAGCTGCGCAGGTGTCAGGATTCGTCTCTGACTTCTCTTATTGGCATACATAGCCGTGTCGGCAGCAGCTTCAGCATCTTCCAGTGACATGCCCGGCGTCAGCATGACACCGCCGGCGGCAATACCGAATTGCAATCCTGCCAGTCTGGAGTCCATGGCACTGAGATCAGGGCCGATATTGCGCGTCTTTTGCACCAGTCCCTGCAAACGTTCGGCTTCTGTGAGCTGAGTATTTCTGATCGGAATGTTCGGGTCGGGAATCAGGGGAGCAACAACCTCAAATTCGTCGCCACCAGGATTACCGAGGAGGCCATAGATATCAGCACTTCGAAACTGACTGGCAACTAGGTTCAGGACGAAATTGCCAAACTGGTGCCCATACATGTCATTGATGTCCTTGAAGCGGCTGAGATCAGCGAACACGACGCCAAAGGTAACATCCGGCATGCTTTTTCGTGCCTCGGCTACCTGGCGGTGTATGCCGCGCCGGTTCAGCATGGCGGTAATAGGATTATGCTCAGCTGCGAATGCGAGCTGTTCCTTTTCACGGGCCAAAGCTGCAAGTCTGGCCTCCTGGTGTTGCTGAAACTCAACAAAAAAAGCGGCAACATCAGGGGCCAGTCCCTCAATTTGCTGCACTCGCTCGTAGAACTCAACTAGGTCAGGATGTTCGGCAGGGGTCGGTGATTCTGGAAAGTTCATGGAGTGCAGTATATACCTAATGTTTCCGATTATGCAAATATGATGTACACTAGTCTTCTTAGCATAAGCATTTTTCTGTACAAATAACGGCGTCCGAGTAATAATGGATCGTAATGAATAAGCGTATGCCCGATCAGCGTGGTTTTATACCTATGATGCTATGTATTCTGGCGGTCATTGCCCTGATAATCTTTTTCGTCTATTCGCGTGTCACAACGATGCACAATTAGGATATGCCGGCTTTCAATGATGAAAATGTAGCCGATGGTCATCTGGACCGTGAAAGTCATGTATGCTAGAAGCAGGTCTCATCCTGATCCGCAGACAGGCATGCTTGCCGACCAATTGATCCGTATTATGCAACACCTAGAGGGATAACACATGTCAGCAATTCCAAAAATCACCATCACTGGCACGAAGGGCAAGACGACGACATCGTTCGTGGTTGCCGATATTCTGCAGAAACTGCAACACAACGTTTTGAGAGTTGATACCACCGGCCATTATATCAACGGTAAGCAGCGTAGTACTCTTGATGATTCGAAGGAAACGTGGGGTCTAGTCCCGACCGTATCGCCAGGCAGATATCTTTGGGAATTTCTGGTTAACCCGACACTGGCCGAACGGGGTGTCGCCGTACTTGAAGCAGCTCTTGGATCGAGCGCTTCGGCCGGCCTTGGCTACCGGGAACACACTGTCGGCGTATTCCTGAACGTGTTTGAAGACCATCTCGGTTCGTCGGCCCGTATCCAGACGAAGCAGGACATAGCTACGGCAAAACAGTTTGTCTTTGAGCGGATTGCCAAAGACGGTTGGGCTGTTTTCAATGCCGACGATCCATTGGTAGTTGACCGGCTCAAGGTCATACCGGACGGTCTTGATATTCATCTTTTGCCGTGCGGGTTCACGTTCGAGCATTTTGATGTAGACGCACATCTGGCACAGGGCGGCTTGGCATTAACGGTTGACGGACCAAGGATCGTACTGCGTACGGCAGAAAAGGACACGGTGCTGGCCGATATGTCGTTGATACCGTGGGCCTTCAAAGGTGATTATCCACCTTCGACCTGGAACCTGCTGATGTCGGCCGGAGCATTGTATGCCTATCAGAACGGTAGCTGGAATAATGAGTTGCAGGTGGCATTGGAATCAGTTCGCCTCGAGAAGTACGGTGGCCGGATGACCTTGTTGCGGGCGGCCAGCGGTACGATGATACTAGCCGATTATGCCCATGAAAAGGTCTCACTGCATGAGGTTGGTAAGCTGGCCAGGACGTTCACCGGTCCAGGCGGCAGAGTGATTGGTATCGTCCGGCTTGCCCATGACCGTACCGACACGTTGATCCGTGAGACCGGCGAAGTCATCGGGCAATCGTTCGATGAGTGTGTGATTTATGAGAAGATCGACGGGTACTGGCGTTCTCCGAAATCTGTCCGTTCAAAACAATTTCCACAGATCGTCGGCCGCACGTCGCAGATTCTCGCCGAGGGAGCACACACAACGAATAAGCATGTGACACGAATACTGCGTGAGGATGAAGCAGTAGAATTCGCCGCTCAGATGGCCCGTCCGGAAGACGTCGTCGTCATGATCGTGAATGACGATATCAAACGCTCGCTTTCTTTTGTGCAGGATTCATTCAAAGCAGAATTCATCTAAAATCAAGTTCCCATCAAGGGTAGTTCATCATTGTAAAAGCATGACTGCTATGTTATAGTAATCTAGTGAAAACCCCTATCGAATCCCCACAACCTGCGGTTCGTCTGCTGACAAAATGTCTTCTGGCGCGTGGCTACACGCTCCGTGAGATTAGCACACGGCCGGCGTACCGTGAGTTCACCGCACCTGATGGAAAGAAGTGGCTGACTTTGGGCGGGACAGTCGTGCATCCCAGTGTCACGGCGATTGCACGGCAAATTGCCAGTAATAAGGCGGTATCGTACCAATTTGCTGCTTTGAACGGCGCGACCATTCCAAAAACATTGTCTCTGCCCGCCGAGAAGGCAGACCTGGAGGCTTTCCGGCAGGCTTACACACCACTGGTGGTAAAGCCGCTCGATAGCCATAGCTCACTCGGGATGACGTTGGACATTACCACTGCCGCTGACCTGCAGGCAGCGGTCGATGTTGCATCTGCGTACAGCAAAAAGGTACTGGTACAGCAACAATTTACCGGACAAGAGGTAAGGTTTACGGTGCTCCACGGCCAGGTGGTACACTGTTTGTTCCGTGAAACTCCGCAGGTTACCGGCGACGGGGTATCTACAGTGAAGCAACTGATCGATACCGAGAACGAAACCCGTCGTAATCTTGATTTTCAGATCGTTCCATATCCGCAGCTTGACAAAACAATAATCGCAGCCAGTCTGCTGTCCAGCTCTACCGTGCCTGGCGATGGTGAAATCGTTGAGCTCAGTAAAAGCTCACTCGTCGGGGGCGGCGGTATCATGAGAAATGTTACTGACCGTGTTGATGCTTCATACAAAGCTGTCGCAGCTCATCTGGCAGCGGTCGTCAATCCCGAGTTCCTGGTAGTTGATATGCTGATACAGGACTTTACCGTTCCATGTGATGGCGAAAATTATGTATTTCTCGAGTTCAACACTTCACCGTGCCTGCGGCTGTATTATGACGTCCGCAGCGGCGACGACTATGATATTGTCAGCGAACTTGCTGATATGATAGACGAATGGAGCGGAACGAACCATGACAAATAGTCTGACCGTAGGCAGTTTTGAAATAGTTGATTTACCGGTTCTGGGTGTACATTCCGAAATTGCCAAGATCGACACCGGGGCCTACTCAGGAGCTCTGCACTGTACTGAGATCAGAGTGGTTCGTCGGGGCATGCTGAGAAAACGGATACTTAAGTTTACGCCACTCGGTAATCCGAAACTGGCAACGGAAACAGATACCTTCATCAAGACCTATGTCAGGAGTGCGACGGGGCACCGTATCAAACGCTATATCATAGACACGACTATCACGATACAGAACAAAACGTACCCTATTCGAATCGGATTGTCCGATCGGTCGGATTTAAAACGTGCAGTACTGATCGGACGCCGCTTTCTGAGAGAAAATAACTTGTTGGTTGACGTCAGAATCAACCAGGAACATGATGACGAAGGAGAAAATTCACGATGAGAATAGCTATACTTTCCAAAGGCTCACTGAACTACACGACCAAGCGGCTTCGTGAAGTTGCCGAATCCCGCGGCCATGAGGTCGTGGTAGTGAATTATGCTAAATGTTACATAACCGTGGAGCGTGGCAATCCGGTTATTTATTATAAAGGTGAAGTCGTCGCAAAATTTGACGCCATCATTCCGCGCATCGCCCAGAGTTACACCGAGTACGGAACTGCCGTCGTTCGCCAATTCGAAATGCAGGGCGCCTTCACGACGGGCAGCTCGATCGCTATCAACCGGTCGCGCGACAAATTGCGTTCTTACCAGATCATGGCCCGCCACGACGTCGGCATTCCGAAGACTGTATTCGCCCGCGAGACAGCCAACCTGGACGAGATTGTTGAACTCGCTGGTGGTGCGCCGCTCATTATCAAGGTTGCCCGCGGCACTCATGGCAATGGAGTTGTGTTGGCTGAGACGCGCAAAGCCGCCATCGCTGTTATGCAGGCCTTTTACGTCGAAGGCGTCAACTTTATGGTGCAGCAATTCGTCGCTGAATCGGCCGGTACCGACATCCGCGCCCTGGTAGTCGGCGGCCGGGTTGTTGCCAGCATCGAACGCCAAAGCCTGGATGACGATTTCCGGTCTAATACTCACCAGGGCGGTGTCGGTAAAGCCGTCAAACTGACTCCCGAAGAAGAAAAGATGGCCATCAAGGCGGCCAGGGCTATGGGCCTGCCAGTCTGCGGTGTTGACATGATGCGTTCCAGCGACGGACCAAAGGTCCTGGAAGTCAACTCGTCCGCCAGCATCATGACACCGGAACGTGTGACCGGCCGCGATGTTGCCACCAAGATCATTGAATATATCGAGCATAACGCCAAGAGCAAACCCAAGAAGGACAAAGTCGGCGCCTAAGTTGTCTGTCAGACTGGATAGTATGTTTCTGGGAAAATCGTCAACTGATCGGCGCAGCAAAACACGAATTGTCGTACTCGTGCTCGCCGCCATATGCGCTATCATAGTTTCTGCTGTTGGTATCGAAAGTCTTGTACAGCCAACGGAGTCTACGCCGACTAGGCCGCTGGTGCTCGCTGGCGGGTCATCGCGGGCAACAACATACAATCTTGAAGTCGTACGCAGTGAAGCCAGCCAGGAAAAAGGCCTCGGTGGACGCGCCAGCCTGGGCCCGCAGAGCGGAATGCTGTTTTCCTACGACACGGTGGCGCAGCGCTGCTTCTGGATGAAAGGCATGCGTTTTAATATTGATATAGTCTGGTTTGATACCAGTCATCGGGTCAAATCGATTGTGCAGAACCTGGCCCCGTACACCTACCCGCAGACCTACTGTGCTGACGCCCGCTATATAGTAGAATTGCCGCCGGGCGCCGCTACCCGTCATGACTTACAGATCGGGCAGACGGTCAAGTTCTAAGGCTGACTGTGTGCGGCATCACAACACCGCTTATGGTATAGTTATCTTTGATGGACTCAAATATTATTCTCATAGCACTGCTGATTGCTCCGGTGTTACTGCTCATGATCCTGCGCATCAATGCTGCCATGGTATTTCTTAGCCTGTGCCTTGGTTCGGTACTGGTACAATTCGTCGGACCGGATGCCGCGACGATTGTTTCCAGTACCTCAGCCCATAGTAATGCCGTTCCTCCGCCCAGTTTGCAGTACGTCAATCTAGTGCTGTTACTACTGCCAGTCGTGCTGACGACACTTATTATGATCCGTTCTATCAAGGGTCATGGGCGGCTGCTGTTTAATCTGTTGCCAGCCGCCGGTGTTGGTGCACTGGTAGCGCTGCTGGCGGTACCGCTGATGTCGGCAGGTCTGACCGGGTCAATCACGCATCTGCCGCTGTGGACTGAGCTCCAGAACCTGCAGACGCTTATCATCAGCGTCAGTACGCTGTTGGCACTACTGTTTTTGTGGATGCAGCGTCCCAAAGCATCACACGGCGACAAACACGGTCGTTAGGTAGGCCGAGTCTGATTACGAGCGCTACATGTAGCTTGTGATTGTAGATATTTTTAGCCAAATATGATATAGTATGTTGATTATGTCAGAATATCGTTTGCCTATCCGTAGGCCATTGTTGGTTGCCGCCGATATGCTGGCTGCGGACCCTTCAAACCCGTATATGGTAGATGCTGCTGGCTACCTGCAGCGAACTCAAATTGAAATTGCCGACCGGCATGAGCCGGAGGACCTGGACATAATATCTGGACCAGTCCGGTCGTTCGGAACTTTTGCCGTCCAGGCCGACCATGTTGAACTAGCCGACCACGCATTCGCAATCTCCACCTTGCCAGAAAAATGGCGACTAGTCGGATCAGCTTCAATAGCTGGCACGATTGATCGACATACTGACTGGGAAGTTGCGCTCGAATCAGACGATATGCAGACTGCGCTTGATAAGGACCAGACTGCTCAGGCAGCAATGTGGTGCGCTCAAGCTGAGATTGCGCTAGCCGACTACGGTGCGACGCCTGATTATCTCGCTACGAAAGGCCGATATTTGGAAATAGCCATGGCGAGGAAGGCTGCCTTGTTCAGCACGCTTGCGCGGGAAAAAGATGCGTTCGAGCAGACGATAAGCCCGCCCTATTCCCGGGCACTCCGGGATGAATTGGATATATCATTTGCTAAGCTCGGCATGTGGCAGGAAGTTGAGGTGCCAAGAAACCGTGTCGGATTCGTGAAAGAATACTTGGAAGATTTTAACCAGTTAGTTGCTAAAGCAATAGTTGGTGAGCTAAATGCACGTGATGTCCGTAGGATAAAAGATAGCAGAAGGATTATCGATGCCATGCTGGATGTCAATGACTTGGCGCGAGGGATAGAGCCTACCGGCATACCACGAGATATGCATAGTGATTCCATGCATGGCAATAAACTATTACCGGCTGTGGCGCCACGTATCGCTGTGAAGCTTAATATCTGGGTTGCAGGTAAGGTGAGTTTGTACATACGAGCCGGGAATCCGGAACGCGCACTGAACGAATACGTATATATGCAAAAAAAATCTACAGCAACAGATCTACTAGATGCTGCACTGCTAATGGCGCAGTACCACGGTGACCTGCAAGCTGCAACCGCGGCCCATAAGGTCTATAACAATGCCTTCGGTGACAGACTTACGGCAATTCAAAGCTATGTAGCAACTCAGGATTGGCGAGCCCAGCCCCAGGAAGCCGTGGCTGTCACACCGATTATCGCGGAACTGGGCACTGAAATCGATAGCTTGAATGACCCGGTGCACCAGTTACTGGCATTGGCACGGACACTCGCTGTTCAGATGACTGTAGATCCGACATCTGTCGATGCCCGCTCTAGTTTGCGCCAACTTATCAGGAGCTGGGATGCCATAGAGCGGATGGACAGCTATCACAATGAACTTCCGAAACTTGCTTCATCGCTGAAAGATCTGGGAATACAGTTTCATAGGCAGTGGAAGCTAGCATCCGATACAACTGGCTACGTCGGCTATACGCTGACGGCTGCCGACCTGGAAGATCGTACGTCAGTCCTGGATGTTGGGATGTCGGTGTCTGAGGCGGACAGGCAGGGCGAGGGCATGGAGGCTTACGTGTCTACGGGTGATTTGGGGAACTGGAAGTATGCCGCCGAATGTTTGAATGAAATCTACGGTGAGGATCGCTATGTCGTTACGGTCCGGGGTGAAGCCGTGAAAGGCGAGGGCAACCTATCGTATCTCACATACTACCGGGTCTTGCTTAGTGGCACCTGGCAGCAGCGCAGGCATCCGATAGCAGAGTTTTTCCGGGCAAAGGACGAATCCTGGCTTCTGAAAGGTAATTTTGATACCCTGTGGTCACTGAGCGAGCGGCTGAGGCTGCTCGACTTGTAACTGAGTCGTGCGGCCGGCCTATTGCGACTATCCAGGCACTTCATTCAGGTAACGACACCAGTATCACCGACTGTATATGCGAACATTCGCCCGGCTCTCCAGCAAATGCGCCTCGGCCGTTATACAGATCACAGTCACAGATATATCCATTGTCGGAGATTTCAACACGGTGCTTCCGTGTATTGCCATCGACCGAGAAAGTAGTACGGGAGAGTTTATCCACTCTGTGCTCAGCCACGTAGCAGATGGCATTATTGAAGAGCTTTTTCAGCGAGTTAAGTTGTCCCGCATCACCGTAGCGCTTTGCCATTTGGGCAACTTCTTGCTGCAGCAGCGCATTAAGCCTTACCAAATAAGGTATATTTTCGGCCAGGCAACTCAGGATGTCCTGAATTCTGTCCCGATTGGTCGGATCGATCGTGATTAGGACAATGTCGCTGCGGTCGAGTACGCGATTAGTGAAATCATCCTGGTATACACTGGTTATAGTCCCGATGTACATAGTATCCCTGTCGAAGTACTGGGTAATCAGCTCCTTAAATTTGTCAGAGTATAACTCCATCTGCCCAATTTCATCAACGTATATGAGGTTACCGTCCACGACAGGCGGTAATTCATTCAAAAATTCATCAAGCTTTTGAATTTCTACCCCATACTTGGAGACTCGGACTTCACTATCGGAATAAATACTGGCAAGAGTTGCAGTCATCCCATCGGCCGACACCAGCTCAAAACCAGTCCGTTCGCCAGTGTCTAATACTTCTCTCGTCACAAAACCCTGTTTGTTCGGTATGGCATCGATAAAATTTTGGAGAAGCGTAGTCTTGCCGCTTTTCGGTCGGCCTGTCAGTAAAATCTTCATAAATGTATCATAGCAGGGCTAACTTGGTTGGCGAGTAAGTCGCAAAAGCTGTTTGCATTCATCACGTAGGAAGTCTGAACGGAGCTCCAATAGTGGCGTACCATTTTTAATAACCTCAGCAGAAGGGATGTAGACCCTCCAAGGTAGTTGGGGAGTTTGGTCATCTCGATTAGCGCCGAATACAATTCCCTTCATCTTGGCCCAGATTGCTGCGGACGTACACATCGGGCAGGGTTCATATGTCGTGTAGAGGTAACAGTCTTCCAGATACAATGAATCAAGCTTTTTCGATGCTGCTCGAATGGCGTTTATCTCGGCGTGGCAGGTCGCGTCTTTTTCCTGCACGATAGTTGTGAGACCCTCGGATATAATTTCGTCATGTCTAATAACGATAGCCGCAATAGCACTTCCGCCTGCTGCAAAACTATCTTCTGCCAGCTTGATAGCTCGGCGCATTACTTTATCGCTGGGGTTGTTCATGACATTACTATAACAAAAAGTGCCAGCGATGACTCCTTAAATGTCATAGGTATATGTTGCTCTTTAACACGTTTCACTGGACATTTTCTTATAACTATGCTACAATATGTTTTATGAAATTGAGCAATAGTTTCATACCAGTTACACCTCTGTTTGCTCAGCACCTCTTGCATTGGGCCTAAGCCCAAATTATCTTTTTACCATTCGAATCTTTTCTATTTCTTTAATTTAGGAGTGTTTACTATGCCCGCCATTGGAATACTTGGCGGTATGGGGCCTCAGGCTAGTGCAAAATTATACGAGTTGCTCATTAAAGGTACGCAGAGATATACTACTGCTGCCTTCGATAATGACTACCCCGAAATTGTACTGCTGAGTGTACCTGTCCCCAACTTCATATCAAACAAAAACGAACTGCCAAACGCTAAGCAGATGCTTGTTAAACGTACTAAACTACTTGAACAGGCCGGCTGTACGGTCATCGGGATTGCCTGCAATACGGCACACATCCTGTTGCCCGAGCTACAAGCGGTTACGAGCGTACCATTTCTGTCTATGCCGGAACTGGTTGCGGAACAAGCTAAGACTGCTGGCTACACGCGAGTTGGCCTGTTAGCTACGCCCACAACTCTGAGCTCAACGCTCTATGATGAGGCGTTGGCTGGTACGGCTGCAATGGTGAGGCCGGAGGCTGGCTTTGCTGAGCAAATTGAAAGCTACATCTACCTGGAACTCAGCGGCCGCTTGCCAGAAGCAGAACGGCAGGAATTTAGGGTGAAGGTAGACGCGTTTAGGCAAACGAACAATCTAGACGCGGTGATCCTCGGCTGCACCGAACTACCGCTCATCTACGGTGAAAGTTCAGGTGATGCGAGCGTCATTGATACGCTGCAGCTGCTGGCTGACAATTTGCTGGCGAGCTACTTTGCGTAGTGGGATCACTCGCTGCGCTCGCTTTGCCAAACAAAAAACCCAAGCAATGCTTGGGTTTTTTGTTTGTAGGCCCACTAAGGGGGTAAGTTATATACTATGGCTGATGAGCTGGCAGGGTCTACTAAATACCAGGTTCGTACAGTATAAGCTCGATATTCGCCGTAAGAAAGACTTATATTCCCTGTAAGGAATATAGCCTAAATACCAGCTGACAAGAGTATTTCGGCTTCAGCCACACCAAGAGCTGACAAGGTAACTGTGCCAGCACTAGTGTCGTACTCCCATAATCGCTGCTTATGCCCCGGCTTCAGAACCTTGGATTTGTATACGCTGAAGTTGCTGTACTCAACCCATGCAAAAAGTTCTTCATCTTTTGCCACGGAAGTCGGGTGTAATAACACCAGTGTCTGCGCCGACTTGCTCAGCGATGTTTTCAGTACACGCTTCTTACCATTTACATTCCAGATCATAGGCGTTTCACGCTCAGTAATCAGCTCGACAGCGCTCTGGGCTTCGTCGGTACTGACGCTATGAAAAAGCCTAATAAGCTCGCTCATCAGCCATTTGGTCGTATTAATGACAAAGGTCGCGTCCATGTGGTTCGGGTCAACGTCACCGCCAACATGACCTGCGCCGCGATTATTCCTAACATCATACAGAGCAACTAAAACGCGGGGGATCAGAATACGCACTGTATGCTCAAAAGTTTTTGGCGCACTCTCCAGAGAACGACAGGCAGCGACCATGTTAGCAGGTTTTGACGCATGAGTGGGAAATCTTCCGTTAACAAATCCATCAAGAATGGAATAGACAATCTCGCATATCTTTCCACCGCTCATTTCCGACGGCTCCCACCTTGATTCGCGATAGCTCTTCACTAGTTTGTTGAACTCGTCAATCAGCTCCTTGCGCAGGCTATCGGGCAGGGCGCCAAGTAGCTCATCTTTTCGCATTATTGACCCCTGTTCAACATTTGCTCGGCCTTCTTCACGCCCTCGGTAGTCAATTTAAGAGTTTTGCTACCCTTACCGGTGCTTGTGGTGTTCTTTGATACCTGGATTACTTGAGCCGGTTTGGTCTTTGATAAGCTCCGTAAGGGGTTGCCGATATTCTCTACTTGGTTGCCGGTATCTTTGAGAAGCTTGTTAATTTCAAACGACTTCCATGATGGTTGGGCTTTTGTCACCTGAAGCCAATATGCAGCAATCAAAAAGCGCTCAGTATCCTTGTTAGCACCACTAGCATCAAGCATTTCGGCAAAAGTGGCGTAGACCCGTACTTCTTCATTGTCTTTGGCTTCGCCCTCCACGGTGTCGGCGTCGTCCACAGTGTTAGCACTGGCAACAATTACGCCCGCCGGCGGGGCCACCGCCGTAGGACCCGCCAACTTCAATGGTGCGGTATTTTGCAGGTACTTGTTCGCTGCCCACTGCATAACCCGGTATAGCTCTTCTTCGGATAAATCTTTAAGGGCGGCGTTCACCTGAGACATCGCCTGAAGTTCTCGGTCTTCTTCCATTGCTATTTGGCTCCTTTGGTGTGCACCTGCGCAGGAAGGTCGTGGTCTACGAACGTCTCACCATAGGAGGTAATGAAATAACGGCCGTTGTCATTGGACTCGAAATAGCTCTTCTTTGACTTACCGTCACGGAAGGTCTGAATGAGGTTCTTCGGCTGGCGCTGGCTTAGAACCTTGTAGAGGCTCCACATCTCGTCAACTGATGCGTCGGGCATGTCTTTGTTGTTGCGAAGCCACAGCGTCAACACTGCAAAGGTTTCTATATGCGATGCTGGCTTCTTCTCCTCGAAGTAGCTCCGGAGACTATCAACCTCCTCCTTACTTGAGAGCAGATTTGCCAGCATCTTAGGCTGTGTCACCGATGATCGCTTGGGTGCAGATGTACGCATCTTGGTCTTTCCCGGTTCAGCGTGTTCTGTGGCGGGTGTCGGTGTCGCCTGAACATTTGGCATGGTGGCGGAAATCGAGAGTACCGCGGCAATGTGTTTCTCCACGGCTGCGTCGTCGCCTTCAAACTCAAATGTTCCGGCGTTAGTGGTGATCTTTGCCTTCATTTTACCTTCCTTCTTAACCTTATGCCCTTGGTTTAGTGGAAGTGTACGCCTGACCAAACCGTAATGTCAAGCCAAGCCAATAACGACTTGATCAGTAACGAGGGTGAAAAGTTTTACGGTCTATTCAGGCTTAATCACTGTTTCGTTTATGTTTGCAAATTATAGTCTATTATTTCCTTGAATGTATACAAATAGGATAAGCAATTTAACACCGTTGAAGTCAAATTAATGACGTTTTATCGCGCTGTCGACTGCCGAGATCATAGTGTGTAGCTTGTAATAGCGCCTATTTTATACATAGCCACGAGATATAACTATTTACGATGCATTCCTAATCTGTTAATTTGTGTAATAATAAGCACAAATTTTCTTATGTCTCTGCACACTTACTGGACCAATGCAAGCTATTACAGAGGTAATAGTTTGCTTGAGTTATTACTCAACGCATGCATAGCCCAGAAATAGTCTTATTTATGTGTTGTTTTTATCTATAATGCCGGATTTCCACCATTATGGGCTTTACTGCTGACGACCGCGGGGCAAGCTAAGGCTCGATCAAGCATCCTTTCAGAAACTAAAATACCTCAAAGTAGTATCGTTTATTACTAGAATAGAGGGTCCAGTGGGACAGCGCACGTTAATCCAGCCGCCCGCTAACGCTGGGGGCTGTGACTAACGACCGAACCGTTCGTTAGTCCGCGCTAGATTTTGCCATATAAAAAACTCCACGCTTTGGTGGAGTTTTTTATATGGAGGACCACCGTCGGCTGAGTTTATAATTTTAATCAATGAATTAATCCGTTGGCGTGGTTTACTAGATAACAGATTCGGTCAGTACCAGATTATTAATAGCGGAGTAAATTCTGCACATAATTCCCTGTAGTATTTATACCTAGAGCTTAAATAATATAGTTGTTGAAGTCTGAAGTCGGCATCGCAATCACATATAATAAAAATAATGAG
>DHXU01000012.1 GCA_002413835.1 Candidatus Saccharibacteria bacterium UBA5148 | reverse complement strand
GTAGCTCAGCTGGATAGAGCGTTGGTTTCCGGTACCAAAGGCCGGGGGTTCAAATCCCTTCGGGCGCACCATCAAATCTGATATGTTACCACTTCAATTATAATCATACGCATGACAGATACTATTTGGTCAGACCTACACAAAAATTACAAAGCAAGCGATTGGATCCACAAGCCGTCCTTATTCGCCGAAACAGCAATCACATACTTCCCTTCGAGTGGCAGACTTTTGGATCTGGGCGCCGGCCAAGGCCAGGATAGCCGCTTCTTTGCCGAACATGGCTACAATGTCATCAGTACTGACATTGATGAATCCGCACTACAGCAAAGTGAATCAGAACGAAACCACAGCTTAAAACCTAATCTGGCGATACAACATGTCGATCTGCGCACTCCGCTACCATTCGGCGACGAATCATTCGATATTGTCTATGCCCATCTGTCGTTGCATTACTTTGATTTCGCGACAACTACAAAGATTTTTGATGAAATCTACCGTGTATTACAGCCTGGCGGAGTATTCGCCTTCTTCGTTAATTCCAAGCATGACCCAGAATATACATCCGGGACGAAACTGGAAGATGATTATATACAGATCGGAAAAATCACTAAGCGCTATTTCGACGTTACGTCAGCTCGGCAGTTTGCTGGTCGATTCGATACGAAGCTCGCTGATGATCAGGGAGAAACCTACAAAGATACTGCCAAAGGCATCCATAATCTCATCCGTTACATCGGTAGTAAAACTTAAAGCGTAGCATCAGGCCGGATCTGGTGGCCGTATTTCTCGACGAGTGGAGCTACATCAGGTATGCCAAATTGCTCGGCCATATTCTCGAACTTTGTCACCTTATCGCTTCCAAATTTGGCAGCATAGTCTTTGTACCATGCATACGGGTTAAAGTACGGTGGCTGAGTCTTGGAATGAAACTTATCAGCATACATTACGAGCAGCTCTTCAGTTGTCTGGGCTTCAAAATTTTCTTCCGGTAGGGGCAGACCCTGCGACACAACATCTTGCTTTGTCAGCCCTACACCCGTGTGGTGCGATGCAAACCGCCATATTGTTTCAGAAAAACCTTCATCCCGGAGTATTTCTTCGCCTCGTATACCATGCGTTATATAGTTCAGCTCCTCGCGTTTATGACCAGAGGAATCAAAGAAAGGATAGACACCAATATCGTGCAGCAGACATCCAATTCTGACTAGCTCGGCGTCAACATCGAGGCTCCGTCCGCTCAACAATAGGACGGCGATATCATGTACGATCTGGCAATGCGTAAATACTGAATCAAATACTTCGGCAGTCGGCGCGTATTTATGATGTAGGGTCTCGATTTCCTGATAGGTTGGTAATTGCATAGCACTATTGTAACGCAAGGTAGCAATACATAAGCCAGCTTTAGCTACCGTGGCCGGCTGTACTGAGCTGTATCGTAATGCGGCAGGTCTTCTGACTGAAATTATGAAATTGATAGAGTAATAAATATTTGCCTTGGCCAGGCATAGCAAGCTTCTCGTACGATACACCGATATCATCGTGGACGTCGGGCTGAAAACTGACCTGGACCTCCGGGCTTTCGGCTGACACTTCGTACTCGCCCAGCCCCACTGCCTTGCCGCTGCCTGCCTGGATGGTGACTGTCTTTTTGGTAACCCCGCTCTTGGTGGGCTCATAGAACTCTTTGGTAGGTTTGTGTATTTTCATGTTCATTCCAATCTTTAACCCTGGCTAGTAATATGGGCAACGCCACGAACCTGACGCGGGGTAGTGCGCCGGGAATTATCACATCATTATCTTGGAGGCTTGGTTTACAATAAAAACAGTTAGTAATAACAGAGCTAACTGTTGATTAAAAACGTGTTAGATGTTACAGTAAATATACAAGCATTATTTACATCAACAATAGAAGCGACATTGACCATGATATCTCCGGCAACGGAAACATGCAATAACGTTTTCATAATATGAGACGCTTTCTATGCTCCACTTTAGCAATCAGGAACTCGCCACCGCTCACCACGTATCTGTGAGGACAGTCAGAAATTGGATTGAGGCCGCCAAGGCTGGCAAATTGAATTTGACGCTCCATACTATCGGAGAACGCACCTACATTGCTAACACCTCGCGTAATACAGCCGTTATCCAGGAGTTGGTCATCAAAGGAAAGAAATACCGGCCGCACCGCTCTCAGAAGGTCGTATCGCCGAAACCAGAATTTTATAAGATCTATTCCCAGGAACAAATCTACGATATCGTCTCCCGCCTAGACATATTTCACGAGATTCAGCACCAATATAATTACTTCGCGAGCGGCGCCGTGAACTGGGACGAATATAACCAGCAGCTCTACGACGATAAGGCTTTGAACTCCGTCACCGCAGCCATAAACTTACTGGAATCCAACAAAAGTTATCTGGAAGACATAGTTTCGAAATACAAATATGTGAACGTAATCGATATCGGCGAAGGCAATGCCCTGCCCGCCAAAAAGCTCTTGAAGCAGCTACTGGATCTGGACAAGCTGGGACGCTACGTTTCCCTGAGTACCAGTAGCTCGATGCTCGAGATTGCCCGGCGCAATGTCCATGAATGGTTTGGCGAAAGCGTTACCTTCGAAAGCCACGAGATTGACATCAACCACGATAGATTCATGCATATCATCGCCAAGGAATATGTCAAAAAAGAATATGACGAGACGGTGAATATCCTGCTGCTCTTCGGTGGTACACTGGGCAACCTTCGTTCGCCGGAAGGAGCTCTGCGGGTCATCCACGACAGCATGGGCGCCAAGGATTTCCTGCTGTACGAGAAGAAGCTCGATAGCATCACGACGCGCCGGTTCTTTGATTTCAACCCGGAATCAGACAACACGACGCTTGCCCCCATCTTCGGCTTTGTTGTCGACATACTCAATATAGACAGGGCGTGTTACGAAGTGGAGCTCGGCTACGACCAGGACCGCAAGGAACGATACGAACGCATCAAATTAAAAATCGATCTGACGATCAAGTTCGAATTTGACGGTGGACGCCGGACAATTCATCTCAACAAGGACGACACCATACTTGTATGGCGCAGCCGGCAGCAGACTGCTCTTGACGTCATCAACCAGTTTGATATGAATGACTTTCATCCACTTCATACCAGTCAGACGGACGACCAGGAATATATCTTTGTGGTCTCCCGCATCAAACGCGATTAATCCAGCCCATCTTTTCTGCTATCATAAAATACATGATGGTATCTGTATTCTAAGTAAATAATTTAACATGTCGCTGCAAGACCGGCTGCTATAGTCCTCCGTAGTAACTAATACGGAGGATTCCTATGCAGGACAACGTCAACTCGGCCAGCAACTACCTGGACAACTTTTTGCAGCATATTGTAAACAGTTTGCCTAAGTTTCTCGGTGCACTCGCAATACTACTTTTCGGCTACTTTATTGCCAAAGCAGTAGCGGCCGCAGTCCACAAATTACTTCAAACTGCCAAGCTGAACGAGCGCGTCCATGCCGGTACAGGCGGCAACATTATCCAGCGGGCAATCCCCGACCCGACGAACCTGATCGCAATGATCACCTACTGGGTTATCTTCTTGTTTGCCGTATCAATCGCCGTCTCAGTACTTGGAATTCCCGTCCTGGTCGACTTCGTCCGGGCCGTCTACGGATACCTGCCAAACGTCCTGGCAGCAATCTTAATCTTCCTGGTAGCTGGAGCCATCTCGGCCGCGGTTGCAGCGCTCGTTACCAATACTATGGGCGATACGCCGACCGGTAAGGTCGTGGCCGCTGCCGCTCCAGTGCTTGTCATGGTTGTCGCAGTATTCATGATCTTGAATCAGCTCAAGATCGCCCCTGCAATCGTTACGATCACCTACGCCGCCCTGCTCGGTGGGACTGCCCTTGGTATGGCATTGGCATTCGGCCTTGGCGGCCGTGAAGTTGCCAGCCGCATGTTGCAGGACCTATACGATAAGGGTCAGCAACACAAAGGCAAAGTCGCCAGTGATTTCAAGCATGGTGCCAACCAGGCAAAAGATCGCGGCAACGAAATACGCGAACGTTTATAGACGGTCAGCTCCCGAGCCTAGCGCGAGCTAGTCAGCTGGTACAGGTCGCCCCAGTCGTCCTGGATATCACTACTCAGTGACTTGAATTGCTTATCTGCGACTGTTTTCCAATTTGTGCGTGACATTGATATGTCCTCCGTTATATCAGTAAGTAGCCATTACTATACTGCGTAACTCAGAGGACATCTGTTAATTATTTAGCTTAAAGGGTACGCTCGCCGGAGCATACCCCTATGCATATACTGGCCGGGATCTACGCGTCTTATTGAATGTCAGATTCAGGCGTCTGTGATTTCGGAGTCTGAGTCTCGGTCGTCTTTTGAGATTCCTTAGTTGTCTTGGAATCCTTGGGCGCCGGTAAGCCCTTGGGGCGCTGGTAACGGGCTCGGAGCAAGGCCTGTTGCAAGGCACCAGATACGGCTTCGGCCTGCTGCAGGCTCATACCGACACGGGCCACGGGCTGCGGCTGGCCGAGGCCACCAGCCTGCGTGAATGTCATAACGAGGCCAGCATTATTTACGGATACTTCAACACCGTCAGTGTACTGGGTACGGACATCGATCGCCAGCAACATAACCATCGGTTTGCCGGATTGTAATTCATCCTGAATGTTCATACTGACAATATCCGGGTTAGTACGGCGGTCATAGCCGGCTAGTTCCCAGAGTTGGACGGCTTCGGTATCCTGCATATTAAAGTGGCTGATAAGCAACATGAGAATCTCTTCGCTTGGTCGCTCCATGCCCTGTTCAATGCGCTCGAGAATGTCTTCATTAATTTCTACGGCACCAGAAACTTCGGCCAGCGTCTCAGCACTGTGCTCGCGTAAGTATTTGAGATGCGTTCCCAAAGTCTTAAATGGTGGCGTATATTTTGAATCCTGCACCTTCTAATACTAACCGCGTTACCCCATTCTAGCAAGCACGAGCGGGGTTAAATCGCCAGTATAACAGAGAGGAACCAAAATGCTGCATGATGCACTTTTCACACCATATTTGATATTTTTGCAGATTCATCCGCAGACCAAGCTGTTGAAATTACCGGCAATCTGTATACTATAACCATGAACATTCTTCAAGATGTGGATTTGTCGCAGTATTCGACGATGCGGCTGGGCGGACATGCACGCTACCTGACCGAAGTTACATCACGCAGGGAGATTGAGGAGGCAGTTGCTTGGGCCGTCGAGCACGAGATGCCGCCCCTGATGATCGGCAGTGGCAGCAACATCGTCTGGCGCGATGAAGGTTTCGAAGGGCTGCTGCTTATCAATAAAATGATGAAGTACGAGGATTTCGCCGAGGATGAGCTTAATCACTACCTGACTGTCGGAGCCGGCGAGAATTGGGACAGCGTCGTTGAGCGGTCCGTGGTAGCCGGTCTATCCGGTATTGAAGCCCTGTCACTCATCCCAGGCACAGCTGGAGCGACGCCAATTCAAAACGTCGGTGCCTACGGACAGGAGATTGCCGACGTGCTTGTCAGCATCGAAGCTTATGATCTCCACACCCGGACCTTTTTGACTATACCGGCCAGCGATTGTGCCTCCGGATATCGCACCAGCCGCTTCAAAACGACCGATCATGACCGTTTCCTCATCTGCAGCCTGACCATGCATCTATTGCTCCAGAACCCTGGGCCGCCATTCTACCGGGCGCTCGCCGAGCACTTCGCCGAGCACTCTATTACTACATTTACGCCACAGGTTGTCCGTGATGCGGTCATCCAGATCCGTTCTTCCAAACTTCCCGACCCAGCCAAAGTCGCCAATAACGGCTCCTTCTTTGCCAACCCGATTATTGACGCCGGACTACTGACACAGCTCCAGGCTGATTACATCGACATGCCATATTGGCCAGTTGGAGATGACAGTGGTAATGCTAAGGTCCCGGCCGCCTGGCTGATTGAACAAGCCGGCTTCAAAGATTTTCACGACCCGGAAACAGGCATGGCAACCTGGCCATCGCAACCGTTGGTACTCGTCAATGAACACGCCTCCAGCACCGCTGACCTCCTGAAGTTCAAACAAAAGATTGTCGACGCTGTACAGACAAAATTCCAGATTACCCTGCAGCAGGAACCTGAGCTACTCCCTTAATCCTGATATGGTTCGCCCATAAAATCTTTGAAATTATCGGGAGTTATATAGGAATAGGTAAGATCAGGGCTGAAGCCTGATTTTTCGTTAACCCGGACATTCAGCGTACACTTTTCCGGCAAAGCATCGAGCGCAAAATATGCAAGATCGCTGCACTTCTCCGGTTCACATATCCGCGGTGTACCGGACCATTTTTCAAGGACGAAAGTGAAATTGGTATACGGCGTATCCAGGATATTCTGATTAATGTGTATAAGTTGCAGATCATCTTCGTAGGCCTGCACGCCGATTTCTTCCATAAGTTCTCTGACGACTGTCGACCTGATTGACTCGCCTGGATCGACGTGGCCGCTACACGCAAAGTCGTAATATCCATCGAGATAGCCGGTATTAGCCCTCTGTTGTAAAAGAATCTCGCCGCCACTGTTCCTCATTATGACGAAGACCGCCATTCTGGTCGTAAAACGATCAGCCATATCTATACCTCGTTGTTATTTTATTTACTTAGTTATATCACTCGGCAGCGGATATTGCAGGGCAAAAGCTTTAACTTCCTCGCGCAGCTGAGCCAGCTTGGCTTCGTCGTCGCGGGCATCGATTGCTTGCTTCATCCAGTCAGCGATGGTTTCCATATCTTTTTCGACCAGTCCGCGGGTGGTAATGGCTGGCGTACCCAGGCGAATGCCGCTCGGACGATACGGCGGCAGGGTGTCGTCGGCCACGGCGTTTTTGTTGAGCGTCAGGCCGATTTTATCGAGGGCTTCTTCGGCGACCTTGCCGTCAATCCCGAAGCTCTGGTAGACGTTGGCTAGTATTAGATGGTTAGATGTGCCGCCCGTTACGAGCGTGAAGCCACGCTTAATTAATTCGTCGGCCAGCCGGCTGGCATTGCGCAAAATCTGCTCGGCGTACTGCTTGAACTCCGGCTTCAGCGCTTCACCGAAGGCTACCGCCTTGGCGGCAATGATGTGCTCGTGCGGGCCGCCCTGCATGCCCGGGAAGACTGCCCGGTCGATCAGGGTCGGGATGTTCTCGAGGGTCTTCTCGGGAGCTTTGAGTGGGTTGCCGACCACACCTTTGGTCAAAATCAGGCCGCCGCGCGGGCCGCGCAGCGTCTTGTGCGTGGTGGTGGTAATAACGTGGAAGCCGTAATCAAAGGGGTTCTTGGCCACGCCAGCCACGATCAGACCGGCAATGTGGGCCATGTCGGCCATCAGCAGGCAGCCTTCGATCTCCAGGCCGATCTTGGCAAACTTGGCATAGTCCAGTTCACGGGGGTAGGCGCTGAAGCCGGCCAGGATGATCTTCGGCTTATGCTGCTGGGCCAGGGCGCGCAGCTCGTCGTAATCAATCTCGCCCGTCGCCACATCTTTCATCTTGTAACGGATGAAGTTGTACAGCTTGGCGCTGCGCGTCACTGGCGCGCCGTGAGTTAAGTGGCCGCCGTGGCCGAGGTCCATCGCCAGCACCGTATCGCCGGGCTCGAGCCAGGCACTGTAGACGGCTTCGTTGGCCGGCGCGCCGGAGTGCGGCTGGACGTTGGCGTGATCGGCCTTAAACAACTGCTTGGCGCGCGCGATAGCGATATTTTCAACCTGGTCAGTATATTCCTGACCGCCGTAGTAGCGCCGTCCTGGATAACCTTCGGAATACTTATTGGTAAAGATACTGCCCATGGCCTCCAGCACGCCTCGGCTGACATAGTTCTCTGATGGAATTAGCTCCAGACCTTCACGCTGGCGTTTCTCTTCGGCCAGTATCAGATTCTTGATTTCCTCGTCTTGCATATCGTCAATATTCATACATGTTCTCCTAGGAAGTGCTTGCGCAGCACTGCATTTAGTATTTCAAGCGGTAGGAGAATGTATTAAACCATGCTCATATTGTAACAAGACCACGCAAGGAACGACAGGAATCGTACTTTGCCACTTCGGATGATAAAATATGTCTCATATTATTCCCGGAAGCTATATACTAATTACATAAGCCAGTCATAAGAACTTTCTTAAGAATCTGCTTGCTACAAAATACCATATATGGTAACATAATAGCCATATGAATACTACAAACGAGAAAATTGGTCAACTTATTGCTCATATAAGGCAAGAACGTAATATTACCCAGGCGGAATTTGCCCGTAAACTGAAAACATCACAATCGGCCGTCAACCGCATGGAGCACGGCAAGCAGAATCTCAGCCTAGAAACTCTCGGCCGAATAAGCGATGTCCTGAACAAACAGCTTATCAGCCTGAACGGCGGCGGCTCGATGAATCTGAGGATAGAAGGCGACCATGAACTGCACGGCGAAATCACTCTCAAAACCAGCAAAAACGCTGCCGTCGGCTTGCTCTGCGCCAGCTTGCTCAACAGAGGCGTCACCAAGTTCAAGAGTTTTCCGCGTATCGAAGAGGTCAACCGCATTATTGAAGTCCTGGAGAGCCTGGGCGTCGTCTGCAAATGGCTACCCGGCAACGACCTGGAGATCCGCCGTCCGGCCGAGCTGAAACTCGACAAGATCAACGGCGTCGCGGCCCGCAAAACCCGCTCCGTCCTGATGATGATCGGCTCGATCATGCACGATAGTCCGTCATTCAAGATTCCCTATGCCGGCGGCTGCAAGCTGGGTGCCCGCACTGTCGCACCGCATCTCTTTGCTCTGGAGGAGTTCGGAGTTGATATTGTTGCCGCCAGCGGCAACTACCAGATTACCGTCGACAAGAAACCGGCTGGCCGCATTATTATGTATGAACCGGGCGACACCGCTACTGAGAATATTTTGTTCGCAGCTGCCCGTAGCACAGAGGAAACGATTATTGAGTTTGCCAGCGCTAACTACATGGTGCAGGACGTCTGCTACTTCCTGCAAAAGCTGGGCGTATCTATCGAAGGTATCGGCAGTAGTACGCTGCGTATACGTGGTGTCAAAGACATCAAAAAGAACATTACATATGCCCCGGCCGAAGACCCGATCGAGGCTATGTTCTTTGTATCAGCCGCCGTGACGACCAACTCGGAGATTACCATCAAGCGTGTACCAATAAATTTCATGTCGCTGGAACTCCTCAAACTCAAGAAGATGGGCTTAGACTTCACGATGACGGAAAGGTATAAAGCTCATAATGCCAAAACCGACCTCGTTGACCTGACCATCTTGAAGCACAACGGTAATTTGAAAGCTTCGCCCGAAAAACTTCATTCGCTGCCATATCCTGGTTTGAACGCCGATAACCTGCCGTACTTCGTGCCGATTGCCGCAATTGCAAGAGGTCGCACCTTGATTCATGACTGGATGTACGAAAACCGTGCCATTTACTACACCGAGATGACGAAAGTCGGGGCCAACGTTGAACTGGCCGACCCGCACAGGGTCTATGTCGTTGGCCCTACCAAATTCCGAGCCGCCGATGTCGTCTGCCCGCCGGCGCTGCGGCCTGCCAGTTTGTTACTGATCGGTATGCTTGCCGCCCCTGGCGTCAGCATCCTGCGCAATGTCTACACCATCAACCGCGGCTATGAAGATCTGGCCGAACGGCTGAACTCACTCGGCGCCCACATCACTGTCATGCACGAAATCTAGCCAGGTTGGGCTGGCTGGCGAAACTACAGCAGAACCCCCCCCAGACTGCTATGGCTGCGGCGTTGTAGCCACCTGCTTGAACACGTCATAGGCAGGTTTGTGCGTACCGTCGGCCCGGACGAGTCCGAAGAAGTTCTCGTTGGTCGATTGGTCGGTACCGGCATCCTGGTATGAATAGACAAAGAATGGACCGACCCAATCGTAACTGCGGTAGAGTGTAAAGGCATCGCTCAAGATCCTGGCTTGCAATGGTTCGTCGACAACATATGGTCCGGCATCAAGGTTCGGGTTACTGAGGGTCGAAATCGGGCCCGGACCACCGGTCGGTGCACCAAATTCGGTAATCCAGACTTTTTTGGCCGAGTCGCCGTTATGAACCATGGTCTGGCGTATCCCGTCGGAATCGGTCGCCATTTGGTTCCAGGCATGGTCCCGAGTACTGGTCGGTGACAACGGAAAGGTATATGGATGGTCAGCTGCAGCATCGAAATACGGTTTGGCACCGGCTTTGTAGAGGGCTGCAAAAAAATCTATCGGCGCATACGACACGTCGTTCGTCGCCTGCGGCGATAATCCTGCCGTAATCACGACAGCTGCGACGTCCTGCTGTTTGATAGCCTGATATGACTGCTTGAGCAGTTCGGCATAGTCGGATGGGTTGGCCTTCGGTTTCCAGAAATCCTTGCTGTTCGGCTCATTCCAGATTTCCCAGGCATGCAACCCCTGCGACTGGTAGCGATGAGCCACAGTGCCGGCAAACTTAGCAAACTGGTCAGCGTGAGCCGGATGGCACTTCATGTCGTCACGGCATTCACTGGCCCGGGCCCAGGCGGGTGTATAGGTAATTATGCCCAGAACTTTCAGATGGTACTTATTGGCGGCCGTAACGATCTTATCGTACGATGCCCAGCTATAATTCGATGCGCCGCTAGCCTGGATATTCGACCAGTCAAAGTCGAGCCGTACCCAGGTAGCTCCCAATTCGGAAATACCTAACAAACGTTTATCGAGGGCGGTGTCAGACAGTCCTGGCAGTCCGCTGCCGGCGGCGATGCCATATGCCTTGTCCGGAACGACGACCGGCGGGTTGGTCTGGGTACTCGATGATTTGACCGGGCTGGTGACGGCCCCCGCGGAAGGCGGCTTCGACGTAACCTGATGTGGCTGTCTGGAGATAATGACTACGGCAATTATAGCCAGAACCAGGATGACGACTGCAACCAGACGCCACGAAAAGCGCGGGACATGACGGCTACGATGTTTTTGGTTATGTATCGAATACATGAGGGGCATTTACTGTTATTATTCTTGCTCTTATTATGCACAGCGCATGCAGGCTTAGCAATTGACTTTAACTACTATTAATGTTAGAATAACATATTAGCCTGTCAGATACCAGTGCTTTTGTAACTTCGAAGATTATGCAGCAGCTTACACCATACAACTTGACACTGATCGAGCTCCGACTTGTCGGGCTCGGCTTTGCAATACTGGTGATTATCGCACTGGCCTTGATCGAGCTTGTTCCTAAGCGATTACACATTTTACGTATCACCAGCTACATTTTCCTCGTCATCAATGGTAGTGCCCTGATGTATTGTCTCATTATTTTTCAAGGAACCGTCAAATGAACTTACCACAATCTACGAAGCTTCGCTTGTCACATTATACGTCTGTCGTCTTACACCGCTATGCGGATTGGCGGATTGGCGCGACTGCGCTGGAAAAACACTGCTATAGGACATCTGATTCTATTCTGCTGACATTCGATGATTATGGCACCAAGACTGAGGTACATGAAATTCTGGCGATCCTGTCGGAGTATCGGGTAAAAGCCATGTTCTTCCTGCAGGCAGACTGGGCCGGAGAACATCCGAAGTTAGTCAAAAAAATAGCTGCCGCCGGGCATGTTCTTGGTAACCACTCGGTGACCCATCCAGTACTGTTCACGCTTAGTCCGCAAGAGATTACGCAGGAGATCAGCCGGGGTTTACCGGGGCCATGGTTCCGGCCGCCACAAGGCCGTTACAACGACACCATCCGCACGATTGCCCATGGTCTGGGTTACGTCATCTGTTATTGGACCATCGACAGCCGTGACTGGGCGGGGACATCGGTCACCGAGATGCGGCACACCATACTCACCGAATTAAAGCCGGGCGCAGTCATATTGTTCCACCTGCATGGTGCTCATACCCGCGAACTGTTGCCTACAATCATTGCTGACATCCGTGGCAGAGGTCTGCAACTGACCCCACCAACTGAGTCATGGCATGTGCCGGCTAACTATTTGTAGATTTTGATGTTCTGCGAGCTGTAGACCAGGTTTTTGGTATCATTCAGAAATTGGTACGGTACGGCATGGTATAACAACGCGCCGTTGTAGTAGAGTGGAACGCTATCATTTGTGACGTTACCATCGCTCAGGAAAACATAACTATCAATTGGTATGGCAGCCGGCGCCAGGCCAGGCCGGGAGAATATGCCGGCATAGGTGATCATCCGGCGGCGGGCGAATTCGTCACTGTAGACTCTCGAGCCCTTCGGTGTGTCCGCGGCCAGCCACTGGTCACCGGAAATTTCAGCTTGGTGCGTGTAATATGCATCGTAATAGAATCCGCTGTTACTTAGTGGCAGTACTGGTTTATAGCCGCCAGTCAGTGCCGGTAAGAACCCAGACATCAGGAGATAGAGTAGTACAAATCCAGTTGCAATTGCTCGTATGCGCCAGGTCCGTGGGATGCGTAACAGGCCAAGTGACCAGAAGCAGGCCAGGACTAACGGCAGAGCCAGCACCAGTAGTCCCTGTTGGATAACCCGGAGCAAGCCGTAGTTGATGAATGAGGCCGGGACGACAACCTGGATGGCGATGATAGCCAGACTGGCCAGAACCAGAGCCCGGTATTGACCATTGATCCGCTGACGATAGCGGCGTACCAGTACGATGACGACCACGCCGAGGCCGATCAGGCCTTCGATGAGCGTACCGTACAGTCGCCGCAATATATCAAACACCTTGTAGACAGTTGATGACGAGACGCCGTGCGCCTGCAACGGCTGGCTCAGCGGGCTGACCGTATCCTTCATGGCTTTTGCCGTATACTTGTCCGTTAACGCTGGTGGATAGTAATCCAGCGCCGGAAACTGCCGGGTATCGGCCGACGAGGCAAAATAGGATTGCAGCAACTTATCTGCGGAGTCAGTCTGGCCGGTACGGGAATAACCGTCCGACTTACCAGTCGATTGCAGTAACGTTGGCAAACCGTTCGCGACGGATTGCAGTGTCCGCGATATATTTCCGGAGGTCTGCGTTGCGAAGCCTCCCCAGGTCACCAGGACGACGATAGTGATCGTAATGACCGGCCATGAGAAAATATGGACTGCCGGCCGCACTTGGCGCTGTTTGGAGCGGAATATTTTCGCCAGGATCATCGTCGCCAGGTTAGCACCGAACATCATCATCAATGTCGCAGCAGCAATATAACTTGTCGAATAGTGCGACAGAACCATAGCCGCCAGGAATGCTATCGATAATATACTGCGGTGCCGGCTAGTCAGCCGTGTATCAAGTCCGGCCAGCACCGCCAGCGCAAAACATAACAGAGCCGTCTCCTGACGATTCAGCATCGTAATATCCGTTAGAAAGGCCGGAAAAGTCATGAACACCAGCACGGCCAGAAACGCCAGCCGCTTGCTGGTAAAGAAGCGCAGCGTGGTATACATGACGGGCGCGATCAGGGCGAAGAACAACTGGAAAATAAACTTGTAGACATACTGGTCAGTCACGCCGGTCAGCTTCTGAAAGATCGTCGGCAAAATCGTAATGCTCAGGCAGGCATTATAGGCATCTTGATAGTAGCTCATGTGCCAGGCACTATGGCGTAATGTCAGCTCGAAAACCTGGAATTCCTGCGTGACGTCATGGCCAGTGATGTTCCAGCCGCGCATCGACGTCCCAAGTAGAATGCTCAGACATAACGAGTACAACACGAGCGGAAAAAACTGGTTTGACCGGGCAGATGTGCGCCACAACATCAGGAGCGCAAATCCAGCTATGATTCCCATAACAGTCAGCGCCAGCCAATTGGATCCACCATTATTGAGCGTGATCGCTCCCCCGACTGCCAGGAAGGGCAGCACTATGCTGGTCAGTATGACCGGCCAGGCTTGCAGCAATGGCCGAAGAGAAATCAATGGCTTAGGAGCATGGATCGGCTTGCGGCCAGCGGCCACCATACTAGCAACCAATACCTGGCCCGCGACGGCATAGGTCAGAGCCGCAACTGACAACGGATGCTTGTTGCCAAGAAATATCAGAATCCAGTTAGTTCCAATTCCGAGCAGCATCAGTGTGAGCAAGCTCAGGCCGACGCTGTAAATAATCAGTTTTGTGGTCCCAAGCTTATCCTTGTAGCCAACCAGTGTACGCAGCATAAAATAACCAGGCGCTAATAACAGGAAGACGATTGAGCTGGCCTCCCGGACAATACCGGTCTGGGTGTGCAGTGTGTGCCAGGCCCACGCGAGTGTCAGCAGAATACTGAGTACGACCGACGGCCTCAGCCAGTGCTTCATCCAGTACTCGGAAGCTCGCATCTGGCGCCAGCGGGCTCGGGCCAGGCCAGCGATTGTCATGGTCTCTTCAGTGAGCTGTAAATATGGGAACAGCAGCAGATGCTTCTTCTTACGCGCTATTGCTGCCAATAACCAGCGTAGATAGAGCAGTTGCGGCAATATCACGAGCAGTGGCAACACCAGAATCGGCGCCAGAACTGCCGTAACAATAACGGATAATGCCGTCAGGAATGGGAATGGAAAGAGCGGCGGCGTCAGATTGTTTTGCTGGTGAAACTTCAGGTTTGCTGCCCCGCGCTTCCATGGGCGTTGCATATACTGGCGAAGTGAGATGTCCGGGTCATGGATAATTTCTGCTTTCCGTACCGCGTAGAAATGCCGCTTCGGGTATTTCTGACATATCCGCAGGCTGATGTCGCGGTCTTCGATCCAGTTCATCTCGGTACGCCAGCCACCGATCGCCCGCAGTTCCTTGATCGGGAAGCTGCCGTTGGCGCCGTAAAACTCCTCAACTTCAGCATACTCGGCGATATCTTCGCTGTGTTTACTGAATGTCGCCCGGGCATAGTTCCACAGACGGCGTACCCGCGTAGTCTTACCGCTCCGAACTACTGGCGGCCAGCCGGAGCCTGTTGTATGCAGGTATGAGTTGAAGACACCTTTGGCTTCTCCGTCGGCAACCATATAGCCACAAACGCCGGCCGGATTCGGAAATGCGTAGCCTTTGGCTAACTGGGTCAACCAGTTCTTGCGTACCAGACAATCGTCATCACAGGCGACGTAGACATCACCTTTGGCAACTTCCAGGCCAGCGTTACGGGCACCCGATATACCCCTGTTATCCGGGTAGCCTGCATAGCGGACTTCCGGGTAACTCTTAATAACTTCCTCGGTGTTGTCGGACGATCCGTCATTTACAACAATTACCTCAAATTTATCCCGTGGGTAATCCTGGTCCAATAGCGACTCAATCGTCCGGCCGACAGTCTGGGCACCGTTATAGCAGCTAACGACGACACTCATGAATGGCTGTTTCTTATACCTAGCCATGGTTAACTCCCGTGACGCGCCGGCTGCGCCGTTGCAACGTATCCGTGGCAAACTGGTCCAGGCCATCGCCCAGAGTATCCCAGGAATATGTGGTCTCAGACCGCTTGCGGGCGGCAACGGCAATGGTGCTACGGCGCTTTGTATCCTGCAGAAGCTCTACCAGGGCTTCAGTAAGTATGACTGGATTACCAGCCGGTACAGCCACGCCGGCTTTGCCGTCCTGGACATAACTCTTCAGATCACCGACATCGCTGACAACTGGCACGCTGCCCATCGCCATGTATTGGAAGACTTTCAGATTACTGGCCGCCCTGACAGTCGGAATGTCAGGCTGGCAACAGATAGCAATGTCGGCAAATTGGGTATGTGTCTGGGCATCGACCATATCAATCCAACCCGTAAAAGTAATTGCCTGGTCGATATGTAGCGCGCGGGCGAGATTTACGGCTTCATCAAGCGCACTGCCGCCGCCCATAATTGTCACCCGGGTATCGGGCACAACAGCCAAAGTCGCTGGTATCGCCCGTAGTAATTCTTCAATCAGTCCCAGTCGATTTATGGCACCAAAATAATATATGTGGTTGCGTGGAGCTGCTGCCGGCGCCAGCGCGAATTCGCCTGGATCGACACCATTACTCATGATGTGGACTGGCTTATGTGGATAGCGCGTCTGCACCATGTGCTGCAGATAGCTGGAAGCAACGACGACAGCCGAAGCGTAGCGCAGCGCCAGATTCTCGCAGGCCGCCACCAGTTTGACCTGGATATTTGACTGCCCCTGCAAACGCATGACTTCACTGCCAAGATCATCGAGATCCAAAATAACTGGCGTGCGGAACAATAGCTTCGGCAACAGACCAAGAATGGTTATCGGCGTCGGCTTGTAGAGATAGATGATATCAGAGCGGTTACGAAGGATTTGCACCAAAGATGTAAAGAGATACGGCACTAAATTGATAATGGGCGACTTGGTCAGCAGCTGCCACGGCTGGACAAGCTTGATCGGATCTAACGAGGCCGTTTTGTCAGGAATAAAGTGATTGTATTTGTCGGCTGACGGCACTATCATCGTCGCGGACCAACCATGACGAATCAGCTGGCGGCCAACGGCAACCAGCCGGAAATATGTCAGGCTGCTCTTATATGAGGCGGAGCCGAGTAGCAGCGCTTTCATGCAATTACTTCCTGAGCCAGCTTGGCGACCTGAGCAGCGTGCCGTTCCCAGGTATAATTCTGGGCAGTCCGGAGCGAGGCGGCCGCTGCAACTGCAGTCCGCTCAGCCACGTTAGCGGCGGCTACGCTGTGCATGACGTCCTTCAAAGCTGCGGCGTCATGCGGTGCAACCAGATAGCCATCACGGCCATCACTTACGAGCGAAGGTAACGGCCCAATAGCCGACGCGATGACCGGAACCTGCCGGGCCCAGGCCTCGAGCAGGACAGTTGGAAAGGCGTCATTCGCCGTTGTCGGGTATGAGATCAACGCAGTCGATGCTGACAAGGCTGCGTCTTTTGCATCGCCGGACTGCGCACCAATACATACAACCTGGTCCTGAATGCCAAGCCTTTGAGCCTGCGCCTCGTAGTCGGCACGGGCATTGCCGTCACCCATGACTGTCAGACGGCAATCCTTACCGAACTGCTGTGTATACAGGGCGACTGCATCAATGATCTGGTCCAAACCCTTCCAGGAATGGGTTTTGTCCAACGAGCCGATGAACAGGAAATGTGCTCCCGATGGCGGTTGCGTGCGCTCGACGATATCTTTCGCCCAGACTCCATTTGGCACAACAACAGTTTTTTGTTGCAGCCGTGGACTGAACTGTTGCCTCACATATTCTGACACGGCGAGAATTCGCTTGGCACGGGAAAAGGTCAGCCGTTCATAGGCGCGGTATATCCGGGCTACCATATTGAATACGAATGAACCGCCTTTCATGAGAGTAGCTGCATGATATGTCAGCAGGATCGGCGTCCGGCCAGCGGCCAGCGCGACAGCATCTGCCATCGTCGGAACGGGTGAATGCGACAAAATAACGTCCGGCTTTTCGCGCTTCAAAATCGACCGGATATAGAACGGCCAGAACGGATTAATCGGTGTATTAGAGAACTTAAATAAGATTGGCAGACGGTAGACTTTGATACCATCGACTGTATCTATGACTGTACCCTTGGATGCATGGTTCGAAGTGACAACAACAATTTCCCACTGCTGCAGTTCCTTGAGTGCGATACCCAGCTGACGGGCGTAATTTTCCAGCCCACCGATTTTCGGAGCGTAATACGGTGTTACGAGTAAGGCTTTCATGACGAATATATCCCCTTCAGGCGGCGTCCCAGAACTTTCCAGTCATATATAGAAGCATCATGTCCGGCAGCGCTGGCCGTCTGGCGTTGCAATAGCGTCGAAATTGACACCGCGATGTCAGCGGCGGTTGCACTGCAGACGATACTGCAATCCTTTGGTGCGACATATTGAGCCGCATTATCACGGTGATCAACCGTCACTATCGACAAGCCGCAGGCGTAGGCTTCCAGTACCGTGATGCCAAAGCCTTCGCGGACAGATGGCAACACGAAGACGCGTGATGATTTCATCAGCCCGAAAACGTCAGCCGATGACTCGACGAATCCCAGCATACTGACATTGGCCGAAACATCCAGATCAACGATCAGCTTCTCCAGCCGGGCCTTTTCGGGGCCATCACCGATTATCAGGCAGCTGATCTTCGGCTGCGTCTGCTTGAGGATCAATATTGCTTCAATCAGCAGATCAACATTCTTGTGTGCCAGCAGCCGGCCGGTATATACGACGTCGCTGCGCCGACTGGCAGCTTTGACAGGTTGGATATCATCTGCATTTATGCCATTGATGACCGTCGACAGCGGACCTTTGTAATGCAGCTCACTACGCAGTCGGCGGGCGGTATGGTCAGACACGGCGACGATATGCGTCGGCATGTGGACACTGGCACGCTCGATAACATACGCGACCGTACCACCGATACCACCGAGGTACTCGCGCCAGTAGGCTTTGCCCCAGACCTCATGCCAGATGGCGAACATCGGCTTGCGCTTCAGCAGGCTGACAAGTTTCACGCTAAACAGTGGGAAGAACGGCATATGGTCGACTTCATACATATCAGTGTCATACTTCCAGAGTTTCAAACATGCCAGACCGAACAACAGACCCTCTTTTATAGAGCGGCGCTCCCCAGCATACAACGGATATAACTTCGAGATAGCGTGGTAGGTAATGCCATCTTCTACATAATCGCCGTCATGCTTCCACCAGTGCATCGTATAGATGTGCACGTCACAGCCAAGCCGACTCAACTCATGAGTCAGATGATAAATCCGAGTTTCTTTCCCACCCTTGAAAAAAGGAGGTACGGAATCAGATACGACTGCTAGCTTCAGAGGAGTCGCCATGATGACGCGCCTTCAACCTTCGTATTAAGTAATTACGGCTCTCAATAGCAGATATCGGCTGAATTTCCTGGGTCTCCAGTGGTATTTCCTGTGCAGTCGGCTTCCAGCGCAGGTTACGAACATACATCCGCATAATTTTGGCACCGTCAACAATTGGATTCAAGCTGGAATCGCCGAGCCGTGGATCATATGAGACCGGCACTGAGAATATTTCAAAGCCCAGCCGGGCCATCTTCGTAACCATTTCCATTTCGATTGCAAAACCCTGGGACCGCAAATGAGGACGCAGGGCTTCGATTGCCTCTCGTGACCAGGCATAGTATCCGGTCAGCACGTCGCTGACAGATACTTTGTAGACGCTGCGGACCAGTCGTGAGTACAGACGGTTACCGAACTTGTTAAGTCGTTTCATAGAGCCGGCCCGTATCCGGCCATGCATACGTGAGCCGATGATAACCTGAGCGAAACCATCATCAATCGGAGCGATCAGTCGTAATATCTCTTCAGGCTTATAGGTGTCGTCACCGTCCAGCATTGCGACGTAGTCGGTGTCGGCCGGTATGTTATAAAAACCGGTTTTGATAGCGTTGCCCTTGCCTTGTTTTGGCTCGACGATGACCCGTGCGCCGGCAGCCTCTGCCAGCTCCGCCGTATTGTCAGACGAATTATTATCAATCACCAGGACATCAAGGTCATAGCCATACATCGCCAGTCGTTCGCGTGGAAATTTCGCGACAACTGTCGCAATCGCAACAGCTTCGTTGTAGCACGGAATTATTACCGTGATTTTTTTGGTATTCATGACTGGCTCCTAAAACTAATTAATTCGTGTTGTGCTACGAGACTAACTGTGATTGTTGTAAGTTGATCTAACTGATCAACACTGAATAAAACAGGTACCGTGGCTACGCCATCAGCTGGTAGGATCAAGTCGCCAGACACAAGCGTTTGCGTTGTCTGGTTGTGCTGCATCGTAATCTGGTAGTGGTAGGTCATAGCCTGGGATTCGTGATTCACAACCTGAAAGCCGAATTTATAAAGTTTACCGACCGTAACCCGGGTCGGTAATTTCACAACATTATCAAAATACAGTTCGGTATACGTTTCGGGATGATGCGAGCTTGCGAGACTATAGACGGTCTGAATCGGGGCTCGAAACTGCGCTCCGAGTACTACTAGTATTGCCAGCACAGTAGCTGTCAGGACACGCCGCATAGCGACTTGTGTACCTGGCTGAATAAGCTTGTGTGTGTGGAATGGCATGTGCTTCGGGTCCTCTCTTTTTACGCGGCGACCCACACACCAGTGATATGGATTTATATTAACACTTTAACGTAAATTACGCAAGTATATTTCTTACTACAAAAACATAAGCAGCGTAAGATAGAATTGTTTGTGTCATTATTGCGTTATATATATTGACTTAACATAGTTTTTAGTATAGAATTAACTTTTATTGTAGTGTTCAGTTCCCTGCACGACTCATATATAGGTGAAGCATCAAATATGAAATTCCCAGGTTTTATCGACCGGCCCATACATCTGTTTCGAAATGACAGTTTGTTCCGCAATGCCGCGCTGCTGATGTCCAGTACGGCGATCATGTCGGTTTTGGGCTTCGGCTTCTGGATATTCGTATCTCATTTATACACACCGTCACAGATTGGTGTCGCGTCAGCGTTGATTGCGATAACGACATTGATATCAAACCTGAGTCTGCTGGGGCTCAATGCCGGACTGATCAGGTTTCTGCCGAAATCAAAAAATCAGGGGAGCGATGTCAATGCCGCCTTCCTGACTGTTGCAGCCGCTACAGTGGTCGCCGCCGGGATTTATGTACTTATCGGAGGCCACTTCGGGGCTGACATATCAATACTGTCATCTAGCTGGCACAAACTAGCTTTTATAATTCTGATGACAACGGTAAGCCTGAACTCTCTGACCGATGCGGTATTCATTGCCAACCGGCGGGCTGAATTCCATACTGCGGCCTATGCCGTCCTTGGCGTCGTCAAATTAATACTGCCGGTTTTCCTGATTCCGTTCGGTTCACTGGGCATATTCATGGCTTACATATTAGCAGTCGTCGCTTCCTTGCTGCTCAGCTTATTCTTCATGCGCCGGTCATGCGGGTATCGCTTCAAGGCCAAACCAAATTGGAAATTGATAACCGGTATCAGAAAATACGCATCCAACAATTATTACGGTGTCATCCTCGGCGGCCTGCCAAGCCAGATTCTACCGCTTGTCATTATCCAAAGGCTCGGCAGTGCCAATGCGGCTTATTTTTCCATGGCCTGGATGATGGCAAACCTGCTATATGTCATACCGTCGGCTGCTACCCAGTCATTGCTCGCCGAAAGCTCGTTCAACCCATTGAATAAGCTGTTCCACATAAAGCACACGACGAAGATCCTCGGCTATATCCTGGTTCCGGCAATCGTTGTATCGGTTGCGATCGCGCCGTATCTCCTGCGGGTATTCGGTGTCCAATATTCGAGTGGCAGTACGGTGGCGTTCCAGATCTTCGCTATCGGTACAATCTTTATCGCTGCTAATTCAATCGGGAACACCATTATGAATATTGAGCAGCGCACCGGTGGTATCGTGACTGTACAGTTTGTCATCTCAGCAATCAGCCTCCTCCTGGCCTGGCCGCTGATACAGTATGGTGTGAACGGAGTCGCGGTAGCGCTCGTCGGCGGTAACGCTGCCGGAACTATCGTGCATCTCATATTGCAGCTCTCACATCGTAAGCAACTCAGTGCCGCATTGGCGGGTGTGAACCTCGGTGGTATCCCGGACTACCCGGTTCTACAGACATTTGCAGAGCTATATGGGCTTACTGGCGCCAGCATCGGCCATGACATCGGAGGTGGTGACCGCAGCAGCACAGTGATCGTCAGTCACGAAGACAAGCGCTACGTACTCAAAGTCCACAATCCCGACAAACGTTCTCTGGAAGACATACGTGAAGAAGTCGAATTTACCTGTTACCTGGCCGACAAGGACATACCGGTACCAAAGTATGTCGTCGCAACTGATGGAAAAACGATCACACAGCTGACTGTCGGCGGCTCAAAATGGCTTGGCGTTCTTATGCTCCACGAAGACGGCGAGCACCCGTCAGCCTTTTCCGAGCAGCTGCTACGCGAAATGGCGCTGATGCAGGCCCGGATCCATGCAGCCGGTATTGTCTACGCCGAACAGCGAAGTCCGCAGTCAACAATCTTCAGCAAGAAAGCGCTCAAATCGACGTTCCTGCCGTTCGTACCGAAGGGTCTCAGCCACTTTGACTTCGATGGCGGCAATATTCTGGTCAATAATAACCGTGTGTCATGCGTGCTCGACTTCGAAGGCATGCGCTACGACCCGGTACTCGTCTGCATCTTCTTCACACTTACTCAGCTGCCTGCCACGGCTCACAATATGAGTAACATCAGTCTCTACCTGAAATCCTATCAGGAGATACGTCAGCTCGGTCTGTTCGAAAAAGCGATCATCCGTATTGCACTGGCGTTCAACTATCGGGCTATACGACTGATTTACGCAAGCTTCTAAGGTATATGTGCCGGGCAATTCATTGAATTCTCCTCAGCCTGAATCCCGTAATCCCTTTTCGAAAACCCGTTCACGCGCGGAAAGACGACTGACGAGCCCGCGGTCTCGTCAGATCGCCTATCCGGCTCCACTTCGGTTAGGGTTTTCGAAAAGGGATTACGGGATTCAGACAAACGATTCAGGCCAACATTTTATATTAATATTTTAGACATATTGTTGAAAAACTCATGGTTAACACCTTAGAGTAAGCATAAGAAACTTATTGTATAATCTACTTGTTTTTTTATCTATTTAGTTGTATGATGCTTGTAATTAATGCGAGGTCATGTAATTATGTGTTCTAATTCTATGCCAAAATTATTTATTGCAGGTATCACACTGCTCTGCAGCGTGGTCATGCTGCCAGTTGCATCGGTAAGTGCGCATGGTATGCCACACGATACTGTCAGCCAGTCTGCAAGTATTGAATCAAGCTGTGTTAGCTCAGTCGAAGGCATTGCCCGCTGGTCTATCACCAACCCAAACGAGAATGACGCTACTGTTAACTGGCAAGGTGCCGGCTCTTCGGACGCATATGTCGCATCACAGGGCGAATCAGAACTGGTTACTCCATACGATGCTACAAACACAACACCATACACCTTTTCACAAGATGGTCAGGCCGACATCTTAGTCCAGCCAACCGATAATGCCTGTGGCGACACATCGATGCGCGACACCAGCGACGACGAAACTGTACCAACACCAGAAGCCTGTGTTGACGGTTCTATCCGTGCCAACCTGGCATATGACTGGTCTACTGACAACGACTACGTAACAGTCCGCACCGCAACCGGCGCCCCACTCTGTGACGATATCAACCTCTACCTCACAAACTACATCCTCCCAAGCGACTACGACGATAGCGGCATCTTCAACGACAGCTCGATCCCTCAGCAGCTGTTCGACAGCGTCCACGTTGTTATGCACAAAGGCACAAACCTGGCCGACAAGATGACAATCAAAGTCCCAGACGCTTGTACTGACTACCAGCTTGACCTGTACTACGCCCCAGAAATTACTGAAGTCACCGGCGCAGGCCATGGCGCACAGCTGATCTACGGACGCATCTACCCTAACACTGCTACTGATTGCACACCTACACCAGGTATGGGCGGTGGCGATGTCACTCCACCAGTAGAAACTACTCCTCCAGCACCTGTCGTAACTCCTGCAGTTACACCGGTTGCAGTTGCGCCAGCCGCAGCCTTGTATGACACTGGCGAATCAACTACACTGCCTGTCATCCTGGCTATCTTTGCAACGACTCTGGCACTGGCCATCAAGTTCGTTCCATTCAAGCGCTCTACGATCTAATACATCAGCGCACGAGCCCCTACAAGTGGCGCCTACTCCAGCACAGGTATATCTGATATACTGACCGTGCTGGAGTTTGCATGTGTAGACATGCGGGTGTCGTATATCGGTTATTATCCCAGTTTTCCAAACTGGTGAGCGGAGTTCGACTCTCCGCACCCGCACCAATAGCCGTCTGGTGTCTGCCCTGGTAGCTCAGATGGATAGAGCAGAGGACTTCTAAGCCTAAGGTCGCTGGTTCGAGTCCAGCCCGGGGCACCAAGCATAAGCATTAAAAGCACTCTACGAATTGAGTGCTTTTTTATCGATTATTTACACAATAGTCATGTTTTCGTCAGCCAGCGTCTGTGCTGCCGATGCATAATCTACTCCACGCACTCTCTGATGATCCCGTTCCCTAGCCCCAAGTATTCTGTACCTTCCGATTATCATCCTAACTACTTGGGCACATATTGCCTGCAAAGTGTCTGCTTCTGCCGCGCCTAAAGCATCCGAAAATGACTCTAGGTATTCAATTTGTTCGTCAATAGGTCGATATGTGTTACTTACAAGCTCATCCATGACCATATCTAGCTTGGCAACAGCTTCACGCGCAAACAGTCTCTGCCCTATGTCATCGCTTTCTCGTAATGAGTTTAGGGCAGTACGACTCTCTCTGTGAAGTTCTTGGTCGTCGTCAAATACAAGACTGTAGATTTCATAACTCAGACGCTGATTCTCACTTCTAACCTCGGCACGATATTCATACTCGCCCATGTCCTTATCTATAGCCTTTTTCTGTAACAAGACAAGATCTCTTGGCTCAGTGAGTGTTTGACCATTGAACAGGTAGCCTGGCTTGCCATGAACCTTTTCCATGTGGCCACGCAGTTGCTGGCGTTGAGGACCGACAATAGCCAGCCATCTACTCTTCTGTAATACGTCTAGCTCAACCACCGGCGCTTCTGAGAGTTTGTTTATAACTCCCCACGCATCTAACCTTTCAACGATATGTTCTGCGCCAGACTCACGCTTGGCGCTAGTAATATCTACGCCGTCCCGAATTAGTTTATTGGCTATTTCAAAGCTGTTTTTTATGGCGAGTAATTTATCTGCCTCGGCTGGGAAAGTTTCATCGGGAAGCGTTTCATTAACAGTTGCTGTGCGTATTAATCCCTGTCGATAGAACAAATCAGCGACATCATGAGCAGAAATCTGCATGGGCTTAACGCCTAACGCAAGCAACTTCTCTTTGATTGGAGTATATATTGGGTCGCCATCTGGAAAAACATTATAAGCTTTAGTTGCAGCCCGGCACGCAAGATAGTCAACAATATTCTCAATTTCCTCGCTGCTACATTCACCTGATAGCTCTGTTGGTAATCCTGCTAATCTATCGAGGGCAGTCAAAATAAGTGATTCCTGCTGGGTACGAACAGACTCGTCAAGTTTGAAGCGCTCAAGCTGTGTACGAGCATGTGACATTGCTACCCCGATTTCATATTCTTCTTTCTCTGCTCGCAACCCCTCACCAAAACTGTTGTACACATCAAGCCTACCACCATGGCTAAGTGGTGCATCTGGGTGGTGTAGAATAAAGCTTTTTGAATACACGGGTACAAGATTATGCCAAAGATCATGATTTCCATAAAATTCGTCTGTTAGTATCAAAACATCATTTATTGTGTCACTACCAAGATCGAGTAGCCGCCTATCATACATCATGATAGGATATTCAACCCCGTAAGCTTCACCAGTTTTATCCATACCTACGAAATGTATGAAACCAAATGTTGAACTGTAGGTATTTTCGGTCGCAGAGACTGCTTCAACAAAGGGAATATATTCCCCCATACTATTTGCGGACATTCGACGTTCATTGTGAGTAAACGGCAAAAGTGAATGGTGCGACTCAGGGATACTATTTGCACTACTGCGATAGTTGTAATCAGGGGCAAAAAGAATTTGGTTCGATGTCAATTGACCCCAAAGGCGTGGCTGGAGAGACATAAGATCATGTATGTTTACGTCACTTTCGTCAATACCATTGGCAACAGCTCGGCGTTTTAACACGCTCTCGATATGCGTAAGCTCTTCCTGATTGATTTCAATCTCACGACTAGTCAAGCTATTAAGACTTTGCCCAGCCATTACCTCATGTTGCAGTGCTTTAATTCTTTCTTTCAAATTTAACTGCTGGCTAAAGATATCCATTACATCATCTTGACTAAAATCCGAGCCCTTACGCAGCACTACTTCTTCAACTAGACTGTCATATATATGCTCAATACTTGCTAGAGTTGTGTCGGTATAGTTTTTAGCGAGTCGCTTAAGGAACAGTGGTGTATCTTGGAGTTTAGCATCCAGCAGCAAATAAGCACCCTCTATCTGAGCCTGTCTGTCTTCAGGCGTAATTTCAGGATCACACACAGCTGCATAATCTAGATTTGTGAATGTATCATCAAATTTAGGTCCGATTATCCTCAAAGCAGACTCCCTGTCGCCAGTACGGATGCTGTTATGAAGTAAAAGCTGTTCAGAGATTCCGCTATTCTCAGGGTCTTTTATTCCTGCACTCTCAACGCCTGCGAGATAGATTAGCGCCCGAGCCGAAGGACCAGCCAAATGCTTGTCAGTATCAACAATATAAAGAGGTATTTCACCGTCTTTCGTTAAGCGTGACTTGAAAAGGTCTAAATCGCGAAGATATATTTTGGTTCTGTTCAAGAAGATTTCCATCGTATCTTCTTCGCCTTGGCGCGCAGAACGTTCGATAATACGACCATGGGCTACCATCGGGGGAGCTTCGCAAGAGACCACCATTTCGAGATCAGCACCTTTTTCATTCAAGAACTGTAGAAGTGGGTCAATTTCCTCTTCTTTCTTTGGTATTCCATCGAGTATGTAACCGCGACCATCCGTTAATGCACGGTCGATGTGGGGCTCGATAATATCAAGAAACAGTTCTGGCAATCCAACAGGCTTACCAAGTGCAAATAGTCTGTCGAGTTCTTTCTTATGCGATGATGCAGGATCTAGGTTTCTGCTTATTTCACCGAGAGAAATATAATTAATAGCTGGATCTAATTGCCTAAGTTCGTTTGCTAAAGTTGTTTTTCCGGCACCTGGTATCCCTAGCAAAACAACGTGCATATTAGCCAGTTTACCAATATCCGTAGTTAAATATCCGATCTCACGCTCTGAATTAACGAATGGGTTTTGCAACACAAATTCTGATTCGCGCATTGATTCTGGGGTTGGTTGCATGATATACAGTTAAGATAGTTAAATTATTGTGTTAATTGTAAAAGGATATTAAATCATGTCAAGCATAATCTTAGCCTCGGAATCGTTTCTAAAAATGTTCATATTTGATAAATCTAAATTACCTTACGAGACAGAGCCGGCTTACATCGATGAAACCGTATATGATAATCTGCCGGTCGGTGAGCGAGTGGCAAAGCTGGCAGAAAGTAAAGCCGCAAAAATTGTCGAGACAAACCCCGATGCAACTATCATTTCAGCCGATACCCTGACGGCTGATGCCAATGGAAATGTATATAACAAGCTTTCTCACGGAGACGACCCTTTTGCTGCTGCAATGAACCTGAGTGGAAAAACAATTGATATTTATACCGGATGCTGTGTTTACAACAAAACAACCGGCTACAATACAAAGACAATAAAAAGCAGTATCACCTACCGCACATTCAGCCAGCAAACCCTACAGCGCCTCATAGAGAGCGATAATGCGGCAATACGCAGCGGTGCATTAGGCATATTCTACGACTCACCGGGTTTTACTCTGATAGATAGGATTGAAGGATCCTATACCGGATCATTTGGACTACCTATGGAATTTGTATATGAGCAACTCGATAAAGTCGAACAAGTTATTTAGTGTTAATGTGAGTACAATAAGATAGATTGAAGGTTCCGCATTCTGTACTCGTCAAAGCCTACACTGGCAGTTCGCAACTCGTCTGCTAGTGCGCACCAAGCATAAGCATTATTCTAGTTTCGTTTCGTCAAACATGTTTTTGAACAAGTCGATATGTTGATATACAAATAATATTGACAAGTACCTGCCCTTTGAGAGGTTATATTGTAATTCCTTTTCTTGTTCTGTCTTTGCAAGTTTTCCACTTCGAATTTCCTGGCGAAGTTTAATAATTCTCCCCAAATTGCCTTCAACAAAATCCTGACCAGTTAATGGTCCTCCCAGCCATTCTTCAGCTTCCCTTTCAGTTTGCAGTTCCCAAATGATAGTGTCACCGAGCACCGGCGAAAACTGGGTAGCAACCAAGTGTGGCATTCTTACGCACTCCTTAGGAGGCAATGGTGGAGCGATGCTAGTTATACACGCTGGACCGTCAAAACCGTTCTTAGCGTACCTGTTATCTCTGAGGTGCCGTGAAAATGTCAGGGCTAGTCCGTCCATAATATTGGTTAGTCTACCATCCACAGCCGACATTGCGAGTAACTGTTTATTGCTACGGAGATTCATAGCTGCTTCCTCTACCGGCTCTACAGCTGTTGAATTCCAAGTCGTCGATTTAACTCCTGAAATAAGCAAGCCGGGGCCTTCATATACCGGAAGCTCAACACAATCACCTTGAGTAAAATACCTCTCGGTCATACTTCAGTCCAATTACCTCGCCATACGGACACGTAGACTTACTCGATTAGGGTCACTATACTTATTCCTAGCGTGCAGTGTCCTCACATTATCAAAAAATAGCACGTCACCTTCTGATAACTTCACGGACTGCACTGGAACATCAGGATTGTTCAGAATAGTTCGGAAAAGATTGCGAACACGTTTAACTGTCTCGTCTATATATTTCATATCAAACCGTGCAGAACTAGTTGCAGTCTCTAACAGTTTACCGACAGCACTTTCAGTGCCAAGGTTAAAAGCGACGGGCGTCTCCTCTATTTCCTGTTGTATGTCGTTATATTCCAGCTTAGCACTCGCCCATTCAAGTAAATTATCGACTGGTAGTATCAAATTTGCTCCTGTTCCCTAAAAAATTGATCCCATGGTTGAAATGGTGGTGAAGCTATGACCAGACATTCAAAGTTTACTTTTGAAGTCACACGAACATCATGAAAATAATTTTCAGGTACTAACAAGTAATCTCCCGATTCCATCTTATGGGTTTCTATTTTCTTTTCGCCATCTGAAGGCCAAATTAATATATCCGCAGATCCGCTTTCAACAAAATAAGACTCTTGTGTCTGCTTATGAAAATGACCTTTGGTCTTAGTGGCAGGCCGAAATACAACTCGCGCCACAGATATATTTGCTCGACTGCTTAACTCATTATGAAACGGATATATCTCACCATACGCTTTGGTAATCTTCTTTAACTGTTTTGTTTTGATATATGTTGGCTTAAATTCAGAAACATCCGAGCCGCTTGCCAGGGATATTTCGGCGACTGTTTCTTGAATCTCATTGCTCAAAGCCTGCAAACCAGGGGTCTTCTGGCGTGGTCCTGAAAGCAATGCAAGCAGCAATAGTGCCATGACCACTTCAATTGCATCATGGGATGTACCATCCCCGAAATGAAGATTTATCGGGAAGGCCTCTGCCAGAATCGTTATGGTTTTCGTAGACTCAAATTTCTTACACAGTATCCGTAAATTACCCTCATGCTTATTAATATTGATAATCGATTCATGAGCATCAAAACTACCCTCAATCTGCAACTCTAGGGCAATTTCGCCTCTGCCCGATCCAGCATTACAAATTTTAATGCCATCGCTCATAAGTAAAATCTGTTTTACACCAATCAAATCTCCCTGATAGGTATTTGTTGCCATAAAAATGACATCTTGGCTCGATAGACACTGGTCGAATTCTCGCTTCTCAACTGTTGTATATCCCTGGTGCTTTGCAAATAGCCTTCTGGTGGCAAATGTGTCGTACACAGTCACATGAGCCCCGACTGTTTGCGCTAATCGAGCAATCCCTTCACCGATACTGCCATACCCAATGATTAATATATTTTTACCGCTCAATAACGAACCCGTTGCTTGCGAATAGCATTGCAGAACACCTTCAGGCGTAGCTAGTTTGTTCTCGATATATAGCTTTACCGGAGACATTGCGACATTAATAACTGGGTATGCAGGTGGATGTTCTTCGAAATAGCGAATACCTCCCGATGTTTGTTCGACTGAATAGAAGCCCTTGCGAACCTTGACATGGTATTTATCAATAATCTTACTAATCCTAGCACCATCTTCAATTGCGCAGTCAGCTGACTCAATTGTGGCTATAATTTTTTCAGGTTGCTCAATAACTTCTACGCCAAGAGATAATAATTCATCTATGACTTCTGATTCTTTGCTGTAATCCACAGGGTAGAATATGATTTCGGTGTCGAGCTTAAGTAAAGACCGGCACAGCTCGACACATGAGTGTTTGGCATGGGTACAAATCACTATTTTTCTGTGGATTGGCTTCTTTGCCGTATAACTCGCGAGTGTATTTGAAAGTATCGACATGTATCTCCCCCAATTACCACAGACAAACAGAATTTATACCCTATATAATACTAAACAGTATCATGCAAAACGAGATTATGCATAATCATTTGATATATTAATTAGTAATGCAGCAAGCTAAAACAACCGATGAAAGTAGTATTCCGTATTCGAAAATGGCATTGATATTTTTGAAGACTGGAGCTATTTCTTTCGGAGGCTGGTCGACAACCGTGGTTCTCCTTGAAAAAGAGTTCGGAAAAATAATGCCAAAAGAAGCGTCGGTCGATCTGAAAGGCGCTGCCGCTTACGCCCAGATCCTTCCGGGAGCTACTCAAGTTGCAATTGTTTCAAATGTCGGTTACCAGTTGCGAGGAGTTACGGGTGCGCTCGTTGCAACGATTAGCTACCTGTTGCCAGCAATTTCACTGGTGACAGCGTTCGCATGGGTTTACTTCGGTTACATGCATCAAACAAACGTGCTCAAGTATCTAGATGGCCTAATCCCTGCCCTTGCAGGAATAATTTTGGCAAACGCATATCGTATTGGTAGCAAGCATGTTACACATCCTCTCATGTGGGGGCTTGTCATCGCTGCTTGCCTTTCGCTCCTAATTTTCAAAATCCATGCTTTGATAATCATTTTGACCTACGGCGTAGTAGCCTTACTACTTTCGCTGTATCGAAAACGGAAAGATTCGGCGTGATAGCTGACATTATCTCGCTTTTCATACTGTCCATATTAATTAGCATTTCGACTTTTGGTGGTGGTTCTCAGGCTCTGTTTTACCAATACGGAGTACTGCAAAACCACTGGATTTCAAGGTCAGACCTGTCAGTAGTCTTGGCATTTGGGTATGCCACGCCTGGACCAGCTGTATTCGGAACCGCTACCTTCATCGGCTATCACATTGCTGGAGTTCCAGGTGCAGTCATTGGAACAATTGGCATATTTATAATTCCGTTTCTGACTGCATTTCTGGCAGCAAAGTACCTTAAGCACCTATTAAAGAATATCCACACACAACAGTTCGTCAAAGGAGTAGGACTAGCAGCCACTGGACTCATCGCTGCCACAGCTTTCGGCTTATTCAATTTCGGAAGTGCCGCAGGCTGGCAAGTAGCCATAGCATTAGCCGCACTCATAATCAGTCTGAGGTGGAAAACCAACCCCCTCTTTCTATTGCTGGCGGGGCTGGTAATCGGCATTATTAGCGTATAATTAAGTCAGATACGTCAGCAAGATGGCTCTAATTTAAGCCAGCGTACTGCACCACAAAGGTAAGTGTAAAATACATATAGCAATAGCCAGCTGAGTCAAATAAGAACCGCAGATTTTATACGAGAATTCATGAACAGCAAATTTCTAAAACGCGCCAACAATATCCTGATCGTGCTGATTATAGTTGTGAACGGCTACGTCATCGCGACGCCGTTTTATCCGCGACTGATATTCCTGGTGCATAGCCATCAGGGCCAGGCCGTACAGCTCAAACAAGCCGTCCATCAGCCGCCTGCCGCGTCAGCGCCGGCTCAGCCGGATCATCTGATTATACCGAGCATGCTACTCGATCAGCCAATTAACGAGGGTACTGATGCTTATGCTGAGCTGGATAAGGGCGTCTGGCGCTGGCCGGGCGGCAGCAGTCCGGATAAGGCTGGCAATACAGTGCTTCTTGGCCACCGCTTTACCTATACAACACCAAAAGGCGTGTTTTACTTCCTCGATAAAGCTACTGTCGGGTCTGAGATAGGGCTGGTGTGGAACAATAAGCTTTACACCTACAAGGTAGCGGCCACCAAAGTCGTTCCACCGACAGATGTCAGTATCCTGGCGCCGACCACCGAGCCGACGCTGACACTCTACACCTGCACGCCACTATGGAATCCAAAGTCACGACTCGTCATAACCGCACTCCTGGAGACAACGAAATGAAAAAATTCAGCGCTAATCCCGAGGCAGTAAAGTTCTGGATCCTGCTTGCCATCTTGCTGCTGAGCATCGGGCTGGCCTGGTATCTGAATTCCAGTCTCAGCCAATCGCTTACTGACCAGTTCAAATAATATCCGACCTGTGATGCATGGTGCGAGGCCGGGTTTACTTTGTCGTGCCGCAGGCAACAACCGATGCCTACATTACAGCCTTCGCAGCCGACGGCACTATTGCCGAAGGGGTTTCGCGCACCATTGACAAAAATGTAACGATCCGGCTCAGCTGCAAGAATATCATGACCGAATCGCCAGCTGGCGCAATAGTTAACCATAAGCGATTGTTAAACAGCGCATCTTACGGTATAATCACCTCTGTTCCACACATAAAACATTATGGCGGATGTAGCTCAATTGGTTAGAGCGCCTGCTTGTGGCGCAGGAGGCAGTGGGTTCAAATCCCATCATTCGCCCCAAGTAGATTATTTTAAAGAGACTTCACCCGAAGTCTCTTTATTTTTCTGAGGTTGTCATACATTCTGCAAGCTGCGACAGATACGAATCGTACTGTTTTTCGAAATCAACAAGTCCGTCAATTGTAATTACACGCTCACCATCTACTGGTGCATCGAAGTTTGCCATATGCCTGGCTATACTTTCCTTCATTCTTTCTTCGCTGTGTTGTCGCTGGTCAGCAGATGCGGCACGTTCCTGTCCACGCCGTAAAGCAACTTCGTAGGGGGTTTTAATCCAGACAAGAATAGAAACTGCAGCGTATTGTTTCGCCAATTTCTCGTTCTTTGCTCTATGATCTCGCTTATTGTGGTGCGCGTCATACACAACACTACATCCTGCCGCCAGAATCTGCTCTACCGCGTAGTCAATGGCTCCAAATGTCTGCTGATTGACTACATCTTTACTAAGCTGGCAGTCTATATTTTCAACCGAGCCGTAGATTGCCATCCGCATCGAATCACCATTCAAACGCACAGCTTTTATTTTCTCAGCTAATTGGCGGGCAAAGTAGCTCTTTCCGGAACCGGGTGAACCTAAGAACATGACGAGAAGCGGTTGCTGCATGACAAACAGTATATACCAGTACATCACAAGATACAGGTCACAGACACATTCTAGATTTAAGGCTTACTATGCACTTTGGCGGCAACAGGATTGCGCAGTAAGATCCATGGCAAAATTGCGCCGAAAATGACGCTGACAAATACCGCCAGCACCCATACTGCTGGCACGCCGTATCGAAAGTCTGCCATGCGGTGACCCCAGAATACCAGTAGCGTGGTGAGTGCCAGGGGTATCCACATAATCCGGCTGAGACCGATTGCCCGCTTCGACAGCTGGTTCATACGGACCGCCAGGAAGCTGAGCATCAGAGCACTGAACGCTGCGCTCGCGCCAACAATTCCCAGATACACAGCTTCATGAGTCGTGATTGCAAAAGCGCTGTTAGGGTAATACAGCGTGATCAGAAAGCCGCAGAGTCCGTAGAGTGCCAGCAACGCCTGGGCCGAAATAGCGATCCCGAGCGCTCCGCCGAGCCAGAAGATAGCCGTCGTCACCCAGTCCGGCGTGCCCTTTGGAAGTTTTTTATACGTAAGCATAACCATAGTATACGATAGAGTACACTGGATGTATTACTTCATACCTCGCCTTCCTCCGCGGCATCAATGTCGGCGGCAAAAATGTCATCAAAATGACCAATCTCAAAACTGTTCTCGGAGCAACCAAGCTCAGCAATGTCCGGACATATATACAGAGCGGCAATATTTTGTGCGAATCGGACGACGCCAACTCTGACAATATCGCCAAGCTGATTGCAGATTGCATCGAAACACATTTCAAGTAACCGGTCGGTGTGGCGGTATTCTCGAGAGCCGAGTGGCAACAAGTTATCGATAGCGCGCCAAAGGCCTGGGGCAAGGACCCCGACTGGAAACATAACCTGCTGATCATGATCAAACCCTACGATATGACAGAAGTCGTCGCCGGCATCGTCCAACTTAAGCCGGACATCGAAAGCCTTGATGCTGGTACTGGCGTTTTGTACCAATCTATGTCCCGTGAGCTGTTCGGCCGGACAACTGCCGGTAAACCTGCCAGCAGCCCTGTCTATAAACGCATGACCATCCGTAATTACAATACGGCCACCAAATTGCTCAATCTAATGTGACCGCGAATCAGGCTTGTGGATAGCGGCAGGTTTACTGGTATAATTCCCTGATATGAAACAATTTTCCCGTTCTCTTGCAGCGTCAAGTCCGTTTAAGTTCGGGCGTCATTACAAATTATTCAGTCTGTCAGTCCTGGCTTCCGTCGTAGGCCTGATACTGCAACTCGCCGGCTATCACACTGCTGCACATTGGGTGCTTGCGGTCGTCTCCTTAATCGTCGCCTTACCGCTTTTGCACAGTATGTATCAGGACCTGCAGCATGGATCATACGGTATAGACCTGCTGGCGATGACCGCCATCGTCAGCTCGGTCCTGCTGAAGCAGTATTGGACGGCGATCGTCATAGTCCTGATGCTGACGGGCGGCGAAGCGCTGGAAGATTACGCCGAGCATCGTTCGAAGCGCGAACTTGATGCCCTGCTGGCGCGAGCTCCGCAACTGGCTCACGTCGTCCGCGGCCGTAAGGTGGTCGATGTGGCCGCCAACGCCGTACGAGTTGGTGATCGGATTCTCATCAAGCCCGGTGAAGTAGCCCCCGTCGATGCTGAAATCATCGAAGGAACCGCCAGCTTCGATGAATCGAGCCTGACAGGTGAAAGCTTACCCGAGTCAAAGGATGTCGGCGACCAGGTGCTGAGCGGCTCAGTCAACCTTGATGGAGCTGTCACGGCGCGCGCCCTGCATAGCGCGGCCGATAGCCAGTACCAGCAAATCGTCAAACTGGTCCAGAATGCCAGCAATAGTCAGGCGCCGTTCGTCCGCCTGGCTGATCGCTATAGTATTCCATTTACAATCATCGCCTTCGGCATCGCCGGAACGGTCTGGTTCATCAGCGGTGACGCCATCCGCTTCCTGCAGGTCATCGTCGTTGCTACGCCTTGCCCGCTGCTGCTGGCGGCACCAATCGCTATCATCAGCGGTATGAGCCGCGCCAGCAAACAAGGTATCATCGTCCGTACCGGCTCAGCGCTGGAACGGCTCGCCAAAGTCCGCACCATAGCCTTTGACAAGACCGGCACCCTGACATCCGGAAAACTCAAGGTAGCGGAGACGCTGACCTATCATGGATACAGCGCTGCTGAGGTGCTCGGGCTGGCCGCAGCCCTCGAAACATCATCAACGCACGTCTTAGCTTATGCCATCAATGAAGCGGCCCTGAGCGCTCATCTGAGACTTCCAAAAGCCAGGCACGTCACAGAATCCGCCGGCATGGGCATGAGTGCGAACCTCGGCGGTAAACAGATCTTAGTCGGCCGCAAAAGTCTGCTCGATGCGCACAATGTATTATTGCCGCCAAAATTCAAAGCCGGGACAATCAAACAGACAGCCACCTATGTTGCAATCGACGGCCAGCTGGCGGGTATCATAACCTTCACCGATGAGATTCGACCTGAGACACAAGCGACACTCGAACGACTGCGTTCGCTTGGGGTTACTGAGTTCGAAATGATTACCGGCGACAACAAAGTAATTGCGGCTGCGGTTGCCAGCGAGCTTGGCATCACCCAGGTCACGTCCGAGGCTATGCCGGCAGACAAACTACGGGCTGTTGAGGCCATCAGATTACGGCCCGTCGCTTTCGTCGGCGATGGCGTCAACGACGCGCCGGTTCTGACGGCGTCTGATGTCGGTATAGCACTGGGCGCCCGCGGCTCGACTGCGGCCAGCGAGTCGGCTGATCTGGTCATCATGGTCGATGACATCGGCCATGTCGCCTCCGCTATTGCCATCGCCAAACGAACCTTCATGATTGCCCGCCAAAGCATCCTTGTCGGCATTGGCCTGAGCGTTATCCTGATGGCAATCTTCGCAACCGGTAAATTCGCTCCAATATATGGTGCAGCCGTTCAGGAACTTGTGGACATCGTCGTCATATTCAATGCCCTGCGGGCTCATACGGCTGGCCGGCGCGGCTGAACTAAGCTAAATACGTGATAATACAACACCGATAATTACCGGCACGAACAGATTATCAAGTCCCCGGACGCCAACGTTCTCTATGGCCGTTGTTACTATTGCCAGCCCAACGATAGCATCAATGCTCAGAGACTGTCCTGTTACGTGGCTATAACCCGTCAACAGAATTACTGAAACGACAAAAAACGTCGCTGATCCGGCCAGGCTTTTTGGGTGGCCTAAAACCTTGTAGCTGTTCTTCTTTCCCCAGGTCACGCCAACGATTGCGGCGAGTCCGTCAGCCAGGCTCATATGCAGCAGCGCGGCCGCATATATCCAGGGTTCATGTGTGATAAACGCCAGCAGGCCGACCGCGACTGCGAAGAATATCTCACCCCAGGTCGGACGTTCCACGGCATGTATGGATTGAAATATGTGAAAATATTTTGATGTTGCGATGATTATCACAAAGGCAATGCTGAGAATGATAATCCAGTTCCAGGACATATAAAACGGCCAAAAGGCCACAAAACTACCAACGACAATATGTATAAACTTCCGGCTGAATTCACTATGCGCCCGATGCTTCCGCCACCAGGTTTCAAAGCCGATGAGCAAAGCAAATATACTGATAACCGTAAGAATGAGCGCCATTAGCTGTATTGTACGCTACTTTGCTATGTATGTGTGGTCGGGGATGCGGGATTTGAACCCACGACCTCGCCGTCCCGAACGGCGCGCGCTACCAAGCTGCGCTAATCCCCGATAATTACCCGTACCTTATACCCTTCAGCACATTATAGTACGCCAAGCGTCATATTAGAACAATGTCATTGTCACCGTGGCTCTTTCGCTAGAATACGCATATACGATCATCGGTCATTTATTTCATTGCACGAATACTGCGTCTGATGTGTAATAACAGGTGTTAGTCCAGTTCGTGAATGATACAGGTAAAGGAGATAGCATGCCTGACCCAGCCACCAATCAGCCGCCAGAATACACACACAAAGTACGGTACGTCATCATCCTGGTAGTACTATTTGCCTTGATAATCTCTGTTATAGTAATTCGCGGCGTCTCCCGATCGGTTGACAACACTACGGCACCGACCCAAAAAACAAACAATGTGGCCAGCCCGGACGCCACCAAAGCCACAGGAGCTCCGACCACTGATACTAATACACCGAGTGACCGCACACGGCCGAGTCCGTCCGGTGGCGATGCCAATACCCTACTGAACCCCGACACAGCACAATAACACGTCAACTACTGCGAGAACTAGTTTTTGGCAGAAGTACGTTTGCCCGGTAACCACTTCACAGCTGTCAAAAATGGCTCAAATATATCTTTATCCAGTGGAAATTGGATAGCCTGTAATTCTTCTGCCGACGGGTCGCGGTCCTGGAACGTAACTGATGGCACATCGGATATCAGGCAGAGCGGCGTCTGCTCAGTACCTTCCCCCATCATGACAACCGCGGCTGCCGACAGTCCGCCGGCGACATTAGCCTGCGTCACGGCCAGTGGGCGGCCGAACAGGTCTGGCGTGCCAATATAGCTACGCAGTGCCGCAAAGCCGCTCTGAGCCAGGGAGATGCCCCCAGTTCCAGCTCGCTGCGGCTGACAGGTACTATCGGTAATCAGGACACCGACTTTTGACAGGTTATGTTTCTCCGCGAGATACTGCCGGATATCGTTCGCCGTCTGCTGCGCATCACGCGGCCATAAAATGTAATAGCCGTCGCCATTCGATTCATCGACGCCTGCCATTGGTATCAACGTGTTGTTCGTAATCGTAAAATGAAAACCATAGGCACTCGAAGTCTTCGGCAGATATAAATCTGATTCCCATTCGATGAGGTCTTCCTTGTCGATATCACCCACCGGGATAATACTACCCTCACAGATCGATACAATTTTCGAAGTAATAACGACGATGTCGCCATCGTGCAACGTGGGCAGGCTACTATCCAGAACGGCGTAGATATCACCAGATTGAGACGTTATTTTGGGTGTTTTGACGGCAGTAACGATCATAGTAGCTCCTGACAAGGTTAGATATGTTGAGGATAGCATTTCATCGTTCAATGAAAAAGCCCATCTTACGACGGGCACTTACATTGGTCGGGGAGACAGGATTCGAACCTGCGACCTGACGGTCCCAAACCGCCCGCGCTACCAGACTGCGCCACTCCCCGTGGATTACTGGTATAACAGATAGGAATTATACTGGAAGCACACCGAAATAGCCAGTAGTCTACAACTCGGTTGTTGATTTAGCCGACAATGCGGCGGATGTGCTCGACGCCCTGCGCCTTCCCCGTTGCCACATCTACATCCACCAGAATCGCATTGAACTGCAGCCTGCCGGCTTCTTCGAGCTGATTGCGGCTTGCCTGGCCGGTCTTCCACCTGCCGATGATAACCTCAAATTTCACACCCAGGCACGAATCGATACTGCCACACATGCCAACATCTGTGATGTGCGCCGTGCCACCCGGCAGCACCATAGCATCGGCCGTAGGTACATGCCAGTGGTCACCGACGACCAGCGCTGCCCGGCCGTCGAGGTAGCGGCCGATGACGAACTTTTCGCTGCTGTAATCACCATGGAAATTGACGACGGTAGCAATTTTGGCGACGTCTTTCTGACTTTGCAGGATGTCGTCGATCGTGATAAGCGGGTTATTCATCGGTTTGGCGGAATCGCGGCCGACGACTTGTCCGAGCAAACTGACGACCAGAATGTCACCCTTGATGGTTTTGAGGTATTTATACCCGAGTCCTGGTGTGCCTTCAAGGTAATTTGCCGGTCGGATAATCGGTTGCACCGGGTCATTCATGGCCTGGATTATTTCCTCTTTATGCAAGCTCCAGTTACCACCAGTGCAGAAGTCTATGCCCATTTTGCGGAGGCGGGCAAAATCTGCCAGTGATATTCCCTTGCCATCCGTCGTATTTTCGGCCTGCGCGATAACGACATCAACATTGTGGTCGCGGCGTATTTCAGGCAGAAGCTTTTCGACAGTCTGCATGCCAAGTTCGCCCATGATGTCACCGATGTAGAGAATGTTCATGTTAAAGCCTTCTGCTGTAACCATTCCGGCGTCGGTTCTTCGAAGGTCATGTGGGAAATATCATCTATCTCTTCGTCAGTTACGTCGTACTCTGCCTGGTAGACAATTTCAACACTACCGTGGCAGGCGGCTGCCCAGTCCAGGCCCAATTGCTCAGCGAGATGCTTCAGGCTCTGCTCGTCCGGGCCTTCGATTTCGATATACGGGGCTGCCCAGGGCCAGACATCGAGCTCAATCTCAAAGTCGTCGAGCCGCCAGCTCTCGCGTTTCGTCTCCTGATAGGATTTGACGACCAACCCAAGCTCCAGCAAAAATGCCTCTGCATTCTCGAAATTATCAACAATCAGATTGACCTCATGGGTGCCATGCAGCGTCCGGTCATTGAGCTGCTTATAGCTCATGGTAACCTGATTACCCTCGTCGCGAATCCGGGCCCAGCCATTCTTTGTCTGGCTTAAGCGTGAATCGGGAAAATCAAACGTCTTGCGGCGCATCAGCCGCATCGGGTGCATGCATTCAGCACCGAGTGCAGCGAGCCTGGCACGCAACACGTCATGGTCGACTTTCAGGAATTTTACTTCTATTTCAGGCTTCATGGCTTACTCCTTTGCAGATGCTGGTGTACCGGGCGTAGTTTTGGAAAACGGATGAACACAAACAATGCAGTCCCGTTTAACAGCAAATACACTGGAAAACCAACACTAGCGAAATTCCAACGGCTTAAACTGAAAATGGTTATGATGGTGGCTATTATACCAGCCAGGAAAGCGGTTGAACTTTCCGTCTCAGGATTACGGTAGGCTTTGATAAGCGTCGGAACGCTGGCCATAAAATCAGCTACCATACTGAGTACTATAGCAACGATACCGGTTCCTGTAATGAACCAGAGGATCAGAGCTAGTATTGATACCGCTCCACATATCAAGTCGGAGCGACTGACCTGCCAATATGACTTCTTATTGGCAAACGAGGCTGCTAAAACCAATAATGGGCCAACCCCAATGGCTAACGATAGCAGCGCACCAATACCGACGCCCTCACTTATTTGAGCGAAGAAAGCGATGAGAGGTGCGACTGTCCATAGTACCCAGGTAACCCGATTAGGTTTGGTATCTCCCTTCCAGGTGTTGTGTGCGTACGCCACGAAACCGATCATATTGATTATTACCGCTACGTATACAAATCGTGGATCTAAAAGCACTGCAACCTGAACCTATTTTGCGAACTCGATAGCGCGGGTTTCGCGGATGACGTTGACTTTGATGGTTCCAGGATACTGCATGCTGGATTCAATCTTGGTGGCGATATCTCGGGCCAGTTTGATGGCCGTCAGGTCGTCCACCTGTTGTGGTTTGACGAAGACACGGACTTCACGTCCAGCACTGATGGCATAGGACTTTTCGATGCCCGGGAAACCGTTGGCAACGTTTTCGAGGTCGCGCATGCGTTCGCCGAAGTTTTCGGCGGAGACATTGCGGGCGCCAGGGCGGGAAGCACTGATAGCATCAACGACGCGGATAATCAGGGCTTCGACCGTTGTAGCCTCGACGTCATCGTGGTGTTGTTCGGCAGCCAGGGCGATTTCTTCGGGCGCACCGTATTTGCGCAGCATTTCACCGGAGATGTGGTGGTGTTTGCCCTCCATCTTGTGTGTCAGGGCTTTGCCGAGGTCGTGGACCAGTGCGGCGTACTTGGCAGTCTTGACGTTGGCACCGACTTCTTCGGCGATCATACCGGCGATGTGAGCCATCTCAGTACTGTGCTTCAGGACGTTCTGGCCATAGCTGGTACGGAAGCGTAGTTCACCGAGCAAATGCAGGATTTCCTTGGGAATACCGATGATTCCAACTTCGCGGGCAGCATCTTCGCCGGCTCGCAGAACATCTTTTTCGACATTCTTCTGGGCTTTTTCAACAACTTCTTCGATACGTCCGGGGTGAACACGGCCGTCTTTCAGAAGCAGTTCAAGCGCCTGGCGGGCAACTTCGCGGCGAACTGGGTCGAAGCTCGAGAGGACGATGTAGCCGGGAGTATCGTCTACCATGATATCCACGCCGGTCGCCCGCTGCAGGGCTTGGATGTTGCGGCCTTCCTTACCGATGATGCGGCCCTTCATCTCTTCGTCTTCCAGTTTGACGCTGGTGACAGTACGTTCGGCTGTTACTTCGCTGGACATGCGCTCCATGGCCGTCGTGATGATCAGCGCAGCCTTTTCTTCAGCATTATCACGGGCTTCATTCTGAAGCTTGTTGATCATGCCGACGAGATCATTACTGATATCGCGCTCGGTCATCTGCATCAGTTTCACGGCCGCATCTTCACGGCTCAGCTTGGCAACCTTTTCCAGTTTTTCCTGCTGGCGGGTACGGATATCGCGGATCTCGTTTTTGAGTGTTTCGACTTCTGCTTCGCTGTTGCGTAATTTTTCGGTTCGCTTATCGAGCTCGTCGAGCTTCTTATCGAGTGATTCCTCGCGGGTAATAATACGACCTTCCAGATCCTTCAGTTCGCGGCGTCGGGACTGTTCGTCTTTGCGGGCTTCCTCTGACAGTTTGGCCGCATCCTCGCGGGCCTTGGCCAGAGTTTTCTCGGCTTCTTTTTCAGCCTTTTCATGTTCTTTTTCGGCTGCATCGCGTGCAGTACCAAGTTTTTTATTACTCAGGACCGTGTGCGCCCCGAACCCCGCGCCTAGTCCGCCAAGCAAGCCTAGGGCTAATACAATGGCAATTTCCATTGTTGTTCCTTTCTATTCAGACCAGATGACAGGTATACCAATATGGAAAGCAATCGCTATCACTTCACTAGCTTTCATAAGGGAGTTGGCATCTGAAAATCGAATTACGTTAGATAATTATAGATATGTGTCGTAGGATGCACCTAAGAATAAAATAAGTAGCAAATCCTATAACAAACTATACGCTGAGGCGGTGCAAATCGTCAATGTTTCGTAGGTTAAGCTTTGGGAAGTGTAATATGCACATCAGCGCCATATTCCGGAATCGCCAAGGGATCTGACTCACCGTTCATCAGCCGCTCGATCGCCCTTGTCAGCCAATCGTCACCAGATGCCGCAACAACCTGCGATTGTAAGGCATACGCCAGAGTATTGGCAACCGTCAACCCGATACGAAGCCCCGTAAAACTCCCCGGTCCGGCGTAACAAGCAACCGCCTGCATGTCATGAATGGTTGTATGCTGTGCTTGCAAGAGCTCCTGGATCTTCGAATGCAAAGTTTCGGCGAGCTGCCGATGAGCGGTCCATGTTTCATACACTAACTGGCTGGCATCGTCATACAGTCCGATTTCGGCTTCGGGATTATCGGTACGGATCGTTAGTATCAGCATCAGCTTGTCTCCGGAATAAGATATGCCAGCGCTTCGGGATATGCAAATTGAAAATCGCGTGTATTTTCACCGGAACGAGTTATGGTAATCGAAAGTCTTGCGTCAGGCAATACGCCTTCCACCACCCCGCCCCACTCAACAGCGACGACTCCGGCCGTGTTGGCTAAGGCTTCACCGAGTTCTAACGCCATCAATCCAGGTTCCTGGAGCCTATAAAAATCGAAGTGATACAGCGTCAGGCCTTTCGCCTGTGAGTGATACTCTCTGCCAATCGTAAATGTCGGGCTGGCAACGTGGTCAGTACTGCCCATACCGCGGGCCAGCCCGCGCACAAAGGCCGTCTTACCCCCGCCGAGGTCACTGCTGAGCGTTATAACCTCGCCGCCAGACAATTTCTTCCCGACCTGCTGGGCGAGCTGTTCTGTGCCTTCTAAGTCGGCGGAGCTTATCTGATATGTCATGACGGTATTCATACAGTCCATATAGTACCGCGCAGGTAGCCACGGCGACAAGTATAGCCGTATGGATAGGTGGTTTTGGCACAATGCTGGCAGCGGTACTAAGAACGGCCTTCTTGGTTGTTTTGACCTTTTTGGTAGCCGGCTTTTTTACAGTTGCTTTTTTGGTCGTGGTCTTTGCTGCAGTAGTCTTTACGGCAGCCTTCTTAACTGCGGCAGTTTTAGCAACCGACTTTGCCACTGTTTTTACTGCTGGCGGAGAAATAATATTAGCCGCGCCTGGCGTTGCAGCGATAGACCATTGCCATACACCATCGGCCAATATCCAGCTCTGATTATCGGCAGCAGTGCCGTACAAAGTTGTTTCACTGAGCATCATTCCAGCCGGATCATGAAGCCTGGCCTGCCCACCACCATTCGTCAGCGACAGCTTGGTGTCTGCCGAGTAGAATGCCTGGTAGCTCGTAGGCGGTAGCACGGTATCTTCGGTAAATACATAACTATGGTGAGTTGTAGTACCTACTTCCAGGCTATAGCCCTTCAGGTCGAAGCTCGCATTGTTAGGATTGTATAGTTCGATGTACTCGTCGTCGCTATCCGTCAGCGGGCTGGCTGGGTTCGGTAACAGCTCAGTAATTATAGGAATAGCAAGGCCATCGTTAGGAACAACAGTTTCACCAGTTACATCCTGAATATCGTCAGTGCTATCGTCGGCCGGCGAATTAACCGGAACAACAGGCAGTGGTGCTTGCCAGGCCTCAAGCGGCGTAATCTCGCTGCTCTCAGTCATGAAATCGGCCAACGCGGCGCTCACTGTGCCATCAGGGGCGGTTATAGTGCGCACATACGATTCATTCTCATCCGGACTGCGCTGAAGGCTCTGCCTGACAGTCGGGGAAGGCAAAACTCCTGAGGGTAGCACTGCGCCAGCTGCTGCAGCCAACCACATCAGCTGGTCATGAGCCGTTTGCACAACCGGTGTTCGACCGGCTGACAGCTGCAACAGCTGCAAAGCACCACCAGTATCTGTCATCAGGTGAGAGCTCGTGGCGTCGTAGTACTGATTTGCGATTATACCGTCCGGATTGTAACCCGTAGAACTCAACAAATAGTACTGTCCGGGCTTCACCGATCCAGTGAGCGTAATACTGTTACTACTGGTCAGAGCCGTCGACCAGACAGGAGCTCCTGGCTTCACGCTCGCAGAGTTGAAGAACTGCACCTTCCACACATCACCAGATGGAATAGCTGACTTTGAGTCATCAAACACGATTTCTTTGTCGGTCGCATTGTAGATTTCGATAAACTCCTGCGACGCCGCTCCGCCATTTGTTTGAAATTCAGTGATAAAAATATTGGGGCTGACTGCAGGTGCAGTCGGCGTTGCCGTAGCAGAGGCGACAGCCGGAAATGCGCCGAGCAGTACGCTTGCAATCGTTACAATTCCCAGCCTCATAAGTCGTGTTACCCGTGACATGCGCCAATAGTAGGATTCTGCATTTGATAGTGCAAGCAGTAGCATAATCGATTACAATTTTCTACAACAAATTACTCTGTTCACGGGACGAAAAATATAATTCCGCGTATACTATAGCCATGCTGCAATTATCCGGAACTATACTGAACCAGGAAGTGTTATCGCTGCGTACCGGCAGCCCGATAGCGCAGATTGTCGCCCCAATAATCAACCCGGATAATTTGAAGATCGAAGGCCTGTACTGCACCGAATATTCCAATAAAAGCAGCGTCGTGCTGCTCTACCAGGATATCCGCGACATATTGCCTCAGGGAGTAGTCGTCAATGATTTTGATGCGTTGTCTGACCCGTCAGAGCTCGTCCGCCTCAAAAAAGTTCTGGACATGGACTTTGAGCTGATCGGTAAACCAGTTGAAACACTCAGCAAGGACAAGGTTGGAAAAGTGAATGACTACGCGTTCGAAACGGCCACTATGTACATCCAGAAGATCTACGTCTCCAGGTCGGTGCTCAAAAGCTTTACCACTGGCAGTCTCAGCATCGACCGTACACAGATACAGGAAATAACCCCGAAGCGGGTTGTGATTAACGACATGCTCGAGACAGTTCCGGCCCAGGGCGTGGCAGCAGCCGCCTGACAGGAACAGGTCAAGCTACGTCAGCCGTACAATCTTACTCTGGATCGGCAGCCAAAGCCTGCTTGATATCGTCGTATTTATATCCTTGACGCGCCAGATATTGCATAAGCTTCATCGGATCCTGATACCGCGTCTGCCGGCGTTTTTTCTCGACAAGCTGCCGCAGGGTGTCGATGTCCGTGGTTTCGTCGGCTTCCAGCACCTGTCGCACGACATCGTCCGGAACATGCTTCTGATGTAATTCCTGCGTCAAGCGCCGCCGGCTAACAGATTTGATTGCCCGGCGGTTGTCTACCCAGCTGCGGGCAAAATTCAGATCGCTGACATAGTCAAAACCGCGCAGCCGCTCCAGAATCTGCTCACCGGCGTCTTCATCAACTTCTTTGCGTCTGAAATAGTCGCGCAGTTCCCATTCACTACGCAACCGGCGGGCAACGTAGGCCAGCGTCAGACCATAAGCCTTGTCGAGCTTAGACGTATCTTTGAACGCTTCGAGTTCAGCAGCACTAACCTCTTGACCACTATATATCTTTTGGTCCAGCAGAGCTCCCTCGCTCAGTGAGAAAGAATATTTCTCATCAACGTATATCGAGTAGCGATTCTGCAGCTTGAGCTGCTGTTTTATGGCTGTAATTTTCACGATTCAATATCTGGAGGAAACAGCGGTCTCTTGCGTACCCGGTAACGGATCGCCAGCCTGCCGACTTCATCAGCCGAAGCAACATGCACATATTCACCAGCTGCTTTTAGGTCTTTTGCATGCTGTTCTAAGGCTCCACGAAGCGCGGCATCTCCTATGTCAGCTATTTTATCCACCGGCACGAAGACAACGCCTGGCGCGTGTTCACTATCAGGACCTGCCTGGAAGTAGAATACATCTGGTTGCGACTGAGATGTTGCTTCTGCATCAGCCATCATTATTCCTTCGCGACGCTGTCGCGGACCTTAGCGGCGATTTCTTCCATGATAGTAGGATTTTCCATCAGGTAGTTCTTGGAAGCTTCGCGGCCCTGGCCGACTTTCGCACCTTCGTAGCTGAACCAGGCACCGGCTTTTTCAACGATATTCTTGTTGACCGCCAGATCGAGGATGTCCCCGGAACGTGAAATGCCCTGGTTATACATGATATCGAACTCAGCTTCGCGGAAAGGCGGCGCAATCTTGTTCTTGACGACCTTCACACGAGTGCGGTTGCCGATGACGGCATCGCCCTGCTTGATCTGGCTAATGCGCCGAATGTCCATACGAACTGAGGCGTAGAACTTCAAGGCGTTACCACCGGTGGTAGTTTCCGGGTTACCGAACATCACACCGATCTTCATGCGGATCTGGTTAATGAAAATAACCGTGGTGTGTGAGCGGCTGATGACACCAGTCAGCTTACGCAGTGCCTGGCTCATCAGGCGGGCTTGGAGACCCATGTGGCTGTCGCCCATGTCGCCTTCAATTTCAGCCCGTGGCACCAATGCGGCCACCGAGTCGACGACAACGATGTCAACGGCGTTCGAGCGAACGAGTGTTTCGGCAATTTCCAGTGCTTGCTCACCGTTGTCTGGCTGGCTCAGCAGCAGGTTTTCGGTATCAACCCCAATGCGCTTGGCGTAGGTCGGGTCGAGAGCGTGCTCAGCATCGATGAAGGCCGCCGTACCGCCAGCCCTTTGGACTTCGGCAATGGCGTGCAATGCTAACGTGGTTTTACCACTTGATTCGGGTCCGTAAATTTCAATAATACGACCCCTTGGAATGCCGCCGCCGAGTGCCAGATCGAGCGACAGTGAGCCCGATGGAAAGACCTCAACCTTGGTGTGAGCCGATTCGCCAAGGCGCATAATCGAACCCTTACCAAACTGCTTTTCGATAGTCTCCAGTGCCAGGCCAAGCGCCTTGCTCTTGCCTTCCGTGGCAGCAGCTGCGGCTTTGCTTGCCTTGGCAGCATCAGCCTTGTCCGCCGCCTTCGTATCTGGCTTCGTCGAAGTCGCGGCAGCTGCAGTCATTGCACTGATATCTGCTCCGGCATTCGTTGTTGTTTTCGCATCGTCTGACATAACTATACCCTCCATAATTCCGTACCTTTGAAACCCTCTCCAGTCATTACTTATATTATACCAAGGATATATAGCAGATGCATCATGCTCACGCCAAAATCTTTTAAATTTTACAATATTGTTATAAAACATAAGCTCTATCGGTAGCGGAAACAACAAAAATGACTGACGGCATGTGGCCAATATACTGTTTATGTTTTACGTATTTATTGTTAGAATGTGTCCAGGATGGGTGGACTCAAGACAAACAACATTATAGGTATCAGGAGCGATGATGCGGATTTCTGATGCCATCGTAGAAAAACTGCTCAAAGCCAGCGGTAAGTTCAGTGATGAACAGATCAAGCCGCTCCGCGAACAGGAAAAGACCGAGAAAAAGCCGCTCCAGGACATCGTTATCAAAAATAACGCCATGACTGAAAAAGAGCTCACCAAACTTTACGCCGAAGAGATCGAAATCCCCTATATAGAGTTCAGCCCGCGCGAACTCAGCCACGAGATCCTGAAACTAATCCCGGAACGCATCGCCCGCCAGTACAAAGCCGTTGTCTTCAGTGTCGACGAGGGAGGTAACCGGCTGATAGCCCTGGAAGATCCCGACGATATCCAGGCAATTAACTTCTTACGCAAAGAGCTTGGTGCCAACATCAAACTGCATATCGCCACCGAATCTGTGATCCAGGGTGCCCTCGACCAATACCGGGGCAATATCTCCAGCGAACTTACCAAGGTCATATCCAGCGACGTCTCAACCGATGATGAAGAAGAAATTACCGAAGACGAAGTCGCCGAAGACTCGCCGATTGCCCAGACGGTCAACCTGATTATCGAATATGGTGTCAATTCTGGTGCCAGTGACATACACATCGAGCCGCGTGAAGGCTACGTCGTCATCCGTTACCGCGTCGACGGCGTACTCCGCGAAGCCAACAAGCTACCCCGCAAACTGCTGGGAGCACTGGTGTCCCGTATCAAAATCCTGTCTAACCTGAAGATTGATGAACACCGGGCACCGCAGGACGGTAGGTTCAAGGTCGAAGTCTCCGGTCTGGTCTACGCCCTGCGCGTCTCGACTCTGCCGATTGTTGATGGTGAAAAAGTCGTCATGCGTATCCTGAATGAATCGAGCAAGCCGTCAACACTCGAAGAATTAGGATTCTGGGGAGCAGCCCTCAAGATTATCCAGCAATCAATCATCCAACCGCACGGTATGGTACTGGTGACGGGACCAACCGGCTCAGGCAAGTCAACGACGCTCTTCAGTGTCCTCAGTATGTTAAATAGCCCAACAGTCAATATCTCAACCGTCGAAGATCCCGTCGAATACCGTATCTTCGGTGCCAACCAGGTCCAGGTCAACCCGATGGCTGGTATGACCTTCACCAACGGCCTGCGTGCCCTGCTCCGTCAGGACCCGAACATCATCATGGTCGGGGAGATCCGTGACGGCGAAACTGCTCAGCTGGCCGTCCAGGCAGCGCTGACCGGGCACTTGGTCTTTTCGACGCTCCACACCAACAATGCTGCCACCTGTCTGCCGCGCCTGCTCGATATGAAGATTGAGCCCTTCCTGATCGCCAGTACTGTGCGAGCCGTTGTCGGTCAGCGGCTGGTGCGCCGGCTGTGCATCGACTGCCGCCAGAAATACATGCCGCCAGATGCGACGATGCAGCGACTAGCATCCAGTTTCCACCTCGACAAGCCGGCCGTCATGAAGTACCTGCACGAGCTGGAAGGCCAGGCGCTCGAAGGTGGCATCGGTAAAGCAGCCGGCAAACCCGACACTGAGCTCGCCAGCACTGAGCAAGCCATCAAGCACCTTTGGCAGGCACATCCGGACGGCTGCGACACCTGCAACCATACCGGCTACCGCGGCCGCATCGGCATATACGAAGTCCTCGATAATACATCAAACATCCAAAAAATGATCGTTACCAACGACACAAGTGAAAACATCCAGAACACCGCAATTGAAGGTGGCATGGTCACCATGCAGATCGACGGTCTCGTCAAAGCCCTGCGCGGCCAGACGACAGTCGAAGAAGTGCTGCGCGTCACGTCAGTCGAATAAATAATCATATGAAATACAACTACAAAGCCCTCAAAGCCGGAAAGACGATCGAAGGAACAGCCGAGGCTGGCAGCCATGAGGCGCTGATTGCCAGCCTAAACCACCAGGGTATTCACCCGCTGGCCATCAAGGAGCTTGGCGAAAACGGCGGCAAGGGCAAGTTCAACCTCAGCTTCGGTAAGAAGAAGGTCAAGCTTCAGGACCTTGTGATATTCACCAGACAGTTGTCTACGATGATCAGTGCCGGCGTGCCGCTGACGCGCTCACTGGTTACGCTTGGGTCTGACACCGAAAGCCCAACGTTGAAGGAAGCTATAACCAGCGTTACCAAAGAAGTCGAAGGCGGTGCACCGCTCGGTACTGCCTTTGCAAAATATCCTCATATATTTTCAGATGTCTACGTCAACATGGTCAAAGCCGGTGAAGAAGGCGGTATCCTCGACGAGATCCTGAAGCGCCTGGCGCTGCAGGTTGAGCTTGATGCCAGCATCCGCAAAAAGATTAAAAGTGCCATGATGTACCCCATGGTCTTGATGGTTGTCACCGTTGTAGCATTCTTTGGAATTATGCTGGTCATTATGCCGAAGATCGGTGGTATCCTGACCGACCTTGGCGGTCCGAATGCTAAACTACCGGTCTATACACAGGTGTTACTGAATTTCAGCCACTTCATGGTGCACAACTTCGTAGTCATATTTGCCGTCATAGCTATCGTGCTGTTTGTCGTAATCCACTATATCCGTACCCCAAAGGGAAAATACAACTTCCATTTATTACTACTCAACTTACCGGTTATGAAGAACATCACCATGAAGATGGCCGTCGCCCGGTTTTCACGGACCTTCGCCTCTCTGATGTCAGCCGGCGTCAGTGTCCTCGATGCCCTCGAAGTTACCGGCGGCGCAATCGGCAATAAAGTCATTGAAAAAGAACTCAAGGAAGCTGCCATGCAGGTTCGCAACGGTAAGCAGCTCAGCGAACCCATTAGTAAAAGCCCACACTTTCCTCCTATCGTCAGCCAGATGTTGGCCGTCGGTGAGGAAACCGGCCAGATCGACACGGTCCTGATAAAGGTTGCTGACTTCTACGAAGAAGAGGTTGGAACCCTGATCGACGGTTTAGCGGCCATTATCGAACCAATCATGATCGTCATCCTGGGTGGAGCCGTCGGATTGATTGCGGCCAGCGTCATGGGCCCGATCGCCAGCCTCAGTAAGAACATTGGCAGTTGACACTACAACGCTTATGTCTATAATCATAATCAGATACTGGCTATAAAGCTGTGAAGCTGACCTAGTCCAAGATCAAAATCAACAAATTAACAACAAGGAGGGTGGGTCCTCATGAACTCACTAAAAAGACGTTCTCAGCAGGGTTTCACGATCGTAGAACTCTTGATCGTAATCGTCGTTATCGGCATTCTGGCCGCACTCGTGATTACGACTTACAACGGTATTCAACAAAAGGGGCGCAACACCGAGCGCATCACTGACTTAAAGGCACTCCAAGGACAACTTGAAGCATACTACGCTCAGAACGGGCGTTACCCAGCTTCAACCGACCTGGGTGCAACCAGTGCCGACAACGTAACCTTCATTTCAGCAAGTATGAAGGGGCTCGACAAAGAAGCACTGCGTGATCCAAAGGCAACGGCCGGTGATTACTCACTTGGTTCGAGTGCTACTGGTGTCGCCAACAAATATCAGTACAAGCCTGGTACAGACACGATGGCCGCCTGTGACAACACAGCGACCGATTGTACCAAGTACGTCCTTTCGGCTAAGCCCGAAGGTACAGGTCCTGACATCGTCAGCGACAGCCTGAACTAGCAGACACCTGCAGTCCAGCTCCCATATCTGTCAGGGAGACGCTGTCAGAGAAACGTCCGGCCTATGTGCCGGACGTTTCTCTAGATAAGGCCAGAAGTTTAGACTCCACTTAAGGATAAGTGTTATAATCGACATATAAGGACCATTGCTCTGGTGGGAAATAATAAATCAACATACTTCTTCAAGGATAAGCCGATTTTTGGGCTTGATATCGGCCATGGCACACTCAAAGTCATGCAGACTGAGCGCCGCGGCAAAAAATCGCGTGTCGTCGGCTACGGTAATACGTCGTTCGACGCCAATGCCATCCAGGATGGTATCATCGTCGATCCTCAGGTTATTGCCAAAGCCACCGCCAATCTTTTCGAACACCAGCTGATCGGGGATATCACGACGAACCGTGTCGTGATTGCCATACCGGCCTACCGGACCTTTACCCGGCTTATCAATCTGCCGCCTATGAACGGCAAACAGCTCAAAGAAGCCGTGCAGCTCGAAGCAGAACAGTATATTCCGATGCCGCTGGCTGAACTGTATCTCGATTACGACGTCGTCGGCCGGACCGACGACAAACTAGACGTCTTCGCCGTCGCCGTACCGCGTAAAACGGTTGACTCACAGTTGCAGCTGATGCGCTTGCTAGGCCTGGAGACAGTCGGTGTCGAAACAACGATTGATGCGGCTGGTAAACTGTTCCTTCAGGATCGACAGAGTGACGTACCGGCCGTGCTGATCGATTTCGGATCCTTGTCTGCCGACATCACCATATTTGACCAGCACATGCTCGTCAGCGGCACCGTGACCGGTGGTGGTGACGTATTCACCAACCGTATCCGGGAAAAGCTTGGTGTCACCCAGGCAGAGGCACAGATTATCAAGACCAAGTATGGTCTGGCACCCAGTAAGAAGCAGGCAGAAATAACCGCCGCTCTTGAGCCGGTGTTACGACAGCTGGCCCAGGAAATCCGCCGTATGATCCGCTACTACGAGGAACGGTACGGCGACAAGCAGAAAGTCAGCCAAGTCATCACTCTCGGTGGCGGTGCCAATATGCCCGGACTATCGGATTATATGACCAACAATCTGCGCCTGGCTGTGCGTTCGTGCGACCCCTGGGAATACTGCGACCACGCCGGGCTGCAGCCGCCGGCTAAAGCCGACAAACCGATGTTTGCTACCGTCATGGGCCTCAGCCTGATACCGCCTCAGGAGCTGTTCGCATGATAAATCTTTTGCCGACTGACCTGAGACAGGAATATGTCTTTGCCCGCCGCAATACTCAGCTGCGACGCTGGGCGTTTGCGCTACTATTCGGGCTGGTCGGAGTCGGGCTGGTCACTACGGGCGGCATGTTGTACATACAGCGCTCGATCGATACCTACAGCAGCCAGGTTGTGCAGGCCGAAGATTCACTCAAGCAGCAGAAGCTGGACGAGACCAGAAAGCATTCCGAAGACATTACCAGCAGCCTGAAGCTCGTCGTCCAGGTCCTGTCACGCGAAGTCCTGTTTTCCAAACTGCTGACGCAGATCGCTACCGTCACGCCACCCGATACCAGCCTGACAGACCTCAGCATCAGCAAGGTTCAGGGTTCGCTGGACATTACTGCCATTACGACTGATTACAAAAGCGCCACGCAGCTCCAGGTCAACCTGCAGGATCCTGCCAACAAAATCTTCAGCAAGGCAGATATCCAGACCATCAGCTGCACAGCTAACTCAGCCAATCCCAAATACCCTTGCACTGTCACGCTCAAAGCGTTGTTCTCCGAGAATAATCCATTCCTGTTCATCAATAAGACCACTGGGACGAAGCCATGAACAGTAAGCGGGCATACTATCTGATGATCGTCGCCTTGGTGTTGCTCGTGGCCTCGATATTCGGTGGCACCTACGTTGCGAACCAGCAGCTTCAGAAGCAATCGGTCAAACTCGCCGAGTACAAGACCCAGGACCAGGTCCTCGGTCAGGAACAAATCGGCCTGACGAAGGCCAAGAAAGATATCACTACGTATAGCCCGCTTGAAAAAGTTGCCAGGACTATCGTGCCCCAGGACAAGGACCAGGCTGAGGCCGTTCGGGAAATCATAAACATCGCCGCTGACAGCGGTATAAAGCCGACGGCCGTCAACTTCCCGGTGTCAACGCTCGGCGGCACGATTAGCGCCAGTGGTGCGGCAGTCGGCACGACCGCTCCCACGGCCGCTTCCCGGGCACTACAGTCATTGTCGCAGCTGCAGCCTGTCGTTGGTATAAAAGGCGTCTACATGCTACAGATTACCATCCAGCAGGATGCGGCCTCGGCAGTTCCCTATCCAAAGTTCATAGACTTTCTAAGCCGTCTTGAACAGAATCGGCGCACGGCCCAAGTCACCGGTATCGTCCTGCAGCCCTCACCGCTGGACCGTAACCTGGTATCATTCACATTAACTGTAGACGAGTTTATAAAGCCATGAAATTACAAGCCAGTAGCATCAAAAACAATCTAGGACACGCCGCACTGACAGCACGGAGATACATCCTACCGATATTCCTGATATTCCTGCTTGGAATCTACAGCTTCCTGGCCTGGCGCGTCCTGACGCTCAACCAGGTCGAACCGGACCAGAGTGTCGTCACCGCCAAGCTCCAGACAGCCGGCGTGCCCCATATCGATCCGGACGCGCTCAGCAAGATTCAACAACTGCAGGACAATAGCGTAGAAGTACAATCCCTCTTCGACCAGGCCAGAAGCAATCCGTTCCAGGAATAAACTGCGGTCTTGAGCGGTTGGACTGCTAGTCCTCCATCGGGCGGACGTTTTTGAAGTCTTCAACGGCGTTATTGAGCAAGGCGATCTGTCGCTGCGGGCTGCTGGCGAGTGAAAACCGGTATGTCGTCTCGTCACCCTGGGTCGACAGACGGATCAAGCCGTAATTAAATATATGCGACACGATTCCGTCCTGACTAAAGCTGGCGTCCTCGATGTTAACCAGGCTGATCGTCTGCTCACGCTGTGAAAACAGACTGGTCTGAATATGTTGGATGACACTCTCGTTTGTCAGATAGAAACGATTTGCGCCGTAGATCCAGCTGGCGATAAACCCGAATACCAGCGCCAGAAATGAAATAAGTGCTACTGGTATCATGAGAATAGCCGGCGTGACCGTAGTATTTCCAAACGTATCATTCGAAGATGTGTAGGCAAAGAACGCCGCTAGTGCCATCAACGCCAGAATGACTGCAGCCACTGCAGCCCAGATTCCAACCAGGCCGATAGGATGGCGTTTGACAGCACTGATGATATATTCACCCTGACTTAGGTTGAGCTTGGGATATCTACGCTTGGATTCTTCGTGTTTCTGCTGGATCTCCGGGCTCATCGTCTGACGATGAGGCTCCAGGGGACGCGACATATAGACAACTTGCGGGCGGTCATCACCGTCCTGATCAGACACGCTTCCGGACAACCCGGAGTTTCCGGGTTGCGCCTGCTTGCTATCAGGTACTTTACTAGGGTCGTTCTGTTGTTCGTCTTGTGGATTCATGCCTTATAGTATAGCTCAAAGTCAAGCTATAGTAGAGAATTCCGGGTTGCGCCTGCTGCATCCTCAGCCAGTTGGCTCTGGCGTCCCAAGTGATGATAGGCCTTGGGCGTCACCTTGCGGCCACGCGGTGTGCGTTCCAGCAAGCCGATCTGCATCAGATATGGTTCAATAAAATCCTCAATCGTCGACCGTTCCTCGGCTGTCAGCGCCGCCAGGGTTTCGACGCCGACTGGCCCGCCCTTGTAGTTATCAATGATTGCCAGCAGCAGCAGCCGGTCCGCTGGGTCAAGCCCCAGGTCATCGACGTCCAGCAGAATCAAGGCTTGCCGGCTGATAGTCGAGTCGATGATACCATCACCGTTGACATCAGCATAATCCCGCACCCGCTTGAGCAAACGGTTAGCAATCCGCGGCGTCAGCCGCGAGCGCTTGGCCAGCTCATGGGCCGCCTCAGGGTGTATCCTGACGTTCAATATGTCGGCCGTTCGTCCGATGATCTGGCCAATCTGGTCATGGTTGTAAAATTCCAGGCGGTGGATCATGCCGAAACGGTCGCGCAGCGGTGCCGCCAGGGCTCCGGTGCGCGTGGTCGCTCCGATCAGTGTGAACTTCGGTAAATCAAGCCGCAGCGATCGGGCCGATGGTCCTTTGCCGATCATAATGTCGAGCTTGAAGTCTTCCATGGCGCTATACAGCACTTCTTCGACAGTCCGGTGCAGCCGGTGGATCTCATCAATAAATAAGATATCTCCGTCCTGGAGATTAGTCAGTAGGCTGGCTAGGTCCCCGGCCCGCTCTATCGCCGGTCCGCTGGTGATACGGATCTGCGAGCCCATCTCGTGAGCTATGACACTGGCCATGGTCGTCTTGCCAAGCCCTGGCGGCCCGTAAAGCAGTATATGGTCCAGCGGCTCGGCACGCTTCTTGGCGGCGGCTATGGCCAGCTGCAGGTTCTGCTTCAGGCGGTCCTGGCCGATATAATTCGCAAAGTCCTGCGGTCGCAGCTTGTTCTCGAATTCCTGCTCGACTGGATCGTCTGTCTCATCGGCGGCGGCTGTATTCACAATCCTATCGATCGCCATCAGTAGCTCCCTCTCAGCGCGGCCTTGATGCGGTCTTCCACAACCAATAGTGGGTCGACATCGTTCAAGGCCTGCGCGGCGTCCTGTGGAGTATACCCGAGGCTTACCAGCGCCTCGACGGCCTCATCCTTCAGCAGTAGTCCTTCGCCCTGCAGCATGCCCGTGGTGCTCAGGTCCACGCCCTCTAGTCCGACCTTATCTTTCAAGTCGACAACAATTCGCTCGGCGACACGTTTGCCGACACCATTGGCACGACTGATGAATTTGGTATCACCGCCAGCAATCGCCAGTCGAACCTCGCTACTGGTACCGATACTAAGTACGCTGAGCGCCATCTTCGGGCCGACGCCATTGACGCCGAGCAGCTGCTCAAACAATTGTTTCGTATCCAGGCTGACAAAGCCGAATAAGTCGTGCGACTGCTCGCGGATATGCTCATAGATATATACTTTGGCAGACTGGCCGGAAGTCAGGCGACCGAAGTCCTCGATGGTTACATTTAGCCCATAGCCAACGCCGCGTACGTCGAGTACGACGACATCGCCTAGTTTTTCCCCTACAATCCCTGTCAGTACTGCAATCATTATACCCATTATAACACTAGCAATATCTAATCGTCATGTTGTCAAAAGCAAACACCTGGCACCATATTTCTCTCACAAAATATGGCCCAGGTGTTTATCGCTGCGTCCCCGCTCCCAAATGGCGCTAGTAGACGATATATTGTCGCCACGAGTCATGGCCGCGCGGCTTGGCTTTGTACCTTCGTAGTATCCAGCTCATGTTGCCTCCCTTGTTGCCTCTGATACTACTTTCATAGTACGCTACATGTAGCGCCTTGGATGTAATATTAAACACAATATTAGCATTATGCGATACGCATCTGCATGCTTTGGCAGATTGCCGCAGCCAGGGCGTCGGCCGCATCATCCGGCTGGGGAATTTCCTTGAGTTTCAGGATGATCCGGACCATTTCCTGCATCTGCTTTTTATCGGCGCTGCCGTAGCCGGTGATAGCCTGCTTGATCTGCATCGGGGTGTATTCACATATCTTCATGCCGGCCTTCATGCCGGTCAGTAACACGACGCCGCGGGCCTGAGACACCGTCATGGCAGTCGTTACGTTGCGGTTGAAAAACAGCTTTTCAACGGACATGACCGTCGGTTTGTTCTGGGTGATTATATCGGTTAGTTCATCATAGATCGTCAGCAGCCGGACGGCGTCATCTTCATGAACCGGTGTCCGGATGACTCCGGCATCGACCAGCTTTGGTTGGCCACCGGGTTCAATATCGATGACACCGAAGCCCAGGATTCCTGTGCCGGGGTCAATACCTAAGATACGCATGGTTATAGTATAGTACTACAGATGAGCACTGCCGAAGCTTTAGCACCGGATATGGTCGACACAATGACCTTCTATACGAAGCGGGAGTACTTCGGTGAGCTGAACCGCCGTTTTGCGGCTGCCACGGCCGGAACCAGAATACTACTTATGAGCATGAATTTTGACCCGGAGATTCCTGAGGTTGCCGAGGTCATGACGAATCTGGAAGGTGCAGCACAGCGCGGTGCGGACGTATCGTTCGGTGTTGATGCCTATGACTTCATGCTGGCAAACGGCCGGCCCGGCCCGCTATTCTATCACACCGAATTACCAGCACAATTATCACCGTCTATGCAGCGTCGGCGGAACATACTCGAGCGCTTGAACGGGCATGATAATGCTCGGGCAGTCATCCTCAATAAGCCGGCCCATCGCTTTAGTCTTCCCGTCGCCGGAAGGTCACATATCAAAGCCGCCATCATTGGCAATTACTTTCTGGTCGGCGGCTGCAATCTCGACGATCCAGACTATATCGATATGATGCTGGGCCGTGAAGATGCGAGTGGGTCAGATAAGCTTTACCAGCTGATGCGCAGTGTTCTAGAGACTGGATCAGCTCGAAAAGCGCTGGGCGATAGCGACCAGACGATCGTTCTGGACGACGCGACAAGTATATTGATTGATGCTGGCGTCCCCGACCAATCACTCATTCTCGATGAGAGTTTAAAACTAGTAGACGCTGCTGAAAAGTGGCTGACAATCACCTGCCAATTCTTCCCGAACAGTATAACAGCGCGCCATTTGCTGCAAGCTAAAAACCGTGATGTTGCAGTCAATATCCTGTACGGTCACTTGCGGCATCAAGGCCTGATAGGTGGTACTGGCCAACTTATCAGCCAGCTGATAGAACGCTGCCACCTGCCGGCCGATATGTTCAAGGATGGTCTGACACGTTCCCAGTCGAGACTACACGTCAAGCTTCTTACCTGCGATCAAGGCATAGAAATCGGCAGTCATAACTACGTCCGGGCCGGCGTCCGGCTGGGAACGGCCGAGATGACGCTACGGAGCAGCAATGTAGAGCTCGCCGGCCGGGCGCGGATATTCATAGAGAGAGCCATACAGAAATCGGCTGTCATGCAGCGTGGCAAGCAACCGGCCCTGCAGGATTAATTCGGGATAAGTTCTTCTGGAATATCGAAATTTACGAAAGTGTTACTGACGTCATCGAGTGATTCGAGGGCATCCATCAGCCGCATGATCTTGCCAGCCGTGGCGGCGTCAGTCACATCGACGGTCGTATTCGGCACGTAGGTCAGCTCGGCTTCTGTAATGTCGACGCCGGCTTTTTTGAGGGCGTCACGGACCTTTGCCAGGTCTGTCGGCGAGGTATAGATGACTGATTCGGCAGTTTCGGCAGCGCTATCTTCCGGCTCTTCGGTTATCATATCTTCGGCTCCAGCATCAATCGCCTGCATCAGCAAGTCGTCGCCACTACCGCGGACGCGGATCATGCCTTTGCGGTCAAACTGGAAGGCCACAGCACCTTTTTCGGCAATATTACCACCGTGTTTGCTGAAGGCCAGCCGGACTTCTGGATAGGTGCGGTTGAGGTTGTCGGTAGCACATTCTGCCAGGATAGCGACACCGCCCGGGCCATAGCCTTCGTACAATACTTCCTGCAACTGGGCAGCATTCTTGTCCTTGATCCTGTCGATCGCCCGCTGGATGTTGGCACTCGGCATGTTGGCAGCTTTGGCCTTATCTATCGCCAGCCGTAAGCTGAAATTTGTATCGGGATCGGTGCCGCTGCGGGCGGCCATAGCCAGAGCATTACCGAGACGAGTAAATACCGCGCCGCGGGCGGCATCTTTGGCACCTTTTTCGCGCTTGATTGTTGACCATTTGGAATGTCCGGACATGGTTATTTCCCTTCTCTACTTTTCCAGAGACGCATACGCTGGACTACGCTGATACGACGGCCTGAGCAGCGGATTTGCATCCCGTAACTCGTCTCTTATCTCTATCGGTAATGCTGTTATTATAGCACTATTACGCTTGAGCCGCGAGTGCAGCAGTATGTTACTAGCCAGAACGACAGCGTACATCGCCAGCATTCCAGCTGCCGTCAAAAAGACATTGTCGCGGAAGATATGTGGAATACTGGCCAGGATATGCGCCGCATCCAGCATATACGTCAGGATTATGACTGCTGGCCAAGCGAACCAGCCGACAATCGGCAGGATCAACATGCCAGCCAGTCCGGCAACCAATGATAATAGCATCGCCAGTGGGACCAGCGCAGCAACGACTACATTGGCAACCAGGCTGATGCCGGACATCTGACCGAATATATAGAGCACCAGCGGCAGGGTCATGATTTCGGCACACAGGCTCTCAGTGGCAATGCCGACAAGTACCGAACTGGCGATACGGCCGTGCAGAAACCGCTGGTGAATTTGTGGCGACAGTATCAGCACACCGTAAAAAGCCAGAAATGACAGATACCAGCCGATGTCTCCCCACAGATAGAGCGGACTCGCCAGGCTCGTGACTGCCGCCGCCATCAGTATCAGTACCAGTGGCTTGAATGCCCGGCCGTAATACCAGGCCGCCATACTCAGGCCACTGACGATGGAAGCCCGCACGATGGACGCGCTGGCGCCAGTTATCAACAGGAAGACGGCGATAAGCGCGATTGTGACGACAAATGTCTGGTACTTGGAGCGGTTACCAAGTAACTTCAGGCAGGCCCGCAGGATAATCGTCAGATTATATCCGGAGACAGCAATGATATGAACCAGGCCGACCATGACCAGGTCCTGGTAGACGTTACCCGGCAGCGTCGCCTTCTGACCGATGAGCAAGCCCATCGCAAATGATGCCTCCGGCTCCGGCAAAGCCGATTGCATCCCGGCGGCAAACTTGCGCCGGAAGGTATCAATCGTGCCTGGCCGGGATGACACGACCGATAAATTCGCATAACTCATATAACCCTGCCGCGAGCCAAGCCCGGAGCGCAGCTTGCCTTCGACGCGCACCGTGTCACCCCGGAAAATAACATTCGTACCGAAACCACTGACGCCAATCTTGCCAATTAATGGTTCTCCTGTTCCATCGAGCCGGGCAGCGGTCAGATCAAAAGACAGCTGCGACTGTTTGCCGTAGCCGGCGTCATCCACCGCCTGCCCGACAAGCACGGTTTTCTGGTTATATATGCCTTCATACTGCGCCAGCTTCTCCATGAATATCGTGCCGCGGAGTCCGCCGATGCAGACACCGACCAGGATGACGCTCAGCAGAGCCGCCAGCCGCTGGTGACGCAGTCCGGCGAAGAGTAGCATCAGGCTCAGCCCTGCCAGGGATATCCCGAAACCTGTAAAGCGTGATACGGCGATACCGCTGAGAATAGCCGCACAAAATACAGCCACCAAAGTCGTCCGCCGGAACCGGTGGCTGAGGAGCCTCCCCATATCTCCAAATCATAGCAGGCCGCCACCCGGACGCAAGCTTGTGCACGTTACTGATAGTACATATCGCTTATAACCGCCGATAGAGTGCGGCATGCCAGGACAGGTCGATCGGCACCGCATTAAAAGGAAACGATGTATTCAGCTGAGGATCAAAGGGACTGCCTGAGTTACTGGAGATATATATGTTCTTACCCGAGATGCCACCGAAGCCAGGATTGGCGCCAAATTTTGTCTTATCCAAACACAGGCCGTTGATGGACAGGAAATACATGTCGGGTGCCTTGACAGTGCCGTTTCCGAGATATATAGCCCCGCCGAGCGGGCAGACACTTGTTTTGGATGCCGGATCTGCCCCGTACGATATCAATACGATCGGACCGCTCCCGGTTGCCGTTGAAACACCGTCAAAATTGACAGAACCCTCGACGAACATATAGCGCGGCGATGCCGACGGGTTATTGAAGGTAGGTGTACAGGCGGTGGCGGCACATAAGTTCGCTCGGATGTGGACGTTATCGGTAATGTCATACTGGCCGGTGGCAAGAGACAGATCACCATTCGTACCACAAGTGGCGCTGATAGTGCTACCATTGTCAGGATACTGAGTCTGTTTAGTATGACCGGCGGAAGGGATGGTGCGCGGGAAAGTCCCGTTTGTCCAATCAGTGCAGGCGTTATATGAGTTTGTATATGAGCTGTCCATATATTGATTCCAGGGAATGTACGTCGACTGAATCTTGGATAATGTCGTCTGATTGGTCAGGACATCGAAATCAGTATTGCTGGTATTACCTGGCGGCGAGATACAGTTGTTGTATGCCAAGGTGAGTTTCGTTTTGGTCTGGCCAGGAGTCACGAAACTGGTCGGCTTGACCAGATTGCCGGTACCGCCGATCGAACAGTTCCCAGCCCCCGTATTCTTGCCGGCGACGGTAATGGATTCGGCATGCAGGTTCGTGCTGTTCTTGTTCATGTTTATATACCCGTTGACGTACAAGTCCCGGGCATAGATATCCTTCACACTGCTGGCAATCTCAATAATGTTACGGCTCAACATGCCGGCTACAGACACCGAGCTCGACGTACGTTCCGCGGTTACTTCGATCTTATGCACATAGCTTGCAGTCACCGCATTACGGGGTCGATAGACTTTGCCGATAGCTGTAATAACCCGTTCATTCGATGTTGCGCCCGCTGCCACTGTCGTCGTGAAGGTAGACCGGTACTGTGTGTTGTCCAGGATCTGGACCTCCGAGCCGGCAGTCCCGGTATATGACGCAGTCGAATCGGCATTCAGCTTCGCGATTGCCATATCGGCACCGGATTCAGCAGCATACTGCGACTGAAGTAGATAAATCCGGCCTTTAGCTCTTGATAGGTTGGAGTTCGCCAGTATCATCAGACTTGAAACAACTGTAAACAGAAATAGCGTAACAATCAAAATCGATACGATAATCGAGCCGCGCCTGTCACGAGCGATTGCAGGCTGTGGGTATATATAAGATTTGCTAATCATTGCGGAGTGCCACCCGTACGATTGTACTGTTAGACACCGAGTTGGATGTTTGCAGGAATGTTTTCTTGACGATATTGAGATTGAATTCAACGACTTCCGTAGCGGTGAAGTCAGGCCCAGTATAGGCGCCCGTCACCGGGTCCTGCATAGAAGTATAATCGATGAGGTTGCCAGTGCGCGAAAAATACCGCATATCGATCGACGCCAGTTCAGTTGCGATAGTTTTGTCGGCAGGACAAATGGACGTTACTGCGGCTGGAGGACAACTCGTCTTCAGTTTGTTGCCGGATGCGTTAGGATTTGCCAGCGAGCGCTGCATCAGCGATTTTGTCGTGCCATTCAAATATAATACATACTCATCCTCGTAAGGCTGGCTGCCGTTCATGATATACGAGCCGTTTGCGGTGCTGCTCGGGCGGCGATAATAGAGAAGCGGCGTCGTCGTTCCCTTCGCGCCGATCGGTTTATTGCCAGGTACAGCGTGGATTGGAACCCAGAAATTTCCGGTGCTGATAGATGGATCAGCATTGTTGACGTTGGGGTCGGGAATACTGTTCTGGGAAATCAGTCCGCTTGACGGGCCGAGGGCTGATCGTAAAAAGTCGCCGGCATTCAGCCTGGTACCGAGCGTACTCAGATCGGCCTCAAGCAAATATCCGTAGCGCCAATAGCCAATTGTGAACGTCATGATTATGGTCGTGAACAGTATCGTCATCATCATCACGACGATCAGCTCGACGATCGTAATACCGCGCTGGTCAGCGCCGAGGTGTTGCTTCACTGTTGGCCAATTCCGTTACGAGTGATAAGCAAACGCAACTCCACCGGAGGCGCTGTACTTTTCTGAAAGCCAACTTTGATATTGACTACTTTGGAATCCGGTACCGTACTAAGCGGGTCAGTTGCCGCCAGCGATGTGGCGCTGGTTACCGACAATGTCGGAGCATAAGAGATGATACGGGTTCCGCCACCCTCAGCCTTGAAGGAGTTGTTCGGATAGCAATTCGTCGCACTGGTAACCGAATCATATTCGAGAGCCCGGTCAATCTCTGGGCAGGCGCTCAGTACAGCATAAATTTCATTGAGCTGTTTGGAGACGGTGTACGACCTGCGGACGGCATCATAGCCTTGAGAAATTGAATACGCAATCAATGGGAATATCGCACAAGCCAGGATAATTTCGATTATACTGAAGCCCGACTGATTGATATGTTTCATACGGCGGTGCATACCTCGTATTATAAGGCATAAGTACTTTGGTAGTGGCACAATCGGCGCCGACTCGGGTAGCTAATTGACTTTTCGGCCAAAATACGGATAATGTAAGGAGTTATTTTGTGTGCCAGCGCACGGAAAAGAGCAGCCGGAACGGCGGATTTACTCCGGCGTCCCGCGCGTAGAGAAAAACCCTTCAGGGTTTGTCTCACATAAGGGTCCATAGCTCAGCCGG
>DHXU01000004.1 GCA_002413835.1 Candidatus Saccharibacteria bacterium UBA5148 | reverse complement strand
TTTGATGATGACATCGACCAGGCCGTTCGACACCGATTGAGGCTTAACTTCCGACAAGAGAGGCAGCTGTTGATGTGCCGTCGCCCCAGAGCTGGCGTAGGCATGGCTGAGAATTGCCGTCAGTGTGGCCGCTGCCAGGACAATAGCTAAACCGATCAGTGCATTCCGCAGTACCAGCTTTGCATGTTCCAACTGCTGCGGCTTACCGGAGCTGGTCAGGTAGTGATAACCGCCGTTGACCAGGAAGAATACGCAGACCAGTGAAGCCAGGATAGCCATAGTACGAATGACCGGCGTGACGTAACCAGTCATGATGTTCCCAGCCGCGGACGTGTCGGCCATGACTGTCAAGTGAATGGCTGACGCTATGAACATGGCTAGCTGCCGAAGGCGTTGGTCGCTAGAGTAGTGACGATATTGCTGAGTACAAATGCTCCGAGCGTGATGGCAAGGCCAATGCCAGAGTACTGGAGTGTCTTCTTGGCCCGGTCGAGGTGTTCAGGGTTCCCGGAACTCGTGATGTACGCGAAGCCACCCCAGACGAAGAAACCGGAAGCGACGAGCCCAGCTAGACCGGCTAGCACCTGGATGACGCTTCTGATAAAACCTTCGACACTGGTGACATCACCAGTGGTTGCAGTTGCAGCGGAAACCGCCTGAGCAAGCACGACAGGTAAGCCAAAACTTATATAGAATGCTATAAATCTCAGCCGAGTATGTATGCGCATTACCCTATCTCCGTTATGTTAGTTAATAATAAACATAACGTTGGATTCAATGCAACTCTATTTTATAGCATAAGTAGTCTCACCGGATAGAATAATCTAATCGAGTTGAGGGGCTGTGCGCTGCTTTGGAGCGAAGTCGGTGTGTTCGGTAATCCACTGTTGAAGCCGTGGATAGACCCAGAAGCCATAAATGCCAAAGGTAATAACGGTAAGCAGAAACCATTTGATCCACTGGCCAAACAGGCCGATACCAGTGCCCGTGAATGTTAGTTGGAAACCCTTAATGTACGTATGTTTTGCCTTCCAGCGCTGCATAAGCACCAGAGCATAAGGATATGCAATACCAAGCGTCAATATTGTAATCAAAACAGCTAAAATTGAAGTCCCAAAATATGTCCCAGCGCCACCGTCGAATACGAAGTTCTGTGATTTTGCCATTTGTCTAGTATTGTATTCAATTGTTTAACAATTACAACTAACCAATGCTTTTTGTATTGTCGCGGTCATTCACAATGCAGAGGCTTAAACACGAGATAGGCGTTTCTACTGACTTAGACTATGAAGTGTGATAATTGCCTATCGCCGAACCATCGCTCATCAACTTCACTCAAAGCAGACGTTCTCTGCTACAACCAGACGTTCTAACTCCTGCAAATCCTTTTCATCAATCTCGCATAGATCTACTTTCACAGGCTTTATCGCAATGGGTACTGGCTCATACCAGCGCTTACGAGGGCTGTTGGGTTGGTTGTAGTAGCGCTTGATGTTTGCCATTAGGCAATCGTCGCTGCAGTATCTCCGCCTGTTTTGTTTCGGCAATTCTGCCTGGCATTCAGTACACTTTTTCATACGCAGATAGTACCATATCTTTATGTGTGATTGTTACCCTCAGAGATACCAGCAGCCAGATCCTAGCGATCCGGTTGACGACCGTTGTTTAATTCATGAACGGGACGGACCCTGCGAGCCGTGCGCATTCGGGATACTCCCTTACCGGCTGAAGTTGTAACTATAGATATATAGCAGTAAAAAAAGCCCTGTGAAGAAGCAATTTATGGTTACAGCTCGAGGATAGGCTCGCCAGGATTGAGCTGCTAGACGGCAAGACGAAGCCTGTTGGTGATAGTGCACGCTCAATCGCTGGTCTTTATAAGTCAGAATCAAAGTTCGGTAAGCGCATCATCCTCGCAAGCCTATTCAAAATCAGGCTTGATCAGGAAGTTGTGGCCTTCACGAGTATCGTCTAGCCAGCGCAGACCTCATGCAATGTTTAGCTATAATGGAAACATGGCAAATCATCTCAAAGACAGGCAGTATTATGAGGATCGCTACGATGCAGTAACTGTAGAAGTAGGCCGACGCGAGGCTGGAACCCTATTGCGTGCCAGAGCGGAGTTTTACAAAAATGCCAAGCTCAAAGATAAAGAAGAAAAAGCGAAGATGGAATTTTGGTGGAACAGGTTATATTGGTGGCTCTTTGAGGTGCCAGTGCTTCTTGAGCGATGGGAGAACAAAAACGGGATGATATCGGAATGGATGCATGAAGATAAGCTGCTTGACGAACGGCTCGCAGAAGCACGACCGACTTTTGAGCCAACTTGCTCATATTGTGGCAAGCAAGGATTGCGTCTAAAACTCAAGGAGTTATTGCACCGGGGCTCGGGTGGAGGCCAAGAGGTTTTGTTTATGCTTGATTGTGGTGGCTGCGGCAAACGCAGTGCTTTTTGGCAAGATGGCATTGAATTGGAGGCGTCAACCACCCCGTGTCCTAAATGTGGTTCGGATTTAGAGATGGACGTAAAAACCAAAGGCAGAACCATGACCACTACATACACTTGTGCAGCCTGTGGCCACGAAGAGGTCGAAAAAACTCGGCTGGGCGAAGCTGAAAAGCCAGACCCCGACTATGAGCGTGACAAAAAGTTCTTCTGTTTAACTGACAAGCGAGCGGCAACCATGCAGGCCTACCGTCAAAAGTGGCAGGAAGCCTGCCACATGATGGATGAGGAAATGGAGCGAGACGCCAAAAAGGAGGTTTACGATGTCGTATCCAAGATTAACATCGTGAAGATTGCGGATCTAATAGATAAGCTGCGCCCGGCAATAGAAGCAGCCGGATTTATTGAGTTACGCTTCGAGAAGCCAATTATTGCTTACGAGTTTACTATTGAATTCAGTTGCCTGGACAAGAATAGCGTACGTACTGATGGACAGAGCCGTACTGCTTTGAAAAAGGCAATCGTTAATAACCTGACAGGTACGAATTGGCGACTCATGAGTGACGGTATTAGCTATCGCCTGGGCTATCTATCGGGTCGGGTTCGTGCCTACGAAGCTGAAAGAGATTTAGCCGAACTCGTTGAAAAAGAAGCGAAGTAAAAATCACGCACGAAGGAGCACCGGAATCTAAGATAAGATTTTTTAATGTTGTAGTACTTAAGGTTGGAATTCCTCAACCTTGCAAACCAATGCGTCATCGAATTAATAGCCTAGGTACACTATCCAATCGACGTAAATTGCATGACATGCCAGATTACTTTAGCGGCTTAGGAAGCTTTAATAACTTCTCGCCCTTATCCTCGCCATATGCATATACAAATGCCAGTCTTGTTATGTTATTGCAAATATGAGTTAAGCGTAAATGGGGATTGAGCTGGCTACCAAATACTATGACCATCCAATAGCCATAGACTCCTACACAACCTGCGATAAAATATCCAAATACAGGATTAAAAAGTAGCCACATGAGAAGTAGTAAGGGTGACTGCTTCACTAAAAATATTGTAATCTGTATAAATCCGCACCGAGCACTGCGGCGTACGGCCTTCACCGCTGTATACCCGTCAAAGTCTTGAAAAGCAAGCAAATAATCCATTTGCTTGACTTTAGATTTGTTCATATATCTGTATGCTTTATGACCGTTTGCTGCTGAATCATAGACCCTTTCAAACCAGCTAGCAGATACACTGTTAGCGAATTCAATAACAGCGTCACGAAGCTGCCATCCAGTGTATAAGTACAGAAAATATCCATAACCCATCCCGAATGTAACTGCCGCAAGCATGTCTAGAGTCATATACTTCCCAGTTTACGTTATTATCCTTATGGTCTGCAAACACCGTCAGGACAGTATTTGGAAGTATTGATTTTTCTACGACGAAAACAAATCCGATCTCCTTTGGTTCCTGTACTTCTCGATCTGTAAATTCATGCCAACCTCTAATTATTCAGGTGTCTGACAGCCCGTGCTGGTCAAGAATAACGAGCCCAGCCGCTACGCGACACTATCAACTACTGAGATACGAAACATGGAATCCTGCAGCTATTGATAGACGATAGGCCAACTTAAGTCAGGTAGCGGCTGAGATCTGGGAATTCTAATTATCAATACCAGTGAGTCGCACAATGATGAGGGTGCTTCGTACGGGCTAGATCTTTACGCGAGTTTTGTTGCTCGATGAATAGTTTATCTGGCCAGTTCCGGATACGGGATATGTATTCTGACACGATAAAAAAGTAACAATTTGATCAATAAGACTCAAAATTCACAGAGTCTGCTCGAAATGTGCCATCATTCTGTCGAAAAACGTGAAGCTGTTTTTTAAACCCAAAGATGTAGACCGAATTTTGTTGACGGTACTAGTCTTACCCCGAAAGAAGATGGTATAGTATTCATATTATGTCTAACGATGAACAAGATAAGGCACGCAAGGTACTTGGTGATGTGCTACGCAAAGCCAGGGAGGCTACTGACTTGACGCAGCAAGAAGTCGCAACTAAGGCTGGTGTCCATGTAAACTTCTATGCCCGTGTTGAACGTGGTGAGGAAAATCCATCATTTGAGAAGCTCCAAAGCATCATGAAGGTACTCGGAATTAAGTCCCTCGATTTGTTCTAGAATCAATTCATTCAAGCTAGATTGCGCAGCTTGGTTATGATGTCGTTAAGGTGTGCAGGCGCCGTTCCTTCTGCGCCAACAGTCGCTTGTTTATAAAGCACGGAGTTCTTCTTTGGGTCACCAATTCCTTTACTTATGATCTCATCGACCGCAATTTGCCATTCTGGCCATTCTGTCATTAATACGCTTTCAAGTGTGTTTTCAAAGACGGCGTAGCTTGAGTACACTTGACCTGCGGGCCAACTCTCGACTGTTGCCCCTAGGTATCCCAATATTTTCTTGTTCATGGATGCCTCGGCTGGGTCAGCGTTTGTTATGTCACTGTCAAAAACCATGAATACAGGTATACCTAGTCCTTTTAGAATCTGGCAGGGAAGGAGTAGACTTGGCTTGCCGCCCTGCTTGGCGACAACAATACCGTTCACAGAAAGTGGCTTGCCGCTATCACGACATGCAACACCTTCAATGACGGCACGGTCAGTTCCCCCTTCAACTATTGCCACTCCATTTGCAAAGAGTGCTTCGGACAGACTATTGAGAATCGTAGAATCAACTTGGTTTTGAATGGTTTCTGGTCTAACGTAAGAGGTCAGGGCTGCAGTTACTTTTGCAAGAGAGGTGAAATGAACGTCGATCTTCGATGGCTTATTTGGGTCGGGCCTTGAGCGAGTAAGCCTCCGAATCTGATGGAATCGTTGCGCTTCCACAAAATATGGGCTGTGAGTGGCATAAGTGACCTGGATTCTTTGCGATGAATCTTCGGCGAGATTACGCAAAACTTCCGCGAATGACTGTGCCTGCACAGGGTGTTGAAAAAGTTCAGGCTCTTCAATAGCAAGACAAATTGTTCCGTTGGATTCGGCGGCTGCGCCACGCTTTGCTAGTAGCTGAAGAGCTGATATAAGAAGTGTTCGTTGGAATCCATGACCTTGTCGATCAATTGTAGTCGTAAGTTCTTCATCAACGACATTTACGAAGAACTTAGTCACAGGCGGGGTTAATGCAACTTCTTCATTCTTGACTAATATTGAGCGACCTTCAGAATACTGTGTCACTGCATCTGTGAGCGCCTCCGAGATATCGTCAAGCTGTTCCTGAAAGTGTTCGCTATAGATATCGCGCTGTCGGGTCTCAACTTCGGCAGTAAGGGTGGCTATGGCTACATCTGCTGCCGTCCTATCGACTGTCCGTTCGAGAAATCGGCCAATGACACTTGATTTGGTATCAATTGCCTCTTCACTTGCACGTAAATCGGCCGTGACAAGTACGTAATCAAATAGACCCGCCATTTTTGCTTGGCTATTAAATCCAAAGAAGGATGTGCTTAGATCACCGGACACTTCACTCAAACTCTCTGGATGTTCAGATTCCCAGGCACGAAATGCAGTCTCAATTGCATCTGCTCCCCCAGCGGAGGGTAAACCTAATGTCTCATCGGATGCACGAAGGGCGTTATATGCGGTTTTCCGTTCAGGCTTGTTTTCAATGGATCGTATGACGCTGAAGGGCTGGTATCCCCTAGTATTTGCCGACATTTTTTCAACACCTTCAGGAGCTCTATGCTTCCATGCGATAAATATATCGACGCCTTCACGTGCGTAGTGGCCTAGCACAACCCGATCCTCATCAGTTAGCTCGGAAAACTCGACTTCTACGCGAATTTCTTCGTCAGTATTCCCGTGGCTACAATCAATATCACGCAGTGGCCCTTTACCACCATTGAAGAACCAATCCAATGCCCTTAGCACGGTAGATTTGCCTACCCCGTTAGGGCCTATAAAGGTGGTGATTTGGTCGAACTCAATGCCAATGTCTTGTAAGCATCTAAAGTTTGTAATGTGGACGCGTTTGATTCGCATTTGAGGCCTAATTTTAGCTATGAATGGTATTATTATCTCACGACACGCAAGAACCAGTTTAGTTCTCAAAAACCTTGACGAGCTGACCTAACGATTGCAGAAGGTGTTGGAATGAAGTTGCTTCAAGGCCACCAATTTATAATTTTATGTTGCCCTGTTTCATACGGTATACTTCTAGTAATCAATCATGGCATTATCCACCCAACCCTACAAAGGCGCCCGGGACTTCTACCCGGAGGACAAACGCAAACAGAATTATATGTTTGATGTTATTCGGCGTAGTGTCGAGGCTTTTGGCTATGAAGAATACGATGCACCGATCCTGGAACCGCTGGAGCTCTACCTTGCGAAGACGGGCGAGGAGATCGTCAATGAGCAGACCTACGCCTTCACTGATCGTGGTGGCCGCCAGGTGGCTATCCGACCTGAGATGACACCCTCTGTCAGCCGCATGGTAGCAGCCAAGCGCCAGGAGCTGGCCTATCCCGTCCGTTGGTACAGTATTCCGAACCTCTGGCGTTATGAACGGCCCCAGCGCGGACGACTGCGCGAGCACTGGCAATTGAACGTTGATATCTTCGGTATTGCCGGTATCGAAGCCGAACATGAGATCATCCTGCTGGTCGACTCGATGCTCCAGGCGTTCAAAGCCAAGCGTTCTATGTACACTATCAAGCTCAACAGCCGGAAATTCACCGATTACATCCTGAAAGAGTACGTCGGGCTCAACGAAGTGCAGGCTTATAGTATGAGTAAGCTTATCGACCGTATGCACAAGCTGGACCATGCCCAGTTCCTGGCGCAGGTCGATGCGTTATGCGCTCAGTCACAGCGTGAGAATGGTGCAGTCGAACAGCTCCTGGATGTGCTGCACGCTAAGCGTTTTACTGCCTTGCCGCAACAGGTACAGTCTCACGCCTCACTGCTTGGCCTGAAGAAGATGATGGACATGTTGGAAGGTGCTGGCATACATAACGTTGAATTTGACCCGACACTGATGCGCGGGTTTGACTACTATACCGACATTATATTCGAAGTATTTGATAACCATCCTGACAATAACCGCTCGATGCTTGGCGGTGGCCGCTACGATGGGCTGGTCGGGCTGTTCGGTGTCGAGCCGGTACCGACAGTTGGATTCGGTTTTGGTGATGTCACACTGGCGAATTTTCTGGAGCTGCACGAACTGCTCCCGACAATACCGACCGAGACAGATGCTTATGCGGTGCTCGTCGGGGATGTTTTCACTCCGGCCCAGAAGCCGATCGCCGAACTCCGCAAGGCCGGACTGAACCTGGCTGTCGACGTGACCGGCCGCAAGATAGGTGCGCAATTCCAGACAGCCGAGAAAAAAGGCATCCATTACGTGATTATCATCGGTGAAAATGAGATTTCGTCTGGACAGTACACCATTAAGAACCTCCAAACCGGCACCGAAGAAAAGCACGGCATCGATCGACTGGTCAGTATCATCAAAGATTATCGTCACCTTGAAGATGATAAAGACTGACGTGCAGGCTCTAGCACAGGTGACTTATATCTGTTAAAATAACATCTTATGCAAGCACACAAAACTCAACTCAGCGATACCCGCATCAAACTAATCCTCGAAGCCGACCAGCAATTACTGGACGATGTCCGCCGTGAGACGCTGCTGCGACTAAAGCGCGACGTGAAGATACCAGGCTTTCGGACTGGTAAAGTTCCACTGGAGCTCATCGAGAAGAGCGTGAACCAGCAGACCCTGCAAAGCGAATTTCTTGACGCCGCCCTAAACCGCATGTACGGCGCTGCACTGCAGGAGCAGAATGTCCGCCCGGTTGCCCAGCCGCAGGTCAACATTAAGAAATTCGTGCCATTCACGACACTGGAATTTGAAGCTGAGATAGAAGTCATCGGTGCCATCAAGCTTCCTGACTACACAAAGGTTAGCGTCCCGAAGAAGCCGGTCAAGATCACTGATAAGGATGTTGATGCCGTCGTCGAGAATCTGCGGTCGCGTATGGCCGAGAAAAAGCTCATCGAACGGGCAGCCAAGGATGGCGATGAAGTCATAATTGATTTCGCCGGACGCGACACCAAGACTGACGAGCCGATCCAGGGTGCTGACGGCAAAGACTATCCGTTAACACTCGGCAGCGATACCTTTATTCCAGGCTTTGAAAAACACATCAGCGGTGCCAAAGCCGGTGAGGAGCGTGAGTTCGCACTGAAGTTTCCAAAGGATTACGGCGTCGCGGCTTTGCAGGAGCGCGATGTAACCTTTGTTGTCTCCGTCAAATCAGTTAACGAAGTTGTCTTACCGAAGACAGACGATGCCTTTGCCAGCAAAGCCGGGCCATTCAAGACACTCGAGGAGCTGCGCACCGACATCCGCAAGCAGGTTACCAGCGAGCGTGAATACCAGAATGACCGCGATTTCGAAAGTGAACTGCTGAGTAAGATTACCGAGTTGTCCAGCGTGGCCGTACCTGATCAGTTGATCGACGAGGAACAGACCCGCCTGGAGCAGGAAGAACGCCAGAATATAACTTACCGTGGGCAGACGTGGGAAGAACATCTCGCCGACGAGGGTGTCACCGAAGAAGAGCATCACGCCCGCAATCGTCCAGGCGCCGAGCTGCGTGTCCGGGCCGGACTTGTCCTGGCTGAAATCGCCGAAAAAGAAAAGATTGAAGTCACACCTGAAGAATTTGAAATGCGGCTGCAACTTCTCAAAGGACAGTATCAGGACCCGGCGATGCGAGCCGAGCTGGACAAACCGGAAAATCGCCGCGAACTGGCATCCCGGTTGCTTAGCGAACAGACTATTGCCAAACTTGTCGGCTATGCTTCGAAGAAGTAATCCTACAGTCTGAGTTAGGATTAGCACTCTTGACATGAGAGTGCTAACTTCGTATCATTAACGTATGAAAGTCTACAGGTATATCCGCCGTACGTGGAAGTACTATGTCGACTTTATACTGTCGATGATAGCTTATAATTGAGAGCGAGGTGTCTATGTCTGTATTTATTCCAACAGTTGTCGAAAACGAGGGCCGTTACGAGCGGGCTTATGATATCTACTCACGCCTGCTCAAGGAGCGAATTATCTTCCTGGGCTCAGACGTCAACGAGGCTAGTGCCAACGTGATCGTCGCCCAGTTGCTCTTCCTGCAGGCCGAAGACCCCAAGAAAGATATATTTTTCTACATCAATAGTCCTGGCGGTAGCGTGTATGACGCCCTGGCTGTCTATGACACTATGGAGTTTATTACCAACGACGTCCAGACTGTCGGTATCGGCGTCCAGGCATCGGCAGCAGCCTTCCTGCTCAGTTCCGGTGCGAAGGGTAAGCGACAGCTGCTGCCGCACTCGACAGTGATGATCCACCAGCCTTCCAGCGGCACACGCGGCAAGGTCACCGACCAGGAGATCGATCTGCGTGAATCACTTCGTATCAAAGCATTGCTTGAGGAAATCATGGCCCGTAACACCGGTCAGAAGCCAGACAAAATCCACCTGGACATGGAACGCGACAAGTGGCTGACCGCTAAAGAAGCCTTGGAATATGGCATAGTCGACAAAATCGTCAACAACCCGCCCAAAGAACAGCTGAAGTAATTGTCTTGATGTCTGCAGGGCATGCGCGTAAACTCCTTGGAAAGGAGTAGACCATGCAACACAGTACATTTATTCACTATGGGCCGGTATCCGGCGCCCCGTTTGGTGAGATGGATTTTCTGATTCCACAACAGGAAAGATACAGGGGTGAAGATTATGGCGGCAGGCCGATGCCACAGGCGATAACGGCTGGCCAAATCACTCAGGAAGCTTGGCTGCAGAATCCGATCGTTCAAGCGATGTTGGGAGCAGAGGGCACGACATATATCCAGAAGTATACAGCCGACCACCATAAGACGAGTCCTGATTTTATGCAGTCAGCAGTTGATGAGGCCTATGGCAATATTACTGACGTCCGCCGCCGCGGCGCAGTGGTCATCGCCGGTGTTGCTACGCACGGTCAGCTACCAACGACAGGTCAGGAGCTGCGGAACGATATTCTTGTATTCCCCGGACACCGCGTTGTCGGTTTCAGTAACGTCAGTCTGAAATTTCCACCGCACGGTATTACCCACAGCGGCATGCTAGGAGCTCTCCGCCGCTCTCCGCCACCCGGTTCGTACAATGCACTGACGCATGTAAACGTATTACCACGGCATCAACGGAAGGGAATCGGGGCGGCACTGGTGTACTGCGCGTTGTCACAGCAGCGGGCTGATCTCCCAAGTGTTACACATGTGCTGGAGGCTGATGCAGGACTTATCGGTAATCTGGAGGCCTGTGGCTATGCCGTCGATGCGAAAGTCACTGACGTGCCTGCCTTCGGTTTATTCAAGCCCGTCGATTTCGTACGGCTGCGGGCGGAGTCAACAGGCGATGTCTGCAGTAGATTGGTCGCTGAATACGCGTGGTTGCAGAATGCGGACGTAACCACAGAATCAGAGCTGAGGTTTTAGCGTTGACATTTGAGACGCTGTGCTCCATAGTGTTATGCAAGAAGTAGTGTACGTATGGAGATGTTTGGCTTTGGTCGTCATGTGTGAGACGGGTCAGACATCCAAAAACACCTCACGTAGTTAACCTTCGCGCGAAAACTACAACAATTTGAATTTCCTGTCAGCAGTGCTTATATGCGCTGTTCGGACATACTTACGTGTATGGGCAACTTTTTGAGTTGTGGTGTTCCGTAGAAATTCAGAATTATAACCAACACCTGAAATTAAAAGTAGAGTTTATAAACTTATCAGGGGGCATTGCTACAAGCTTATGGCAAAAAACGACACTACTACAACCGGCGGACGTGTATATTACACACAGCAGGACGACGCGATTGATTTACCAAGCCTGGTCGATCACCAGAATAAATCTTTCCAATGGTTCGTTGACGAAGGTCTGGGCGAACTTTTGGCTGAAATCAGCCCGATAGATGACTATACGGGCACAAAATTATCTTTATCATTCAAAGACTACCACTTCGACGAACCGAAGATGACGGAAGCTGCTGCCCGCGAGAACAACGTATCTTACGACGCACCGCTTAAGGCTACTGTCGAGCTGACCAACAAAGTCACCGGTGAAGTCAAAGAGCAGGAAATCTACCTCGGTGACTACCCATGGATGACCACCCGTGGTACCTTCGTCATCAATGGTGCCGAGCGCGTCGTCGTCTCCCAGCTGATTCGTTCAGCCGGCGTCTTCTTTACCGCTGACCAGCACGGTTCCAGCAATCTCTATGGTGCCAAGGTGATTCCTGGCCGTGGTGCCTGGTTGGAATTCGAAACGGCTGCCAGTGGCGCCGTTTTTGTTAAGATCGACCGCAAGCGCAAGATTCCTGTCACGACTTTGCTGCGTGCCCTCGGTATGACTGAAGCCCGCATGAAGGATTCGTTCAAACACGTTGACCAGGGTAAGCTCAGCTATCTCGAAGCTACCCTCGAAAAAGACCCGGCCAAAGGCCAGAACGATGCTCTCATCGAGGTCTACCGCCGACTGCGCCCAGGCGACCTGGCTACCGTCGACAACGCCCGTTCGCTGCTTGAAAACATGTTTTACAACTTCAAGCGCTTTGACTTCAGTCGTGTTGGCCGCTACAAGATCAACAAGCGCCTCAACCTCGACGTTTCAAACACCACCGAGAACCGCGTCATGCGCCTCGAAGATCTGGAAGCTATCATAGCTGAGATCATCCGCCTCAACAACACGCAGGAACCAGCTGACGACATCGACTCGCTGGCCAACCGCCGCGTCAAATTGGTCGGTGAACTTGTGCAGCGCCAGTTCCGTATCGGACTGTTACGCATGGAGCGCAACACCAAGGACCGCATGAGCATGAGCGAGATTGAGACTGTCCAACCTGGTCAGCTCATTAACGCCCGTCCAGTTGTCGCTGCTGTCCGCGAATTCTTCGCCAGCTCCCAGCTGTCACAGTTCATGGACCAGATTAACCCACTGTCAGAACTCGCGCACAAACGCCGCTTGAGCTCCATGGGCCCAGGCGGTTTGTCTAGAGAGCGCGCTGGCTTTGAAGTCCGCGACGCTCACGCAACTCACTACGGACGTATCTGTGCCGTAGAGACTCCGGAAGGAGCCAACATCGGCCTTGTCCTGAACCTGGCCAACTACGCCCGCATCAATGAATATGGATTTATCGAGACTCCGTACCGCAAAGTTATCAATGCTGTCACCGCCGCTGATGCTGTCGGTCATATGACTTCAGTCAACCTGGAAGATGAAGACGGCAAACTGATTGTTGCTGTCGGCAAGGTCATTACCGCTGCCGATGCTGCTAAACTTGCAAAAGTCACCAGCCGTGCCACTTGGCCGATCCGTGCCAAAGTCACAAGCGAAATCGTGTACCTTGACGCCTACGCCGAAGAAGTAGCTGTCATCGCCGGTGCCGGTATCGAGCTCAACAAAGATGGTTATTTCGTTGAAGAGCGTGTCTCTGTTCGTAACCGTCTGAAATCCAGCGAAGTTGATTCCGGTGACGTAACCTACATGGACGCCGCCCGCAACCAGATCATCGGTTCCAGCGCCGGCCTGATTCCATTCATTGAGAAGAACTACGTCTACCGCTCACTAATGGGTAGTAATCAGCAGCGCCAAGCTGTACCGCTAATCCAGCCGCAGTCACCGATCGTTGGTACTGGTCTGGAAGGCGTCGCCGCCCGTAACACCGGTCAGGTCGTCCTGGCCGAAGCTGACGGTGAAGTCGTCAAGGCTGTTGGTGACGAAGTCGTCATCAAATATAAAGACGGCACGATTACCTACGAGCCGCAGCACTTTGTCCGTTCCAACGAAGGTACCAGCATCAACCAGAAGATCGTCGTCAGCACTGGCGATAAGATTAAAAAGGGCGATGTACTGATCGAAGGCATGTCTGTCCAGGGCGGAGAACTTGCTCTCGGCAAGGACCTCCTGGTCGGCTTTATGCCATGGGGCGGTTACAACTTTGAAGATGCTATCATCATTTCCCGTCGTCTGGTCGAAGACGATACCTTGACCTCTATTCACATCGTCGACTTCATGCTTGAGGTCCGTGAAACCAAGCTGGGACCGGAAGTTGTCACCCGCGACATTCCTAATGTCTCAGAAGAAACGCTTCGCCACCTCGATGAAGACGGTATCGTCCGCATCGGTGCCGAAGTCCACGCCGGCGACATCCTGGTTGGTAAGATTACCCCGAAGGGTGAGCAGGAACTGAGCTCAGAAGAGCGTCTACTGCGTGCTATCTTCGGCGAAAAGGCCAAAGAAGTCCGCGATACCTCACAGCGCATGAGCAACGGCAAGCACGGTAAGGTTGTCGGTGTCAAAATCTTCTCCCGCGAAAATGGCCACGAGCTGAAGGCTGGTGTCATCCAGCAGATCCAGGTCTTCGTAGCTCAGATGCGTAAAATTTCTGTCGGCGACAAACTCGGTGGCCGCTACGGTAACAAGGGTGTTATCGCCCGCATCCTGCCGGCTGAAGATTTACCGTTCACCGAAGATGGAACACCACTTGATATTGTCCTGAACCCGCTTGGTGTCCCAAGTCGTATGAACATCGGACAGCTGTTCGAAACACACCTCGGCATGGCCGCCAGCATTCTGGGTATCAAAGTTGCCAGTCCATCATTCAACGGTGTTTCGACCGAAAAGATCGAACAACTGCTTGAAGAAGCCGGACTGCCAAAAGATGGTAAGCAGCAGCTGTATGATGGCCGCACCGGTGAAGCGTTCAAGGAACGTACCACTGTTGGTAGCATGTACATGATCAAGCTGAACCACATGGTCGCTGATAAGATCCACGCCCGCTCAACCGGTCCATACACTATGGTCACCCAGCAGCCGCTTGGTGGTAAAGCCCAAAACGGTGGCCAGCGCTTTGGAGAAATGGAAGTCTGGGCTCTCGAAGCCTATGGCGCCGCCACGACTCTGCAGGAAATGCTGACTATCAAGTCCGACGACGTCTACGGACGTTCCAAGGCTTATGAGTCAATCATCAAGAAAGCACCGATCGTCGGACCGAAGGTTCCAGAATCTTTCAACGTCCTCGTCAAGGAATTGCAAGGCCTTGGCCTGAAAGTCGACCTGATCGACACACATGCTAACCAGACGATTGATGCTGAGAACATCCTGGCTACCAATATCCAGGAAGAAGCAGCAACTGTCTCCGAGCTTGAAGTTCCACAACCAACTGTATCTGATATCGAAATGAGCGAAGACGAGTCACTCGACGACTTCAGTATCGTGGATGTCGATGATGATCTCGTACCGGTAGCTGTAGCCAGCGATAACAATCATGATAACAATCAAATTGAAGTAACCATAACAGAGAGCCAGGAGGCAGCCTAATGCGCAAGTATTCATACGGTAGCAGCATTTCTGACTTTACCGCCGTACGGCTTGCCGTCGCCAGCCCAGAAGATATTCTGGATTGGAGCCATGGTGAAGTCACCAAACCGGAAACCATCAACTACCGCACCCAGAAGCCGGAGCGTGACGGATTATTCTGCGAACGGATCTTCGGACCGGTCAAGGATATCAACCCGCATGACGCCAAATACAAGGGTGTCCGCTCCCGTGAAGCCGCTGTCGATAAGAACGGCGAGCTCGTAACCAAGAGCATCGTCCGCCGCGAACGCATGGGCCACATCAGCCTAGCTGTACCCGTGGCTCACATCTGGTTCCTGCGCGGTACGCCATCTGCTATCGGCTTACTGCTTGGCATTACTGTCAAGAACCTGGAGCGTGTCGCCTACTTTGCCAGCTACGTCGTCAAAGGTGTCAACAGTGCTAAGCGCGACCAGATGCTGGCTGACAAGGAAGCTGAATTTGCAGCTGCCAAAGAAGCCATCAAGTTCCGCTACGAAGAGGAAGGCAAGCAGGAAGGCGCTAATCTCAAGGCTTTGGCTGAACTACATACCAAAGAACAGGAAGAAGTCGCCGCCGACTTCGAACTCCTCAAGAGCCAGCTCACCAGTCTGGAGCGTCTGCACCTGATCAACGAAACCGATTACCGCAACCTACCGGAAGACCTGCAGGATCTGGTTGAAGTCGGTATGGGTGGCGCTGCATTGAAAGAGCTGCTGGAACAGATCAACCTCAAAGAGCTCATCGCATTACTCAGCACTGAAGCTGAAGAAGCCAAGGGTCAGCGCAAGAAAAAGATTATGAAGCGCCTGCGCCTGCTCGAGTCGATGGACCGGGCCGGTATCAAGCCATCTTCTATGTGTGTCTCAGTACTGCCAGTCATTCCTCCGGATCTACGCCCAATGGTCCAACTGACTGGTGGCCGTTTCGCAACCAGCGACCTGAACGACCTTTACCGCCGTGTCATCAACCGCAACAACCGGCTTAAGAAGCTGATGGACCTCAACGCACCAGAAGTTATCCGCCGCAACGAACAGCGCATGTTGCAGGAAGCAGTCGACGCCCTGATCGACAATAACAACGCCCGCAGTGGACGTGCTGTTGCCGCAACCGGCCAGCGCCGCCGCTTGAAATCCCTCAGCGACTTACTGAAAGGCAAGCAGGGACGTTTCCGCCAGAACCTTCTTGGTAAGCGCGTCGACTACTCAGGTCGCTCGGTTATCGTCTCTGGTCCGGAACTCAAAATCCACCAGTGTGGTCTGCCAAAGATGATGGCGCTTGAACTATTCAAACCGTTCGTCATCGGTGAGCTGATTGAAAAAGAGCTGGCTCATAACATCCGTTCAGCCACCCGCATGATCGAAACTGGTGATATCGCCGTCTGGGATGCCCTAGACGAAGTCATCAAGGGCAAGTACGTTCTCCTGAACCGCGCGCCGTCGCTGCACCGCCTCAGCATCCAGGCCTTCCAGCCAGTACTGAAAGAGGGCCGAGCCATCCAGCTACATCCACTCGTCTGTAAAGGCTTTAACGCCGACTTCGATGGTGACCAGATGGCTGTCCACCTGCCATTGTCCGATGAAGCTCAGGCTGAAGCCCGCGACATCATGGCTGCCAACAAGAACCTGCTGAAGCCAGCTGACGGTTCACCGGTGCTGCACATCGAGCAGGACATCGTCCTCGGTTGTTACTACCTGACCTACGACCGTCCCGGCATCAGCCAGGAAGTCCGTGGTTTCAGCGATGTCAACGAAGCAATCCTGGCACTCGACGGTGGTAGCTTGACGCTACAGAACCGCATCCGCGTTTCTTTCCGTGGTGAAATCCGCGAGACGACACTGGGCCGCCTGTTGTTCAACGAAACCTTCCCTGAAGATTTCGCATTCCAGGACGAACCAATGACCAAGAAGCGTTTGCTGAAGGTCCTGGCTGACGCCTACCAGCAGTACGGGCAGGAAACTACCGCCGAACTCGCCGACAACCTGAAAGACCTCGCCTTCACCTACGCTACAATCTCCGGATTGTCTATGGGTATGGGTGACTTCCAGCCGGTAGACGGCATGCATGTCATGATCGAAGCTGGCGATAAGCGGTCAGCTGCTATCTCTGAGCAATACGAACAAGGTTTCATCACCGAAGATGAGCGTTACCGCTTGACTGTCGATAACTGGACAAAAGTTGAAAAGCAAGTCCAGGATACACTTGGTGAACAGATGAAGGGTCGCGATACAGCAACTGCCATCGCTATCAACTCTGGTGCCCGCGGCAACATTTCCCAGATGAACAACGCCGTCGGTATGCTTGGCGTCCTGTCTGATGCCTCCGGCCGCGCTATCGAGCTGCCAATCAAGTCCGGCTATATCCAGGGCCTCAGCCCGCTGGAATACTTCACCGGTACCCGCGGTACCCGTAAAGCCCTAATCGACATCGCCCTGAAGACGGCCGATGCCGGCTATCTGACACGTCGCTTAGTTGATGTTTCACAGGATGTTTTCACGATTGATGAAGATGACAAGACGACTGACCCAGGCTTCTCAATGCTGCGCGAGGATGCTGCCGCCATAGGTGTCAGCTACGGCTCGCGTCTGCTTGGACGCTTTGCCGCCGAAGATGTTTCTAATGGCAAAATCAAGCATGTCAAAACTGGTGAACAGTTCACCCCTGAAGCGGCTGCTGCCATTGACGCAGATGTGTCGATTGACGGTGTCCGTATCATGAGCGCCCTGAGCTGTACTTCCGTCCGCGGCGTACCTCAGAAGTCTTATGGTGTCGACCCGGCAACAGGCCTGAAGGTTGCCAGCCACCACCCGATCGGTGTCATCGCTGCACAGTCTATCGGTGAGCCTGGTACACAGCTGTCACTCGACTCAAAGCACCGTTCCGGTGCTGCTCTGGCCGATGATACTGCCCAGGGTCTGTCCCGTATCGAGGAACTCTTTGAAGTCCGTACGCCGAAAGGTCAGGCATACCTGACCGACGTCGCCGGTACTGCTAACACCTGGGAAGAAGGCGACCACTACGTCGTTCAGGTCACAGCCCACGACAAAGAGAACATCGTACTGGAAATTGGTGACCGCAAAGTTCAGGTTGCTACTGGTTCTGACATTGCTATCGGTGATGTCGTCGCCAGCAAAAATGAAGGTGCTGAACCACTGATCGCACCGATGGCTGGTAAGGTCGAAGTTACTGACAAACAGATCATCATCGTTCCGGTCCGCCAGAGTGTTGTCCGCTACGAAGTTCCTGGTTACAAACAGATCATCATCAAAGACGGTGACGAAGTCGAAGCCGGCCAGCGTCTGACCAACGGTTCGATCAACCTCCAGGACTTACTGCGTCTGCAGGGTGTTGAGCCGACACAGCGCTACATCATGAACCAGATTCTTGGTATGTTCGCCGGTCAGGGTCAGAACATCGCTGATAAGCACCTTGAGATCATCGTCCGTCAGATGTTCAGCCGCGTACAGATTGAAGATGCTGGCGACAGCGACTTCGTAACCGGCGATATCGTCAGTAAACTGGCTGTCGTTGACGCTAACGAGCGCCTGGCTATGGACAAAAAGAAACTTGTTCAGTACGTCCAGCTGTTGCTTGGTATTACCAAGTCCAGCTTGTCGACTGACTCCTTCCTGTCGGCTGCATCATTCCAGGACACGACACGCGTCCTGATTGCTGCTGCTACCAGCGGCCGCGTCGACCACTTGTTCGGCCTGAAGGAAAACGTCATCCTGGGTCGCAAGATCCCGGTTGGTACGGGCTACGGCAAAGTTGCTATGAGTGATGCTGAAGCTGCGGCTATTCTTGAGCCTTTGGCCAGCATGACTAACGTCCTGTAAGCCGCACATAGTCGTTCGTAAATTTCGATGCAACGCTGTGTTTCTGGCGACATGCTTGCCCAGTTGTTTCTCGACAGCGCTTTACGTGTGACAGCCGTGAAACAATTTGTTTCACGGTGCCAGCACGTGGCGCTAGCCACTGTCTCGAATCAACTGGGCGGCAGTCGCTGCCCGCACTTCTGGATCACATATGCGGCAGTCGCCGCACGTTGTTGAACATATGTGCGCAATCTGTTAAAATACATTAGTTACATTAAACAATCCGAGCCGGGAGTTCCAGTTGCCTCTAGAGTTGGCACTTAGGAGGTAACTTCCTGCAGCGGTAGATTGAAGGAGAAAGAATGCCAACAATTAATCAACTAGTTCGCAAGCCACGCGTCAAGGTTACTTCCAAGACGAAGTCACCAGCTATGCAGCGCGTTGTGAACAACCTCAAAACCAAAAACTACGAGAAGCCTGCGCCGTTTAAGCGCGGTGTTTGTGTCAAGGTTACGACCAAGACGCCAAAGAAGCCAAACTCAGCCCTTCGTAAGGTTGCCCGTGTGCGCCTGACAAACGGTTACGAAGTCTGGGCCTACATCGGCGGCGAAGGCCACAACCTCCAGGAGCACGCCGTCGTATTAGTACGCGGTGGCCGCGTCAAGGACCTTCCTGGTGTCCGTTATCATATCGTCCGTGGTTCGCTCGACCTCCAGGGTGTCAACAACCGCAAACAGGGCCGTTCCAAGTACGGTACCAAGAAAGCCGGTAAATAATCATGCCTCGTAAGAAAACCAAAGCTTTAGTTCGCGATATTGCACCTGACCGCTTATACAACAGTGTCCCAGTTGCTCGCCTGATAAACCGCGTCATGCTCAATGGTAAGAAGCAGCTAGCCGAGCGCCTTGTCTATGGTGGTATGCAGAAAGCTGCCGATCGGCTGAAAGTCGAAAACCCGCTTGATGTCTTTGAACAGGCTATGAAGAACATCCGCCCGCACGTTGAGACTCGTTCCCGCCGTGTCGGTGGTGCCAACTACCAGATTCCATTTGAAGTCCATGGCCAGCGCCAGAATCACCTGACAACTATGTGGTTCGTGGCCGCCTGCCGCTCCCGCAAAGGTATCAGTATGGAAGACCGCATCGCTGCCGAGCTGGCTGACGCTTACAACAGCCAGGGTTCTGCCGTCAAGAAACGTGAAGACGTTCACAAGATGGCTGAAGCTAACCGCGCTTTCGCGCACTTCGCACGGACCTAGTCATGGGAAGTCGAGGGGTTTCTCTAGAGCAAGTCGTATCTATTCCAAATACATCGCGACACCTACCCGAGGATAAGTTATATGTTCGGCTTGGCTGTATAGGCTGCCTAAGTCAAATCTGCTTTATTGCGGATGGAATTACCTCGATGTTACCCGAATGGTCGCGTAATTCGGATGATGCAAAAGAACTAATGGCTGGCTTAAGTGGGGTCGAGAAGAAGGCGGTGCAACACCAATCCAATATCAATTCATGGGACCTTCAGTGTGCAACCCCATGCCCACAGTCCGACGATATGGAAATAACGGTAGATTTGCTAAATGATTCATTTGGTGCATCACTAACAACTAGGAATATAGGAAAATAATGGCAGAAAAGAAATATCCACTAGATAAGATTAGAAACCTCGGTATTATCGCGCACATTGATGCCGGTAAGACCACCACGACCGAAGGTATTCTGTACCGCACCGGTCTGAAGCACAAGATCGGTGCGGTACACGAAGGTGGTACGACGACTGACTGGATGGCTCAGGAACGGGAGCGCGGTATTACTATCGTAGCTGCTTCCGTGACCTGTTACTGGAAGGGTCACCAGATTAACATCATCGATACGCCGGGACACATCGACTTTACTGCCGAAGTTGAGCGTTCACTGCGTGTGCTTGATGGTGCCTGTGTTGTCTTCGACGGTAAAATGGGCGTCGAGTCTCAGTCAGAGACTGTTTGGCGTCAGGCTGACAAGTACGGTACGCCGCGTATCTGTTTCATCAACAAGATCAACCAGACCGGCGGCGATTTCTACAAATCGCTTGATACGATTCACGCCCGTTTAAGCAAGCGCGCCTTCCCGATCCACCTGCCAATTGGTTTTGAGCAGTCGATCAACGGTATCGTCGATCTGATCTCGATGAAGGCTTACACCTACAAAGACTTCACCGACCACGAAATGGTGGAAGCTGAAATCCCAGCTGACATGATGGACCAGGTCAAGAAATACCGCAGCCTGCTCATCGAAAACGCTGTCGCTGAAGACGAAGCTACGCTTGAGAAGTACTTCGAAGTTGGCGAAGACGGCTTGACCGAAGCCGAAATCAAGCACGCTATCCGTCAGGCTACTTTGACTGGTAAATTCTTTATCGTCACCGGTGGTGATGGCCGTGGCGTCATGGTCGAGAAAGTCCTCGACCTCGTCAACGACTATCTGCCAGCTCCGAATGACCGCGCTGAAGTCTGGGGTACGCACCCTAAGACTGGCGATAAGATCGAGCGCAAAAACTCTGAATCTGACCCGATGTCGGCTTTAGCCTTCAAAATCACTAGCGACCCATTTGTCGGTAAGCTTGCTTACTTCCGCGTGTATTCTGGTAAGGTTACTGCTGGCTCGTATGTCCTGAACAGCTCAACCGGTGAAAAGGAGCGTGTTGGCCGTATCGTCCGCCTGCAAGCTGACAAGCGTGAAGACGTCACAGAAGTCGGTGCTGGCGACATCGCCGCTGTCGTCGGCCTCAAGGGCACAACGACTGGTCACACATTGTGCGACCCTAACAATCCGATCGTTCTGGAGAACATTACCTTCCCGGATCCTCCAGTTTCAATCGCTATTGAGCCAAAGACCAAAGCTGACCAGGAAAAGATGGGCATCGCCCTGCAGCGTCTGGCTGAAGAAGATCCTACTTTCCGTGTCCGCACAGATGAAGAAACCGGCCAGACTATCATCTCCGGAATGGGTGAGCTGCACCTGGAAATCATCGTTGACCGCATGAAACGCGAATTTACCGTCGAGGCCAACATCGGTGCGCCGCAGGTCGCCTACCGCGAATCTGTCCGCAAAACCGGCGTCGAAGTCCAAGGTAAGTTCATCCGCCAATCTGGTGGTCGTGGTCAGTACGGTGACGTCTGGATCCGTGTGTCCCAGAACGAACAGGGCGCCGGCTTCGAATTCATCAACTCTATCAAGGGTGGTGTCGTCCCGACTGAGTACATCAAACCAGTCGAACAGGGAATCATCGAAGCTATGGCTAACGGTGTTATTGCCGGCTATCCAGTCGTCGACGTCAAAGTCGAACTGTACGATGGTAGCTACCACGAAGTCGACTCTAACGAAATGGCCTTCAAAATCGCCGGTTCAATGGCACTGCAAGAAGGTGTCCGCCGCGCCGGCCCAGTCCTGCTGGAACCGGTCATGAAAGTCGTCGTCGTAACCCCTGAAGAATTCATGGGTGACGTCATTGGTGACCTGAACTCCAAGCGTGGCCGCATCGAATCGATGGAAGATCTGACGGTTGGAATCAAGGAAATCACTTCATATGTGCCACTTGGTGAAATGTTCGGTTACACGACTAACCTGCGCAGCTCGACACAAGGTCGCGCCAGCTCCAGCATGGAGCTCGACCACTACGCTGATGTTCCGAACAATGTTGCTGAAGCCATCATCGCCAAAAACTCCAAATAATACTCAATAATAAGTACTTGGTAGCGATACCACACAGATAGTACCAGCCGGCTGGTAGATTGGTCATGTAACCGTAAGCGTAGTACAATGTATTGTAAAACTGGCTTAGGAAGGGACACATGACAACGCAAAGACTACCCGTACCCGGCTCTGACAGTGATACCTGGGGTAGCGTCCTCAATGGATTTCTCGAGGTCGAACACAACCCGGACGGAACCCTCAAAGCGGCCGGCTCGCTGGCTGCTAAGGCTGATACCAGCAGTCTGGCAACTGTTGCAACCACAGGTTCGTATAATGATTTATCCAGCCAGCCAACGATCCCAACCATTTCCGATGCCTCAAACAGTGTTAAAGGTATTGTCCAACTAGCCGGCGACCTGGCGGGTACGGCCGCTGCTCCTGCCATTGCAGCCGGCGCTGTGACTGGCGCTAAAATCGCGAATACTACCATAACCGATGCCAATATATCGGCCAGCGCGGCGATTGCCAAATCAAAACTGGCGGCACTGAATATTGCCGACGCTGACGTCTCAGCGATTTCAGAGAGTAAAATAACCAATCTGACGACCGACCTGGCCGCCAAGGTGATAACTTCCCGCCAGATTCTAGTTGGCAACGGTTTAACTGGCGGCGGTGACTTGAGCGCCGACCGCACGCTGTCGGCTTCCTTCGGCACGGTGACGGCTCAGACGACGTTTGGCGCCAGCTCGACGAGCGGCGCCTCGACGTCACTGGCGCGCGCCGATCATACGCACGGTACGCCGGCTCATGATGCTGCCGCGCATTCGGCTATCAAACATTCCGACCTCGCCGCACCGTTGGCAACGGTAGACTGGAACGCTCAGCGGCTCAGCGGTTTGGCGCAGGCAACCAGTGCCAATGACGCCGTCTCGAAAACATATCTGAATAATTGGGTGCCAACACCCGATTTGCAGGGATGGCTGGCCTGGAATTATGATCCGGTGCTGTGTTCGGCTGCCAGCAACCTGACTACACAGACCGTCGCGGTGGCCAAGGTCGTGCTGCCTGTTGCCATCACGGTCACCAATATTGCTTTCCACCTTGTGAACGCCGGCGTATCACTAACCTCCGGCCAATCGTTCGTCGGCTTATATGATTCGACTGGCGCTCGCCAGGCTGTCAGTGCCGACCAGTCGACATCCTGGACGTCGACTGGTCTCAAAACAGTTGCCATGGCTAGCAGCTATGCCGCCGCTGCCGGCACGTACTATGTAGCACTGCTCTGCAATGGCACGACGCCGATGGGTCCGGCCCGTACCAATAGCTCCGGCGCCATCATTGCTAATGCCGGACTATCGGTTGCTAATTATAGATTTGGTATTGCCGCCACCGGCCAGACTGCGCTGCCGGGTTCATTTACACCGTCCAGTATGACTGCCGGCACGGGTGCAATCGGCTTCTGGTGCGCCATCTCATAGGACGCTATCTCAAAGGAAACATGCACTGTGTACGACGTGAGCCTATAAAGGGTATCAGATTAGGGCCGGCTCCTGGGTGAGCGAACCCCAGAAATACTTTGTTGTTCCGACTACCTGACCGCTGGTGTATGAACTTGACAGGTCAGATTGCGACGTTATCACGCCGAGCATGACAGGCGAGGCAGCTCAGCAGATATTTCACCAGTACGCGCCAAACTCAAAAGTATCGCTCAGTTGGGGCGGTCGGCAAGCGAGTTTCGATGACCCGGCAGCCGGCGGCGGCCGTTCGCTGTTTCCACATTCCGCCGATGTTATGGGGGCCTCGGATTTTCAGAGCTTTCAGGCGATGGATAGTACCAGCAATGTCGCGGATATCACCGATATGACGAAGACGCTCCATGCCTACGGCCCGGTCATGGTGTCACACTACAAGCCGGACAGTGGCAGCCAAATGACGTGGAATGCAGACCTGGACGCGGTCTTTACGCCGGCCAACATGGCCAGTTTGCAGCAGAATGGCTTGTTTGCATTTAGCTTCATGGACAATGTGAACATGAACAGTTCCGATGTGGCTTACCAAAAGGTAAAAACCATCGTCCAGACCTACGCCCATGACTAGCTAGAGCACCAGTTGTCCGTTGTTATCGCACTACAATTGTGCCGAGATAATGCTGCATAACAGGATGTATGAACACGCCCCGGGTAGCAGGCAGCTACTCGCATTTGACTGCTGATAATTATGATGGTATATTGCTGTCAATATTTACATAAGGTCTACTATGATTCCATACAAGCAACGCCTGCAGCACGTAGCTACAGCTCCAAAAGATATTGTTGCTGTTAACGCACGGCTAATGAGCGGGGATATACCCCCTGAAGAAGCCGTAGAACGGATCAAACTGCTGGGTCACAGCTGGGAAGGCGTTCGAGGGTCATTCGCTAACACGAACCGACAGTGCAAGGTCGAATCACTCGGGCTTTTCGTCGTCAGACAAGTTGCTCTGTTCCCCAGTCTGAAAGAGTTGGATCTCCAGGTACCGCAGCCACGGCATATAACAGGTTGGCTTCACGGACTGAGTGTCGTAGAAACAGATTTCTCATACATATATAACGGCAGGCGAGAACCCCCATACGAACCAGGCCATGTTATTGCGGCAGAGCTGCGTTTTCCGGAGAATCGCCCGCAGACTGAAGCATCAGCATCTCTGGCATACCTCGCCATCTCCAAACCATATTCTGAGACTGCACAGCTAGCTTTACAGTTTGTCGCTGTCGAAACTGACTGATAGAGGCTGTCTTTGACGGCCGGCCGGAGTATAATAGCCCATAATCAGGAGGTATTGATGAGTCGAAGAATAGAAGCTCTGCCAGCAGCAGTGTTGGACACTATACGCAAGCCGGACGGTGGCACCGCAGTCATTATGGAAGAGCCGGATTTGCCAAAGGACGACAGGAAGCGGGTGGTTTGCTTGCAGCACCTTGTTGACGGTGCGTTCAGTGAAGTCACTGGGGACTTCCAGATGCACGGGGCCAAATTTCCCGAAGACAGCGATCCTGATCCTGTTATTCGTTTCCAGCATGTCTGTAACGGCCGAAAGCTGCTGGGTGGTTGCGGTTTGAAAATCGTGCAGTTTGACAGCCAGGGTGCGGAGGTTAAATAACAGCAATTACGCTTTACAAGATGCTGTTTTACCCCTATACTATCCCGAGTAACTCGTGTGAGTTGTCTCTTTAGAGTCAGTTTCCCTCATGCAATCACAGATTATCAATGAAGTGATCAATTAGTTAATTAAATAGGAGTTAAATCAATATGGCAGCAGATGCTTTTGACCGAACAAAGCCACATGTAAACGTCGGTACCATGGGTCACGTCGACCACGGTAAGACATCCCTCACAGCAGCAATCACTATGGTGCTTGCAAAGAAGCTTCCAAGCAAAGTCAACAAAGCCGTTGACTACGCAATGATCGACAACGCTCCTGAAGAGCGTGCCCGCGGTATTACTATTGCGACGTCTCACCAGGAATACGAATCAGAGAAGCGCCACTACGCGCACGTCGACATGCCAGGTCACGCCGACTACATCAAGAACATGATTACCGGTGCGGCTCAGATCGACGGCGCTATCCTCGTCGTATCTGCTGCTGACGGCCCGATGCCTCAGACTCGTGAGCACGTATTGCTCGCCCGCCAGGTCGGTGTCCCAAGCATCCTTGTATTCCTGAACAAGATGGACCTCGCTGATGAAGAACTGGTCGAACTGGTCGAAGAAGAAATTCGCGACTTGCTCGAAAAGAACGGTTTCGACCGTAACTGTCCTATCATCCGCGGTTCAGCTACCAAAGCTATCGAAGGCGATGCAGCCAACGAAGATGCTGTCATGGAACTCGTTAAGGCTATGGATGACTACATTCCAGAGCCAAAGCGCGACCTCGACAAGCCATTCCTGATGCCTATCGAAGATGTCTTCTCTATCAAGGGTCGTGGCACCGTTGCAACCGGCCGTGTTGAGTCAGGTATCGTCAAGATCAACGAAGAAGTTGAAATCGTCGGTATCCGCCCAACTCGCAAATCAGTTGTAACCGGTATCGAAGCCTTCAAGAAATCACTCGACCAAGGTCAAGCTGGCGACAACGCTGGTGTTCTGCTGCGCGGTATTGAGCGCGACGACATCGAGCGCGGCCAGGTGCTTGCTAAGCCAGGTACGATTACTCCGCACACAGAGTTTGACGCTGAAGTCTACATCCTGAACAAGGAAGAAGGTGGTCGCCACACTCCTTTCTTCAAGGGCTACAAGCCTCAGTTCTACTTTCGTACTACGGACGTAACCGGTGAAGTTGAACTTCCAGCTGACAAAGAAATGGTCATGCCCGGCGATACTATCACCTTCAAGGTTACACTCCTGGCTCCAATCGCTATGGACCAGGGTCTCCGCTTCGCTATCCGCGAAGGTGGCCGTACTGTTGGCGCTGGTGTCGTGACTAAGATCAACAAATAATCTGATCTGATTCACCAATAAGGCGTCCTGCGGGGCGCCTTATTGAATGCGACTGCTTGTACGAGGAGCTATAATAAACATAAGGAGAATTTCATGTCAGAAAATAGTCAAATAGGTGAACCAGCATATAACGTACCTCCTGCGGTGTATCGACTGCTACGAGTTGTCTTGGACGGTTTGGTAGAAATCCACGAGGTTACAAGCCCGGCATTACCAACGGCTCCGGCAGGTATAAGCGCCGATAAACTGGAGGACTGGCAAAGACTTGCCTCTCCTCTGAATAAGGACTAGTAGTGCTGTGTTCGCAGCTGTTACTTTGGTAATTCTTGAAATGTACGCATACAGTGAATCGCGCTAGGATGAGGCGGATAGCTAAGAATGTATATATGTATAAAGTCCTTGTGCTTATGGGTGTGTTTGGTCCGATGTTAGGAAAGCATTTGTCGGCCAGTCGTGCCAAGACCCAGTGACACTCAACCAGAAGACCATGACACTGTAGTTGAGCTGCCTCTTCCATAATACGAAGAACTGTTGTACAATTAGCTTATAAACTTAATCATATCGAGAACTTGGCGGTAGCCACTCACGTCCAAGGTTACGATATTGCACAATAGGAGACGCCATCATGGCTGACAGTACCAAGAAAACCCCAGCAGCTGACGTAAAGCAGAAGATCCGCATTCGCCTTAAGGCCTACGATCACAAGGTCATCGACCAGGCTGCCAAGCAGATCGTTGATACCGCCCTGCGCACCGGCGCAACCTTGGCTGGACCAATCCCGCTGCCAACTCGCCGCAGCACCTTTACAGTTGTCAAGAGCCCGCACGTTTACAAGAAGGGCCGCGAGCAATTTGAAATGCGCGTCCACAAGCGCCTTATCGATGTTTTTGAACCGACTCCCAAGACCATCGACAGCCTGATGAACCTCAGTCTGCCAGCTGGTTGCGATGTCGAAATCAAGATGTAACGGACCCACGAACGGCTCAGTATAAAAAAGTGCCTCGCTACCTCTCATATGACGCGAGGCATTTTTTGATTGTTAGTAATTTCATATACTATTGTTGCGAAAGCCACTAAGCTATATCTATTACTAATGTTCAAGGAGACAGATATGGACTACGATCGACCTACTTCTAAAAAGCAATCTAATGTAGTTGGAGTTGCTTTGATTGCCGCAGCCGTTGGAGCTGTAATGGGGTTGCTGCTGGCACCGAAAAAAGGCGCCGAGACCCGTGAAGATTTGATGGGTAAATACAACGACGTCAAAAACAAGACTCAGGATACGGTACAATCTACGAGAGACAAGCTGAACCGCGGCGTTGACGCTGCTCGCGGCAAAGTCCACGAAGCCGCCGATAAGACCAAGGACGTTGCTGATCATGCAGCCGACAAGGCCAAAGAAGCTACCTCTCGACACGGTTCGGGCGAAGCGACATCGCTGGCTGACGAAATTGCTGCTGCTGAGCGCGCAAAGCGCGGTCGTCCCTAGCTTTAGACACCAAAAATAGTGCATCGTTGCCGCCCGGTATGCCCTGCATCCGCGTGAGCAACGAAGTATTATTTGCAACGCATTGACAGGAGTAACTCAGGCGTGTTACTCTATGATAGTACATTATAAAACCTGTACTTGGTGTGCTCGGTTTGGTCACTGGATGTTAGAAATAACAGAGGTGAAACCACGGGACGCCAAGAATTTTTATGTTTAGCCATTGGCCAGATGTGACAGGAGTAACTAAGAGGTAACTATGAAAGCTATGATTACTAGGAAGGTTGGCATGACAAGCACTATCGCTGAAGATGGTGTTGTAACTGCTGTAACCTTGCTTTCCGCTAGTCCTTGCGTCATCACGCAAGTGAAGACCGTCGATATTGACGGTTATACCGCCGTGCAGCTCGGTGCTGAAGTAGGCAAAAATGTCGGCAAAGCCCAGACAGGCCACTTCAAAGCTGCAGGTATTACTACAGAAATGCCAAAGATTATTCGTGAGTTCACACTTGACGAATTAACAGAAGATCTCAAGGTCGGCGCGAAAATTTCCGCCGACTCTTTTGTTGCTGGCGACGAAGTTCACGTCACTGGTACGACCAAGGGTAAAGGTTTTGCCGGCACCATCCGCCGTCACAACTTTCACCGCCAGCGTGCAAGTCACGGTGGTAAGGGAAATACCCGCAAGCCAGGATCAATCGGTTCGATGTACCCACAGCACATCTTCAAAGGCAAGAAAATGCCCGGACACCTCGGTCATGATCAGGTTACTATCCGTAATCTGAAAATCGCTTTTGTCGACATGGACAATAACCTCATCGGTGTCACCGGTGCTGTTCCAGGTCCGCGCAAAGGTATCGTTATTTTGAAAGGAGCCCAAAAATGAGAGACATAATGGCTTCATCTACTCCCTCGTACAAAGCAGACGGCTCAAAAGCTACGACTGCAGCAAAGCTCGACGCTTCGGTCTTTGAAGTTGTCCCAGAGAACCATGACCTGCTCAAAGCAGCTTATACGGCATACCTCTCAAATGGCCGCACCCGCAACGCTGTGACGCTGAAACGCGGCGAAGTCAGCGGTGGTGGTAAGAAACCATGGAAGCAAAAGGGAACTGGCCGGGCACGTTTCGGTTCATCCCGTAACCCTATCTGGCGCGGCGGTGGTATTGCCTTCGGTCCAACTGGCGAAGAGAACTACATCAAGAACATCAACCTCAAGGCGAAACGCCTGGCAATCCGCCAAGCGCTCAGCCTGTCCCATGAAGCCGGCAAGGTTATCGTCATTGATGAACTGACAGCTACTGGCGGCAAAACATCTGCAATTGCCGGTCTGCTCACCAAAATCGGTGCTCACCGCAAAACTTTGGTCGTTGTCGACAAACTGACCGATGACATGGTTCGTGCATCGAACAATCTCAGCGACATTAAGCTCATCTCAGCTATGTACCTCAATACTTTTGACGCAATGAACGCTGACACCATCATCCTGACGAAACCAGCACTGACAGTCATTACTGAATGGCTTGGTGAAGCAAACCAGAAAGCTAAGAAAGAAACTGAAGGGGTATCATCATGAGTTTATCTCTCGTCCTCAAGCCCCGCGTCAGCGAAAAGGCCTACGGCCTGAGCCAGGTCCGCAATACTTACGTCTTTGACGTTGAGCGTGCTGCTAACAAGCATTCAATCGCCCGTGCCGTCGAAGCTCAGTACGGCGTAACTGTAACTGAAGTAAACACCGTCAATGCCAAGGGCACCTCGAAGCGAACCGTCCGCAAGGGTGGACGCCCGACTATGGGTCGTACCTCTGACGTCAAGAAAGCTTACGTTACATTGAAGGCTGGCGATTCTATGCCGATTTTCGCTGCCATCGAAAAAGCATCAGCCAAAGAAGAAAAGGCTAACGAGCAATTCGCCAAGGCAGCTGAAAAAGCCAGCGCGAAGGAAGAGAAATCAGCCGCGAAACAGGCCAAGAAGGAGAACAAGTAATGTCAATTATCGCTTACAAACCAACCACTCCCGGCCGCCGCGGTATGACGAGCATGAGCTCGCGTGACATCACGACCAAAAAGCCGCTGCGTAGCCTGATAGTTATCAAGACCCGTACCAACGGCCGCAACAACCAGGGACGTATCACGACCCGTCACCGCGGTGGTGGTGCCAAGCAGTTCTACCGCCTGGTCAACTTCCGCTTTGAAGCCGGCAAAACTGCAACCGTCGAACACATCGAATACGATCCGAACCGCTCAGCCCGTATCGCCCGCATCAAAGACAACAGTGGTCAGTACCACTACATCCTGGCTGCCAACGGTATGACGATTGGCCAGACAATCACCAGCGGTGAAGGTGCGCCTATCGAGACTGGCAACCGCTTGGCTCTGAAGAACATTCCAGTCGGTAGCACAATCCACGCCATCGAATTACAGCCCGGCCGTGGTGCCCAGCTGGTACGCAGTGCTGGCAACAGCGCACAGCTGATGGCAAAAGAGGGTGAATATGCCCAGGTTCGCTTGCCTTCAGGTGAAGTCCGCAAGATTCTGGTCGAATGTATGGCCAGCATCGGTAGCCTCGGCAACGAGCAGCACCAGAACGTTAAGATCGGTAAAGCCGGCCGCAACCGCAACAAGGGTTGGCGCCCAAGTGTCCGTGGTGTCGTCATGAACGCCGTCGATCACCCACACGGTGGTGGTGATGGTGGTCGTCACCGTATGGCCAAAGCGCCTCGTACGCCATGGGGTCAGAAAACTCTTGGATTTAAGACCCGCCGTCGTAAGTCAACAACTAACATGATCGTCCGTAGCCGATCACTGGCGAAGAGGAAATAATTATGCGTAGAGAGTTATTAGAAACGGTTGCAGACGTGCAGAATCCTCATTATAAACTCGGCTGGGGGTTAGGTATTCGGGCGCAATCTCAGTCACGTATGTCGGACGAAGATATTGTGAGCTCTGTTTTAAGGCGAGCACAATTTGAAAATGTCGAAGTACCAATGCCCCCTACGGCTGCCTTTGTTCTAGGTGCAATCGAAGGCGCATGTGCAGAGGAAGAAGTACAATTCACAGCTATATTAGGACATCAGAATATCGGGAGTACATTATGAGTAGATCACTGAAAAAAGGTCCATTCCTGGATCCAAAACTGATGAAGAAGGTCTTAGCTCTCGGAGCCGATGACCGTACCATCATCAAGACCTGGGCTCGCGCCAGTACGATTACTCCAGATTTCCTGGGCCGTACGATCGCTGTCCACAATGGTAAGGTTCATGTCCCGGTATTTATTACAGAAAACATGGTTGGTCACAAGCTCGGTGAGTTTAGCCCAACCCGTAAGTTCCGCAACCACGGCGGTAAGTTGGCGAAAAGGTAAATGATATGAGCCAAGAATTAGCACAACATCTTCCATACGATTGCTCCGAAGCTCTGCAGCGGCTGATTGCTGATCGTACCCATCCTTATTCCGCTGAAGATATAGCATATTACCGGCAGGGTGCCGGAAAACTCCGTTTGCTAGCGGCTGAACATCTCGGTAGGGCCGCAACGAATAACCCGGAAGGATCGCCTGAGGATTGGGCAGATACAGCACAGCGCACACTGCGCGGTGAAGCACATTGGGATGGCGAGACGGGCATGGACGGATACATTGAAGGTACAAGCGTTGCCACCGAGTTAGCAGCTGGCGTAGTGAATAACTGGCGCCAAGGCATGCCTCCTACGGCAGGCTTTGAATGGGAAGGTACAGAAAACTTGATAGTCAGAGATGAACTCGGCTTGCCGTATAGTACAGCAGCCGCAGAAAGTGAAGGAATGTAATATGAGTGTACTCGCAATCGCAAAAGGTGTCCGCATGAGCCCACGCAAAGTCGGCGTCGTTGCTGATTTAGTTCGCGGCCGTACTGTTGAAGACGCCCTCGTTATTCTGGCCAACACGCCACGCCGCTCGGCGTTGCCGGTTATCAAAGCGATTGAGTCGGCTCGGGCAAATGCCGACCATAATCACGGCTTGAAGCCAAAAACCCTGCGCATCGTCGAAATCACTGTTAACCATGGCCCACGCATCAAGCGTTATCGACCAGCTGCCCATGGCCGCGCACTGCCTTTCCAGCGCCGTACCAGTCACATCCGGGTTGTCGTCGATGGTGATATCCGTGAAATTAAGAAGCCAGCCGCAGCAAGCAGCGCCCGCGTAACTTCTACAGCTGAAACATCTGTAACGCCTGCTGCAACTAAGCCAGCCGTTAAACGTAACGTAAAGAAGGAGGCATAATATGGGTCAGAAAGTTAACCCTATCAGCATGCGCCTCCAGCTCAACAAGGACTGGCGCAGCAAGTGGTTTGCAACCAAGCGTGATTACGCTGGCTACCTGAAGGACGATCTGACGATCCGCCGGATGATAGCTAAGAACCTCGGTTCACGTGCCTCGATCAACAAAGTTGATATTGAGCGCTCACCAAACCTCGTCACGGTTACTATTACAACTGCCAAGCCTGGTGTCGTCATCGGCCGTGGTGGTCAAGGTGCCCAGGAGCTCAAGGCAGCCATCGAAAAAGTCTACCAGGTTCCAGTTCGCGTCAACATCGACGAAATCAAAAAGTCGGAGCTCTACGCCAAACTGGTTGCCGAGAACATCGCTCATCAGCTGGAACGCCGCATGAGCTTCCGCAGGGCCATCAAATCTTCAGCTGCCGCAACTATGCGAGCCGGTGCCCTGGGTATCCGTATCCAGGTTGCAGGACGACTGAACGGCGCTGAAATGTCCCGCACCGAAAAGGAAGTCGCTGGTTCCGTACCACTGCACACTATCCGTGCTGATATCGATTACGCCGGTGTAACAGCCAAGACTAATGCCGGAATCATCGGTGTCAAAGTGTGGATTTACAAGGGTGAGGTAGCCTAGTATGTTGTTACCAAATCGAATGAAGTTCCGCAAGGTACGCAAAGGCAAGATCCGCGGCGTCGCGACCGCCGGACAGTACATCGCTTACGGTGAATTCGGTCTGCAGGCCCAGGGCCACGAACGTATTACGTCCCGCCAGATCGAAGCTGCCCGCCAGGCAATGACCCGCTACGTCAAACGCGGTGGTAAAATCTGGATCCGCATCTTCCCGCACACACCTGTCACGCGCAAGCCGCTTGACGTCAAGATGGGTAGCGGCAAAGGAAGCCCGGAATTCTACGTAGCCAAGGTCAAACCCGGCACTGTTATGTTTGAAATGCAAGGTGTGACCGAGGAAATCGCCCGTGAAGCAATGCGCCTGGCAGCCCACAAGTTACCAGTTAAGACGAAATTCCTCGTGAAAGAGGAGGTCTAATATGAAAATAATTGATATCCGTAAATTTTCGACCCAGGACCTGACGGTTGAGACCAGCAAACTCCGCGACGAGATTGCCAGTCTGAAGCGCGGCCTGCACATGGGTGAAATCCAGAATGTCCGCGTCATCCGTGGCAAGCGTAAAGATCTCGCCCGGATGCTGACCGTACTCGGCGAACAATTAGTTAAGGAGTCTAAGTAATGGCAAAAACAATCATCGGTATTGTGTCTTCAGCCAAGTCTGATAAGACGATTGTCGTCACTGTACAGACTCGCAAGACACATCCAATTTACCGCAAGCAATACAGCGTCAGCAGCAAGTTCATGGCGCATGACGAAAAGAATGAAGCCCAGGTCGGCGATAAAGTTTCTATCATTGAGACTCGTCCCCTGAGTGCCCGCAAGCGCCATACTCTGGAGCGCATCATCGAGAAGCCGCTGCTTCGTGAAGATTCGCTGTCCCTGACCAAAGTCGAAGAACCTGTTAAGACCAAGGCCGCAGCAGACGACGCCGACGAGGAAATTACTCCGGGAGAGACATCATGATCCAACAAGAAACCCGCCTCGGCGTCTGCGACAACTCTGGTGCGAAGGAAATCCTCTGCATCCGCGTTCTCGGTGGCACCCGCCGCCGCTATGCCCGCGTTGGTGACACGATTGTCGCAACCGTGAAGGTAGCTGCACCGAACGGCACCGTTAAGAAAAAGTCTGTGGTTAAGGCGGTCATCGTCAGAACCAAATACCAGATCAACCGTAAAGATGGCTCGACAATTAAGTTTGATGACAATGCTGCAGTTATCATCGGCGAGGATAAGTTGCCACGCGGCACACGAATCTTCGGGCCTGTTCCACGCGAACTTCGCGAACTCGGCTACGCCAAGATTATCAGCCTTGCACCGGAGGTACTGTAATGAAAACCACCCTGAACAATCAGAGACGTAACACCGCTGAAAAGACTATTTACAAAATCCGCCTCAAAAAGGGTGATACTGTTATCGTCCGGGCTGGCAAATACAAGGGCCAGACTGGTAAAGTCGTCGCCACGCACCCGACCGAAAACAAAGTGACTGTCGAAGGCATCAATATCGTCAAGAAGGCAATGAAGCCGACCAAGACCCGACCGCAGGGCGGCATCGTCGAACTGACGAAGCCGATCTGGGTAGGAAAAGTCGGACTTGTCGAACCAACGTCAAAGAAAGCTAGCCGCGTCGGGTATAACGTCGCAGCAGATGGCACCAAGACACGCGTATTCAAATCCACAGGAAAGGAGGTCAAGTAACATGGTAGCAACTACTAAAGCCACAACAACAAAGAAGCCGGCAGCGAAAGCTATACCAAAAGGCAAAACTACCGCAGTCACGACTCGACCTCGCCTGCGTGAAGAGTATGTGACCGAAATTGCCCCAGCTTTGCTGAAGGAATTAGAGCTCGGCAACGTACACCAGGTGCCGCGCCTTGAAAAAATCATCGTAAACATCGGCCTTGGTCGTGCCAAAGATGATAAGAAACTGATGGAGATAGCCGCTAACACACTGCGCAAGATCACCGGTCAGTCTCCGGTTGAGACAACAGCCCGCATGTCGATCGCGACCTTCAAACTTCGCGAAGGCAACAAAGTCGGCCTGAAGGTTACCCTCCGCGGTGACCGGATGTACGAATTCCTCGACCGTTTACTTACCGTCGTGTTACCTCGCCTGCGTGATTTCCACGGCGTCAGTGCCAAAGCTTTTGACAAGCAGGGCAACTATAGCCTCGGCATGACTGATCAATCTGTCTTCCCGGAACTGACCTTCGAGGAAACTACGACAACTCACGGCCTCCAGGCTGTTATGGTAATCAAGTGTCGGGAACAGGCACATGCCCGGGCTTTGCTCAACAAATTCGGCATGCCGTTCGAAAAAAGAGACGAAAAGGAGGACAAATAATGGAAAGTTTATTCAACCGATCACAGCCAGTACCTGATGGGGATGTATTACGTCCCGATCTTCCTGAGACTTATACTGTCGGCGTTGATGGCTATGTACCTTACGAAGGTGGCGACCGTGGCAGCGTGACGCGTGAAACTGCACCCGGCGGATTTAATGAAGACTGGGAACACTCATATGAAGGAGGCGTGTAATGGCTAAGAGATCAATCGTTGTCCGTGACCTGAAGCGTCAGAAAATGATCAAGCAGTACGCCGCAAAACGGGCTGAGCTCAAAGCACTCGGTGACCAGGAAGGTCTCGCCAAGTTACCACGCAACTCCAGTCCAACCCGCTGGAAGAATCGTTGTAGCGAGACTGGCCGACCACGCAGTTACATGCGTACCTTCGGTCTGAGCCGTCTTTCATTTCGCGAACACGCGAGCAAGGGCGAAATCCCTGGTGTAACTAAATCAAGTTGGTAGAAAGGAGAAGACACAGATGATAACAAGTACAGATCCCATCGCTGACATGCTCTCCCGTATACGTAACGCGATTGCAGTCCGCAAACATGAAGTAACCATGCCGCACTCAAACGCGAAAGAGGCAGTTGCTAAATTACTCAAAGAAAACGGCTTTTTGTCGGCCATCAGAGTGACTGATGCTACAATTGGCAAGACATTGGCAATTACCATCAACAACGAATCTGAGAATGCCCGTATTACTGAGATTACCCGCTTAAGCAAACCTGGCCGTCGTTACTACGTCGGTGCCAAGGAAATCCCAACCGTCAAACGCGGCCGTGGTGTCGTCATCGTATCGACATCCCGTGGCATGATGACCGGCAAGGATGCAGTTGCTGCAGGCGTTGGTGGCGAATTAATTTGTAAGGTTTATTAGAAAGTAGAGACGAGAGTAAAGGAATAATATGAGTCGAATAGGAAAACTACCGATCGAGATCCCGAACGGCGTGACAATCACTGTCGACCCTGACACTATTACTGTGGCTGGCCCAAAAGGCACACTTTCACAGTTCACAATGCCAGGCGTCACTGTCACCCAGGAAGACGGCGTATTAACTGTCACACGCATCAACGACGAACCAAAGAACCGTGCCAAACACGGTCTGATGCGTGCACTTATCAACAACATGGTCCTCGGCGTAACCACCGGTTTCAGTAAGAAGCTGGAAATCAATGGTGTTGGTTACCGCGTGGCTATGGCTGGCGCAGGGCTCAAGCTGAACCTCGGCTTCTCCCATGATGTCAATTTTGCGTTGCCTAGCGGGGTAACCGCTGCCGTCGAACAGAACACCATCACGATCAGCGGTATCAGCAAACAACAGGTTGGACAGACCGCTGCTGAGATCCGGGCGCTCAAAAAGCCTGAACCGTACAAGGGCAAGGGCATCAAATACGAAGGCGAGCGCATTATCCGCAAGTCTGGTAAATCAGGAAAGGATAAGTAGGTTAAACCATGAGTAACCTTTCACGCAAACTTCAAACCCGTATGATCCGTAAGCGCCGCATCCGCAGCGTCGTAAATGGTACAACCACCCGGCCGCGCCTGGCTGTTCACATCAGCCTGCATCACGTCACGGCGCAGGTCATCGATGACACTACACGCAGTACCATTGCGTACATCTCAACCGTCGGCCAGAAGCAAGCTGCCGGCAGCCTGACAGAAAAAGCCAGCTGGGTCGGTACTGAGATTGCTAAAAAAACTAAAGCTGCCAAAGTTAATGCTGTCGTTTTTGACCGCGGCGGCCGTTTATATCACGGCCGCGTCAAAGCATTAGCTGATGCCGCCCGTAACGCAGGACTGGAGTTCTAATATGGCTGAACCTACAATTACACAAACTCCCGCTACTCAGACACCGGCTGGTGGCCAGGGCGGTCCTAACCGTGGCGGTGGACAAAATGGACCAGGCGGACGCAGCAATGACCGTCGTCCACGTCGTCCTGAAATGGCCCCCGAAGAGAAGCAGTTCGACGAACGCACGCTGCACGTCGACCGTGTCGCCCGTGTCGTCAAGGGTGGCCGCCGCTTCCGCTTCCGCGCACTTGTCGTCGTTGGTGACCGCAAGAACAAAGTCGGTATCGGTATCGCGAAGGGTGCAGATGTTACGGCAGCTGTCACCAAAGCAACCGACGTCGCCAAGAAGCACATGATTAAGGTGCCCCTGTACAAGAACACCTTGCCACACGAAACTGAAGCGAAAGTTGCCGGTGCCAGCATTCTTCTGAAGCCGGCCAGCGCCGGTACCGGGCTGATTGCCGGCGGTGTTGTCCGTACGATTCTGGAAGTTGCCGGAATCAGTGACGCACTCAGCAAATCGCTTGGTTCAACCAACAAAGCCAACACTGCCTACGCGACTATCGCTGCTCTCGAGCAGCTTGTGCCAGCCGCTAAGTGGGTGACAACGACTCAGACGCGCAAGGACGCTTCTAAGACGAAAGCTGCCGACACAGCTGCAAAGACAACAGCCAAAGCTGCTACGCCAAAAGGTGAGGAAAAAGCATGAAATTCAACGATCTGATCACTGACCACAAGAAATCACCGAAGCGCGTCGGCCGTGGTATCGCCGCCGGACAAGGTAAGACTGCCGGACGTGGTACCAAAGGTTATGGCTCACGTACTGGTTCTAAGGCTAAGCCAGGCTTTGCCGGCGGCCAGAACCCTATCATGCAGGCACTTCCAAAGTTGCCTGGTTTCCGCAGCCACCGACCAAAAATGGAATATGTCTATACTGGCCAGCTTGAAGCTTTAGGCGTCAAGACCGTCAATGCACAAACACTGGCAAAAGCCGGACTCGTCAGCAGCGCCCATGTCGGCGTCAAGTTGCTTGCCAAAGGTGACATGACCAAGGCTATTACCGTAAGTCTCCAGGGCGCAAGCGCCAAAGCTACCGAAGCTGTCGAAAAGGCTGGTGGATCTGTCACTGTAGTCCCACGCATCGGCCGGACGGCAAACGCTGATACATCCAACAGGCCAGCTGGCTCACTTCGCCGGGCTGCAAAAGCCGCCAAAATGGCCGCCAAGCCAAAAACAAGCAAGTAGTTTTTACTGCAAGGTGTAGCTAACTGCGAGTCTATCGCGCTATACTAACTGATATAATAGCTGAAATGAGGGTGAACCTGTGAACTGGAAAGTAATTGCACGCTCGCTGAAGCAGCCGGATATGCGTAAGCGTATCTTCGCTGTGCTGGGCATCTTGTTGGTATTCCGTATCTTGGCACACATACCAGTGCCTATCAGTGACCCGCAAACCTTGCAACAGGTGCTGTCTAACATTTTTAGCAGTGGAAACTCACCCCAATTCCTGAACTTCCTGAACGTTCTATCCGGCGGTGCCTTAGAGAACTTCTCAATCATGATCGCCGGCCTTGGCCCGTACATCAATGCCTCCATCATCATGCAGTTACTTACCAAGGCGATTCCTCGCCTGGAGGCAATGCATAAAGAAGGCGAGTATGGTCAGAAGAAAATCAACCAGTATACCCGTATACTGACATTTCCGCTGGCCATCATCCAGTCGATCGGTGCCGTCTATCTGATACGTCAGACGGCTCAGAGTATCGGCGGAGTCGGTGATATCACTGCAAATGCCACGCTCTGGCAATGGAGCCTGATGGTCGCCGCTCTGACAGGTGGATCGATGCTGCTGATGTGGCTCGGAGAACTTGTCACCGAACAAAGCATTGGTAACGGTATATCATTGCTGATTACAGTCAGCATCGTCAGCCGGCTACCGAAGACCGTTACCGAAATCGGTGGTGGCATATTCGCGAAGGGAAGCTCGCTGCATATTCTCGGTGTGACCTTGCCTATCAATGGCAAATCATTACTGATAGCGACTATTATCCTGCTGGCGGTTGCGATCGTCACCTGGCTGGTGGTTAAGCTCAATGAGGCCGCCCGGCAGATTACGGTCAACTACGCCAAACGTGTCCAGGGAAATAGAGCCTATGGCGGTGTCACGACTATCCTGCCGATCAAACTGATAACAGCCGGTGTTGTCCCGATTATCTTTGCCGTCGCATTCCTCAGCGTGCCTACCTTTGCCGGCCAATTGTTTACAAATGCCAGTAATCCCCGCATAGCTGATATCGCCAGGCATATGACAACCTGGTTCCAGCCACCTTCGAGCGCCCAGGCTTTCGCGGCCGGCGGATGGCATTCATATGTGTACCCGGTTACATACTTCCTGTTGGTATTCGTCTTTACGTACTTCTACACCAGCATCACCTTCAACTCTAAGGAGATCGCTGAAAACCTGCAGAAGCAGGGCGGCTTTATCGAAGGTATCCGTTCAGGTCAGCAGACCGAGAAATACCTCAGCAAGATCGTCAACCGCTTAACGTTCTTCGGAGCATTGAGCCTAGGTTTACTTGCACTGCTACCAATCGTCGCACAGATGTTCTTGACTGCCAGTATCGCTATCGGCGGAACCAGTGTCCTGATCCTGGTCTCGGTAGCACTGCAGACACTCCGTTCAGTCGAGTCCAGAGCACTGATGGTCACCTATGATCAGTATTCACGCTCCGACTTCTTCTATGAGCCTGAGACGGCTGTTGCGGCTGCCGGTGGCGGCGGACGGCTGAGGTTCCTTCGTCGTCTGTGGCCGAACCGGGACAAGAAACAATAATGTACCTACGCGGACTTGATTTAACACTTTACAAACAGCCTGGTAGTCTGTTATAGTTAAGTCTTGTTATATTTATGGCTATCAATAAAGAAGTAATCGAGTTAACGGGTACAATTATCGAGCCTCTCCCAGGGACTCAATTTATTGTCGAACTTGAGAACGGCCATAGAATCATAGCTCACGTCGCTGGGAAAATGCGGAAACACTTTATCCGTATTGTACCGGGCGACAGCGTGACGGTTGAGTTGACCCCTTACGATCTTACTAAGGGCAGAATCACCTATCGCAAGTCATAGGATGTAACAATCCTTGTCGTTTTATAAACTATAAGCAGTGTGTCATTACCACATTAGAGGAGGCAATGATCCGTATGAAAGTACGTGCAAGTGTCAAGAAGATCAGTCCTGATGACAAGATCGTGCGCCGCAAAGGGCGTTTATATGTCATCAACAAAATGAAACCTAAGCATAAGCAGAGGCAGGGTTAAGTATGGCTCGTATATCTGGGGTAACTATACCTAACGAAAAACAGACTTGGGTCGCTTTGACCTACGTTCATGGTATCGGTGAGAAGTCGAGCTATGACATCCTGTCTGGCGCTAAAGTCGAACCAACTGTCCGTGTCAAAGACCTGACAGATGCCGAAATCGGCCGTATCCAGGAGATAATCAATGCTGACTACACCGTCGAAGGTGAATTGCAGCGCATCGTCAGCGGCAACATCAAGCGCCTGAAAGATATCAATTCATACCGTGGTCTGCGCCACAAGGCAAACTTACCAAGCCGCGGTCAACGCACTAAGACTAACGCCCGCACCCGTAGAGGTCGCAAATTAACTGTCGGTGGCACGGCTAAGAAAGTCGCGTCTAAAACTTAGAGACACCTAAGAGACAGACATAGGAACTTATTATGGCAGATACAACCACAACTATTAAACCAGCAACAAAAGCAGTCGGCAAACCAGCTGGCAAGAAAAAAGCTAAGCGCAGCGTACCTCAGGGTCAGGTGCACGTACTGGCTACCTTCAACAACACTATTGTTACTTTCAGCGACCCACGCGGTAGCGTATTAACAGCCTCCAGTGCTGGTGCTTGCGGTTTCCGCGGTTCCAAAAAAGGTACAGCCTATGCAGCACAAGTTGCCGCTGAGCGAGCTGCTCAGGCAGCGAAGCAGCAATACGGCTTTTCCCGTGCTGATGTCTTCATCAAAGGCGTCGGACTTGGCCGCGATGCCGCAGTCCGCGTTATGGCCGGTATGGATATTGCAGTTGAAAGCATCAAGGATGTAACAGGCGTACCACACGGTGGCGTCCGTCCTAAGAAGGCAAGGAGAATCTAACATGGCACGAGATACAGGATCTATTGTAAAGATGAGCCGCCGGGAAGGCTATGCCCTCCACCCAAAAGCTCACAAAGCCCTCGTCAAGCGACCTACTCCTCCGGGCCAGGTCACCAATGGCCGTTTCCGTGGCGGCAAAGGCAGCCAATACCTGCTCCAGTTACGCGAGAAGCAAAAGGTCAAGCGATTGTATGGTCTGTTGGAGAAACAGTTCAGCAATCTCATGAAAGAAGCAACGAAGGCACAGGGCCAATCCGGCGCTATTCTGTTGCAGCTTCTGGAACGCCGCGCTGACAATGTCGTCTACCGCGCTGGCTTTGCTACGTCGAGACGAGCCTCACGTCAGCTCGTGACCCATGGCCACTTCCTGCTGAACGGCACTCGAGTTGACATTCCATCAATCCGCCTCAAAGCAGGCGACGTTCTGACACTTCGTGACCACAGCAAGCAGACTGAATATTTCAAACGGCTTGACGACGTTAGTCCAGCACCACCATCCACACCTGAATGGATTACCGCCAACCGCAAGAAATTTGAAGTCAAAGTCACTGGCGCCCCAGTCCGTGATGATGCCGAACCCGATATCAATGAACAATTAATCGTAGAATATTACTCACGTTAAGGGAGGACGCTAGTACAATGGCAAACCACATTCACACACCGGGTCTCGTCGCAGTCGACGACCATACCTCAGCAAGCTCAACATTCACTGTCGAGCCTTTGCACAGCGGCTATGGCATGACCTTAGGCAACTCCCTTCGCAGAGTTTTGCTTTCGAGCATTTCAGGCGCAGCAGTTACTAGTTTCAAAATCGAAGGCGTCACCCACGAATTCACTACCGTTCCAGGAGTCAAAGAAGATGTCGTTGACATCATGCTCAACCTCAAAGGCGTACGTTTCCGGGTATACGGCGACGAAGCTCAGAACCTGCGTATTGTTAAAAAAGGCAAGGGCGCAATCACAGCTAAGGACATAGAAACAAACGCCGATGTCGAAGTCGTCAATCCTGAGCACATTATTGCTAACATCGACGATGATAAAGCATCATTCGTCATGGACCTGATAGTCGAAGTCGGCCGCGGCTACCGCACCATCGAAGAAGGTACAGCTCGCAAAGCCAGCGACATGATCGCCCTTGACGCTGTATTTACGCCTGTCCTGCGTGTCCGTTACAAAGTGGAGAACACCCGTGTCGGCCAGGTAACTGACCTCGACAAGTTGCTTCTGACGATCGAAACTGACGGATCTATTTCCGCCCGCGATGCCTTCGAAGAAGCATCAGCGATCCTCGTCAACCAGTACACTGCCTTGGCAGGAAGCACTCGGGTCGCAGTTGCTGAATCGAGCGCTGCCGCTCCTGCAGGTGGACACCAGTCCGAAGAAGCCAGCGGTGATGAGCCAGGCGCCCTGAACACGTCTATCGAAGATTTAAATCTTTCAGCACGTACGACCAACGCCCTGATCAACAACGACATCCACACAATCAAAGATCTTTTCTCATTGAATGATGCTGAACTCCGCGACCTCAAAGGTTTTGGCAGCAAAGCACTCGATGAAGTCAAAGAGAAATTAGCGGAACTGGAGCTCTAAGATGCATCGTCACGGATATAAAGGAAGGAAATTCAACCGCGAGCGCGATCAGCGCCGGGCTCTGGTCAAGGGTCTTGCTGACAGCCTTGTGAAGTATGAATCTATCGAAACTACTTTGCCAAAAGCCAAGGAAATCGTGCCATACATCGAGAAGCTTATAACCAAAGCTAAGAAAGGCGATTTACATAACCGCCGCCAGATCATAGCTAAGTTACAGACTATCGCCAGCGCCCATAAGCTGGTCGACGAAATAGCACCAAAGTTGGTTGGCCGCACCAGCGGTCATGTCCGGATCGAAAAGACCCGCACCCGCCGTGGTGACAACGCCCAGCTGGCCCGCGTCAGCTTCGTCGATGACCTCAATGCTGCACCAGTCGCTACAGCCGCTACACCAACAAAGGTCGTCAAGCCAGCCGCTAAGCCGGCAGCCGCAACAAAAGCAGCCGCGAACATTGAGGAGGCCGCATCATGAAGATAACTAAAACTTACAGCGCTAAACCGGGTGATGTAACCCGTGTCTGGTATGTCGTCGATGCCGGTGAAGCTCCGCTGGGCCGTGTCGCAACCCGTGTTGCAACCCTGCTGACCGGCAAAGACAAGCCAATGTTTACCGCACACATCGATTGTGGCGACTATGTCGTCGTCATCAATGCCAAGAACACTATCGTAACCGGCAAAAAAGCCGACGATAAGATTTACTACCGCCACAGTGGATTTCCAGGCGGCATCAAGCAGCGCACCTTTACTGAGCAAATGGAGCAGGATCCTACGCAGGCTATTTTCAAGGCCGTCCGTGGTATGCTGCCTGTTAACAAACTGCGTGATGAGCGCTTAGCCCGGCTGAAGATATACGCCGATGCCGAGCATCACCACGAAGCCCAGAAGCCACAGACCTTGTCTGTAAAGGCGTCAAACGTCAAACAACCAGCTTCCAAGAAAGTTGAGGATAAATAAATATGGCTCCAGCAACTGATCATTACTTCTACGCACTCGGCCGCCGCAAAAGCGCCACCGCGCGTGTACGCCTGCAGAAGGGCAAGGGAATTATCCTGGTCAACGAGAAGCCGGCCGAAGAGTATTTTGCAGACAGCAAGTACCTGCTGGCGAAACTCAACCAGCCGTTCACCGTACTTGGACAGGAAAATACCTACAACATCACTGCACACGTCAGCGGTGGTGGCCACGACGGCCAGATTGAGGCCATCCGCCTTGGTATCTCCAAGGCACTGGCTATCATGAACGAAGACCTGAAGAGTACCCTGAAGCGCGCCGATCTGCTCGGCCGTGATTCCCGTGAGAAAGAACGCAAGAAGTTCGGCCTCAAAGGTGCCCGCAAGCAGCGCCAGTTCACCAAGCGTTAGAACATTGTTTTTAACCATCTTACATACCCGCAGAGAACAGGCTGCGGGTAGTTACTTGACATAATCCGCTCATGCCATTAGAATTAAGGTAATGCAACAAATAGTCAATTTCATATCCTGGTATATCTTCTCTGGCAAAAGCTTGGCTGTTTGTTCTGTGCGCCCGAATCAAAGAGCTCGACGATAGAGACACGATAAGAGACACGATAAAGATTTGAACTCATTGAATAAACCGCCAAGCCAGGCGGTTTATTCAATACTTACAATACACATGAGGACAGACAATGACAGACAAATCTGAAATTATAGTAGACAATGATAGGGCTCCCAAGCCGCTATACGTACTCGAAGGTAAAGCGGCAAGATTCTTGCTATTAAACGGCGTCGACAACGCTTCGGGTCACTACAGCGTAATTGAGATGGCGATTCAACATGGCTTTGTGGTCGAACCTGAAACTCAGGACGCCGGCACTGCCAGCGCTAGCGACGTGCCCGTCCAACAGGAGTTATAGGGTATAATGAACACAATGACCAAACCTGTACTACTGACCGGCCTGCGCGCCAACAATGACCTGCATATCGGCAACTACTTTGGTGCGCTACTACCGCTCATCGATATGGCCCGCACCAGATCAGCGGAATATCAGATAAACTTGTTTGTACCCGATCTGCACAGCTTTACAACTCCGATCGATCATAGCCAGCTACAGGCGCAGATCATACACAACCTGCGCTTATTTGCAGCTGCCGGTCTGCCGCTCGATGATCCGGGCATACACATTTATCGACAGAGTTACATATCAGCACACTCTGAACTGGCATGGATCTTTGATTGTTTTACGGGTTTCGGCGAAATGTCCCGTATGACGCAGTTTAAGGATAAATCAGCCAGACTGAGCGACGACCGGGTCAGCGTCGGCTTATTCAACTATCCGGTACTGATGGCGGCCGATATATTACTTTACGGCGCATCGTATGTGCCGGTAGGTGACGATCAATCTCAGCATCTCGAATTTACGCGTGATATTGCCGAGCGCCTGAACAATCAGTTCGGCGAACTATTCGTCGTTCCCAAGCCTGTCAAAGACCAGCATGATTTCTTTGGCAAAGATCAGGGACTACGCATCAAAGACCTCATCGATCCGTCCAAGAAGATGAGCAAAAGCGACGAATCAGGCAAGGGGATTATCTTCCTGGGAGATGACCCTGAGACGGCCGCCAAGAAAATAATGGGCGCTACAACTGATTCAATTGGTGTCGTTCATTATGACCCGGCTGCACAGCCAGGCATTAGCAACCTGCTGACGATTCATGCGCTGTTGTCCGGCGAAACGATACAGGCTGTAGCCGATCATCACGATGGGGATACGAGCTATGGAGACCTCAAAAAAGAAGTAGCGGAACAGGTAAAAGACTTTTTGACCGACTTCAAGGCGAAACTCATGAGTGTCAACGACGAGCAGCTGACCGCCAAGCTTGAAGCTGACGAAGCGGCGATGAATCAGGTCGCCAACCAGATGCTCCTCCGGGTTCAGCAAGCCGTCGGCCTACGTCCGAAGGCTGTCTAGATCATGGCAAATCTGGAAATTTCCCGGGCCCAGCGCCTCGACCAGCGCGTCGTTGAACAGATGCCGACCTTGACACGTAATTACGCCGTCAAACTGATCAATGACGGTAAAGTCAGCATCAATGGCGGCGTTGTCATCAAAGCCGGTTACAAGGTGCGCCACGGTGACAAAGTTGTTATCGACCATGATGAAGACTTATTTTTTGAGATTCCGACAATCGAGCTGCCTGTCGTCTACGAGGATGCTGATTGTGTCGTTATTATCAAACCCGCGGGGCTACTGACACACAGCAAGGGCGCTTTCAATCCTGAAGCAACGGTAGCAACCTGGCTCCGCGGCCGGCTGCGAAGTATGGAAGGTGAACGAGCTGGTATCGTCCACAGACTTGACAGGGCTACAAGCGGCATCATGATCTGTGCCAAAACTCCCGAAGCCCACAGTTGGTTGCAGAAACAATTCTCGCAGCGCCGTGTCAAGAAGCAATACGTCGCAGTCGTTACTGGCATCATGGACCCGCAGCAGGCAATCATCGACATGCCGATCGAGCGGAACCCGAAGAAGCCGCAGACGTTCCGCGTCGGTATCAACGGCCGCTCGGCTACCACTGCCTACCAGGTCGTTGAAGCCAATGAAACACACTCTATGCTCAGTTTGCGACCGGAAACCGGCCGGACGCACCAGCTCCGCGTTCATTTGACGCATTTGAAGCATCCGATAGTCGGTGACACATTGTACGGTGGTGAGGACGCACCAAGGCTCCACCTGCATGCCGCCGAGCTTGAACTGACATTGCCAGACCGTAGCCGTCAGGTCTTCAGAGCACCATTGCCATCCGAGTTCAACGATTTTATGCAGGCTAAACAGCCGGGGAAATAATGACAATCGTATTGCATCCACTGACACAGCTGGCGGTCCAGGAATATATTTCCCGGCCAGCCCAGGCGTTGCTAATTACAGGACCAGGTGGCAGTGGTAAGGCCAGCTTAGCATGGCACATCGTTGCAGAAATATTGCAGATCAACAGAAGCACGCCTGGTAGCGAACCAACCCACCCCTATCTCCGCACCATACGACCGGAAGCAGGCAAATCAATCCCGATTGAGACAATCCGCGAACTGCAGCACTTTCTCAATCTGTCTATCCCGGGATCGCGGCCGGACAGCATTGCCCGGATAGCACTTATCGAGGATGCACATCACCTGACACCTGAAGCCCAGAACGCACTCCTGAAGACTCTTGAAGAGCCGCCAGCCGATACTGTTATAATCCTGACTGCAACTGGTATGGACGCTGTCCTGCCGACCATTCAGTCTCGCGTCCGACAATTGACAGTCCTGCCGCCGCCAACCGATACGCTTATACCTCATTTCGAGAGCCTTGGATACTCAGCAGACGAGATTACACGGGCTCTGATGCTCGGCGGAGAGCTCCCTGGGCTGGCCAGCGCCCTGCTGGCCCAGGACACTGAACACTCATTGGTTGCTGCCACGACGCATGCCCGGGGTATATTGCAGAGCAAAACCTATGAGCGTCTGCTGCTGGTTGATGGCCTGAGCAAACAGAAACAGTTATGCCTGGATGTCCTGTTTGTACTGGGGCAAATGTCACGTATGGCTCTCAAGCGATCGGCTGACACCAAGGCGGCTGCCCGCTGGCAACGAGTACTACGCGCTACCTATAATGCAACCGAGCAGCTCCAGCATAATACGCAGACAAAGCTGGTGCTGACTAACCTGATGCTCGAACTCTAATTGCCAGTCATATGTTTGCTGGGTCCCATACACACGGCCCCGCTACCTGCTATACTGTAAGTACACATGGTAGAACTTCTACTCGTAGCAGGTTTCGGCGCGCTGGCATATCATCATGCTCAGGTTCATGAAGATGAGTTCGGCATGGTTTCGCGCAAAGTCGGTGACCGGCTTGGTAAACTCTGGGACATAGCTCACCAGGGAATGCGCGAGAACCGTTTTCTGCGGGCTGAGAAAGCCCTACTGACGATTCTGAAGATTGATGAGAAGAACGCCGCCGCCTACAACCGGCTCGGTATCCTGTATGCCAAACAAAAGGAATACAAGGATGCCATCGACTGTTTCGAAATCGCCTCCAGCATCGAAGCAACGTCGTCGAGCCTGCACAACCTGGGTCTTATCTACTACGAGACCGAAAACTACGAAAAAGCCGCCATAGCCTTCGAACAGGCCCTCAAACTCGAAGATAAACTGGCCGCCCGGCACGTAGCCTATGCCAAAGTTCAGGAGAAGCTCGGCAATCATAAGCTCATGACACAGGAGCTTGAGAAAGCCGTCGAGCTCGAGCCGAACAAAGAAACCTACACATTACTCGGCAAGGCTTACCGGGCTATCGGCATGAACGCCGAGGCAGATCTGGTAGAAGATAAGATTAAAAAATTGATCGTACCAGCCGGACGCCCAAAGCGTATTGTCCGGCCACGGCGCGTCGTCATTTAATAACGCTTAAGCTTTCACCGTACATGGTTGCCGTTTACGGTGGTGTTTGATACACTAACATCTGTTATTTGGTACATATAACAGCAAAGCCGGAAATACGCCGACATAGCTCAGTGGCTAGAGCGGCTGTTTTGTAAACAGCGGGTCGTGGGTTCGAATCCCTCTGTCGGCTCCAAATTTAATTTCACATACGTGCGGGGTTAGTGAAGCGGTCAAACACAGCAGACTGTAAATCTGCCCTCTCCGAGTTCGTAGGTTCGAATCCTACACCCCGCACCAACCAAATGTAATACAATTAATCTATGACACTTGCGAAAGAGTTGCTAGAAGATCTTTACCAATCTAAGTTTTTGTCTGTTCAAAAGATTGCCGATTCACTCATGGTGTCTCGCGCCTCAGTCAATAAGAGTCTCATCCAGCATCAGATTACGTTACGCACAAAAAGTGAAACAGCTTATTTGCAACACGGTAAGAAATTTGAGATTAAAAAACAGCTCAATCAAGAGGAAACAATTCTCTATGGGATCGGGCTTGGTCTCTATTGGGGCGAGGGTAACAAGGTCGACGAATACAGTGTTCAACTCGGCAATACCGACCCATCAATAATCCTTACTTTCGTTAAATTCCTAAGAGTAATTTGTGGAGTTAGCAATTCTGATATACGATACGGGCTACAGATATTTAACGATCTGACGAGACGCAGGCCATCAAATACTGGGAAAATGTACTAAAATGTGGAAGAGAGTCGTTTCACAAAACGGTTTCTGTGATCCCTCCACAAGGTAAGGGGACATGTCGAAAAAAGAATAAATACGGTGTGGTACAGATTTATGTGAGCAATAAAAAATTAAAAATCTGGCTGATGCAGGAATTACAGAAGTATGCCGCGATAGCTCAGGGGTAGAGCACGATCATGGTAAGATCGGGGTCTTGGGTTCAAATCCCAATCGTGGCTCCAAGATGTATCTACATGTTTACTATTGAAATAGCATACTCATCGTTCTAAGATCTCAAAATTAGCAGCGTATTCGACACGCTAATCGGGATAGCACAGAGGGTAGGGAACGGTGTAGGTTGTTGTCGGTTTGCTGCCGTTGGCAAGTGTCAGCGTAAGTGTTACGTTTCCCTTATACACGTGGTCGGAAGCGCAGAGGTAATCATACGGCGGGTAGCCAACAGGCTTCGACCAGGTATGCTTCTGGAAGTCGCCGATAGCACATTTGTCTGTCTGCTTAAGACCATCACTCCATTTCCAGACACATGAGACTATTGGAGAGCTCGGAGTGGGTGAAACATTGGTGATATACGATGTCCATTGATAATCTACCGGCCCGGACCCGGTTATACATGCATGGGTAATCGGGTCTTTCTGACATGGAGAATTGGTAACTACAGCTACATCACCAGGAGTAATATTATTTATGACAGATGGGACCGCTCCCGGATACATGCGGTATGACAACTGCTCCTGGTTCTGGCCGCCACTTAGCTTGTCCCAGCGCCCGCTGAAGCTAAAGACATGTGATGATGAATCATAAGTAATAGTCACGTTATAGCGCGTCTGGATGTCGCTACACTCCGGAGGATATCCCGCGTAGGTTGTAGTGTCAAATGTCAATGGGAAATCGACACGAGCCGGTGAAGCCGGATCGGTGCCATTGATACAGAAATACTGAGCAGCTGTCGGCGGTCCATCGAAGACACCAGAACTGTCGTCAGTTGCAACAAGCGCCATAGCCCGCACCAACTCCACCTGGCCCTGCAGTACCTGCAGCATCTCGCCATGCTCCTGGCTATCACGAACGGCTATTGTACTTTTCTGCGACACCAGAAATGCACCAGCCAGCACGCTGCTGACGACAGCGGTCGCAATAAGGACTTCGACAATCGTGTCACCTGCCTGATTGATGCGTTTGTGCCAATTTTTCATCAGCATTTCGGTACTCCATTCATGGGTCGGACTTTGGTATCATCTTACCACAAGCGTAATAGCCGGTAAAGCGGTAGATTCGATTGGATGCATCATTACTCATGATGGAGGCTTGCAGGCGAGGCAGTTCTCTGTTAAACTAATGTGAAGCATTCAAATAAGTAAGGATTTAACATGGCAAAAAAAGGTGATAAGCGAAAAATTATCGGACTCGTCAGCGAAGAGTCCGGCGAACGCATTTATTACACGACCAAGAATACCCAGAACACGCCTGAAAAGCTGAGCCTCAAGAAATACAGCCCAAAGCTGCGCAGGCATGTTGTATTCCTCGAGACCAAAAAGAACTTAGGCCGCAACGAAGTCAAACCAAAGAAGTAACCTGCCGGTCTCGTTAGTGTATGCCGAGGCAGCTACTTCGAGGCATCGTCCTTGGTCAGGTCGAGCGCGGTATTGATGAATTCGGCATGGCTCCAGACAAGCGGCGTAACTGACAGCGGGGAGTTGTCAGAAGGATTGATCTGTTCGCTCAGGATTCCGCTCTGCAGTGCCCGGTCCATGGTCCAGCCCATAATGCTGCGGGCGTCCTCGCTACGGCCAGCTTTAGCATAATACTGCGCCAGCCAGAGTGTCGTGACGAACCATGGATTCCCCTGGAACTCCGGTTTAACTGCAAAATAGACGTCGTGCTCGTAGCGCGGCGAGCCGCCGCTTGGCGATTTGTCGAGCAAGGTAGCCTCAATCGCTTTGACCGTACTGACGACTTCGGGTGCTTCGAGGGACTTCAGCCCATACATGACGACACCGTACAGGCTGGAGATATCGAGCGTGTTGTCATATTTCAATGAACCATCTTCCTGCAACAGATAACCCTTACGGTATGCTCCACGCTCCATGTCGTAGAATACGGCACTGTTTTCGGTAATCACGGCAGCAGCCTCGCGCCAGCGGACTGCGTCGTCCGGATGTTCAAATTTGTCAGCAAACTCAGCAGCAACCAGCAGTGCCTGGTATGTAACGGCAGCTGTGTAGGTATGCGTCAGGAATTTTTCCTCCCACAGGTCATAGCTGGCATGTGGCAGATTAGTCTGTTCATCCAGGAAGCCTGCCATGAAGTTAGCCGCCGGCTGTATGAAGGTTGCGTAGAGGCTGGAAACGAAATCATGATCTTGGGTATAGCCCAGATACTCTCCAAGCATATATAGAACACTGGCTGTTTCATCTTCTTGAATCGCCAGCTCGGCGTGTTTACCATGGAGCAAAGGATGCCAGGTGCTACCGATTGCCTTATCAGGCTGGAATTTATGCATCAGGTAGCCTTCGGGACTGAGGATATCGCGGCAGAATTCAAAGAACTTCTTTGGCTCCTCGGTGTAGCCCAGCCGGATCAGCGGCCAGATGGCATAAGCGCCATCTCTGGGCCAGACATAGCTATAGTAATCACGGCCATAATTGTAGATGCTAGAGTCGCAGGAAGCGATGATACCGCCGCGTTTATCGGTATGGGCTTTGATGACCATCAGAGATTTTTTAACCATCGGCACATACATTTTGTCGATCTGCTGCAAGCGCCCAGCTCCGGTAGACAGCCAGTCATGCCAGTAATCCCTGGCTGCATCCAGCCTGCCGCTCAGTCCTTGTTTCTGGATCGTATGATGGATAGTTTCGGCGCTCTGTTGTGAATCGGCGGCCACGACCCAATAGTTCACAGCGACATCCGTGCCGCCAGCCAGTTCCAGCTCAAAGCGTATAACTGAATCAACACCGCCATGCTCGACAGCGTTTCCGGTCAGTTCACCGTCCTCAGCATCTTTATAGGTACCTTCTTTGCCCTCGATGCCGTAATTGCCGACAGAGAACTGGTCGAAAACTTTGCCATTAGCATCTTCACCGTAGACGAGCAAGCAACAGCGACCCTTATAATCCAGCAGGTAGTTTTCTTCAGGAATAAACAGCGCCGTGTCGGCCCGGCCGGCCCTGGATATCTGGAATACCTGGTGCATAAACACACGGATTGTCCGGTCAGCAGCACTGGCGTTGGTAACAATGATCTGGCGGCAGAAGGCGTTGAACTGGTTATCAACGAAGTCTACGGCGTGCAGTTCAAGTTGCAGTTCCTTATTGACCATCGAGATATCGCTGACCAGCGCATCAGTTTCGAAATCAACACTGATATCCCAGCTGCCATCGTCAACCCAACTGAACATACCGTCGACCCAGACGCCGATCTTATGATGGACACTGCGGGCGGTCGTCAGGTTATCGAGTCCGACATACGGATAGTAAAAATCGTGCACTAAGCCTTGCTCATTGAGCCCGACTGTCAGGGCACCATTACCAAGCATAACCGGCCTACCCATTAGATTACATCTCCTGATTGGCGGGGTCCTGTCGGCTTACTATAAGTTGTCATACAGTTACTCCTTGTTCCCGTAAACGGAATGTCAGATCATGATACGAATTCATGAAATTAATGAATGCTTCATACGGCGTGGCATAAGGGCTGAAATAGGCGTGAATGTCACCGTCGTTGAACCATTTCGTACACATATAATAGAAGTGATCCGATGTCTGCAGCCGGCGCCAATCTTCGATAAGTGCCAGATCATTCGTGGCTATGATCCGCCCCTGCAGCGAATAGAGCGCATGGATTGATTCCTGCTGCATAGCATTACCAAGCCAGGCGGACAGGTCGCGCTCGGTATCAGCCCAGGTTATCGTATCCGGCACATTGATTTCATCGCGGGCGTCGAAACTATCAATCGCCTCGCTGACAGTCATGAAGGTATTGCCAGGCGTTCGCAGCCATTCCTGAGGCAAGTACTCCAGGAACTTGAAGATGCCCGATTCGTCCCATTGGTGCTCACCGAAGGTTTCATAATCCATGAAGAGGTTGAAATTAGTAGCCTCAGGCTCGGCATTCAGCCAGGATGTGAACTTATCAGCCGTCAGCGGCCACTGTTCCCAGTCCTGATTACCAAAACGAAAGGCGATGTCATCAGACAGTCTGTAGTTCTTCATGAGTAAGCGAATGTTGTTGGTGTAGGTCGGCCGATAGACGAAATTCGGACTACGCCAATCAAGGACTTTGTCCCAACCCTCGGCCAGGATACCTTTGTAGCCGGCTTTGTCAGCCCAGTAGGCCAGGTCGTTGTTGTAGGCCAGCTCAGTATTGCGGAAGACCTGTGGCGTCTGGCCGAAGAGCTGCTGGACCTTCTCGCGGTGCATCCGGACCTGCATCTCAAATTCCGCCCGCGAATAAAAGAACGCCAGGCTGTGGTGATACGTCTCAGCGACAATTTCAACCTGTCCGGTAGCCACGATGTCTTTGAAAGACTGCAATGCTGCCGGCGACCATTTCTCGAGCTGTTCCAACACCGTGCCGGTGATTGACATACTAACCTTGAACTGCGGGTTCTTGTTCAGGAGCTCCAGCAACCGGGCATTCGTCGGCAGGTACGAGCTTTCGGCTACCTTCTGCAAGATGCGCTCGTTACTTTCACGGCTGTCATAGGCCGCGTCAAAATAATCATGGTTCTGGCCGGCATCAAAAATTGTATAGTGACGGATACGGTAGGGTTGGTGGACATGAAGATAGAGAACTATGGCTTTTTTAGCGCCGGCTGCGGGTGTCGTCATGCTGCAGCTCCTGCTAAGCGGCGAGATGCAGCAGTGGCCGTGTGATGATTATAGAGATGTATCAATTTGTCAGCAGCATCATTCCATGAAAGTTGCTTCAGTTCCTGGAAGGCATTGTGGTGCAATTCTTCCGTCAGGCTACGGTCACGGACAGCGGCTGTAATCTGGTTAGCCATATCGGCGACATCCCATGAATCAACCCGCAGGCAGTTACGGATAGCCTCGCCGACACCGGATTGCTTACTAATGAGCGCCGGAGCGCCGTATTCGATAGCTTCCAGTACTGTCAGACCGTACGGCTCGGATATAGACGGCATAACGAAGAGGTCAGCAATACCAAAGCTGTCGCGCCAGTTTTTGCCGCGTTGAAAACCAGTGAACACAACATTTTTTGAAATGCCGAGCTCAGCGCTCAGGGCAATCAGTTCGTGGTACTGCTCGCCGCTGCCGACCAGCAGGAAGATAGTCTTCGGCTGGCGATAGATAACTTCGCAGGCGGCGTGTAGCAGATTGAACAAGCCCTTCTGAACTGTCATACGACCGACGTTAGTTACGACGCGCCAGCCATCGGCTTTCAGAGACTCCAGATAGTGATAGACATTATGATCATCGAGAGGAATCATCAGATCACGGTCGATACTGTTGTGGACGACTTCGATCTTATCACCAGGGATATCATAATCCTGCATAATCATCCGCTTGGTGTGAGCACTGACGGCTACGATATGGTCGGCCATCAGAAAGGCCAACGCCTCAATCTCACGGACCAGCGGATTGCCATCGCCACCACCGGCCCGGTCGCGTTCGATGGAATGGACATGCAGAATAAGCGGGCAACCGGAGTGAGCCTTGGCTCGCAGACCAGCCCGGAATGTCAGCCAGTCATGTGCATGGATGATATCAAACTCACGGCTCTCGACCAAGCGGCCGACGGATCGTTCAAACATCTGCTGCTGACCAACTATGTCGTGCCATTCCTCGTGACCGTCCTGATAGACGTATTTGTGGCTATCGTATACACCGCCGGCTTCGATAATAGTCTCAACGCCTTGCGGCAGGGCAGCAGTGACTTTCATAAAATCTATCTGGTGGTCCGCTTCGTATGGCAACATGAACTCTATATCGACATCTGATTTTTTTGTGAGTGCTTTGCAGAGCTGGTAGCATGCTACCCCAAGTCCGCCGCTGTTATATGGAGGTAATTCCCACCCAAGCATCAAGATCTTCATGTACTCACCAAGCGCTTATGTTATTAATCCTAGTATATGAAATATTTAACATTAGCACAACCGCAAAAAGTAAAAGATCTACTGCTATAATGCGCTCATGGCTAATAGTGGAACAAACACTTACATTGATAAGTACAGTGTGTTATTTTTGCGGGTTACGCGGCTCGCCGGCTTACTTATTCCATTCGTTGCCGTGGCCTATGGTATCGCTTCGGCTACTGCTATTGTCGGCCGCAGCCCGATATTTAATCATACTGGGTTCGTTGTCCTCTCGGTGCTTTTCATAGGGCTAGGAATTTTACAAACGATTCTCAAAGCGTCGACTCCATTTAACCTTGGCATCTATCTGGTGTTCTATCATCTCTTCGCCACGCTCTATTTCGTTGTTGGCCCCGGTTTCCTGAGCCCGATCGCATTCTGCTGGATCCTGCTAGCGTTCATTACGGAGATATTCTACGGAAAAATCGGGGGTATTATCAGTCTGGGCTGTGTCACTATGACTGCGGTCATAATCTATGTCGCTGAACCGCATAAAACTTTTCAGATTTCCTTTGAGTACGGTGTGTACTTGAGCATTATTATTGTCAGCTGCGTCCTCGTCGTTCTGCTGCGGCGCGTCCAGCTGGTCGAGCATCAGGACCTGATGCTGACGCAGATCGAGGAAAAGTTCCAGCGCGAGCAGTTGACAGCCCTGATTAACAGCGTAGGTATGGCCATCGCCAGCACGAGCAACACGGGAACAATACGAATTTACAACCCGGCTCTGCTTGAGTTACTCGATACTACAGACTATTTGACCGGAAAACAACTTGATGAAGTATTTCACCTCTACGACCCTAACGGGAATCCGACGTCGCTGCAGGAGATTCTGGCCGAATCGGATCTGCTGGTTGAACGGGACGACCTCTCACACCAGTTTACGAACGGCGAACGGATGAACCTGAGCATCAGCTTCGCGCCGATACAAGGCAGCCGCACGGCTACCACCCAAAGCCCCGACGGCTATATCTTTATCGTTCGCGACGTGACAAAAGCCAAAAGCCTAGAAGAGGAGCGCAAAGAGTTCATATCTGTTGTCAGTCATGAACTCCGTACGCCGCTGGCGATCGTCGAGGGTGCCATCTCCTTACTGCAGTACCAGGTTGATACCAAGAAGGATCCGGAGCGATACGCAGCGATGCTCAAAAGTGCCCATGAGCAAGTGATATACCTGGCGAGCATGGTGCAGGAATTATCGACACTTTCACGCGTCGAGCGGGGAGCATCTGACGCTGTCGAAACAATTAATAGTACTATGCTGCTTAATGATCTCTATCACCGCTATCTGAAGCGTGCCACCAGCCGGGGTCTTCAGCTCATACTTGAGTTGCCCCCGGAGGTTGAAAATGTCGTATGTAGCCGACTGTACCTCGAGGAAATACTGCAGAACTTTATCACCAATGCCATCAAATATACTGACTTCGGTGCTATTACCATTGCCGCCGTAAATCAGGGCGACACCGTCGAGTTCAGCGTCATGGATACGGGTATCGGCATCAGTAAGTCTGACCAAAAACGTATTTTTGATAAATTCTACCGTTCCGAAGATTACCTGACCCGCAAAACATCCGGCACCGGTCTGGGACTCTACGTCGTACACAAGCTGGCGCGCAAGCTCGGCGTCAACATAGTCGTCGAGAGCGAGCTCAAGCAGGGTTCAAAGTTCAGTTTCGTTTTGCACAAGATACCCGCCGATCACACATTTGGGTTATAATTGCAGGCATGAATAATAAAAACAAAATATTCTGTGACCACCATGGATGCTGGCATGAACCGCGCGACATCTGGCTGAGCTGGGCCAATCTGGTCACCGCCGTCCGGACTGCGGCAGCTGTAGTTCTCACTATGCTGGCCATCGCCCAGCATTCCACGACACTACTGTTTGCCGGCCTGCTGGCGTACTGGATAGGCGACATGGCAGACGGTATGGTCGCCCGCCGTCTGAACCGCGAAACCCGCATCGGCGGTACCTTTGACATCCTGTGTGACCGTCTGTGTGTGGCACTGTTTTATATGACCTACGCCACCTGGCACCACAACATGCTGATTCCAATCGGCATCTATATGGTGCAGTTCATGGTTCTCGACAATTTCCTGACCCTATCATTCACACATTGGCCGCTCAAAAGTCCGAATTATTTCTACCTCGTCGACCGCTTTATCTACAAATGGAACTGGTCGAAGCCGGCCAAAGCCCTGAACTCTTCAGCCTTAGTACTCGTTATGGTACTAACTAAGTCGCCGCTAGCTACAAGCATACTGGCCGCCGCAATATTCGCCCTGAAGGTCGTTTCACTGCGGCGTTTGCAGCAGATCGGACTACCCGAAGTGGTCGGCTGCACCGAAGCAAAAACTATCTAATTACGAAGCTCGTCAGCGTTTCTGTACGTAACTCTGTGCAGCTTACAAGGATCTATGGCCTGGCCGATCATGCCTGCCAGGCTCGCAGGAGTCGCATTCAAACTATTATCACGCCGATCCCTGCTGGCGGCAAGCAGATAAGCCGTTCCGACAGCGTCGTTGCGAGTGACATAAGCATCCGCAACATTACATTCAGGCGTACCTACGGTTCTGGCAAAAGCATCCAGTTGCTGTTTTGCAGTCATAGCGGCCACCACCCCTAAAGCTGCAGCATCGGATAGTGGAGGTTGTACCTCTACACCTGCGGTTATGCCAGGGGGTACGTTCCTACCTGCAAGGTCGCGATATGTTACTATATATTCCATATTCTGTATTATAAGTTGTTTTTACACTATTGTCAATGGTTCCGTCCGTAATCGCAAGATGATACTAACTAAGGTCTGTCCAAAAGAAAGAAACAATATAATAGCCCGTGACACTCACTCTGGTACTGGTATAGCACGTCGCCGGTTGTCAGGTAAATTTCATCACCAGCGAAGCGGTATACACTCAAGATAACTATACTTTAGCTTCGAGGGCGCCAATGCGCGCCTCGTGATCGACCAGACGAAGATCTACAGCCTCACTTTGGTTATCAAGCGCTTCTGCAACGGCAGCCGAAAGGTCATCGATGCGAGTCGACAATTTGACATCCAGGTCATCGATGCGAGTCGACAATTTGACATCGAGCTTTTCAATCTCAGTATGAAAGTCACTCCGGATATCACCGCTTATCTGATCACGAAGCGTAACCGATTGCTGAGATACAGTTGCAGTGATAAAGTCTTTTAGATCAGAGATTACGTCATCAGTCATGCATGTATATTAACATACCAAAGCGCTCAATAACAGAGGTAGAAAATACAATATAAAAGCAAAAACGATATGTACGTGGATGGCAGGTGCTAAGGGACTATTACCGAACCTATTGTGGTGTAGTATAGAATCATGGCTAAAATAAAGAAAACAAACGCCTTTTGGAAATTAGCAAATTCGGTCGTAAATGTTATCTTTATTTTTCTGGTCTCGTTGCCGTTTTTGTATACGTTAGGTTTTGATAGTATCTACTACAAAATAATTGTTGTCCTGTTGTTTCTAGCATATGAGCTAATCGTAGCCATTACACCTAAGAAAGTTGACTTTGGTGACATCGTGACAGGATCAAGATGGATTAAGAAGTATTCTGTGAAAAACCATATGATATTTGCATTTTTGTATTCACTTAGCTTTTCAACAACATTTATATGGATTTTCTTCCCTTTTGATTTACTGCTTGTAAATATTCTCCTCGTACAACTTCCATTTGTACTAAAAACGGGCTATACGCTACATGGTTACCTGAGTGGTAGGATGGCCGGCACTCGAGACATTAAAAAAGTTACTGAATAGTACCTTCAAACTTTATATGGCAGGG
>DHXU01000007.1:66173-142420 GCA_002413835.1 Candidatus Saccharibacteria bacterium UBA5148 | reverse complement strand
TTGTCAACTCATATTCACTGTTCTTGTTTATTTATTGTTGAGTTTATAGTGCAAGAAAAACTGTTACAATAAAGAAATAAACATAAGCAGGACAAATACCAATGAAAAAATCGCTTCATACTGATAGTCGAGGTATTGTGCACATAATGGCCATTGCAATAGTAGTAGTGCTGGTTGCCATCGGTGGTGTTGGTTATATGGTGTATAAGAACCAGAAGAAAAGCAGCTCTTCGGCTAGTAATACGGCCGCCACGAACGCCATTGGAGATGAGTGCAATAAACTATATAAAGATAAAGACCTTTGTAAGTTCTCTAGCCACTACGACATAAAAGGGGCATATACAGCAACTTTCACAAGTACTGACAAAGACGGTAAAGCTACCGAATTTACCTCAGCAGTAGATGGTAAAGATAACTCATCCACCACAACGAAAGAAGGTGGCAAGGAATCCGGTGCCTTTATTATGCTTAATGGTGATACGTATATGAAAGATGAAGGCGATGGTTCTTGGATTAAATACCCTAAAGGCCCAGATGTACCAAAAACTGATACCCCAACCAGCAACCTTAAGGTCGACTTTAAAGATGAAGGTACAAAACCTGAAGCCTCAAGAATTACCTACAAAAAACTCGGCAAAGAATCCTGTGCTAAACTGAACTGCTTTAAGTATCAGGTTATTGATCCTGCCCAGCCTGGCACAACGTCTATAATTTGGTTTGGTGATAAGGACTACACTTTGCACAAGTGGTCATTTACAGATAAAGATGGAAGTAAAAGTGTTGGCGAATTCACCTTTGGAGCCATTAATATAACTGTTCCTAGCCCCGTAAAGGATGCCCCAAGCGTACCAAATGCAGCTGAACTGCAAAATATGATTGACCAAGCCCAGGCCCAGTAAACAGGTACGCCTGCTCAGTTCTCACCCCCTACTAGTCTCAAATAAACTTATGATTAAGGAATTCTTCACACATGTAATGGCTAATTGAGCTATAATAAACATTTGCACAGGAGGTAGTAAAATATCGTTAAGCAAAATCCAGGTACTCGCTTAAGCAGAAAGCAGCCAGGCCCTCTCCATATTGTAGGAGTTGGTGCTTCGGCTGGTGGGCTGCCAGCGTTTATACAACTAGTTGAACACCTACCATCCGATATAGGGATGGTATTTGTGCTTGTACAACACCTTGACCCTACTCAAAAAAGTTTACTACCTGAAACTCTCGCGAGAGCAACCTCACTTCCAGTTATAGAAGCCACCGATGGCGCAACAGTTAAGTCAAATTATATCTACACCATGCCTTCAGAAAGCTATATAACGATCGAAGGCAGCGTGCTCCATCTGACCTCCCGGAAGAAACGCTCGGGTTCTCGGAATCCAGTTGACTCATTTTTCCAATCACTTGCTAAGCATCATGGCAAAGACGCCATAGGCATCGTTTTATCAGGCACCGGCAGTGATGGCACAGTGGGCATTCAAGCCATTAAAGACAACGGGGGTAGGACGTTTGCTCAGGATGCTTCAGCCCAATTTAACAACATGCCAAAAAGCGCCATAGATTCAGGCAGCATTGATTTTATTCTACCGGCTGATGGAATTGCCCCTGCACTTATTCAAATAAACCGCGAGGCCACGGGTGGTACAACAAAATCAAAACCCGAAGCAAGCAATATCGGTACAATTTTAACCCTACTCAAAACAGAATCGGGCATAGATTTTCTTCAGTACAAACAGACGAGCGTCAATCGCCGTATACAACGAAGAATGTCTTTGAACCACATTGGATCGGTTGAGGATTACGCGGAGTTCCTCAAGCAAAATCCTATTGAGGTCGAAAGACTGCGCAAAGACATGCTGATTCATGTCACGAGTTTCTTCCGCGAGCCCGACCAATTTGAAACCCTCAAAAAATTAGTCTTTCCGGCTATGTTAAAAAACAGGTCATCCAAAGCGCCAATTAATGTGTGGGTACCGGGCTGTGCAACCGGTGAGGAAGCCTACTCGCTGGCTATCGCATTTCAAGAGTCCTTGGGAAAGAAAGCATCGTTACGTCCTACAATCCGTATCCTTGGCACAGATATAGCGAAACATGCTATAACGGAAGCAGGCGAAGGGGTTTACAAGGAAGACATAACAGAACATGTCTCGCCGATCCGAATTCGTAAGTTCTTCACTAAAGTTAAAGCCGGTTACAAAGTTAAAAAATCAATCCGCGACATGTGCGAATTTAAGGTTGCTGATGTTAGCCAAAAACCGCCGCGACTTCATAATGAACTGATTAGTTGCCGCAATACACTGATATATTTAGGGGAAGAATTGCAGCAAAAAGCACTGCTTATGCTCTTATCAGCTCTTGAACCAGAGGGGGTTCTGCTCTTGGGGAAATCTGAGGGTTTGGGTGGATCGACAAAATTGTTTTTCCCGTTAGACAGCAGCCAAAGAATTTACTATAAAAAAACGCTTAGTCCTGAAACTGCTGATTTACGAAAAGCGTTCAACTCAAAAGCTTATATGGATATCACACCTTTAGTTTCTCAAAAAACTACTACCAAACCAGATGAGTCTGGCCGAACTCCCCGACAAAAAAAGATTACCAAACTTAAAGAAGCTGTAGCGCTGACCCAGGATTACACCAACGAAATTATCAGCGAATTGGACATGGTGAATGAAAAGCTGCAATCCGCCAACGAAGAACTTGCCTCAAATAGCGAGGAGTTACAGACAAACAATGAAGAGATGTCAACTTTAAGCGCAGAACTGCAAACCAGGAACGAAGACGTCACAATTGCCCTTGACTATGCCGACGCGATTATCCGGACAGTGCGTGGACCACTGCTAGTCCTTAATAAGGACCTGCGAATCATATCAGCCAATGAGGCCTTCTATAACGCCTTCAAAGTAGCCGCCAATGATACAGAGAACCGATTGCTATATGACCTGGGAAACCGACAGTGGAACATTCCAAAGCTTAAGACGCTCCTGGAAAAAATTCTGCCTAAAAGTAATACCCTTACGGATTATGAAGTTGTGCATGACTTTAAAGACATTGGCCAAAAGACCATGCTTTTGAATGCCCGAACCCTCCAACAAGGACCGAATAAAACGTCGCTTATTCTGCTGGGCATCGAAGATATTACCGAGCGGAAACAAAACGAACAGCAAAAGGATGAGTTTATCAGCATCGCGTCACACGAACTCAAAACTCCCATCACCAGCGTCAAGGCCTATACCCAGATTCTAGGGCAAAGATTTCGTAAGGCCGGGGATACGAGATCGTCCGAGCTGGTCGAAAAAATGGATTCTCAACTCGATAAGCTTACCGACCTTATAGGTGATTTACTGGATATAACTATGATTGAAGCGGGCAGAATACGGTTCCATGAAAGTTATTTTGATTTTAACAAGCTGGTCGAAGAAACTGTTGAAGAGCTGCAACGGACAACTGAAAAACATCGTATTGTTACTGAACTACAGCCCTCAAGGACAGTCTATGGGGACTGCGATCGTTTAGGCCAGGTACTCACAAATTTCATGACAAATGCCATTAAATACTCGCCTCATGCGGATAAGATTATCGTTAGCACGGTTGTCGATAAAGACAACGTCACACTGAGCGTCCAGGATTTTGGAATGGGATTATCGCAAAAAGACCAAGCAAAGGTCTTTGAACGTTTTTACCGGGTTGGTGGGTCAAACCAGAATACCTACCCGGGGCTTGGGTTGGGATTATACATTGCCGCTGAGATTATCAAACGCCACAAGGGTCGTGTGTGGGTAACCAGCAAAAAAGCAAAAGGCTCAACCTTTTGTTTCTCTTTTCCAATGACCAAACAAAGAAAATAAAATATGGCTGATGCAAAGAAAAAAATATTAGTTGCCGATGATAACCCCGCTATCCTGGATGCTCTTAGGATTATGCTTGAAGAGGAAGGCTACGAGGTTGAAACGACAGTGAATGGAGCAACAGTCCAAGACATGAAACAACCTCTGCCAGACCTTTTGCTTCTGGATATTTGGATGTCTGGCATAGACGGTAGAGATGTTTGTAAACTCCTAAAAGGCGCTGCCGCAACCAAACACATCCCCATCATTATGATCTCGGCCACTAAAGATATTGCACAAATTGCCAAAGACTCAGGAGCTGATGACTGTATTTCCAAGCCTTTTCAGATGGAACACTTGTTGGCAATTGTCGCAAAATATGTCAATAAGCACTAGCTAGTCTGCTATACTGCGATTATCGGGGTATTAAGAAGTTTATGACTAAGCCAACAATAAAGATTCTAATAATTGACGACGACGCCAACATCAGGGATGCGGTTCGTCTTGCCGTTGAAGAGCAAGATTACTTGAATGTTGATGTCACAGAAAGCGCAGATGTAGCTTCAGGTATCCAACAAATGATAGACACACATCCCGACATCGTTATTCTCGACTTTCACATGCCTAATAAAACTGGATTCGAGTTCATGGATATAGCGCATAAAAACAAACTCTTAGCTAAAACCGAAGTAATTATGCTTACGGCAGATAATACACTCAACAATATTTTTAAAGCTGAGAATAAAGGTATCGGTGCATATCATTTTCTTGGCAAGCCATTTAATGTTTCAGAGCTTCAGGCACTAGTTCTAAGTCTAAGTTTGCCGATTACGACGTAAAATCTTCTAGCCGGTAAACGCTGTAATAAGACTGATATTGTGGTCGGATTGCGATAGTGTGTACTATAGTCATCTGAAAATCGGATGGTAATATACTATGGAAGGTTCGAATCCCTGATGCTCAGCCAAATTTTTTACATCTGTTAAAGTTACTCAACCAACCGGGAAGTTAGAACCATATAAGAAATATGTGGTCTTGACTTAATAAAGACGCCCGTGAGGACGTCTTTATTATCGGTGTTTATCCTTAGTTTAGAAATTAGCTAACTGTGAATCCAATTGGCTAGCGTCAGTATTGTTACTGCCGCTCGGGTCCGTCTGGTCAAGCGTTGCAGATGCCTTGTCTAGATCGCTCGTTGAGCTGACGCTAGGCGCAGAAGCAACGTCATTTGCCTTTGCTGACTCTGAACTAGCTGTTTGTTGGCTAGAACTGCTACTGTCAGCCGTTTTGTTATTTTGGCGGTTGTAGACGCTGTAGCCTACAAAGCCGAGTACGCCGACTACAGCTAAGACGATTACCAGTTCAACGACTGAGAAGCCCGATTGGTTAGTACGAGCACGCATTACTGGTTACCTCCTGTAGTCTTGTTTTCAGTTGATGTGGTTGTACCTTGCACGGACTTAACACCTACGATTAAGTTCTTAACTGAAGTCTTGTAATCTTTTAGGGCAGTGATTTCACTTTTAAGAGCGTCCTTGAAAGTTGTGGCTACACCCTTAGGGTCAGTACCATCACAGTTGAATGTAGTACTGTCAGTCGTTACGGCAGTTACCGCTGTCTGAGCAGTGGCTTGCTTAGCTGTTACATCGGATACGAGGGCATCGTAATTGCTGAGCGTCTTACCTTTATCGGTATAGAACGTCTCGGTCTTCGTTGCGATAGACGTAAACAAGTCCAATTGCTTCTGGCCACGGTCAGAGACACGACTCATTATGTTAGTGATAGCTTTTTCACGGTTCTGGCAAGCTTTGAGCTGGGCAGCAGCCAGGTGAGCCTGACCGTTTGCCTTCGCGTCCGTTGCTTGGGCTGGCTGATGAGAAGCGGCGGCACTGGAGCCATCGCCACTTGTTGATGTTGTGCTGCCGGCTCCTTGGGCGTGGGCAGTAGCCTCCGGAGGTAAAGCCAGTACTGTAGATCCGCTCATGAGAGCAAAAGCCATAAGGGTGCTTAGAAGTCCGAATTTATGAACCTGTTTTCACATAATATTCCTTTGATTTTAAGTACTATACAATTGATTACACTTTAAGCTTATGCTAAGCTTGGTAACACGTCAATAAAAATAAAAATGGTCATCAAAAATGTCAAAAACTAGTACCAAACCGCGCTCCAGCGCTGCTAAAAGAAGTAAGAAAAAGCCCGTAACACCTTCCAGCAAGAATATTTTAGGGCATCTAATAAGTAAGCGAACTTTAGCCGTATGCTTGTTATTAGTCTTGGTACTGGCTGGATTACGACTGACGCACCATGCCGGTCCACTAGATAGCTTGTTTAGCCCCGTATCAAGTACGGCTCCCTTGGCTCAGCAGGATGGTACTAAGCTGTACACCGCTAACGGCATCGCCAGTAGCTCAAGTATTCTGGTGAAGTTTAAGTCAACAGCCTCGCCGGCTGACATCGCCGCAATTCATCGCCAAAATAGCGCGACGGTTCGGCAATCTATTTCTGGGATAGGCGTCCAAGAAGTAGTCCTGCCAGCAGGAGCACAGGTAGGATCAAGCTTGAAGCAGTATCGTTCTCACGCCCAGGTTGAATATGCGGAACCCAATTTTGTCGCTCAGCGATTTATGACTCCAAATGACACGCTGTATGCCAAGCAGTGGAACCTGGCCAAAATTAGCGCGCCGACTGCCTGGGATGTCAGCCAAGGCGGTTATGGACCGATCGCGATCGTGGATACAGGTATTGATGCAGGCCACAGCGACTTAAGCGGTGAAGTGAGCGGCGGTTATAATTTTGTTAGTAGCTCCAATGATACAACCGACGATAATGGCCATGGTACGCATGTTGCAGGGATTATCGCCGGCGTTACCAACAATACGAACGGCGTAGCCAGCATTGGTTATAAAGGTGGCCTCATGCCGATTAAGGTACTTGATGCCAATGGCAGTGGTACGTACGGCGATGTCGCCAGCGGTATTACTTACGCGGCGGATCATGGCGCAAAGATCATTAACCTGAGCCTCGGAGGCTCTTCGGCCTCGCAAACCCTGCAATCAGCCGTCAGTTACGCTGAGCAAAGAGGCGTCATTGTGGTGGCGGCTGCTGGCAACAACGGCAATAATGCTGCGGTCTATCCAGCCGACTATCCAGGTGTTATTGCGGTGTCGGCTACTACCAGCAGTGACGATCTCGCTAGCTTTAGCAGCTATGGCAGTAATATTATCGTCAGCGCGCCGGGAGTCGGTATTATATCTACCTACAATAATGGCGGCTACGCTACTATGTCAGGCACTTCCATGGCCGCCCCTGAAGTTGCCGGGCTACTTGGCCTAGCGCTTTCACATAACTCTGCATCCGGCTCCACCCTTCTGAGTGACCTAGAGCAGAGCGCCGATAAGATAGGCTCTTACCCATACAATGCTAGCGGTTGGAACCAGTACTTTGGTTACGGGCGCATCAATGCCGGAAAGCTCATGCAGTTACTGGCAAGCTCTCCTACAACTACTCCTGCGCCTGAAACGTCAAATACCGCTCCTTCTAGCAATGCGCAGGATATACACGGACAGCCAAGCCTGCAATTCAGCGTTGCGCTCGAAGGTACAATTGATAGTGTTGATGTGACAAACGGTATCATTGCGGTCAAGGTACAAAGTATTAGTCAAAACCTGAAACTCGCCAGTACCAATCTGATAAACATGTATGTTACAGGTAATACCGTGATGACTAGTAATGGCCACTCTACTAAAGTTATTGACCTAACGGCGGGAGATAAAATTAGTGCTAAGGCACTCTGGCAGGACAACCAGCTGTCAGCTACATCAGTAGATGTGCAGGGTGGTCAAACCCAGAGCAATAATACCCCACAAGCACAGAATGGATCAGCTAATCGACCGACTGCACCGACTGCAAATGGTAGTGGCACTAGCCATAAACCATAAATATTATATGGACATATGGCTTTCTATGCGGCAAGTCTGTGCAGCTTAAAAGCTTTCGGACGAAGTGGACGTATTGAGTAGAATAGTTCTAACCTGGTATAAAATACTCGGCCAAGACTTGCACTTATCCGTTTAAAAAAACTAGCACTTGATGGTCTCTGATATGATGATGAGGTGGAAACAGCTGTTAAAATCAAAAATGTATCAGTTATCCTCGGAGGCCATTTTAAGGCGCTCAATAATATTAGCCTTGATCTACCAATTGGTAAAAAAATCGGTTTTATTGGGCCGTCTGGCGCAGGAAAAACTACCTTACTACGTGGGATCGTAGGAAGTTTACGTATTGCTTCGGGTGAGATTAGTGTCTTTGATGAGCCAGCCGGCTCTCAGTCATTACGGGAACAGGTCAGCTATATGACTCAAGAATTATCTGTATATCCTGACCTAACTGTAAGAGAAAACCTCAAGTATTTTATAACGATGGCTGGTCAACCTAGAAGAATGTCAGGAGATATATTAACAGGAGTACTGAGGTTGGTAGATATGACCAACAAGGCGGACAGTTTAGTAAGTAATCTATCAAGTGGGCAAAAACAAAGGGTGTCTCTTGCGGTTGCTCTAATTGGCTCACCAAAGCTTATGGTTCTAGACGAGCCTACAGTCGGGCTAGACCCTGTATTACGAGAAAATCTTTGGAATTTATTTACTACATTCGCCAACCAAGGGACAACTTTGATTATTTCTAGTCATTCTATGGACGAGGCAGGAAGATGTGATGATTTAGTTCTTATTCGAGGAGGTAAGCTTATTGCACATAGCTCACCAAAAGAGTTGCTCCAACTTACTGGTACTAAAACAGTAGAAGAAAGTTTTTTGAAATTGGTTGGAGATAAAGAATGAGTATCAGAAAAACTCTGGCTACTTCTAAGCGGGTACTAAGCCAGCTGCGCCATGACCGTCGGACTATCGCATTGATATTTATAGTACCGCCTGCTCTTTTAATTATTCTTAAATATGTTTTTCAAGGTGAGCAACGCGTTTTTCATAGTATTGCACCTATGCTACTCGGTATTTTCCCAATGATTATTATGTTTTTAATTACATCTATAGTGACCTTGCGAGAAAGGTCTAGTGGGACTCTTGATAGATTAATGACAATGCCTATATCAAAGTCAGACTTTGTTTTTGGCTATGCCATAGCTTTTTGTTTGTTAGGCTTCGTGCAGGCACTAATTTCAGGTGGAGTTATGCTTGGCTTACTACACGTTACAGTACTTGGCGGTACGCTACCAACTATGATTGTAGCTGTACTAGCTGCTTTCTTGGGGACAGCAATAGGTTTATTGACAAGTGCTTTTGCAAGAAGTGAGTTCCAGGCCGTACAGTTCTTGCCAGCATTTATTTTCCCTCAGTTACTAGTCTGTGGATTATTTGTTGCCCGTGCAGAAATGGCTAAACCTTTACAATGGTTTTCGGATAGTATGCCACTCACCTATAGTGTTGACGCAATGAAACAAGTAACTATCCATACAACTTGGACAACGACACTGACAAGAGATTTAATTATAGTTGTAAGTTTTGCTATTGTAGCTTTGATTCTAGGGTCTGCCACGATACGTAGACAAGAATAAAATTTCTCTGTACTTTTTGTCCGAAAATAACTTTAGACAAATTTTATAATTGCCTCGAGGGCAATCACTAACGCAATCAAGCACCAGACGAATATATCGGCCCCGCTAGCCACGGCGCGATCCAATTGCTTTTGCGCGCCTTTGCCGACTGGTAAATCTTGGTAGTTCAGCCGGAACCAAGCGCCACTAATGGCGAGCACGCCCCCGTAACAAAAGATGCAGTAAATACATAGACTACCGACGTTGAAAATGCTCTGCCAGAAATACCAAAAGCCAAAACCAACAAAAAATAGTGTCATCGCCTGGTATACAAGGCGCAACTTACTGGTAATGAGCCCCCCGGTCCAACCTATCAAACCGGCCGACAACATGACCGCGAAAAAGCTGATACAAAGCAGCGAGTTGGGAAATCCGAAAACCGAGCTTTGGGGGGCGTTAAGTATATTGGAGCAGCTGAAAACAGAGTTTAGATTACAGCTTAAGACCGCGTCGGTATTTTTGAGGAGTGTGATCTTTTCGAGCATCTGTAGAAAGGATGCCACGAAGCCTACTGCTGAACCGACTGTCAGAATACCGTAGCTTAGTTTTTGTGTAGAGGGTAGTTTCATAGCTTTGATTATAGCGCTTTATGTTGGAATTTCCGCGCGTAACTCTGCTATTATTAGGCTGTGGGCACAAAAAAACAAAACATTCTCACCATCAATGCCGGTTCGTCGAGTATCAGGCTCGATTTGTTCTCGGTAAACGACATGGATGCGGGCTTTGTGCGTCTACTCGAGGCATCGATCGCCGGAATCGGTCAGGCAGAGGCAGTACTGACCGTTCGTCAACTACCCGAGCCAGCACAAACACGTACACTGGCTATCGCCGACCAGACTACCGCCATAGAGTTTCTGCTTCGATGGCTTGCCGACACGATACCTACAGAGAACATCGCGGCTATCGGACATCGTTTCGTTCACGGCGGGCCAACTTATAATAAGCCAGAGCTCGTAACAGATGAGCTCGAGCAAGAACTGAGCTCATTTATAAATTTCGACCCGGAACATGCTCCAGCTGCACTACAACTCCTACGTGCCCTCCGGCAGCAATTTCCAGACGTGCCCCATGTCGCCTGCTTTGATACGGCCTTTTTTCATGACATGCCACGTGTCGCGCAGCAGCTGCCGCTACCGAGAAAATACGAGTCATTCGGCTTACGCCGCTACGGGTTCCATGGCTTGTCATACGCCTATCTATTATCCGCATTTGGGGACCACGCCGGCGAGACTGCCGCTAACGGACGGATCATTTTTGCTCATCTGGGAAGCGGCGCCAGCCTTGCGGCCACTCGTGAAAGCCAGCCAGTCGATACCACAATGGGCTTTACCCCAGCGTCTGGAATCGTCATGAGCTCTCGATCGGGCGATCTTGACCCAGGCATCATTGGCTACTTGCACCAACAAACTGGCATGAGCGTAGAGGAGTATAACCACATGGTGAACTTTGAGTCGGGCCTGCTCGGGATTTCCGAATCGTCTGCCGATATGTATACACTGCTCCAGCACGAAGCAACCGATGTGCGGGCTGCCGAAGCTATAAATCTTTTCGTATATCAGGTCAGAAAATCTATCGGTGCGCTATCAACAACGTTAGGCGGACTTGATTCACTGGTATTTTCGGGTGGAATTGGCGAGCGCAGCGCCCCGATTCGTACGCGGGTATGCAAAGGCCTAGAGTTTTTGGGGATTAAGCTGGACGAGGCAAACAACGCACGGGGGGCAGATCTTGTATCGGCAGCCGGCAGCCGAGTCGGCGTCCATGTCATACCGACAGATGAAGCCCAAACCATAACCAGGCAAGTTATTGAAATTCTCGGCCACCATAAAGCACAGGAGGAACACCATGATGGGACAGTTTGACCTACCGTTAAGCAAAGATATGCTCTACAAAATCGACGCCTATTGGCGAGCGGCGAATTACCTAACGGTGGGGCAAATATACCTGTGCGACAACCCACTTCTCAAGCAGCCCCTCAAACTTGAACACGTAAAACAGTTACTGCTTGGGCACTGGGGAACTTCGCCAGGCCAAAACTTTATCTATACCCATCTTAATCGGGTCATTACTAGCAATGCTCTGAATATGCTGTACATTTCCGGCCCTGGCCATGGCGGGCCAGCCGTGGTCAGCAACGTGTACCTCGAGGGTACTTTTAGCGAGTATTATCCAGAGGTTACCCGGGACGAGACCGGGCTACGGAAACTTTTTAGGATGTCTTCTTTCCCGGGCGGATTATCCAGCCATGTTTCCCCGCAGGTACCAGGCTCTATTCACGAAGGCGGTGAGCTCGGCTATTCACTAAGTCACGCCTTTGGCGCTGTCTTTGATAATCCGGACCTTATCGTCGCCTGCGTCGTCGGCGACGGCGAAGCCGAGACCGGTCCGCTCGCCACCGCCTGGCATTCCAATAAATTTTTGAACCCGGCAACTGACGGCGTGGTCTTACCGATTCTGCATTTGAATGGCTACAAGATCAGCAACCCGACCATTCTAGCGCGCATTGAACGCGAGGAGCTCGAACAGCTGTTTCGTGGCTATGGCTGGACGCCGTACTTCGTCGAGGGCGACGACCCGGAGGCGATGCATCAACTCATGGCAGCCACATTAGACGAGGTGATAGGCGAGATCAAACGCATCCAGTCAAACGCTCGTGACAATAAAGATTCTATTCGACCGCGCTGGCCGATGATCATTTTGAATTCACCAAAGGGTTGGACGGGACCCAAAACAATCGATGGCCATCAGGTGGAAAATAACTTCCGGTCGCACCAAGTGCCTTTGGCCGTTGATCAATCTCACCCCGAAAATGTAGCTGTATTAGAAGACTGGCTGAAAAGTTATAAGCCCCAAGAACTATTTGACGACAACGGCCGGCTGCTTCCAGCAATTGCCGAGCTATCGCCGACCGCCGACCGACGGATGAGCGCCAATAGCCATGCGAACGGCGGCAACCTGTTACGGGAGCTACATTTACCAGACTTTCGTGACTATGCCGTTGATGTTTCAGCCCGCAGCATCTGCAACGAGGGCAATGTGCACGCTCTCGGTCCGTACTTACGAGACATCATTAAACTCAATGGGCAACAACATAACTTTAGGATTTTTGGGCCAGACGAGCTGGTCTCTAACCGGCTGGAAGCAGTTCTTGAAGCCACTAATCGCCAGTGGACGGCCCGCGTCAAAGACACTGATGAATTCCTGGCAACCAGCGGGGCGGTTTTGGACTCGATGCTGAGCGAACATCAGGCGCAGGGCTGGCTGGAGGGTTATTTACTCACCGGTAGGCACGGGTTGTTTCATAGCTATGAAGCATTCATCCGTATCGTCGACTCAATGGTGAACCAACACGCCAAATGGATTAAGATGTCATCGGAACTGCCTTGGCGAGCAGATATTTCTTCGCTTAACTACCTACTTACCTCCCACGTCTGGCGGCAGGATCACAACGGCTTTACCCACCAGGATCCCGGTTTCATCGATCATCTGCTTAACAAAAAATCTGAAATCGTCCGCATCTATTTACCGCCGGATGCCAACTGTCTATTGTCTGTTATGGACCATTGCTTGCGCAGCCGTAATTATATTAATCTGACCATCACCGGCAAACATGACAGTCAACAGTGGCTGTCCATGGAGGAAGCTGTGACCCACTGCTCCCGTGGCGTCAGCGTCTGGGACTGGGCCAGTAATGACCAATCGGGTGAGCCTGATGTCGTGATGGCATGTGCAGGTGACGTTCCGACACTAGAAACACTGGCCGCAGTATCAATTCTGCGCAAACGCTTACCCGATTTGAAAATTCGAGTCGTTAACGTCGTTGACCTGATGCGCCTCGAGCCAAACACGGAGCATCCGCATGGTTTGAGCGACCCGGATTACGACGACATCTTTACCCGTGACAAGGAAATCACCTTTGCATTCCATGGCTACCCGTGGTTAATCCATCGACTGACATATCGCCGCACCAACCGTAATCTACACGTCCGTGGCTACAAGGAAGAGGGTAGCATCACCACCGCCTTTGATATGACCGTCCGCAACGACATGGATCGTTTTCACCTCGTGATAGATGTCATCAACCGCGCACAAGTAGCGGGCGAAGCGGCCCAGCAGCTGAAAGAAATGATGGAGATGAAATTAATTGAGCACACTAATTACATTAATGCGCATGGCATTGACATGCCTGAAATTCGCGACTGGAAGTGGAACCTGTAATCTATTACGTCGGTACTTTTTGCTTCAAGCGGGTTAGGACTGCGAGGCTATGCGTAACAGGCAGCCGCCCAACTGTTTGGAGGCGTCTTTGGCGTCGTACAGTGCTGCGTCAGCTCTGTCACTGAGTGCCGAGAGCGTGGCTTCGACATCGAGCTGCGGTTCGCGATTCGGATGATAGGTTGCTGCTCCGGCACTGATATGTATCTGCAAGTCGACAAACTCTGCGCTTACACCTGTCCACCAGGCTTCGGTATTTGATTCGTCGGCATCCATCCGCAGCAGACAATATTCATCGCCGCCCCAGCGGGCCGGGCGTTCTGTATCAGCCGCATTGTTCACGAGAATTGCCGCCGTTTCCAGTATCCAGCGGTCGCCTTCGACTCGGCCCTGCTCGACGTTCACGACGTCGATATTGTTCAGGTCGAACATCAGCAGAGTCGCTGGCTTGCCGAGTTTGTGGGCCCGTTCAAGGCCGGCGCGGACAGTTTCGTCGTAGCCATGGCGGTTATCGAGCTTAGTAAACGGATCGGTACGGCTGATCGTCTGCGCAGACCGGGTACGCGTCTGGGCGGTGTCCAGTTTGTCAGCCATAACGCTGGCTGCGGTGTAGGCAGCTAGCCGGGCGGCTGGCAAGGCACGCCGCAGGTCACCCGGATTTTGAAATGCCGGATGCGTGGCCCGCAGCCCTGCGAGGCAACCGTTCACAGTACCACGCAGCCGACGGTAGGCGTTGCTGTCAAAGGCTTCGGACTCGCTCATCTTATATTTTCCCCTGGTAGATAGTATGCTCGGCAAGTAGTGCACCAATAGTCAGCATCGCCAGGCCGCTGTTATAACGGCCCGTCTCAGTTCCGTCGATATTGCGCGAAGCCCGACCAGCGGCATATGCGAAGAGACGGTGAGCATTCATTTGCTGCTGTGACAGTCTGGGTGTCAGCCATATACGGCCGGCACAGTTACCGGGCGCTGGCCATGGTCCGTTTTGCAGTGACTTATGGGCCCAGCGACACGTCGTGGCTGCATCGTCCGGAGCTACGAACATATCACCATGCTGGGTAAAGAATGACTCCGTCAGATCTTCAGGGACGTCGTCGAACAATGCAGGGTTGAGGACAAGGTTGACCGAGCGGTTCATTGTCGTCGCCCAGTTTAAGACATCGACCGCTTGTAATGTTTTATCAGTTTGTCCGTCTGGCGATCCGCTCACGGCGGTGGCTGCAGAGGCTCTCCAGTTCGCGATAGTCCACAGACACGTTGCCATGATGTCAGCAGCGCTGCCCGTCCAAATGTCACTGATGTTATTTTTGCCACCCGGTATGAAGGGCGGGCTCAATGGCTTATCTATGCCGGCTGCAATCCGCTGGTTATCCAGTTTTGCCCAGCTTGCACGATATTCGCCTTGGATGTTTCCAACTTGTTCCCAGAGCGGTGCGTACACCCGGTCGGGATTGGTCTCGTCGGTATCAAGTACCTGACTTGACGCCTCGGTAAGCAACCGCGTGCCGACAGTCAGTAAGGCATGGTGTGGTCCATGCATTCGATCTATGCCGTCTAGTAATCGAGTGGGGTCACTCTGTAGTATAGGCAAAGTGTTGGTAATCACCCTGTCAGTGACGACATGCCACAGCGCTGCCCAGCCTGCAGTACGAACTGCCTTGGTAATCAAAAAATCTGTGCGCAGTGGTTGATGCTCAAGCATAGTAGTCGACCGGTAATAGCCACGTAAATCACTCCGCAGATCATCAGTAATCCACTTCGTTTCATTGGGTGAATCTATATACTCCTGGGCGGCTTCTTCGATGAATTCGGACTTCGACATGTTAGACTACTCCTCCGAATTGTCGTTGGTATGCCTGGGCGTAGGCTGATGCATCATGAATGACATATCCGTCCGCGGTTGACTCGAGTTCCACGCCGTAATATGTAAACAGCGCCGGAACGATCGGATGGTCCGCTGGCAGACCGAAGCCGCCAAAGAGTTCAAGAATCCGAGAAATATCGAGTGCAATACGCGCTTCCAGCGGCAAGATAGTTTCCAGCTCGCTGTAGCGTACACGGTGCACAGCATCATTATCCTCTACATTGTCGCGGGAATTATAGCTGGCCTCAATGCTCTGAGCGTACTGGTAGGCTGGCCGCCGAGCAGATGTCTGAATACCCACCTCACACGGTGCAAGTTTCACCAAACTGTGCGTGCCGCCGCGGTAGTGTATCAGCAGTTTGCCTAGGCCGTAATCTTCGCCGTATGGAAGCTCCGGCATCAATCCTCCGAGCGCACAGTAGACTGCAGGTCTCAGAGCAGTGTCACCACCTTCCGGATAGAATAACCCGGAGTTGGTATCCATCTGCCTTTCGACAGATTGCCGGACGCGGGAGCCGAGTAAGAACTCAGCGCCCAGCTGACGGAATGCCTTATGATCCAGATCCATAGTTTGTACCGCGATGTCTGTCTCCGGATGCTGGGCCATCTCCGTCGCATACCGGGCCAGGTATTCCGGGTGCAGGTAGGCAGCGTCGGCATCGTTACTGACGATCGTGTAGTTGGGATTATCGGCCTGCTGACTCTGCGCCCAACGCGTCACGACAGCGTCCATAGCAGTCTTTTTGATTGTCGATAACTTAGGATCTGGTGGAAGCAAGACTGGACCGATAGCCCGTAAATTTACTGATGGATAATCGTTCTGAAAGCGTGCAATCTCAGCCATAGTCTGCTGCACCGAAGCACTATCACTCCCTTGGGCATTCAGGTACAGAACAACCTCAAACGCAGTATGGTCCTTCGTCTGATGTCCGTATTGTTTGAGGTTGTGGTAGATAGTATCCTGTTCAAACTCCAGCCCGACACAAGCGATAACTGTCATCTCTATACCAGGAGGTATGTCACCAAGTTGGTCCACCAGCACGTCGGTCCAGTCCCAGTAATCCGGACTGAGCGCCGGAACATATTCCCTCAGATATACATATGCGGCCTTGCCGCTGGCGACCCGCTCGGCGAAGCTGGTGCGCTGATCAAGCTCGGCCATCATGCCCAGGTGCTGACTGGCTGCGGCTTCAACGAGGTCTGCATAGCGACTGGCATATCGTGGCTCGAGCACCAGATCAGGATCAGTGATAAGTTCCGGCACGAGCGGCAGTAGTAAACGCCGAGCAAACATATCTATGTCAGTAAGTTCGCCACCCCGTGGGCCGATAGGGCAAGCTTCGTGTGACATTATGCATTGTCCTCTACCGAGCAGGTAATGTGTAATGGCAGGTGGTCGGAGACATCAACCTTGAGCGTTCGGAAATCTTCGACGATAATGCCGGGACTGGTAAAGATATAACTTCCGAGTTTGGTGGGTTTGTCATAGCGGACGCTCCGCGTCGACTGAACGCCATATTCCGTCACCAGGTTTCGTAAACCGGCCTGCTCAATCATCCTGATACTGTCAGTGCCCGGCAGCAGGTTGAAATCGCCGCACAAGATAACTTCACTGCCAATGTGCGCTAAAAAGTCTATAACCTTGCGTGATTGTACGATCCTGTCGGGAGTGTCGCCCTTACCGCTCGGGTGCCACAAACCATGCAAGTTGGCGGCGGTTACCAGACGGCCATCATATGCAAATGTCGTGAACTGCATGTTGCGCCCCATGGTCGCGCAGTCAGCTCCTCGCTGCGCGTTGTATGCACCGAATACAAACGTGTCGCCTTCAGCTAGCACTGGTAACGTGGACCGTACGAAGGTCGCGAGCCCGAATTGCAAATCATACGCAACCGGGCCGTTGAAATCTATGCCAGTCTGTGTCACCCGATGTGCTCCCTGAAATTCCGGAAGTACGCCTAAGAGCTGTTTATACAGATCGGCCCGGCTGGCGTGTTCGTCCGATACGGGAGATAAAGGGTCGATGTCAGCCGCAGCATCGGTGTGGGTGCGAACGCTAGTAGTAGCACTGACCTCTTGGAAGCAAAACACGTCAACCCCCTCGCGAGCTTGTTCGACAACATGGGATATCAGCGGCTCGTACAACCGGCCGCCCCATGTGTTGAGAGATTCAAGCTTCAGAGACATTGATCAGGCTGGCCTCGTTACCATTTCTAGTGGGATTACACCGGGAATCAGATTGCCAGCGGTAACATCGCGAACAACTGCACTTTCAGTATTGAGATCGGCGGTCACAAAATAGCGCTGCAGTTGTGTGCCATCGGGTGAAATGTTGTCGAAGGTTACAACGTCCCATTCCCTGAATATCAGGCCCGAGCGGCGACCAATCGCCAACGTATTGGCGGTTGCCTGTTTCAGTCCGCTGGCAGCTAGGCCTAAGGTCGCTGTGTCGGAAGCCGAGAAATCGATGGCCCAGACATTCCACGGACCGCTGACAAGCTCAGATCTTCACCATAGCCCTTGATTTCATTAGGTGTTGTCGGCAAGTCGCGGCGGCTGGCGAGGCCTTTGAAATGCAGCTCATAGGCCCGGCCCTGGTTCACGACTTGTCCGGTATCAATAATAAAATGACGATGAAAAAACAAGGCTGGCGGCAAACCGGATTGATGCAGCGCCTCGGCGATACCGACAGTCATGGGGTTAATTTCTGCTTCGATGTGCTCCGCCAAATGGGGCAGGAACGGTTTGTAGAAATCTGCTAGTTCCTGAAGTCTTGTCAGCACATGATTGATATCATCCTGAGTCGCTTCCGGCACTAAGTCCTTCGGCCCGTACCCGAGCGTCTGTTTGTAGTCGATAGTCTCGTTCATAACAGGGCGCTGAGAGTCGGCGTAGCCTGCACTGGGGCGCAAATCTGTTTTGGGGTAGAGATGCAGCGCGTCGAAGTGGCCGGACGCCTGCTGAAAAGGATCAATAGCATAATAGTCGCCGTCTTCATTCTCGAAGCGGTATGCAACTGACAGCCGGGCCAGTACTTCTTTGCCGCCGAGCCGCAGAGGCTGGTAGCGTCTATCCATGTCTGTATTCTGCGCTAGGATGCCGATAGCTTCCTTGTACATCTCGTCGGTAAGCTCGCCGAGCTCGCTGCCGGCAATGACTAATGACTTGACACCCTCATTCGATAAGATGGGATGGCTGCGGTCAAGACCGATAATCCGGGTCGTGTCAGCGAAATTAGCCGTGTCAGCACTTATCACGGTGTATGGTCCGACTGACAGGATTCCGCCGCCATCTTCCTTTGACTCTATGCGCATGCCATCCGGGTCAGTTTCGATGCACGGCTTGAAACGCATCTCTACCGAGCAGGTGTCACGTCCTGGACCCTTAGCTTCGAGCAGCGGCCGGTAGGTTGCCAGCAGATTGCCGAAATCGGCGACATATTCATCCCGCGACACTTCCGGACGATGGGCACCATTTGCCCAGGCAAAGGTGTAGGGCGTCCACGAAAAGCGCGCACCATCGACGCTCGGCTCCAGCTCAGTAGCAATCCTGGTATGCATGTCCTGCAATGTCTGGTTGTGACGTGAAAAGCCGACGGTGGCAATCCTGACACGTGACCCAAGCTCGCCCATGCGTTTGACGTAGCGGTCGAGGTGCGGATACGAACCCGCGTCATTATCGAGATACGGGAAAATCACGCCAGGCTTGTGCTCGCGGCCTTCGCCGATCACCGTCGTATCACTTTGTAGTAAGGCTCCTTGCAGCCCGGCAAACACGTCATCCAGGCTATCTTCTGACAGCCAACGAACCTGGTTGCCGGCGCCCTGCGAACAAAATCCACAACGGTTCAAGCAACCGACGCTCGGTTGGAAGATCAAAGTCCGGCTCAGTACGTCCTTCGGTAGTTGGCTGATCTGCTCGGCAATTGATCGACGGCGCTCAATCGAGTCCGCGTCAAGGGCAGTTTCGCCGGCTAATTGCAGATCACCGGCTGGTATGTTCGGTTGTTCCATACCCAAAATAGGCATTTGTTTTTCTAACATGCTCGTTTCTTCCTCTGACTCAGAAAACTCTGGCGTTCATTGTCGTAACCCTGTATTCTACAATGACTGTCCTATAATTTCAAGTATGAATATAATGATTTATTCTGATTTGCAAGATATACTATACAACGGATGTGATTTAGGCTAAAAGAAGGCAAAACTATTACCAATTTACACAAGCCAACAGAGACTGTTCCGCGGCAGTTTGAACCAGCCATAACTACGGCAATCAGCGCCGCTGCCCTGCGTTTTGACATCGGTCACAGCGATCCGCTCCATGACGCCATCAGCCAGGCAGCTCGACTCGGAGTCGTATCAATGCAGTCGGCTGTGCTGGCGGCCGAACAGCAAGCGGAGGCCGCCGAACAGGGAACATTACGCGATGGATTGACCGGACTTGATAACCGTCGAGGCTTTGAGCAGAATATGCAAGTAGTCGCTGGCTTTACCGACCGATATAACATACCGTTATCACTTATGATCTTGTATTTCGATAACTTAAAAGATATAAATGATGCACAGAGCCATTCGGCAGGCGATGCCGCTATCCGTAAGGCGGCTGACATTCTGAGGCAGCATACCAGCTCAAGTTTCGAAGCGCTGATAGCCGGCGCCGTCAGGACCGTAACGGTGCGCCCGCCTGCCCGTTTCGAGGGCGGAGATGAGTTTGCAATTCCTCTGGTCGGAGTGGAACCAGAAGCCGCCATGAGTTGGTGGGAAGATGTTCGGTCTGTCTTTATGCAGCAAGGCATTGTCATGAGTGCCGGCCTGGCCACCTATTATCCTCATCCCAGCATAGTGAACGACAGTGCAAGATATGTACTCGACCAGGCCAGCCAGGCACTGCTGACAGCCCGCCAGGAGGGCGACCGGCTTGTGAGTGTGTCGAACTCGGACTAGTAGCAGTAAGACGACCGGTCGGCTGTATTTACGAAAACTTGTGCATAGTTTGAAGTATATCAACTAGCACTAGCTATACCGCTAATGATTATTGACAGTAGCGACGCACATGCTACAGTAAAGGCAGTATGGAATACCAAAGAAGAAGTATGAATTCCTCGGGGTTCGCTCATATCCTTATAGTTTTAGCCTCGGTTATACTAGTGGCGTTAAGCGCTATCGGATACTACGTATACCAGAACAACAAATCTGCAACACAGCCAGCGGTGTCAAAAACTTCAACATCCAGTAAAAATGGGGGCAGTAGTAAAAGTGGGATTAGCGGATACGCAGTTTTGTATCCATCCGGCTCAACATGCGGTGTAGGTGATTCGTCAGGTGCCACCGGTTGTACGCGCCGGTACTCATCGGCCTTCTCTTTTGATGTCATTGATACAAAGTCAGATCGTAAGGTACGTACGGTAGCGAGCGATGATAAGGGTCAGTTCGAGTCAGAACTCGACCCCGGAACGTATTCTATAGAACCGATCGTTACGGACATGCTGACCAGCAAACCCCAGACTGTCACTGTTGAGCAAGGCAAATTCACCAAAGTAGTCATTACCTTTGACACTGGTATACGTTAGGCATACCATTCCTGACCCGAACTCGCCGATTATCTCCTTGAGGTTGAAGCAATCAGCGGCAAGCTTATTCTTGGCGCTACTGTTTTAGCGCTTTTTGCCGCGAATTCAGGGCTACGCACGATACATACTGAAATCTGGCAAGCACATTTCAGTATCGGCCTCGGTAACTGGACGTTGTCGCAAATAGCTAAGCCTGCTGAGTGGTATCAATCGCTTGGTTTGTCCACGGACAATTGGTACGATTAAGCCTATGGAAGATCTCGCACCGCAAATCGTACGTCAAAGATTGTTGATTGAAGCTACTTACGACAAGGATTTATCTGAGTCTGATGTTAGAAACTATCTCTTGCAAGTGGCGAGCACGCTTGAACTTAGAGTATACGGCGAACCGATTATTCACTCGCCAAGTGGCGAGGGCAAAGATGAGAATCAAGGCTTCGATGCCTTCGTGCCGCTGATTGATTCCGGTATCGCCCTCTACATCTGGACAAACCAGAAGTTTCTATCTTGTGTGCTGTACACCTGCAAACAATTCTCAGTCGATGACGCACTTGAATTCACAAAGCAATACTTTAACACTTCCAAACTTGTCCATCGGGAGTTTTAAACCGAATCTAGCTCGATGTTTTGTTATACTGCGCTATATGACTCGATACTGTACGACTTGCGGAAGCCCCACCACACAACAAACGGAAAAACAGAATTTGTGGGTCTGCGAGAATAAACACGATAACTGGATCAATCCGGTGGCCGGCTCAATCGTGTTCGTCATCAAGGACGGCCAAGCTTTATTTGGCGTCCGGAGCATTGATCCCAACCCCGGTAAGCTTTGCCTTCCCGGCGGCTTCATAGAACTAGGCGAGAGTGCCGAGCAGACGGCAGTCCGAGAAGTAAAAGCGGAATTAGGGATTGACGTCACAGTGATTGATTTTCTCGGCTCATATCCCAGCACTTACACGAATGGCAGAGCTACGATTAATTTTGTCTTCATTGCAGACTATACTGCCGGAGAAGTCACACCTGGCGATGACCTGAACGGCGGCGATCCGATGTGGCGCGATATCGAAAACCTCCCAGCACAAGACGATCTCGCCTGGGAATGGTACGCCGATGCTCAGAAAGACCTGTCAGAGTGGTGGCAACGTAAACCCGGAAAATAGACGAATTATACGAGAGTAACCTCGAGAGTATCTCTTATTGCTATAATTAACACATCAATCGTACTAATCAGTAAGTGAATCCACATGCCGACAATCCGCTTCGAAGCGACACCGTTTACAATTAACGGCTGGACGATAGTCAAACTGCCGCCGAGCGCCAGCGCCAAGCTGCCATCGCGGGGTCAAGTCATGGTCAGCGGTACTATAAACGACTTCCCTTTTCAGACTGCGCTCGAGCCCGACGGTAAGGGCGGCCACTGGCTCAATGTCGACAAACAGATGCGAAAATCAGCGGATATTGACGTTGGCGACACACTCACACTCGAAATCGAATCAACCAAGCTGTGGCCAGAACCTAACATCCCAACGGATATCAAAGCCACCCTCGATGCCAGCCCAGCGCTGCAATCTCTTTGGGAAGATATCACCCCAATGGCACGCTGGGAATGGATTCGCTGGATCGGTGCCACCGCCAAGTCAGAAACTCGCCAGCATCATATCGAAGTCGCAGTCTCGAAGCTAACACGTGGCGAGCGCCGACCCTGCTGCTTCAACCGCAGCATGTGCTGCGTACCAGAGGTGTCGAAGAATGGGGTTCTTCTAGAGCCCGCTGGCAAGATCTGATATCCACATGAAACATATCGGCATTGCCTACAGTCCGACCTGACAAAATACGCTTTGCTTTCGGGCACCGACCACCCCAGAGGCAAAACCGCTACAGACGTTGCCGTTAATCTCGGATAAACCTTCCGGCTCCCGATAGACCATCGTCGGAGCTACCGTGACAGACACCCGCCTGGTGACCGTACTATTCGTAGCATTTACTTCAAATATCGTGGTATTCCCAGGCGGTGGATTATTGGTACCGTATGCATTACCATGCAGGCTAAGTATAGTTTGGTCGTTCAACCACGCCGCACCCTGGTAAGTGATGCCATTAAGCTCAGAAGGTCTGGCCACAGTCACGAGGGGCGTGAAGTTCCTGGACTTGAATTTGTCAAGTGCATGTATCGACCAGTGGAACCCGCCTTCACTGGCGTTATTGTACTGGATTGTAATTCGATTTTTGGAGGCATCGACAATTGGCAGTACTGATGTTGATCCGGGGTGTACTGCGTAGGTCGCGACAGAACTGGACGTCGGCGTAAGCACACCGCCATTAACCCAGGCGAAGCGAGCTACTCTGGTACCGAACGCGTTGGTCGAACCTGACGACAAGTGGGCATTAGATTCCGTCCAGACATAGGTGGCCGACCCGACTGGTTCGACACCTATCGATACGCCGTGCCCGAAGCCATTGAGATACATGGCGCCCAATATCTGCCCCGTGGCTGACACCTTCGTCAGCGTAATATCGCCGTCCAGGGCGTGCTGGGCTGCGGATTTGTTAAAATGGGTCGACCCCATGACCTGGGCAAATATCCAGACCTTGTTAGTGGTATCATAGGCAAAGGATTGCATCACTGATACCTCATTCAAGGAGATTTGGTTGAGCACCGTCACCGACGGTGGTGCCGGATTACCCTGTCCCCATATGTTGCCAATGCCAAATTTGACACTGCTACCACCGGAAGCTGTCGAGTCGGTGACTTTGGATCCCGGCGCAGTTATCGTACCCTTCTCCGGCTCAGTACTAACAAACGGCGAAGCTGCCCGGCTACTGAGCAGCAAGAGTATACCGATCAAAACCGTCGACAGTATTGCCACGATTGCCAGTATTTTAGGCATATACGTTTTCAAAGACTTTATAGTGAGTGCCTTGCTTCGTTCGCTAATTGCCTATAGTTTACCATGGCAAAGCATAGCCGCAATGATACGGCTCCGGACATTTGTTGAATTCGCCTACTACATTCATTGCTAATTAGCTAGTGGCCGTTCCGGACACGCCAACGTCTGGAGCGGCAATAAGTGGGACGATGGTACCGTACTCAACCCGTAGTCCAGGTTCGTTTTTGCCATTACATGTAACCAGTCACGTCATGTATAATTATGGGTCTACATAACCATAACTCCTGGGGGAACAACGTGAAAAGGTTCATATCAGTTCTAAGCTTAGCATTACTTGTATCGGTGGCTTTTACGCAAGGAGCATCTGCCTCCAGTCTATATCCAGCCGGGAGTTTAGGTGTTGATATCAGCTATCCAAACTGTTCGGCCGCTATTCCGTCTGTGAACTTCGGTGTCGTCGGGGTAACCGGCGGATTGGTGTTCAGCCGCAACAGCTGTGCCGCCGCCGAAGCAAAGCATTTCACTGATCTGAGTTTATACGTCAATACAGGGCTGAATACCAGCAGTAGCTCGCAGTATTACACCCAGGCCCAGGTCGGCTGTAACGGCGACGCCAACTGTGCTGCATACAACTACGGTTCAAACGCCGCCAAAGATGCTATCACGTATGCCAATGCACAAGATTTGAGCAGCACTAAATGGTGGCTTGATGTTGAAACCAGCAACACCTGGAGCACTAATGCCCTGCAAAATCAAAAGAGTCTGCAGGGTGAGTATGACGCGTTGCTAGCCAATGGCACGACGACTGTAGGTGTCTACAGCACATCGGCTCAGTGGCAGAGCATAACCGGCAGCTGGCAGAACAATTGGCCGAGTTGGGGCGCAACCACCTGGACCACCGCCAAACAGGCTCAATCATATTGTACCGGCCACCAGTTCACCGGTGGTACCAGCCTGCTGATGCAATACAAATCTAAGCAGAGCAAAGTCGACCAGGACGTTGCCTGCTAACGAACTTGGGCACGAACAAAATTACATCAGTACAAACAGTATAATTCAGGACTACTTACGTCTGCGGTGATGCATCAGGTGCCACCTGGTTCTGATCAGTCTGAGGCGTCGTAGGAGGCGTCGAATCGGCTGGTGGCAGGTCAGTCGGTGGTGGCGGAGTTGGGTCGGGATTTGGATCGGGTGTTGGGTCGGGATTAGGTTCCGGAGTCGGGTCGGGTGTTGGTGTTGGATCTGGCGTTGGGGCAGGTGTTGGCGTTTCGGTTTGAGACACCGGCGAAGACACAGAGTGCGTTACAGTTGTGTTCGATGGCGGCGCCTTACTATCAGACGAAGTTTTTGGGGGTGTATTGGCCGTTTGCGGGGTGATGATTCCCTTGAGCTTGCTGGACGCGCCGGGTGTAGTAGTATCCTGAGGAGATTGGAGCAGCACGTTCAAGCTATCCTCCGCCTGATTATTATGTTGCGCACTACGATGCAGCAAGAAGTTGGCGCTGACTGATCCGGCAATAATAACAACGCTTGCGGCGCTTGCTAACAGCCCGATCCGTTTCTTAAAGCGCGCGGTTTTCGACCGCACTACTGTCGCAGATACCATGTTCAAATATGTTTTGTGGCCGGCGGTACATTCCCGGCCTTTGACACTATACCGGTTCCCGATGAACATCGACTGAGCTAGCCTAAGATTTTTACTGAGACCGTAGCGCAGTCCACTGTCGGTTCGAAACAGCAACAGAACATATGCCTGTCCGGGCTTATACCGCCTCTGCAGGAGAGTTCCGTCAAAATTTGCGTCATTTCGTACTGTTAAGGTCATATGAATCTACGGAATATCCTTTTCCTATCTCTATGATACTCCGAGCTTATGCTTTTATTCAAATCTGTCGGTAGCCGAGGCGGGCCTGTCAGATTACGACTGTAGGTTATTTGTTCTCTGGAGACAGACCGTAAGCAGTATCATTATGGTCTATGCAGCCAATGCTTCTTGGCCTCGTAGGCTGCAATAACTAAGATATAAAAGACCAGATCAGCTCCGACCTTGCCCGCAATGAATCCTAAAGCATACGGTTTAATATGCTGCGGCACGATATACATGGCCAACGGCCGGATACAGAAAGTATCAAACACTTCGGCCGGCGCAAATTCGATAAAGAGACTGCTACTGCCGGTGAATATTCGTGTCATACGATTCCGGAGCGATATACCCTTATAGTGCAACCCGTGCCGACGGATCTCGGCCACAATGAAATAGCCGTAGAAGCCAAGCCCCTCGCCAACGAACCCTGCTCCAGCCGCACTGATATACGAGTGGGTATGAGCATAGACGACTGTCGCAAAGCTACAGGCCATAAACGTGCCAAGCAGCTCAGCCCGAGCATACCGCTGCAACCATTCTTTGAGTTTGGGTTTTATACTTTGACGCTTCATATCATAAGCATATATCGTATAATCAACTCATGCATATAATTCTGTTGTTCCTAGCCAAATACCTTATCGGAATAGTCACGTTGATCGCAGCCATATACTGGCTGCTCCAGCCCCGCAAGGAAAAGGTGCGGCTGCTGGCTTTTGGTGCAGTTGCAGTTATTATTACCGTCATCCTGATGAAGGTCGGTGCGGCACTGTATTATGACCCGCGCCCATTTGTAACCCAGCATGTTACCCCGCTCTATCCGCATGGCCCTGATAACGGCTTCCCGTCTGACCATACGATACTGGCGGCGGCTATCGCAACGATTCTCTACTCTTCGTCAAAACATCTAGGGCTGGTTGTCCTCGCACTGGCGTTTTTGATTGGACTTGCCCGGGTTGTCGGACATATCCATTCGCCGATCGACATCGTTGGAAGCTTCGTATTTGCGCTGATCGGCGGATTGGTTGCATACTACACCACTCCACACATCATGCATAGATTATTCAAATCCGCCGAATGAGCTGGTATCACCCATCTTCCATATTGGATAAGATTTTTGAGGGCGGCATCATCATCAAAGGTGTTACCGGCGGCCTTGAATTTATAGGCGGCGTATTCTTACTTTTTGTCAGTCCGGCTTCAATACATAAGTTTCTGTCGATTGTGACGCAGCGTGAACTTCTTGAAGATCCGCATGATAAGATAGCAAACCTGTTACTGCACGCTACACAGCACATCAATTCAGGTGGCAAAACCTTTGCGATTGCTTATCTGTGGCTTCACGCCACGATCAAACTCATCGCTGTCATTGGCATCTTGCGCAACCAGTTATGGGCTTACCCATTCTCGCTGCTGACGCTCGGACTGCTGATGCTGTATCAGATATACAGTCTATCCATAAAGTTTTCGGCCGGCATGCTGATCCTGACAATCTTTGATGTCTTCATTCTGGCGCTGATACTGCGCGAATATGGCAAAGCCAGGAAATTGCATGCCAACGGACAAGCTACGGCTCGACCCTCATAGCTTTTTGCAGCCGCGTAAACAGCGCCGCTAAATCGACCAGATCGCCATCGTATGCCAGATATTGCGGCTGCCACTGGGGCTCGAACTTGCCTTTGAACTGCTCCAGTCCAGCTGCCGAGAAACGGCCGGTCGCCAGTCGCCGGGCAATCGCCGCTGCTTTAGTATCTATTTTGGCGAGCGGGACGAACCCAAGGTCAAAACTATCATATTCACCCGCCCCGTGCATCTGCATTAACAGGTTGGCAATCAGCACCGGCATGGCACCATTAACATCCGGCCGAAAGCGTATTAGGTCGACAGATGATTGCCGAAGGCCATGATAGATTGGCAACTGATTTGCGAATGCAACCAGCTCAGAGCTGGCATTTCTCAGGACGTGCAGTCTGCATTGCCGCAGATAGGCATCGTCGTAATACCCTAGTGCAAATCCCTGCTCGCTATGCCCCGATTGCTCGAGCCATGACCGTGAAAGTATGAATGTTTCACGTAGCAGTTCTGGTGTATGGGGTGGACTAGACACTTCGTATGCCAGCCCAGCCTTTTCTGCCCTGTTGAGCTGCCAGCGCCACCATTTGTTCCGTACTGTGGTATCAACAAATTGCTGAATCGGAATGACGGCACTGGAGCCGATCGTCAAGCTCTTCAAATTGTTCGATTCATACAGTTCTATCGATTCAGCGTTAACCAATATGAAACATACCGACCACCCATGCTGGCGACAGAAATCTCCAAATTCCGACAGGAAGCGTTGACGGTTATTTGCAGCACAGACAGGATCAGCCAATGCGAAGACTGTGCCACCTACCATCTTGTAGGCTATGAATCCCTCGACGTGTCCAACTGTGAAATACGACTTATCTTCCGGCCAAAGTTTGAAATAGTCTTCACTGGAATTTGCGTTGCGCTGCAGCAACTCCAAAACCCTCTGCCTGGGAAGTGAACCCGTGTCCCTGGCCTTGCCAGCTGGACGAAACAGCGTTGATAACAATATGAGCAGCAGACTGATGCCAAGCCCGGCGCTAACGTAGCGAAGATGGGTCAGACGGTACTGTATATGACTGCCACGCTCAGAAGCAGGTTTCAATTTTTCTGCCGAAGTCGCGAATAGTTCCTGCGAATCATGCAGCAATTCTCTACCGTGGCCAGTGCTGGCAGCGACCGAGAACAACAATGCCATAGCCATCAGCACTCCAGCCAATACAACAGCAAGGTTCTTTAATTTCGAAGACAGCAGCGGAATGCCAATGTTGCGGTTGAATGCGGGCCAACTAACCCACAGCGCCAGCATCGAGAGCTCTCCGAACAACAGTAAAGCAGCGTTCGGCGTTACCAATGAATATTTAATAATTTCTGTCATCAAGATAACAGCTATAACAATGGCGGCCCTGCGCTGGCCTTTATAAATGTAGCGGGACATATACAGTAATACAACGCCAGCAGCTACACTGTGCTCCGCCAGCCAGACAGGCTCGCTGCGCAGAAGTAGATACTGTGAAATCTGACCGTATACACCGAGATGGAAGGCCAGCGTCAGCTCTACAAAGCCACCAACAAAAACAATAGCAGCAAAAGCCAATCGAACACCGGCTGCTGATATGCTCGGCCTATTCCTCGCAGTAAAACGCTGTAGGACATAAACGATCCATACTATCGCCATCGCCTGATAAATATATTGCATAAAAGCTATTTTTTGAGCACTCAGCAGTCCAGCAACGATAAGTGCTCCGGCTATAATCTGAGCTATGAGAAACAACCGGCTGAGTAACCTTTTGCTATGCCAGGCATCAATGAACGACGCCAGGATGACTGCGAGCATGCCCAGCAGCGCCACAAGGCCATGCTGCCTGCCTCCCAGCGTCGACCAGGCATCACAGTGCATATTACAGCCCATGACGAGCAGGCCATCGACAATCATTAACAGCGCGATTATTATAAGCAACCTGCCAAGCCATGGCTGCCGACGTAGTAACCCGGCACGCCAGATGACCGCCACGAGTAATACACCGCCCAGAATGTCACAGAGCCTGAAAATATCAGTGAATGGCATATCAGTAGCCTCGTAGGCGCTGATAAAGCCCAGATTCCCAACATGCGTGTGGTGCAGCCATGGGCCATACAACCAGGTCGTTGCTAGCAATAGTAAAGCCGGGAGCCAGACAGCATCAAAGAGGGCTAAAAGTTTAGTACGTATCATGTCAATTATCTACAACTATAGCGCATCAGGCTGTTTGGTGCAGCCCGTTGCCAGCGCTGAACTGGCAATCACTACGTGTAGCAAGGTGGATGATGTTATGCATCGTATCGACATGGAACATACCAAGTAGATTACCACTCGGTGTAAAGGCCGGAATAAACCCTAAGATACTGATAAGTATACATACCGTACCGAATACTAATTGCTAATACGATTCAAAGTATATATAAATGATTTAATGATCGGTGATAATTCTTACAGCGCTAAATTATGAATCTGGTAAAGTACTTCATACATATGCCAACACAGCCTACAACCGAAAAATCTTTCTGGCGCGAATCGTACAAAGGTACGCTGTATCCGGAGCTGTCCCAGGATATCACAGTTGACGTTGTCATTGTTGGCGCCGGTATCACCGGTCTGACGACAGCCTATCTGCTGAAACAAGCCGGGCGAAGCGTCGCTGTCATAGAAGGTGACACAGTCGGTGGCGGTACGACGGGCCGAACAACCGGAAAAGTGACTTCACAGCACGGGCTGACATATTATGAATTACGGAAGCACCTCGGAAAAGAAACAGCCCGAATCTATGGCGAAGCCAACCAGGCAGCCATCGGACAGATTGCCGCTATCATTGCGGCCGAGAACATAGCCTGCGACTGGCAGCGAGACGACCATTACGTTTATACGACAGACCGCTCGCAAATCGAAAAATTTCGGCAAGAGGCTGCGGCTGCGGCCGAGCTCGGGCTGCCGGCAACCTTCCAAACGACGACGCCCCTGCCCTTCGAGGTAACTGCTGCCGTCAGGTTTACAAATCAGGGTAAATTCAATGCTCAGAAATACCTGCTAGGTCTCGCCAAAGCCGTCAACGGTGATGGTAGTTACATCTTCGAACACAGCAACGTCACCAGTATCAAAGACGGCACACCAGGCCGCGTCGGTACTAAAAAAGCTGCTGTTACCGCCAAAGATGTTATCGTAGCGACCAACGTACCGACCCTGCCGCTGGCTGCCCGCGGTGAATACTGCATCCTGGAATACCCCACCGAATCATTCATCGTCGCCGGACGACCCGACAAGGAACTCCAGGGAATGTACATATCCCCCGACAAGCACAATTATTCAATCCTTCCGATTGATGTCGACGGACAGCATATGATTCTGGTCGGCGGTGAAGGCGGCCATCTTCCAGGCCTCAGACTCAGCAAAAAAGCCAAATATACCCGTCTGGCAGCCTACGCCGAGAAGAACTTCGGCGTATCGGAGATAACTAACGAATGGTCGGACAGAGATTACCTGGCCTATGATAACATCCCACTTATTGGCAAATTATACCCCTGGTCTCAGCATCTCTATGTCGGTACCGCCTTCCGCAAATGGGGGCTGACCAATGGCACCGTCGCCGGCATAATCCTCCGCGACCTTGTGATTGGCGCCGAGAACCCCTGGGCTGCCACGTTTACACCAAGCCGGCTAAAGCCGATTACCTCGATTCCGCGAGCTGTTGCCAAATATATTACAAGGTAGCCGCAGTCGCTTCTGATATCCCAATGGCTGGTTTGACAGTGATTATGTCTGGTTCTGCCGGCCGTTACCGACAGTCCCCAGCATTGGCAGGCCGGTATCCATGTAAGTATTACCGGAGCACTGGAATATGGCACTGGACGCACTGTGCGCCACGATGATGGCATTCCGTCCATACATCGGGACTTCGAAGCGGTTACCTCGAAGCTCGAACTTTGTCATCGCCAGCTTAGTATCAGCCACGTTTATAGTCGAAGCGCCGCCGTAGACCCAGGAATTAATGATATGCAAATCATTTGTAACACCACCGGCAAGTTGGTTGACCTGGAATGTAGCGTTGACGTTACGCCGGCCTTTGACAGTTCCGTAATTATCATTACAGTTTCCAGACAGACATTGTGTTGATGAAAAGGTGCCGGGTACGCTGCCGTCACCGACAGCCGGGTCCCAGTAGCCATGGATTGACACACCTTCGAAGGTTACATTCGTGCCGCAGTGGTGCTGATTGCCGTCATTATGCGTGTGGTTGTCCGAATGAGTCGTCGATGGACAATAGTATGCCAGGTCATGGATATAGTCTCCCTGGACGAGATAATTACAATCGGTACCGACATCGAGAGCGATGTAGCTGCCGCTGCCGTCAACACCACGCGAGATATTGTTACGAACCCGGACGATGTCATGCCCCATGAGAGTATCAGTCAGGTCGCTAGTGTAGGTCGGGCGGACCGTGCAGTGTTCCAGACGGAAGTTCTTAACAGCTATATCGATATGATAAATCATCGGCCGGCCGGCAGGTCCAGTTTGCGGACCAATGATCCTGCAGTTTCTGATAGTGACATTGGCAGCTTTGATCGTAACAGTCGCCCGAATCTCTTTGCCGTCAATAATCGTATTGGGTACTGTGACGACGACGTCTGCCGTGATGATGTCGGCTGCTGCAAATACTTTTGAATCGGGTACGCCGGTGTTCGATGCATTCGGCTCAGTTACACCCAGAACAAAAGTGTCGGCCGGACTGCCCACAGCGAACTGTATCGCCTGACCGCCAGAAGCGGTGCCATCGGGCACAGTGGCGGCCGGTAAGGTCTTGACGCCATTCTCCGGTTCAACGGCTATTGGTGTCGTGGCAGCATGAGATACAAGCTGCTTCAAAATACCCCCTATACCGAAAAGTGATGCCACGGCGATACCGCCAAAAACCAGGAACTCCCGGCGGGTCATTTCCTTGTGGAGTAAATTTTTTATCTGAGGACTATTCACAATACTGACGATTCTCTGCTGCTTATGCTTCAAGTTTACCACGCCATCGATATAACCATAGGAGTCGTTTGTGTTGTAAACTACAGACTATGGACACCGATACAGGCTTCAAAGACAAAACAGGCAAATCGATACACGTCGGCGACATAATTCAGATCAAGCTGAACAGCAAGACTGGCGGGCGCTGGGTGAAGCGGATTGAGCGTGATGGCAAAAAGTTCAAGGTCGTGAATGCTGATGATTTCAGCGATAACCCCATCGGCTATCGGTTGCAGACACAGACGGCAGAGCGGGCGGTTATTATCGACCGAGCTCACTAATCTGGTGGCAGCTGCCCGGACTGATGGAGGTCGTACAGCTAGACGTCGAGTACAGCTCTTGCAGCTCGGTTGCCAGCAGGTTCAGACTTTAGCTTTGATGCCGTATGCCGCGGCTGCTTTATGATAGTCGCGCCGAGTACCGCTGCTATGATGATGAACATCATACTGACCAGGAATGCCCGGTCATAGCCATGTACCAGCGCGCCAAGGTGCCCAAGGTGACCCGAAGCAGCCGTCACAGACGTCACGACACCGGACAGGATTGCCAGGCCTAATGCCCCGCCCATCTGCTGCGCAGTGTTGATAAGTCCTGACGCCAGGCCGGTCTCGCGGGCCGGGACACCAGACGTGGCCGCGGCCGTCACTGGCATCAGCGTCAGCCCCATGCCGAGTGGAATTACGAGTAGTGCGGGCAGTATATGCACGAAGTACGAACCCTCAGTCGGTAGCCGGCTCAGCCAAGCCATGCCGGCAGCAATCAGGATCGGGCCGATGATCAGAAAGCGTTTAAAGCCGTAACGGGCGACCAGTCCAGGAATACGGGTTGAAGTAAATCCAAGTATCACCGGAAACGGCAGGAATGCCAGTCCGGTCAGTATCGGTGTAAAGTGTAGAACACCTTGCATATACAGCGTCACGGCGAAGAATAGCCCGAACATCGCTGCCTGAATCGGCGCCATCATCAGGTTCGCACCGGATACGTTGCGTATCCTGAAGATAGACAGCGGTACCAGCGGATGATTGGATTTTGACTCATTGAAGAGGAAGGCTACCATCAGTCCTAGAGCAGCGGCGAAGAGACCAAGGATCGGAGCACTGGTCCAACCCCAGCTGGACGCTTCGCTGAATGCCAGCACCAGGGCGATCAGGCTGGTCGTGACCAGTACCGCACCGGGCAGATCGAGACCGGTATAGGCCTCTTCCCTGGCGTGTTTTGGTACATACCTGGCAATCGCCAGCACGATCATAAAGCCAACTGGTACGTTTACAAAGAAATTCCAGCGCCAGCCGGCGTATTCGGTCAGTATGCCACCAAGTAATAAGCCAACCGCAGCACCACCAGTTGCGACCAGCGTCCAATATCCCAGCGCTTTGTTGCGGTCCGGTCCATCCCGAAACGTAGTCAGAACGATTGATAAGGCTGCCGGCGACATCAGTGCGGCCGACATGCCCTGCAGCGCCCGCAGCACGATTAGCATTGTAGTGGTGTGCGACATGCCAATAAGCAAAGAGAATACGGTAAAGGCCGTCATACCGATAAGCAACATCCGGCGCCGTCCAAATAGGTCAGCTGCCCGGCCACCAAGTAATAAAAAACCGCCGAAAGTCAGTACATAGGCAGTAACCACCCACTGGATCGAGCTGCTGGTAAAGTGCAGCTGCTGCTTGATCGTAGGCAGTGCAACATTTGTGATTGAGCCGTCAAGGACGACCATAAACTGGGCGATCGCCACCAGTACGAATACTTTCCATTTCGACACCTTAGTCGCTAGTTTATTCTTTAGTTCTTCGATAAAGTATCTCCTGTGTGTGTATTAGTTTAAGTTATAAACTATTATATCATTTGACTAATTAATCAGTCAAGTATTGACAGTCTAAACTAATATCGAGTATAATAAAGACATGAAAAATACAGATTTACAAGACAACATTACCTGGTTACTGCTCCGGGCGACAATGTCTGCCAAGCAGCATTTGGTTAAGGTATCGGAGTCATACGACCTGACATTCATGCAGGCTTACACTTTGTGCCTGCTGAAGCCTGGCGAGACCGTGGCCATGTCACTTATCTCCGACCTGCTCGGCTGCGATCCGTCGAACGTCACCGGGATCGTCGAACGGCTCCAGCTGGGCGCTTACATCGAGCGCCGGGAATGCAGAACCGACAGGCGCGTCAAGACCATCAACCTGACGGGTACCGGGATCAAACTTCGTCATGAACTGATGCATAAGATTATCGAGAATGAAACATCCTACGTCAGCTCATTATCACAGAATGAAATTGAGACGCTGCGAAAAATACTACTCAAAACATTACCGACTCCGAATACTCAGAAGCATTACCCAAACGCGTGATCGCTGACGTGTAGCTGCCATTTGGAGCTCCGCCTTCATCCGCCCGCAGCCTAGTGGACAAAAAATCTTGTTGCGTTATAATCATGCTTACGGTAATATCCAACAAAATTAGAAATAAAAATAGAAACGGAACTCTAATGAAAGCCACAAAAAAGCAAAAGCCTCAGACGGGTCTCAAACATCATGCCAAAAGAATTATCAGCCTAACGCCGAAGTTCGTCCACGGCATGATAGCCGGCGCCTTCGCCGGTGTCGTCGTCGTGTTTTCGCTCGGTGTAACACACCCGGCAGCAGCGCTGAATATTACTTCGCAGCGCGACTGTGACGATTATGCTGTCATGTACTGCGGCGCACTGACAACTCTGGAAGTTCAGAAGCGCTATAGCAATGAAGGTGTTGATGATATATATGCCCACTTCGGCATCACCGGGTCAGATATTGATGACATTGCGACGACAGCCGTAGCCGGTATAGTACACGATGATGGAACGGTTAGCGTCGGACAGACGACCGTCGCGACCAACGCCGTAACTGCAGCCCGCAAGAACATCAATGGCAGCGCGACTGTGACATCCGGCAGCACGACATTCTATGTCCGCCCAATCAAAGTATCTTTTTCCCAGAAAGCCGCTCCAGCCTATGTCGTTATGAAAGATGGAGTATTTAAGTTTGCAATCGTTGCTTCCTGCGGTAATCCGATCATCGCGACACCTGTTCCGCCAGTTCCGACACCTCCAGCACCGACAACACCTACCCCGACGCCTCAGCCACCCGTTGCCCAGCCTGCCAGCAGCGTCACTGCACTGCCGAATACCGGCCCAGGCGCGCTGATCATCATTGCTGTCTTATCTATCATCGGCGGCTACGTCTTCCATATGACTCACCGACATGTCCAGAAAAAGAAGCAGATTCAGAAGGCAACCCATAAACCTGCTCATCGCTAGACAGCCAGCAGTTTGCAATCTAAAGAAACCGTGCGCATCGGCACGGTTTCTTTATGAGTCTATGACGCCGCCCGAGCGGTGTGCGAAACTTCCGGGTCAGCCATATCCCGGGTAGAGTTACTGAGCGGCGTCTCGCGCAGGAACAAAGAGACTATGAAGGCAGCCACCGTGAATGGTATCGCCAGCAGGAACATATCGTGGAACGACGAGGCATAGGCACCCAGGACCTGGTGCTTGAGCGAATCAGGCAGTTTGCTGATGCCGGTCTGGAGGACCCCGGTCGTGACATTCTGGGCCTGTGGTAATGCCTGCTGAATATGATGAGTCAGCCGCGTAGTCAGAATCGTACCGAAAATGGCACCGCCCAGGCTGCTCCCAATGCTCCGGAAAAATATTACCGTCGAAGTCGCCGTGCCGAGCATAGCGCGCGGCGTCGAGTTCTGGACAGCCAGCGTCGCAACCTGCATGAACATACCGAGTCCGGCACCCATGACCAGCATCCAGACAGACAATGCGATGTGGCCTGTCGTCAGCGACAGATGACTGAACAACCAGATACCGAGTGTCAGGACGGCGGTACCGATAATCGGCATCCGCCGGTAATGCCCAGATTTACTGATATAGCGTCCGGACAGCATCGAAGCCGTTAGCATACCGAAGACCAGCGGCAGCATCAGCAGGCCCGACTCAGTCGGTGTGTTGCCGCGGACGATCTGCTGATACTGCGGTATATATAAGATTGAAGCGAACATCGCAACACCCGATAGAAGGGACAACAGAACTGAAGTAATGAATATGTCGCTTTTGAATAGGCCAAGCGGGATAATCGGCTCCACTGCGCGACGTTCCTGCGCGATAAAGGCGGCTGTAAAGACTGCGAATGTCAGTAGCAAACCGAGGATCTGCGGTGATCCCCAGGCATAATCAATGTCGCCCCAGACAGATGCCAACAACAGGCTGACAATAGATACTGTCAGCAAAGCTGCACCTGCAAAATCGATCTTTTGCTCATGACGGTGAACCGGCAGGTGCAATTTTGAAGCTATGACACCCAAGGCCAGTAGTCCGAGCGGGATGTTGATATAAAATATCCAACGCCAGCTGAAGTTATCTGTTATCAGGCCGCCTAGTAATGGTCCACCGACGCTTGAAACAGCAAAGACAGCACCAAAATAACCCTGATAGCGTCCCCGCTGGCGCGGCGGGACAATGTCACCGATGATTGCGAAAATCAGTGCCATCAGGCCACCACCACCGATTCCCTGTAACGCCCGAAAGAATATCAGCTGCGTCATGTTCTGGCTCAGGCCGCAGAGGGCAGAACCAATCAGGAAGATAATAATAGAAATTTGAAATATCTTTTTGCGGCCGAACAGGTCGCCCAATTTTCCATAGAGTGGCGTCACGATGGCACTGGTGATCAGGTAGGCAGTGGCAACCCAGGATAATTTGCTCAGGCCGCTCAGGTCGACAGAGATCTTTGGTAATGCCGTTGAAACGATCGTCTGGTCAAGTGCCGATAGCAGCATGGCCAGCATCAGGGCGCCGATAATCACCTTTATCTCCTCGTGGCTGCGTTCCTTGTGTTCGTCTGCAGCCGCGTGATGCACGCTGGCGGCTGCTACCTGGGTCGTGTTGCTTGCCTTCTTCATAGTGACATATACTGACGGGTCTTCTGGCTGACTTTCTGCATCAGTTGGACCATTGTCTGTAATTCTTCTTCGTCAAGCGCACCGAATATCTCATTCATAAGCTTCAATTGTTTACTCCGTATTTCTTTGTAAATATCTGCACCGTACACCGTTAATCGGATAATGACCTCACGGCGGTCCGTATCGTTGACAACCCGGTCGACTGCACCGAGCTTTTCAAGCACTGCTACGTGCTGCGTCGCCGCCCCCGGCGTAATCATCAGCAGCGTCGCAAGCTGTTTGATATTAACCCCCTTAAGCGAGCCTGTCACCAGTAATACTTTGTCCAGCGCCGGTGTCACACATGTGTAAACATCGCCATGTTGCATACGAATCTCGCGGCCTAAAGCGGTGAAACTGTCTCGGAGTTCCGTCAGTAATTCGTTGTGTGTGGCTGTCTTATACATTAGCTACTAAATAATTTAGCTACTATATTGTTTTAAGTCAAGCAGCACATCCGTTAAGCCGATCATACGGAAAATTATTCAATCCGAAGCATGATCGGATAACCATTGTCCTCGTAGACATTCCCACTGGTATCGTCAAGGACGAAGCCTCGTACCCACAGAACAACACCCTTATCACCGCCGGCGCCGGGAATACCATTTGTTTGGTCGCTGCCACCTTGAAAATATTCCCCACGGCCAAATTTATTGTTGGTGACTGAACCGAAATTATTTCCTGTCGGTCCACCCTTGGACGAGATGTTCAGAGTGGCACCGCCGCCGTCGCACCAGTTACTGTCAAAAATAACTCCTCTGACCTGCGAGACTTCCTGAGTGACCTGCAAGACACTATTAGTTGCCAGCGACGGATCATTGATGTTGTATCCGCCTCGAGCGTTCGGGTGGGCGCGGGTATAGCGAGCATCACCGATACCCCGGGCTATATATCCCAGCAGGCTATTGCCGTGAATGATAGTACCGGTATTACCATGGATCTGGATGCAGTCGTTGTGGGTATGCGGTACGGCATCACCGGGGTTTCGCGGAGCTGGTGAGAAATATGACAGGTCATGAACAAAGCATTCCACTATCTCAACGCCTGATGGGCCGCCGTCGTTGTGCGTATTAAAGACGCCGAAGCCATCAACGGTATGATAGATTTCGAGCCGTCTGGCAATAAAGTCATGGCCATCGACGCCGTCCCACCACAGACTGGGGCGCTCCGGGACCAGTAGGCTGTCTTCGATAACACATCTTCGGACGGCTTCGTGAATGCAGCTGATCAGGCCAGCGTTGGAAGCGGGCAGGATTTCGCCGCCGCTGACCATACAGTTACGAATCGCCACATCCGCCGCCCTGATCTCAACCCGGGCTGGTATTCGCCAGCCCTCCAGCTTCATGCCAGGTGTTGCCAGTGTCAGCACGCCGTCATGTATCTGACCAAACTGACCTCGATAATCTTTGAGTTTAACTCCGGTATGTTTGAAGCCTGTGTTCAGCTCCGTCGGTCTGATGAGCGTCGGCCCTGGCAATCTGGGCGCCAAACTCGGGACGGCCAGCAGGCCGCCCCCGACGTCACCTTGCTGATTGATTATAATTCCTGGAAGCGAAGACGGCGTCGGACTGGCAACACTGACCGAAGATCTGTCAGGTCCTGTAAGACTACTGACCCCGGCAATCCCGGCCACCACCAGAGCACCAGCCGCCACGCAGAGCAGTATTGTTCTACGGTTCATCAGGCTTTCAGGTGACCTGGGTAATTGTTCAGCAGGCGGCATGCGCATCTCACTCGCGTTTTATGCAGTTTGTATAAAAATAAATCTATGTTTTAACATAGTTATAAAAGTATACACCACCGGCGGCGGCAGATATACTGTATCTGATCAGTATAAGCTGCGCTCGGGTTAGTCCGACTGCTCTAAGATGTCTCTAAGATGTATAGTAGATTGATAATCGGAGGATATAGCTATGTTACGAGACAGTCAAGCATTTAGTGGTTTCTCAGTGGATGATCTGGCGGCGGCCAAAGACTTTTACGGTGGTACGCTCGGCCTGGAGACCGAAGATAACGCCATGGGGATGCTGGTCATCAAGCTGGCCCATGGAGCACACATCATCGTCTATCCCAAAGCCGGCCATACTCCAGCAACTTTCACAATCCTTAACTTTCCGGTCGATGACATCGATACGGCCGTTAAAACATTATCAGACAGAGGCGTCAGCTTTGAGCATTACGAAGGTATGACCGATGAAAGCGGCGTTGCCCGCGGGCTATCTGTCAACCGCGGACCAGATATCGCCTGGTTCAAAGATCCAGCTGGAAACATACTATCAATATTGAACGACGGTCAATCGGGCAATGAGTAAGCGTCGCGGAGTGCCGTACCACCCGGATTGATGTAGCCGATTGCCCGCTCACCGCCTAATTCAACCTGGAATGACCAGTGTTATGTGCCTCCTGACCTACTGGCAGGCCCTGCCCGCGCCAAGGCATCATTGGAGGGTAATGATTTTTCCTATCATATGATACTCACACCATACGCCGAATCATGAGCGCGGCAGTTTAAATCTGTGTTTCAACCAGTCACGGCCGCGATAATTTGGCTGGTACGGCGAGGCCCGGCGCTTGGCGACGAGACCTTCCCAGCCACCCTTCTTGGCGACTTCGAGCAGTTCTTCTTTTTTTGTAGCGTCGAAAGCCTCAACCTGTTGTATATGCAGCAAGTTCCTGGGGGCATCAATCGGCAATTGAAAAATTTCGCCCAGAAGCTCCCGACGACTATCGAGTGACGATCTCATAGCCGACGTACCCCCGATGCGTAGTATGTCGAACGGATAAAAATATACCGGCTGATTCCTGCGTCTGAGGAGATTGCGGTTCTGCCGCGGCAGCTGCCCGGGGTTCGACGGGTCAGGAGGATCAAACGTGACAAGCTCGCCGTCCAGAACAAGACTCAGCCCACGGAAACAGGTTACGGATTCGCTGACGACTTGCGGGTAGTAACCCGTCATTTCACTCTGTTCCCGAGAAAAAATCCTCACCTCATCGCCCTGCTTGTATACGATTGCCCGCCAGCCGTCGAGCTTCGGTTCCAAAATAAAATTACTGTCGGACGGTAGACGAGCCTCAGTAACTGGGGTCAGCAGCATCGGTCTGATGAGATTCGGTTTCATATGTCGAGTATATGCTCTCACGGCTTTTATTGCACGATGCCGTCCGAGACAAGCTGGATCGTCTCGGTTATGCTATCCTACATATAAAATCATGAGTAAAAAATTCACACTACTGCTCGCGTCCATACTCGTACTCATAGCCATCATCGGCACGGTACTCTACGTCGGACACAGCCACATAGCAATATTATCTCCGGCTGGCACCATCGCCGCCCAGCAGCGCAAGCTACTCGTCGGCGCCACGCTACTGATGCTGCTCATCGTCATCCCGGTCTTTGTTCTGACGTTTTTTATCGCCTGGAAGTATCGGGCCACAAATACGGACGCTCATTACCAGCCGGAATGGGACCACAATACTAAGCTTGAGACGCTATGGTGGGGCTTCCCCTGTTTGATTATCGGGGTCCTGGCGGTTGTCGCCTGGAATAGCAGCCATAGCCTTGATCCATCGCGTCCTATCGCATCTGACAGGTCACCGATCACGATCCAGGTCATCGCTCTGCAGTGGAAATGGTTGTTCATTTACCCGGAGCAACAGATCGCCAGTGTCAATTACGTGCAGTTCCCGACCAATACACCGGTAGATTTCGAAATCACGGCCGACGCGCCGATGAATTCATTTTGGATTCCCCGCCTTGGCGGCCAGATATATGCCATGTCGGGTATGACGACGCATCTGCACCTCATGGCCAACCAGGCCGGCAGGTTCCAGGGCACCTCCGCCAATCTGAGCGGTAGCGGCTTTGCAGGCATGCAGTTCATAGCCGAAGCCAGCACCGACAGTGCTTTCAAAGACTGGATAGCCACGTCACGTTCCAAGCCGGCACAGCTTACGATGGCCGCATACACCAGCCTCGCCCAACCCGGAGCAGCACCGCAGGCGGTGCAATATGGTGCCTACCAACATAACCTGTATGATACAGTGGTTATGAAATACATGTCGGCTCCCCACGAAGACAGCTCCTTTCAGAGCGTCACTCAAAGCGTCACTAATGACACGCTGGATCACATGAGCCATGAATAAATATATTGAGACAGGAAAATCAGGATGCTAGGCAGACTCAACTTCGAAGCACTCGTCCACGACCCGATCACGATGGGCGGTATCGTTGCCGGCATACTCGCCATCTTGGCCGTCGTCGCCCTGATGACATACTTCAAGCGCTGGAACTGGCTCTGGAAAGAGTGGCTGACATCTCTCGACCCCAAAAAGATCGGCATTATGTACATCGTCGTCGCGACACTTATGCTATTACGCGGACTGGCCGACGCCGTCATGATGCGCGTCCAACAGGCAACCTCCGTCGGTGACGCTCATGGCATTGTCTCAAGCGACACCTTTCAGCAGGTATTTTCAGCCCACGGCACCATCATGATATTCTTCGTCGCCATGGGTTTCATGTTCGGTATCATCAACCTGATTCTGCCGCTGCAGATCGGTAGCCGCGACGTCGCATTTCCATTTCTGAACTCGGTCAGTTTCTGGCTGTTCATAGCTGGCGCCCTGCTGATAAATGTTTCGCTGGTCGTCGGTGAATTTGCCGCTGCCGGTTGGCTGGCGTATCCGCCGTTATCCGAGCTCAAGTACAGCCCGGGTGTCGGCGTCGATTACTGGATCTGGAGTTTGCAGATTGCCGGGCTTGGTAGTCTACTGTCCGGTATCAACTTTTTCGTCACCATCCTCAAGATGCGCGCCCCGGGTATGTCTCTCATGAAAATGCCGATCTTCGCCTGGAGTGTGCTCTGCGCTATGTTCCTGGTAGCCTTTGCCTTCCCGATACTGACCGCGACGCTGGGTATGTTATCGCTGGACCGGCTGATGGGGATGCACTTTTTCACAGCCGAGGGCGGCGGCAACCCGATGATGTATATCAACCTGATATGGGCTTGGGGACACCCGGAAGTCTATATTCTTATATTGCCAGCCTTCGGTATATTTTCCGAGGTCGTGGCGACCTTTTCCGGCAAACGGCTGTTCGGATATAAATCTATGGTGCTGGCCCTTATATCAATTACCTTCCTGTCATTCGTTGTCTGGCTGCACCACTTCTTTACGATGGGCGCTGGTGCTGACGTCAACGCTTTCTTCGGCATCATGACGATGGTCATTGCCATTCCGACCGGTGTCAAAGTCTTCAACTGGTTGTTCACGATGTACCGCGGCCGGGTACGGTTCACGACGCCAATGATGTGGTTCCTTGGCTTTGTAATGACCTTCACAATCGGCGGTATGACCGGAGTACTGATGTCACTACCGGCAATCGATTTCCAGGTACACAACAGCCTGTTCCTAGTGGCTCATTTTCACAATATGATCATCGGTGGCGTTCTGTTCGGCTACTTTGCAGGTATCGCCTATTGGTTCCCAAAAGTAACCGGCTTCCGGCTGAACGAACGCCTCGGTAAATACGCCTTCTGGTGCTGGGTAAGCGGCTTCCTGCTGGCCTTCATGCCGCTTTATGCACTCGGTATGATGGGCGCCACCCGCCGGCTGGACCACTACGAGGCATCAATGGGCTGGCAATGGCTGTTTATCGTTGCTGCCGTGGGCGTTGCCGTTATCTGTGTCGGAGTTGCCTTCCAGATTCTGCAAATCGTCGTCAGCACGCTGCCATCACAGCGGCGCAGCCGCCTTGACCTAACTGGCGACCCCTGGAATGGCCGGACGCTGGAATGGTCAACCGCTTCACCGGCACCTGTCTATAATTTCGCAGTTATCCCAACCGTGACCGACCGCGACGCCTTTTGGGCCAGCAAACAGGCAATCGTAGACACCAAGCTCAAGGCCGTCACCCAAAAGTACAGCGACATCACTCTGCCGCGGAATACTGCCATGGGCATATATATCGCCGGCTTTGCCGGCGTGGCCGGCTTCGCGCTGATCTGGCATATCTGGTGGCTGGCTGTAGTCGGAGTGCTCGGCGTCATTACCTGCATCATCTTGCGGGCCTCAGACGAAGATACCGAATACACTATTCCGGCAGCAGAAGTCAGCCGCATCGAGACCGAATTCTTTGCCGTCAGGAGCCAGTTATGAAACGAATGAAGGTCGTTGCCGAGGCCGCATTGCCGACTACAGTTGTCGACGACAGTGAGACGACTGTCGACCAGTTCCGAAGCAAGACCATATTCGGCTTCTGGCTCTATCTGATGACAGACTGCGTGCTGTTCGCCGTGCTGTTTGCGACCTACGGCGTGCTGCACAACAACATAAGCGGCGGGCCATCCGGGCATGAGCTGTTCAGCCTGCCCTTCGTACTTGTCGAAACCTTACTACTGCTGACCAGCAGTTTCACCTGCGGGCTGGCCATGCTGGCGACGCAGCGGGCCGACAAAAAACAGATCCTCATCTGGTTCGGCCTGACGTTCGCTCTCGGCGTGGCATTTCTGACGCTTGAGCTGACAGAATTTACGAAGCTCATCCATGAGGGCAACAGTTGGCGGGCCAGCGGTTTCCTGTCAGCATTCTTTACACTGGTCGGGACGCACGGGCTGCACATCACCAGCGGCCTGCTCTGGATGGGCGTACTCATCAGCAAAGTCGTCAGACAGGACCTGACACCCGGACTCATCAAACGTCTGACTATGCTCAGTCTGTTCTGGCACCTCCTCGATATCGTCTGGATATTTATTTTTACTATCGTATACCTGATCGGAGCACGTTGATATGGCACAACTAGACGACAAGCATCAGAGCCAGGACAGCCAGCCGGATAGTGCGGATGCTGCCGGGCACGGCAGCATCCGGTCGTATACTATCGGCTTCGTATTGTCGATCGCACTGACGCTCGAGGCGTTCATACTGGTACTCAACCACTCATTTTCACATCCGGTCGTTCTGGTATTGATACTGATAATGGCCGTCGTACAGCTCCTCGTGCAACTGTTCTTTTTCCTGCACCTCGACCGGGCAGCCAAAGCACCATGGAATATCATCGTCCTGCTCTGCATGGGAGTTGTTATTTCAATCGTTGTCTTCGGCTCCTTATGGATCATGCAAAACCTGAATTATCACATGCTGTCTCCTGCCGAGACCGAAAAATACATGCAGAAGAACGAAGATCTGTAGGGATCACAAGGATACTGGCATCAGTTTAGTCAAAAACTACTACGCCCTCACGAAGCCGGGCATCATCCGTGGCAACGCTATCGCCGCCTCCGCTGGCTTTTTGTTGGCATCGCAGGGACACATATCTCTCAAGTTATTCGCCGCTATGCTGGTCGGCCTGTCCCTGGTCATCGCCTCAGGCTGTATCTGTAATAACTACCTGGACCGGGGTATCGACCAGAAGATGGCCCGTACCCGGAACCGCGCACTGGTAACCGGGATCATCGGCGTCCGGAACGCTCTGCTTTTCGCCGCCATCTGCGGCACACTGGGGACCGTCATACTCGTACTCTATACAAACCTGCTGACAGCTGGTCTGGCCGCATTTGGATGGGTAGCCTATGTCATCATCTATGGCATCGCCAAGCGCCGCAGCGTCCATGGGACGGTCATCGGCAGCATATCCGGGGCAATACCGCCTGTTGTCGGCTACTTAGCGGCCAGCGGCCGTCTGGACCTCGGAGCACTACTACTGTTCATCATCATGGTCAGCTGGCAGATGCCGCACTTTTACGCCATCGCCATGTACCGTCGAGCGGATTACGCAGCCGCCAATATTCCGGTATTGCCACTCCACAGTGGTATCCGCGCAACAAAAATCCAGATTCTGGCATATATCCTGGCCTTCATTGTTACCTCGGCCGCTTTGACTATCTTCGGGTACGCAGGATACATCTATCTCGGAGTCAGCCTAATTATCGGCGGCTACTGGCTGTGGCATGGATTGCAAGGCTACCGGCCGGCTGACGAAGCTACTGACAACCGCTGGGCCCGAAAGATGTTCGGTATTTCACTGCTGGTCATACTATTGTGGGCGGCAGCCATAGCAGTTGATTCGTTCATACATTAGAACTATTTTCACCCGTAACCCGCCATTGGCGCCAAACTTCAGGCCAACCCCGCTTTTATAGCTGCTACTTAAAGACCCGACGCAGGTACAACCTGATGTCGCGGAATATCACCACGGCCATCTGAAAGAATTCGTACTGTTGCAGCTTTCGGCGCAGCCAGAATAGAGCCGTCCGGCACTGCAGTTCAAGCCATGTATCAAGTCGGTAGGCGTATGGCTGCAGGTATTTCCAGGTCGAGGCAGACACGCGGCGCATCAGTCCGATTGCTGCCAGCCCGATGACGATGCTGACTGCGACTATTCTCAACGTCAATCGAGCCATGAACCACGTTGTCTTACTCACAACTGTGACGAGCAGCCGCCAGGTAGCTAGTAGCTCGCGCAGCACCAAAGTAGCTACCAAAGGCAGGAAAGCACCGACTTTGTGGGGCACGTTCAGCAGTAATATACGGTCCAGGACGCGGTTGATCGCCCGCTCGGCTTGTAGCAGGACAATAATGATACCGTGGCGTATCCTGGCTAACCGTCTGTCTGCAGTAGTCGAGACCACCGGCACAGCGGAACTCTTGGTTGCCTTTTTGACCTGCTTGCTGGTACTGGCCGGGACATTGTTCACAAAGGCGCTTCGCTCTTGTTTACCGTCGTAGATAATAACTTCCTCACTAGCCTCTTCGTCGGCTTCAGCATCCGACGTTTCTCTGAAGTGACGCAGCGACACCAGACGTAACAGCAAAGCTACAAGAGCACCGGCCAGACTGAGCCCGAGTATGGCTATAACCGACATGATGACAACATCAGGCGCCAGGACGACGCTCGTACCAGGGATGATACCGCCGAGGCAAAAGTTCAGAATGGCATCTGCAATAGTGGTATTTGTAAGTACGTAAACGACCGCGGCTACTGCCACGGTGTACGCCAGGACTGTATGATTTATGGCGTTAAATCGCCGCTTCATTGTTTCCATAACCACCTTGTGTAATAACGATTAGCGGTATTATACCATAATGTTTATGATATTGCTACAAGAATTTACACACATCTGTAGTTACGACGCTCGAGGACGACGATGCTTGCGCAAAACATACAGCGGACGATTGATTACTTCGGAATGAATACTGGCAATGTATAAAGCCACCAGTCCGATTGCGATCAGCACGATACCGATCCAGAACATATTCAGCACCGCCAGCATGGCCGGACCGCTGAATTTCAGCCCCAGCGGATCATTAAGCAGGAAGTCTTCAACGATGATAAATATGCCGGCCAGGCCCGACAGAAGCGTAATGGCAATACCCAACCAACCCGCAAAGCGCAGCGGGAATAAACTCAGGCTGACGAAGCTGTTAACCGCCAGGCCGACAAGTTTTCCAAATTTGTACGATACCTGGCCGTACAGGCGGTCCGCGGACTCAAAATAGACATATTCCCGCTGAAATCCCAGCCAGTCAACCAGACCGCGGGTAATCCGATTTCGCTCGCTGAGCTGGTTGAAGGCATCGACGACTTCACGGTCCAACAAACGGTAATCCGTAGCCCTGGGCGTCACTGGAACATCGGAAATTTTGCTGAGTAATTTGTAGAACAGCCATGAATGAAAACGCTTCTGCGACGACTCTTTGCCGTAGCGTTTGCGAACGCCGACGACAACTTCCGCCCCAGCTTCCCATTTCGCGATGAATTCCGGTAATAAGGCAACGGGGTGCTGCATGTCAGCGTCCATGATGATGGCCGCCTGTCCGGTCGAGGCATGCAGCCCGGCAGTCACAGCTATTTCTTTACCGAAGTTGCGGGAGAATTCCAGCACGCGGACCGCCTTATCCTGCGATTCTAATGACGCCAGCACCCCAGGCGAGGTATCGCTACTGCCATCGTTGACATATATATATTCAAAGCTATAGGTTTTGGTCAGCGGAGTCGTGACTGCCTGCAATTGTTCATGCATCATCGGCAGACTGCGTTCCTCGTTGTAGACTGGCACAATGATGGAAATCTTCTGCTTGCCAGAAGTAGCGGCCGAACGTGATCCGAGGTGAGAAAGTTTCGTAAGAATGGTCATATTGTTGCAATTATACCAGATTGATGGCCAGGCTCGTAAAACGACGCTGCTAGTCAGGCAATCAGACAGCTATTTTCTTGACAGGCGCCCTGGCTATTTTGCCATCAACGCTGCACAGGCTTTGCAAATGTCGCCGCCGATAGGCGTCGAAGGCCGCCTTATCACTGCCGTTGCGCCGGATGAAGCTGCTGGCCTGCTCACTGCCGATAAAATGCGGCAGCAGGACATACGATGCACCCTTGTCGTAGAGCTGCGTCGCCTCGTCGAGACTCGAAGCATGACAGACGAATATTGTCTCGCGGCCCCGGGCCATGATGTGTTTGATGAGCATCATATTGGTAGTAACGTCTGTAATCGTACTAACGACCAGCTCCGACTCATGCAGACTGATTTCATCGAGCAATTCGAGATCCGTGACGTCACCGTAGAGATGATTGATATGCTGATGTTCCAACAGCTCGGCGACCTCGGGATCATAATCTATGACGATATAGCGCTTCTTCATCTCCCGGAAGGTCCGCACGAACTCATAGCCGCCCTTGCGGTAGCCAAGCAGTACTAACGGGTAGTTTTTGAGTGCCCGCACCTCGCGCCTAGTCTGAACCCGTTCAAATAACGACAACGGGCCGCGGAACAACCGGTACAGACTATTATCATATTTCATGAGGTATGCCGACCCGACGATAGTGATTATCGCTGTCAAGGTGACAATCGTCGCAATACGAGGGTTAGCAACACCAGTACTGACCGCCAACACCGCCAGGACGATAGAAAATTCGCTGATCTGAGACAAGTGCGCGGCAGCCTTGAAGCCTGTCTGTTTGGTGTAGCCCAGCAAACCCAGGCTGGTCTGGATCATCAACGGCTTGATTATCATAACCACCAGCGACAGTACCAAGGCCGGTACTATTGCCGAACTGATATTGTTCAGGTTGAGCGTCTGGCCAAGTTCCACGAAGAATAAGACGATGAAGAAATCCCGCAGTGGCTTCAGGCGAGTGCTTATCTCCTTGGCATATGGTAAATGCGCCAGGCTGACACCGGCAAACAAAGCGCCGACTTCCAGCGAAAAGCCATACCACCAGAAGATGCTGGCGATGCCGAAAGCCCAGGCCAGTGCAAAGATGTAGAGCAGCTCCTGGCTCTTAGCAAAGACATGGATCGTCCGTGGCAACAAAAAACTGCCGCAGATCAGCAAAGCCACTGCTAAAACTGCACCGCGGAGCAGCAGCATGCCGAAGCCCGACGCGCCCATACTGCCGCCGTGGGCGCCTTGTCCGCCCTGGGCCGACACGAACAGCAACGCCACGGTCGCCAGGATATCCTCGACAAGTAGTATTCCAATGGCAATCTGTCCATACAGCCGTGATTGCTCCCGCTTATCACTGAGCGATGTAATGACGATGATCGTACTGCTGAACAACAAGGCGACCGATAGTATCAGGCTATCAGCGCGTGATAAGCCCAATAAAGTGGATACGCCAAATGCAACCGAGCCTACCCCCAGCGTAACCATCAGGAAGGCCAATAACACTGGTTTACCCGTCGCCCGGATGATGCCGACGTTTAGCCCCAGCCCAATTACGAACAGCAGCAGTGCGATACCGATCTGGCTGAACGACGAGAAGGCGTCGTGGTTATGTACCAGGTTCAGCAGTGACGGCCCGACAAGGAAGCCGGTCAGAATATAGCCAATGATCAGCGGCTGCCGCAAATATTTGAAGGTCACAGAAATACCTGCCGCTAAGGCAAGTATCAAACTAAGTTGAAAGAAGATCGACTGTTCCATAAGTATCGTGTAGTACTACCATAAGTAGTATGACAGATAGAGGTGCACCGCACAAAGAGGTTAGCCGGACGGAAATCCAAAACAAAAATAACCCCGGAACTCCGGGGTTATGTACGTCAGTCAGCCGCTGGCTGCTATTCGATTGTCTTGCGGCTGTCGGTACCCTTGGCACCGCGTTTTTCGTGGAAGGCTGCCCCGCCCATCTTGGCTACACGTGTCCGTGTCGCCTTGCTGGCGCTTTTCAATCCTCGTTTGTCTTCATTACTTGCCGCTGTTCCTGCCATATGCACTCCCCCTCTTTTACATTTGTACTTATAGCTTATGCCTGAAAACAAAAGTTGGCTGTCGAATTTCTTATTAACAAATGCGACCTACAGTGACAGCCTGTCAAACGCAGGCACAAGCATTTTCCACAGATGTTTCCACAATACATAAAGCCCATTCCACCATTGTGATATATTCCACTGCTTTTCGTCACATTGTAGTGCAGACTGCATACATAACAGATGGAGAGCAAGCGTGACGAAAATATTTATAGTTGAGGATGACCAAGACCTGAATGCGGCCTACCGCATGATTCTCGAAAAAGAAAAATACGATGTTAAAACCGCCTTCAACGGTGATGAAGCATTACAGAAAGTCAAAAGTTTCGAGCCCGACCTCATTTTGCTCGACCTGCTGATGCCGGTTAAGTCCGGTGTTGAATTCCTGCAGGAGTACGACGTCGTCAACAAACATAAGAATGTAAAGGTACTGATCTTCACGAACCTGGAACATGCCTCTGAGATTCATGAAGCCTTCCGGCTTGGCGCCGACCAGTGTGTCATCAAGGCCTGGACAGCACCCCAGGGCTTGGTCAAGATCGTCAGCGACGTCCTTGGATCAGATGGCCGCGGCGCGCGGACAGCTACGGACGAGAAATCCGTCCACGCTGCTATGTAGGATTGCAGGCCAGCTGTTGATTATGTGAGCGGAACCCGGACCGTAAATTTCGATCCGCGGCCTTCCTGCGACGTCACATCTATCGAGCCGCCGTGTAATTCCAGCACCTGCTTCACCCAATAGAGTCCGAGGCCGCTGCCCTCGGTATTTGCCGAGAATTCATTGGTCAGCCGTGAAAACTTCATGAAAAGCTTCGATATTTCACGCTTTTGAATGCCCAGGCCATTATCTCTGATAATGATCTCACAGGCACCGAGCGCCGCATTGCTGCGGACCTTGACGGTTATTTTCGTCCTGTCGTGGGAGTACTTGATAGCGTTGTCTATCAGTTTTTCAATCACGCCCTTGATATACTCGCGGTCGACGACAGCCATGACTTCAGTCGGTGCCTTCAGGGTTATATCCAGCCCGCGGGCCTCAGTGTAACTATCAAACTCTTTCAGAACCTGTCTGACAATCGACACAATGTTAACCCGCTGCGTATGCAGCTGAATGCGCTTCAGGTCGAGCTTGGCAACATCGAGCAGATCGTTCATGATGCGGATTTCGGATTCGTTGTTCTTGTAGGCGACCGTCAGAGCTTCGTGTTGTTTGCGGGTCAGGCGGCCGAGGTAGCCGTCGAGCAGCAGGCCGACGTATTGCTTCACATTGGTAGCTGGAGTACGCAGCTGGTGTGAAGCCAGCGACAGGAACTCGCTCTTTGTATTCTCAAGTGCCCGCTCTCTGCGCAGCGAACGCTGGAAATACCAGACGATGACGGCACAGATACTGAGGACAAATATACTCAGTGCAACCGCCACCCATAGCGCCCAGACTAAGTTTTCATGCGACTGCTTCTGCCGCGGACCGATTCCCTTCAAGCTATCAGACGACATAGCTGCGGCGCTGCTTCGAATCTCACCCATCAGCTTATTACTTTCCCCGGTGGCTAGAATAGTCCGAGCTGCCTCTTCACCGCCTGTAGTCCTTGCCTCGACGGTGTGTTGCATAAGTGCCAGTGTAGTGTCTGACAAACTTTTCAGTCTCGTAACCTGATCCCTGGATATATGGAGCTGTGGGTTCGGCTGCAAATATCCTAAAAATGCAGGTACCTTCTGCCTGGCCTGATTATACTGCGTCAGATATTGCGCATCACCGGTTATAACGTAGCCCCGAGCATTCGTATCGGCATCTTCCAGGTTGAGCAGGAAGTTCTGCAGCACTAGTACCGACCTGACACTTTGGCTGCCGCTACTGATAAGGTTATCTAATTTCAGTAACGTATTACTCAGGAAAATGATTGAGGCGATCGTCGCGAGGACAAACACACTCAAGATAACCAGCAGGCCTTTATTGATATATTTCCAGTTAGAGGTGGGATTCATCTGTCAAGGGTCCTTACAATTATCACTATACACCGAAATCACTCAGAGATTTACATATTACCCCCTATAGCATACAATATTGCATATGAGTAAAGTTTTGATCGTTGAAGACAACGAAACACTGAATGAAGCCTACAAGCTTATACTAGAAAAAGACGGCCATGAAGTGACTACCGCCTTCAACGGCGAAGAGGGCCTGGAGAAGCTCAAAGTCAGCACGCCTGATCTCATACTTCTCGACATGTTGATGCCAAAGATGGACGGCCTCGAGTTCCTGCGACATTATAAGCCGGGCAAGGCCTCCAAAACGACTATTATCATTCTCAGCAACCTCAACGAAGATGAACAGGTCGAAGAAGCGCGCAAGCTCGGAGCTCACCGCTACATCCTGAAGGCCAATACATCTCCGCGTGAACTGGCAGCCCGCGTGAACCACATCGCCCGCCATCTATAATCCTCTGCGTGGCAGAATCTCAAAGATTACTTGCAGCACAGTTTCGTTCCTATTGTTTCGATACATAAAATAAGCCCTGGCACTAAAGCCAGGGCTTATTTTATGTGTGACTAGCAGCTACTAGGCAGTGTGGTGAGCACCGCGGCGAACTGCGTTGTACAGGAAGAGCAGGATGACAGCACCCATCAGGGCTACCAGGAAGCTACGGATGTTGAAGCCGCTAACACCGGTTCCACCGATAGTGCTCATGATGAAGCCACCGAGGAATGCACCCAGAATACCAACGACTATGTTGCCAATTGCACCTTGTTCACCATTACGATGAGTGATCATCGAAGCGATCCATCCAACAATTGCACCAAAGATAATAAATACTAATAGGTTCATGTGTAATCCTCCTTATGAATATAGTTATTCTGCTACACTCTCAGCATCGTGATGAATGCACTACTGCGGTCATCGTCCCTGAGTCCCGGTCGGCCTGAATGGTGATAATACCCAAACCGCCGATTTGCACCGCGGCACACATCAATGTCATCCGTGTAGGTGCGGGCGGCCTTTGCATCGAGAGTACTGGTATAAAATCTACACAGCCTGGCTTTAAGATTCTTCCGCTGCAAGCGTACAAACGTTCTGGCGTCATTTCGATTAATCATTACGCTTATACCCTCCTCCCTTCGAACTAACTGATGAGTGTCTCCTTGCATTAAGATCAGTGTTAACTATATGCGCATCTGGTCTTACGAGGATACCCTTATAGTACGATAGGCCGGAAAAGTGCACAGCGAATTATTTCGCATACCATTTAAGATATTTAATCATTAATTTCAGGGGCGCACGTAGTACCCCGCGGGCTAGCCAGCAATATCGATGCGCAAAAATTCTTCAGCGTATTCGGCTCCGGCCGCCGTTCCGGCAAGCGCCGCGCGCTGGCGCATCCGGGCCTGAGTAGCCGGCAGATCAGGCATCTGGCTGGTGTGGGCAGCTAAAGCTGTCATCTTTTGTTCAATGGTATCCGAAATATTTACGACATAGTTGTGCAGGTTGAAGTTGAGTAGTAGCAGCGTGGAAACATTGTGCGGTTCCAGGCCCTCGTCACGTAGTAATTCTGGAAAACTCATGTAGTCGCGGGCCAGCGGAAATACAGCATCCAGCGTCGCCTGGCCGGCTGCCCGGTGATCCGGATGGTTGATAAATCCCTGGTCAGCCGAATAGAGCACACTCGGGTCCATGGTCATGACGACTTCGGGACGAACGGTGCGTATAATTCGAGCGATATCCCTTTTGACATCCATGGTGACTTCCAGCATTCCATCGTCATAGTCGCAGAAAAGGACATCTTTGACACCCAGTACCTTGGCGGCAGCCTGCTGCTCGGCCCGGCGAGTAGCCGTCAACGCTGCCGGGCTGATCGACCTGTCGGCACTGCCCTTATTGCCGTTCGTCAGGATCAGGTAGTAGACATCGGTGCCTTCGGCGGCCCACTTGGCAACCGTCCCGGACATGCCATAGTCAAGATCATCAGGGTGCGCCGCGATGCCGAGCGCTATCTTTGGCTTAAGTTCTGGCTTGTTGGCCATATGACCCTCCCTTTTACAGTTTGCAGCGGCAGCCAGCCGAACTGACGGCCATCGGTACTACTGCCCGGATTATCTCCACACACAAATACCTCATGCCGATTATTGTATATCCGTACATCCGTAATACGCTTGATCTTTTCCAGGCCGCCATGCAGTACAATCACCACATCGCCAGGCACGTAGTGCCGCGCCAGCCCTGAAGCAACCACGATCCGGCCGCCACGGAGTGTCGGCAGCATACTATCACCTTGCACGCGCCGGATAAGCAGCGGCTTCGGCATGATAGTCATAGCTACGCCTTCTTAGTCTCCCAGAAGATGGCCGCGATCTCGTCGATCATGTCCAGCAATTTCTGTCCTTCTTCTGGTTCCAGGTGATGTTTACATTCGCCAGCCTGCTTGGTTGCCATCCAGAATTTAGTGTGCAGGTCTGGATATTTTTCCAGATGTACCGGCTTAAAGTAGTCTGTCCAAAGCACCCAGAGATGATTCTTGACCAGTTCGGCCCGTTGCTCTTTGATGATGATAGCCCGCAGTTTGTTATGCTCATCGAGCCCGTCGTATTTTTTCATAATTTCCAGGACGCTCTGGGCCTCGATGCGAGCCTGCGCCGGATCATAGACGCCGCATGGCAGGTCACAGTGGGCATAGACAGGTTTGATATGCGGAAATAATTTCATAGGTTTTGACCTCCTTAAGTACTGCGTAATATTATAGTCCGATATGACAGAATCTTTGGTATAATCGCTTATCATGCCCGAGATTCCGTATAAGGTTTTCCTACCGAAAATAGAACCGACGCATATTGCTGTCTCAGGACAAATCTTCGGAGATACCGTGTCGCCTACCGGGCCGCTCCCGGGTCTCCACGCCTACCGGGCCCAATGGGCCGCTGAGCATTCGAGTGCGATAGTCATTGCCTATGAGCGTCGAAAGAGTACTAAATTTTTTATCGACCTGGCAGCCCGGCGCGACGTCCAGCCGGCAAACTATGCAGCGACTGCCAGTAAAACGGCTGCACTCATCGACAAAGTTGAGGACAGGCTCGACCCGCATAGCAAGCTGCCATCATTGTTCGTCGGTGCATCGGCTGGCTTCTTTGACGGGCTTGAGGTTGCCCGCACCGAAAAAGCCCGCGTCAATGCAATCGGCGGTTTTGACACGCCGGGCGTCTGCAACGTCAGGACAGTGCGGTGGCTCTGCAATTGGGCCGGCTATCAAGTATGTACTGAACTTAGAAAACCGCCCAGCCAGCGAAATCAGCATCCCTTCCGGGCTGCTCCCGAAGACTGGTGGTATGCCAAGCAAGCGGCCGTCCAGGGAATGTTCCGGGCATTCAGAGAGATACCACTATACTCCAACGCCTGGCGCGGGACCCGGGCTCTGGACACACTTGCCTATCTGGCGACGGCACCAGCCTTTCAACAAACGACTATTGCCGCTACCTTCCCGGGCAAGACCTTTATTGCTCCGCCGGATCAAATCGCCGCCAACGTCCAGTCATTATCAACGCTGGAACGACCAGAAGATGCGGCGACCTTCAGGATTAATTACGAACCCGACCTCTATCATTCATGGACTGATGATCCTGCCAATTACACGAAGCTCGTGGATGATACCTACCAGCTCTATCTTTACGACCAATACCGGCTAGCCGCCTGATCCGGGGCTGCTATTACGGCGTATTATTACGCCACTTCAAAATTTCGGCGTGATGACCGTTCAACAGAACATCCGGCACTTTCATGCCCTGGAATTCAGCCGGACGGGTGTACTGCGGAAATTCGATGCTGACATCATCATCCTGAAACGATTCGATTTCGGTGCTGGTTTCACCGCCCAATACGCCGGGTAGCAGACGCACGACTGAATCAACGATAATCATCGCCGGCAGCTCACCACCGGTCAGCACGTAATTGCCGATACAATATTGACGGTCAACCCATGCTGTAACGCGTTCGTCATAGCCCTCGTAGCGCGGGCAGATGATAATCAAGCCGTTCTTGTCGGCCGCCAGTTGCTTGGCGTCTGACTGCTTATAAGTGGTCCCACGCGGTGTCGGCAATAAAACAACAGCTGATGGGTCCTGGGATTTGGCATATTCGATGGCTGCCACCAATGGTTCAGGCTTCAGCAGCATGCCGTCACCGCCGCCATACGGCGTATCATCGACCTGGCGGCGCGGGCCAAGGCCATAGTCGCGCAGGTTAATCATCGAATATTCGACGATGCCCCGTTCACTGGCTTTCCAGAGCATACTTGTCGCGAAGACTGCTTCAAACATCTCCGGAAACAAGCTGATGATTTGTATTTTCATAATTATTATGTTAACATATTTTTAAGATTATGGAAAATAATGATTCTGTCATCGTGACTGCGCCAACTGCGTCAGATCGCAGCACTCCACCGCAGTTGGCAGCCGGCTCAGCAGTCAGCTGCAGTATCCCAGACGCTGAGCCGTGCTTTGACTGGTCGAAGCACGATGCAATCCTATTTCGCGTAGCTTCCCTGACCCCCGCACAAATAATTGCCAGGCGTCGTGCCAGCCTGGTTGCCGAGAGATACACACAGATCCGGACAGAGCGTCTAGACTAGCTCCAGTAGATACGGGAGTCAACCAAAAAGAACCACACCAGCATGTTACTTGCCGGGTGGCTCTTTTTGTCACATAAAGCTCCCATTTATGTTTGACGACAAATGGCTCGCAGAGCTTTTTATTTTGATTCCGATAGTTATTTCGAAATATAGAAGCCGTTTTTGCGACTCGATGTAAGTATAACCGACTTGGTTATACACTGCAACTACTTAGTGCCTAGACGTCTAAATCGTCGTACGCCTCGAGTTCCTTACGGGTCTTGGCAACGACATCGCTTTCCGCCACGTCATATGTCGATTTGCTGGTGTCTACTTCGTCCAGGTCATCATCAAGCGGGCGTGTCGTACTGGCACTTGCCGTGTCAGTGTTATCGTCTGAGGCAGCTGTGGTATTGTCGTCGCGGCTGTGGCTGTTAGAGTCGTCGTGGCTATGGCTATCATCGTCATCCGATCTACCATGGCCACCGACACCGTTGTCAACGATCTTCAGATTGTAACGGGCATCGTTCTTGGTACCAAGCGCCCGCAGCAACGTACGGATACTCTGAGCGGTCGCTCCGCGCTTGCCGATGACGCGGCCCAGGTCCTCAGGGTCCACGGTCAGTTCGAGCAGCACACCCTTCTCGTCGATACGCCGTTCGACTTGGACGGCATCCGGATTACTGACTAATGATTGTACGATGAACTCAACAAACTGCTGGTCAATACTGTTATTCATGAACGGTCTCCTCTTCACAGGTTAGGTAGTATAGGTATTAGTATAACAAAATGCCCGACTTATAGATGTCGGGCAGTTCATAGACGGGCTGTTGTACAATCTGGTATACTTCTGTCCCAAAAAGCTTACGACTCAGTCGAAGGGGCTTCCGCTTCTGCAACTTCAGGTTCAGCGGCTGGCTGATTGCTACGAAGTTTCTCAGGATGACGGGTAGTACGGCTCTTGGCGCTGGAAATCTTCACCCACTTTGGAAGTTCGACGCCTTCTTTTTGTAGTAAAAGTGCGGCGCGGCCTGATGGCTGGGCGCCGTGGCTCAGGTAGAAGGATGCCTTTTCGCTATCAACCTTTGCGGTCTTGTTGTGTGGATCGAAGCTTCCAAGCTGCGCAACGACTTTGCCGCTGGTCGGAGTATAACGTGATTCTTGTACGACAAGGCGGAACATTGCATGTCCTTTACGACCGGTACGTTGCATACGGATTGATAGCATAAAAGTCTGACTTCTCTCTTTCCTGACTCAAAATGTTCAACATTATGAGACTTAACACTTTACTAAGGTATTCCAGACTATTTTACAGATTGCGGCCTCTGTTGTCAACCTGAGATGTTACGCTTGGGCATAATATGCCAGCGCTGCCTCAGCAGCCTTCTGCTGGCCGGCCTGCTTGCTGGGGCCGGTGCCGCTGCCGCGCAGGACATTATTGACGAAAATACCGACCGTAAACATCTTGTCGTGGTCCGGACCGATTTCTTCAAGTACCTTGTAGACAGGTGTGAAGCCTTCACGGCTTTGGACAACTTCCTGCAGGTGGGACTTCGGATCCATCCACGAACCGCTGGTCAGGATATCCTGGAAGGTACTGAGGATAGTCGCAGTAATCCATTTCTCTGCAGCATCATAGCCCTGATCAAGATAGAGCGCGCCGATGACGGCTTCGAAGCTGTTAGCCAGGATCTGTTCCCGCGCCCGATCACTGCCCCGTTTCTCACCGCGGCTGAGACGTAGTAGCGGCTCATAGCCATGTTTGGCAGCGGCCGCACCGATGCTTTCAGTCCGGACAAGGGCGCTGCGCCAGTTAGTCAGGATGCCTTCCGGGTCAGGAAAATTACAGTACAGATACTTGGTAACGACCAGTTCCAGGACGGCATCACCGAGGAATTCCAGGCGTTCGTTGTGGACGCTGACGGTCTTCTTGTGTTCATTGACGTACGACCGGTGCGTGAAGGCAGTAATAAGAATCTCAATGTCCTTGAAGCTAACGCCGAGCGTATTGGTCGCAAAATTGTGATAAGGGGTGTAGTCCATGGATAGTGTCTCTGTAGTTCTGTCTCTATAGTACTTAAGTGTCTAAAGTTTCTGGTCGCGGATCTTCTTCATGCCAATCAGGATAAGTTTGCCGATGTCGTCGTAAGCTATCTTGTCGACAGCCTCGGAGGCCGGAAGCCATTTGATATCTGTCAGCCAATCTTCACCCTGCAGCTGGTTGGTGTCGCCCAGGCCTTTGACGAGGTAGATGTGCATGGTCATAAGTACCAGCGTATGTGTCCGGCGGTAGCGGAAATTAACTTTGCCGAGCCAGTTGTATACTTTCATCTCCTGCAGCCCGGTTTCTTCGCGAATCTCGCGCTCAGCCGTCTGCTTCGGTTCCTCACCCTCTTCGACGTGGCCTTTCGGAATCGTCCAGCGATTTTTGGCATCCTGGATCAGTAATATCTCAACCTTCTGAGTTGTGTCGTTATGACGGAAGACGATGCCGCCCGATGTCGTTTCGCGGACTACCTCATCGATCGACGGACGGCGCTTGGCCACAAAATCCCTGATACCCTGAATCGGTCCTGGTCGCTTGCCGAACAAGCTGCGGTCTCTCCGGGTATCACCATCCCTGCGGGTATCTGCTCTGGGAACTTGTCCATGAGTGTTACCACCTTCGTGTGGTGGTCGCGGGACGCCGTGGTCGTGGTCGCGTGGTGGGCTGTCTGCCATGTCAATTTACCTTGGCCTTATGCGGGGCGTCTGAAGCAGTGTCTGATTTTTTGTCATCAGAAGCTTTGGAGGTATCTGCCGGTTTAGACTTGGCCGTCTTAGGGGCTGCTGACTTAGGCTTCGTTGCCGAAGCAGTCTCAACATTCTCAGTTTCCGGGCGTTGCCGAAGCACTGTACCTAGTACACCGTTGATAAATTTACTGGAATTCTCGCCGCCAAAAGCTTTGGCAAGTTCGACAGCTTCGTTGATAACCACCTTCGGTGGGACGTCACGGGCATGAAGCAGCTCGTAGAGCCCGATGCGCAGTACGATGCGGTCCATACGGGCGATCTGGTCGATAGGCCACTCAGGCGCTATCGGCTGCAGCGTAGCATCGAGTTCTGGCGTATATGCAATAACGCCATTGACCAGGTTACGGATAAAAGCGACATCATCAACCATCTCGGAATAGCGCGCGATATTGCGCGTCAGCACATCTTCGAGGTTGAAGTCAGTATCGGCGGCATCACGACGAAACTCCTCTTCATACAGAGTTTGGAGGGCAATAATGCGGCCGAGGTGACGATTTGATGCCATGTTGTTAAGGCTCCGGGCTGGTTAACGTTTACTATATGGTGACGATGCTGGTAGCTCTGTCCAGTATAGCCGAGTCAGGCAGATAATGCCTACGTTTTCCGTGCCTATATTTAGACTTTAGCGACCGTCTCTTTAGGACTACGGCCGAGGTCTTTGCTGGATTCGCGGCGGGTTGTGAAGGCCTTGATTGGTGATTTGGAATTGACGGCGCGGGCCAACTTCAGCATCAGGTGGCTACGGCGGGCACCGGTAGCGCGCGGACTAGTTCGTTTCTTTGGCTTTCCCATATTCTTCTCCTTCAACCGGTTTGATGCCGGTCACTAATTTCTACAGTTAACCATTATAGTAACGCATTATCACCTTAAAAACAAGGTTTGTATTGCATTACTTGACTATAGTGGTATAATACGGCTTAAGTTTACTAAACCATCATTATGAACGATTATCCATTACTCTCATCTGAGCTCAATTCTGAACCCGAGCGACACCCTGGTCGCACGGCTTTATGGGTCAGTGCCGGCGGCGTGGCGCTAGTCGAATTCCTGGCAGGATGCGGCGGCATATCTGCCGGGACTGCTGCCGAGCCGATGGTTTCAACCCCTGCCCATCCTTGTATCACTGCGAAAGTCCAATCAGGCGAAGGACTTATACAGACAATAAATCGTTCCCTGATGGATCCAAAAGGCGCCAACATACCCGACCTGACTGGTTTTGACGGAGTGCGAGATGCCGCTATTACCATAACGAGCCGGACTGAAGCCGCAAATAAGTCCCATGTTGTCGACCCCGGAACCTACATTACCTACTGCTACTTTCCAAAAAGCAAACACGTCGTCGATCCGCAAAAACCGGAGTAGGTTGCAGTGTCAGGTTCACAGTTACTGCACTATAGCTTCCTGAACTAGACGACAAAGTTCAGGAGCTTGCCCGGAATGTATATAGTCTTCCGGATTTCCCTGCCGTCCAGATGAGTTGTAATCTTTTCATCAGCATGAGCGGCCGCTACCACCTGGGCCTCATCGGCATCAGTCGGTAGTGTGAGCTGGCCGCGGAGCTTGCCATTGACCTGGACGACGATGGTAATCGTATCTGTTACCAGATATGTAACGTCGTAGATCGGCCAACTGCTGAGGTGTACCGAGCTGGTCTGGCCTAATTGCTGCCACAGCTCTTCGGCGATATGCGGCGCGAACGGCGCGACTAATTGGACCAGCGACTGGAGCGTGGTCGGCCAGTTGGATGCGGCGTATGTGTCAGCGGCCTTGACACGGAACAGTTCGTTGACCAGTTCCATAAGGGAGGCGATGGCGGTATTGAAGCTCATCGTTTCGATATCTTCCGAGACCTTTTTGATTGATTTGTGCAGGGCGCGCTGCAGCTCCGATGATTCGGTGCCAGCCGGCTTTTCGGTGGTCTCTTCGGCGGTCTTTTCGGTGAAAGTATATTCCTGGACCAGGGTCCAGACGCGCTGCAGGAAGCGATGCGCACCACCCATACCTTCGACACTCCAGGCGGCCGATTGGTTCCAGGGGCCGATGAACAGTTCCATGATCCGCACAGCGTCAGCTCCGTAGCCCTCGTCGATCAGGACACTCGGCTCGATAGTGTTACCCTTGCTCTTGCTCATTTTGGCACCGTCGGGAGCCAGAATCATGCCGTGGTTGCGCAGCGTCGTAAATGGTTCGTCGAAGTCGATCATGCCTTCGTCGTGCATAACTTTGGTCCAGAAACGGGCGTACAGCAAATGCATGACAGCGTGCTCGGCACCGCCGATATAATCATCAACCGGCAGCCAGAATTTTACCTTGTCGGCGTCGAATGGCTTCTGGTCATTGTGCGGGTCGGCGAAGCGCAGGAAATACCAGCTGCTGCAGGCAAAGCCGTCCATGGTGTCGGTTTCGCGCTCGGCCGGGCCGCCACACTTCGGACAGGTGGTACGCACGAATCCCGGGACATTCGCCAAGGGGCTACGGCCATCGCCGGACGGCTCAAAGCTCTGGATTTCCGGCAGGATAACTGGCAGCTGGTCATCCGGTACCGCCACGGCGCCATCTGTTGGACAATGGATTATCGGAATCGGCGCACCCCAGTAGCGCTGGCGGCTGATCAGCCAATCGCGCATCTTGTAATTTGTGACTTCGCGGCCAACACCCTGCTTCTCAAGGTCGGCGACCAGCTTCTCGCGCACCTGGTCGGTCGCCATATTATTGTATGGGCCGGAATTAATCATGACGCCTTCACCGGAATATATGCCGCCATCGAACACGAAGTCGGTAATGGCTTTCATACTGTCGCCCATCTCTGCTTGCCGGTCTATGATCTGTTGTTTGGTCAGCCAGATAATCGTGTAAGCTTCCTTCTCATAGTCATCCGTGCCGACCACGCCGTTATGAGCCGTCGAACGTACGTCTATCTCAACAATGTTACGGATACCACGCATATTCTTGCCATTGTCTGCGTAATAAAAACATACTGCGGCCGGGACAATCCGCTTCAGCGTAATATCGGTATAGCCGGTTTCCTCCGTGAATTCGCGCAGAGCGCCGTCACTGATCGTTTCACCTGTGTCGATGCCGCCACCCGGCCATTCCAGTCCTGCCCGGAGATGTTCCTTGGGCCATTCAATTAAGCAATATGTGTCCGATGTTGCATCATGGGCAACCGAGACGGCTACAGTACGATCGGTCACATCGGCTGATGAGGCGTCGCGGATTATAAAGCTCTGCGTAACAACCGGTATGACGGGCAGCTCAAATTTCTTAGCAAATTCATAATCCCGCTCGTCGTGGGCCGGCACCGCCATAATCGCACCAGTACCGTAGCCTATCAGGACGTAGTCAGCGATCCAGATCGGAACTTTCTCGTTATTGACCGGATTGATGGCATAAGCGCCGGTACATACGCCTGTCTTCTCGCGGTTGGTCTCCTGGCGCTCGATATCGCTCTTAGCCTGGGCGGCTTTGATGTAATCAGCGACTGGCTGCTTCTGCTGCTCGCTGGTAATACTTCTGACCAGCGGGTGTTCCGGAGACAATACCATAAATGTCGCACCGAACAGCGTGTCGGGCCGCGTCGTAAATACGGTAATAGCGTCATCCCGTCCGTCGATCTTGAAATCGACCTGTGCGCCCTGGCTGCGACCGATCCAGTTGCGCTGCATACTCTTGATGGAATCACTCCAGTCGACATCATCCAGGTCTTTGGCCAGACGGTCTGCATAGTCGGTTATCTTGAAGAACCACTGCTTCAGCAGTTTCTTCTCGACTTCGTATCCACAGCGCCAGCAACGGCCGGCTTCGACCTGTTCGTTGGCCAGTACCGTCTTGTCATGTGGGCACCACCACTGCAGACTTTCCTGCTGGTAGGCCAGACCTTTGCGAAACAGCATCAGGAAAAACCACTGCGTCCAGCGGTAATACTTCGGGTCGGTGCTATCGATTTCGCGCGACCAATCATAGCTGAAGCCCATCTGTATCAACTGCTGTTTGAATTTGGTCGTGTTCTGATCGATTGCCTGGCGCGGGCTGATACCAGTCTTAATAGCGTAATTCTCGGCCGGCAGGCCGAAACCATCCCAACCCATCGGGTGGAGTACGTCGTAACCGGCCATCCGGGCGTGCCGGGCCATGACATCTCCGATAGTGTAATTGCGGACGTGGCCGACGTGCATCGCGGCACCGCTCGGATATGGGAAGTACTCAAGAATATATTTTTTGGGCTTTGTTTCTGATTTGAAAGCGTCTTCCGATACCTGATATATCTTGTCGGCTTCCCATTTGGCCTGCCACCGCGGCTCGATATCTTTTGGATTGTAACGTTGCATAGTACTCACTCCCCTGTACCTTCTGAATCTTTGACTGAGATGTCTCTACTGGATTATATCTGAATTCGAAGAAAATTTGTCCCCTAAGGGAGGAGGAGTTGCTGCGAGCTAAAGTTTATACGTGTCATATCTCCAAATTATACAATAAGACACCGGATGTTAGCTAGCTATAGCCTGAGTAACCGCCACAATTTGCATACTCGGCGGCCGCAAATCAGGTGAGCTCCGGCAGTTGGAACTCGTACTTATTCGGCGAAGTCTTCCGGTCGTAATCGTTATGAGACCACATCGTGAGCAAGCTCCTGGTCAGCTCCAGCAAACTGCCAAGTCGCTCGTTGTCGGCTTCAACTGGCATGTCGAACGGTTGTTCATCGCTGCGCTCTGTTTCGATGAATCTGAAAAGTAGTTCCCCGGTTTCGGGCGTGAATTCAAAAAAGTATGTCGGCTTGCCGAGTTCCCGCCAGTACGGATAGTGGCGTTCGGCCACGTAGCGTGGCGGCTGGCTGCCATGGACTTCGGCCAGTCCGCTGTAATTGGTATTTTCGAAGTAGCCCATACCGGAATCATCATCCAGTATTTCTGCCCGCACTCGTCTGTCTCCGCCCGCGGATTCGGTAACGGCAACCTTAGCCTCGCCAGAGAAGAGCCGTGCGATATTAGCACTAGCCTCGGCCAGTTTTTCAGCCCGTGGTTTGACCCGTAGTTCGTATTCACTTAAGCGTTCGTATCTGCCGTCTGCCATGATGTCTGCTCCTTGTTACGACGTATTTGATAATTGCAATATACGTCGACGACGCCATGCAAACGAGATAGTAAGAAACTGAGTCAAAAATTTTTGACTTGCCGGCGTCATGATAGTGCAGGTATATTGACGGCATGCACCATATCCAGCGGCACATCCTCAAACTACTGATTGAAAACAAGGAGCAACGCTACAGCGAGCTCCGTCCCAAACAAGTCGAACCCAACCAGTTCGTCTACCACCTGAAGCAACTCATGAAGGAAGACCTTGTTAGCAAGTGTAATGTAGGCTACGAGCTGACCGCCAAAGGCCGTTCCTATGCCGACAAGCTCGACCATACATCGTTTGCTGTGCAATTGGACAGCCAGCCGCGTAATGTGCTGTTCCTGGCGGTACACGACGCAGCACGCGGCTGGCTGCTGGTACGGCGGGACAAACAACCGACCATCGGTAAAGTCGGTTTTATAGCTACAGACGTGCGGCTGAGTGAGCCGATTGCGCTAACTGCAGCCAGCTACCTGGAGCAGGCCTACGGACTGACTGCGAACTTCCGCTACATCGGTTCTGGGTCAGTGACGCTGTACCGTGGCAGTGAGCTGGAAAGCTATGTCATGTTCCAGCTGCTCTACGCCGATGCACCAGTCGGCGACGGCAGCGATCCGCGGGCGGAGTGGTATCAGCCAGCCGCACTTCAGGCAGATGATGTTTTGCCAAGTACCCTGCCACTGCTACAACTTGTCGAGAATGCCAACGCCAGACCAGAGTTTGTTGAACTGAATTTTGTGATTGAACCCGCGAAGTCGTAAGCTCAGAGCTACCCCGGTCCCGGCCGGCAGTGTATACTTGCAGCATGACAAAAGCAGCAAAAGTTATCGTACTCGCCGGTGGCAATTCGGACGAACGAGCGGTGAGCCTACGTTCAGGTGCTGCCGTAACAGCGGCATTGACGGAGGCTGGGTATGATGTACTGCAGCTGGATCCGGCCCAGCCTACTCCGGATTATGAAAAACAAATTGAGCGAAGTGATGTTGTATTTCCAGCTCTTCACGGTAAGGGTGGCGAAGATGGCAGTATTCAAGCCGTGCTTGAGGCAATGCACAAGCCATACGTCGGTGCAGACATTGCAGCGTCGGAGATTTGTTTTAACAAATGGGACTACAAGCAGAAGCTCCTGGCCCTCGGGCTACCAGTTCCCGATGGCCAGCTGGTTGACGAGGCAGAATTTTGGCAATCACACTTCGTTACTGAACCCTTTGTACTCAAACCTTACGACGGCGGCTCAAGCGTTGATACCTTCATTATGCGCGATATAGCCAACATAGATAAGACAGCCCTGTCGGCTGCCTTTGCCAAGCACGGGAAGATGTTGCTCGAGGAACTTATCGAAGGCCAGGAAATTACTGTGCCAATTCTAGGCGAGGAAGTCCTACCTGTAATCGAAATCATACCTCCCGATGGAGGAGAGTTCGACTACGAGAATAAATATAACGACAAAACCCAGGAACTCTGTCCGCCGGTTTCGGTGTCGGCTGAGATACAAAAATCCGCGCGGGAACTCGCACTGAAGATTCATCAGGCGCTGGGCATCCGCGACTTATCACGTACCGATATGCTCATCGATGGATCGGGCAAATTGTTCGTACTCGAGACAAACACGATGCCTGGGCTCCCACCACAAAGTCTTCTACCGAAGGCTGCGGCCGTTGCCGGATACAGTATGGCCGACCTGACCAGCAAGCTCGTCGAGAACGCGCTCAACCGGAAGTAGTTGGCGGCGGACCGAATTGCTTGCGCTTGATGTCCATCCAATATTTTGACTGGCGAACCAGTTTTTTCGCGTCGGTGGCGTCAGCCAATAAAACCTTCAGTGACTCTTCGGCAAAGACGCCGTTCTGCGAGCCTTCCACCAGAATAACTGCGCCCTGCTTCAGGCGGGCCAGAACTGCTGCGCCGGCGTCATACGGCGTCGTGAAACAAATTGTTTCACAGCCGCGTGTGCGGGCGGCTGGTGCCAGATATTTTTCGGCGTCAGCGCCGATAGTCACGACCAGGTCAAGCTTATCCGAGCGGCAATACTCACCGACTTCCGTGTGTGCCTCAGCGCTGTAATCACCGAGTTCGTTCATAGTGCCAAGTATGGCGATGCGCTGCGGCGCTGCGGCGGCGTATAAGACATCAAGCGCCGCTTTGACTGGCTCCGGGCTGGCATTATAGCTGTCATCGATGATCGTACTGTCTTTGATGCCCGGCAGGATCTGCATCCGCCCGGCGAAAGGTCGGACTTCCTTGAGTCCTTTAGTAAGCTCGTCAGCATTCAGTCCGGCCAGCTGAGCAGCAGCAGCCGCAGCCAGCAGTATTCTGATGCCCTGTTCGCCGAGTATGGTCGCCGTGGACTCCAGGACGACAGACTGCTGAAGTTGCAGTTGGACTTTCGTGCCTTGCAGGCCACGAGGCGTAAAATCTGTTGCCCGAAAATCAACCTTTGACGAAGTTCCGAACGTCAACACCTCCCGGCCCTGCAGATATTTGGCCTCCGTATCATCGACATTGACCAGCACCTGCTTCGAAAAATCACAGACCGCCAGCTCTTCGGCCGCCACCGCATCCAGCGTGCCGAAATACTCCATATGTTCCGGAGTGATCGCCGTGACGATCGTCACATCCGGCTGCAGGTAGGCAAAATCCGCAATATTTCCTGGATGGTCAGTGCCGATCTCCAGCACAGCGATGTCGTAGAAGAACGGTCGGCGAATGGTTCGTTCATTGGCCAAAAATACTTTGCTCCAGGCGACAGCATTCAGCAGACCAGGCAGTTCCTGGCCGAACAGTACCAGCGGCACTGTGACGCGGTCGTTATAATTCCCCGTCTGATATATGACTCGCCGGGTCGGTTCAAGCGTATGGGCGATGGCCAGTTTGGTCGACGTCTTGCCGACACTGCCGGCTACAGCGATGACAGTGAAGCTGTGCTTCCGCCGTAATCTGACAGCCTGCCATTCCAGCACAGTACAAACCACCATCCGTCCGATGGTTTTGGGATGTAGTATCGCCCAGACGACTTTGAAACCCAGATATTTCAACGCCAACATATGCGCCCACACCACTGGATATGAGACTACTATCGCCAGACCGAACGGCACGATGCCCGGTGCGTCATGCCCCAGTCCATAGACCAGCACCGCAACACCGAGCAGCGTCTGCAGTAAGGCACCAAGGTAGACGAACAGCAGCAAAGCCCGATTCCGAACTGTCGGCTTTGGACGCTGCCCTGACCATGTACTAAAATCCTGTGACGACCAGTAGCTCTGCAGATAGCGCAGGATGCTGTAATCAGCCGTTTGCAGCATGACGACCAGGCTGCCCAGATAGTCTGTCTGGTAGAGGCTGCGTAGCGCCGACAGGAATCTTTGCGGCCGGGTCATAGTCTGGCTTTCATTATGTCTCATTATATATAACTACTTATGCATTCATAATCGAATCGCTGCTACTGCATCTGTAAGCGCTGCTGTAGTTCGAGAGCTGAAATAGTTTTGGTTGGTACGGTAATACGTGGCGCCCTTCCATAATCCGAGAATGAGACACTGTGCAGCGCGCTCGTGTACTGGATCTGCTGCAGCCGCGACGACCGCGGATCGATGTAAAATCGTAGTTTCTCGGGGGCTTGCTTGGCATATATAGCAGTGTCGACGCCTTCCAGATCCTTCAGCCCGTAACTTGCGGCCACCTGCTTCATAAAACCAATGTACGGCTGCGGCTGGATGGTCACATCGTATACGAACACCGGCTTGTCGGCCAGCTTTTGGCGTTTGACTGTGCTGTAGTTGGTTTGAAATATCTTGCCCTGTTGCACCTGGCTCATCAGCTTTTCAATCTGTCCATGATTCAGGTGTACCAATGGCACGACACAATTACCGAGCGCCGTCCTGCCGAACAAGGAAACTGACTGAATATTCGATGTATTAGTCTTGCTCCAGACATTCAGTACTTTGCTGAGGTTTAGCTTCTGGCCGGATGCACTGCTCGGCGCAGATATAGCCGTGTATCTGACATAATCACCTGTTTTGGTCGTTATTTCTTCAGTCGCTACCGATGTAGTCTGGTGTTTGATAGTAGATGTTACATGAGCATTAGCCTTGCTGATAAGGTCAAGGCTAATCTTTTGGGTTGTCGTCGAACTATCAGTAGTTTCCGTTACCGTGCAAGTCACGCCTTCGTCTGCCATATTACGCTGGATCGACTGCATAAAAACCTTCTGAGGATCATTGGTCGTATGCGTATGCCAGATAATCAGTGACAGACATACCAGAACCAATAGAGTGACAAGGACAGAAAACTTTTTGGATGATCTACGGGCAGAAGGCATAGCCTGATTATAGCAAAATAACTATTCAGTATCGTGAAAGCATTGGCAGCAGACTTTGTAGGTTTGTATAGCACAACAGGAGGTCTATATAATCGGTACATGAAAGTGTATAGCAAAAGTCTTGAACTGGAGGTAATCACTGGTATTATAGGTGAGGTAATATGGGGCATTGGCACAGTTGGCTAGCGCGCATCCATGGCATGGATGAGGTCATCGGTTCGAATCCGATATGCTCCACCAAAAGTTCGACGTTCAAACCACGGACCTTGCCCGTGACCCGGGAGCCCTTACGGCTCCCGGGTTTTTTTGTGCCCGCGTCAGGCACGGGCCGTAACTCGGCCGTCCTGATCGCTTCGAGCATGTCAGGTCGTCGAACGGTTCGTGCGGTGGCTGGCCAGCCACGATCCGACCGTCTGCCAGTGGGACAAGAACGATGTCATGATTGGCTACTGCGGGCCGCACTACTACGCCAGCTTGTGCGAGGATTTTCCGGGTCTCATCGGCGACTACGAGTCTGGTTCATTGCACCGCGAATTCCTTGACGAAATGCATCGGATTAAGGGGGGGCGCGAACCGAACGTCGAGTCCCCGAAATAGCGGCGTAGCAGTCATGGCCAACCGCACGTTGCTGTATCCTATTTGCAATAGTCAAGTCGCTTATGGTACTTTATGGGTATAACCCATAAAGGAATTGCACTATGGTACGACTTCCAATTCCTGGTCAAGATGATAACACCTGGGGCACCATTCTCAATGACTTCCTAACAGTCGAACACAACTCAGACGGCAGTCTTAAAGCTTCCGGTACTCTAGCCGCCAAAGCGGATGATTCCACTACCGTTCATAACACTACTAACGAAACTATTGCCGGTACTAAGACCTTCTCCTCTTCTCCGGTTGTTCCCATCCCTACTACCGGCTCTCAAGCTACCAACAAGACCTATGTCGATAGTACTGTCAGTGCCGGTGCCCCGGATGCTTCTACTACCACCAAAGGCCTCGTCCAGCTTACCGGTGATCTTAGTGGTACGGCGACAACTCCCACCCTGGCCACGTCTGCTAATGTTACCTCGATTATCTCCGCTAACACGACCGTAGCCGGAGCAGCCCAGAAGGCCTCAAACCTAAGTGACCTAGCCAGCGCCCCGACTGCCCGCACTAACCTCGGTCTTGGTACTGCGGCTACTCATGCTACAGGCGACTTCGATGCAGCTGGTGCCGCTACTACAGTTGCAACCAACGCGGCCAACGCCAGCAACCTGACGAGTGGCACAGTAGCCGACGCCAGGCTACCTGTGACTGCTCAGGCGGGGACACTTAGTAGCACTTATGCATCGGTGCTCTACGGCGGTGCGCTTGGTGGCTCAGACGGCTCTGGCCTATATCCACCCCAGACCAAGCCACAACCGTGGGTTGCGGCGTCGGATTTGATCTCGCAGTTTGAATCGGGACACGGCTGGACGGGCTCAACGGGCTTCGTTGCGAATGATACGACCGACTATATCACCGGAGCACAGTCCTCAAAGGTCACAACATCAGGCACCGGTGCGTTCAAGATTGAATCGCCAACGCTTGCACTTGACTTCACCTCGAAGCAGGTTCGCTGTAGAGTCAAAATTGACGACATCACCAACGTGAATTATATGAATGTGTGGGTTGCGGACGACTCAGGGTATGCTAATGCCTATAAGTGGTTTGTTCAGGGGACTGCTGGCGGGTCGAACGCAATCATCTCGGGCGGCACGGTGGCTCAGCAAGGTTGGGTTGTCATTGTGCTGAACGTCGCTGATGCCCAGATAATAGGTTCACCGACCCGTACTGGTATCACCAAAATCAAATTCGAAATTGCGCGGACGGCATCAGCGGGTGAAGTCACGTTACACGTTGATGAAGTTGACTTTGTGCCGGAACCGACGAGCTTGTTTCCTAATGGTGCGGTCGTGATCTGTTTCGATGACGTATTAGGGGAATCATGGGCGCATGGTAAGCCCGTTCTGGATTTATACAGATATAGGGCATCGACGTTCGTTATCACGGACCAGGTGGGGCAGTCGGGACGTGTCACCGCAGATCAGTTGCGGGTCATGCAGGACGAGGGCCATGAGATCAACTCGCACGCCTTTACGGACTCTGATCACGCAGCATCCTACACTGGTATGACGGCCGCAGCGCTTGACGCAGACCTGCGGGCACAAAAGGCGTGGTTGCGGGCCAATGGTTTTCGAGGTGACGGTACTGCCTATCCTCTGGGCCAGTATGGTTCTACTACCGACGGTGTACCCACGCAAACGATTGTTCAGAAATATTTCCCGTGGGCCCGTACCACTGCCGGCGGCACCAATAAACCTGGTGGTACCTACCCGATCGGCGACCCGTTTCGTATCCCAGCATTGTCGTCAGTAACAACCTATTCTGGTGGTTTCACTCCTGCGGCGTTGATTGGCTCCGGTGTCGGCTCATTGCAAGCTGTGGCTGCAAATCACGGTGTGAAAATTTTGACATTCCACAAGGTTGTAACTGGCGCGCCGGGGGCAATGACCGAGATAGCTTTGTCGGACTTCCAGTCCATTATTGCTGAGATTAACTCTCTGGGCATGGCGGTACTGACATTCGGCGAGTTTATGACCATAGCTGCGTCAGCATCGACATCAATATCCTATGGTGTTGCTGCGCCTACCCCAGACACGAAGGTCGGTGCGGTCGGTGCGGCCACGACAGTTTCGCGTTCCGATCACACTCATGGTCGCTACAACGCCACGCCGCCTGATCGGGGCTGGTTCGGATGGACGAACGACCCGGAAACGGCTGCGTCTTCAACAGCACTTGCTACTTCCGGCACCGTATACGTGTTCGGGGTGCACATACCAGACGCATGTAATATTACGAACCTAGTCACACAGATTACCACTTTGGGCGGAACTCTGACATCAGGCCAATGTTTCGCAGGCATCTACCAGGGAGGAACGCTACTTGGAGCGACAGTCGATCAATCTGCTGTCTGGGCCAGCCCGGGCACAACCGGCGTCAAGTCGATGGCGATCTCCGGCGGACCTGTCGCGGTGGCAGCAGGGGAGATTCAGGTAGCATTCCTATTCAATGGGACCACCGGGCCAACATTCCCGCGAGGCAACGGGAATGCGTTCATCAATACGGGGTTTGCTAGTCCAAAATATGCCACGGCCGATACAGGGCGCACAACGCTCCCCTCGACGCTCGGTGCGTTAACCGCGCTGTCAGTCGCCTACTGCGTAGGCGTGTCTTGATCCAACACTGACGCCCTGTCTGAAGATCGCCGTACGTGGTGATTTAATGATTTGTGTTATTGAGTTGGCACCGGTATAGAGCAATCACCGTGCGAGCCACAACTTCCCGAGACCGCTGCACCGGTCATAGCCGTGAAATGATTATTGATTTGGGTTTGCGAAAGAACCGAGTTGTAAATCGCAACTTTACCTATCGCTCCATCAAAGAAGCCATCATGCGCCATAGTCCCGATGTCAACCGGCGACGAGTAGTTGCCAGGCGCGATGTTGTGCTGGCTCATACAGCCAGTCGTCTGGTGGTAAGCGAAATTTTGCTCAACGCCGTTAACCCAGATGTTAATTGTGCCGGGATATGACGAATTGCACGCTGCCGGCGTAGTTAAAGTCTGATATTCAATCACTACCTGTAGCCATTGGTTGGCTGCAAGAATCGATTGCATGCAATTAGCTGTGCCGTAATTGGTATCGGCAGGTATCTGTCCGGAGTTAGCCCCAGCCGGTTGCCAGTCAGCTGCGCTGCCAAGACTGGCCGAAGAGTTAAATACATAGCCATCGATACGGCTACATCTGTACTGGGAGGTGCTGGCGTTGTACATTCGCCCTTCCCATTCACAATTAGCTGGGGATCCATAAGTTTCGCATTTACCTGCCCAATCTGTGTACGAGCCTGTGCTGTCGGAAAATGGATGCTGAAGCACGTTCGGCTTAATCCAAGCCTCGACAGTTAATTGTTTTGTGGTCGGGATTGAAAAAGCATCACTATCGGACGCTTTCATGTACTGGCAAGGGAAGGTACCGCTTGACGACCCAGTCCGCGTACAGGCTGACTCATTGAACTTGGCCGCGCTTTCCCCGTTAGGCATGGCAGTTAGTGCTGGAGTGAACGGAGTCGAACATGATCCGCGTCCAGCTTCATATGTTGATTCGGAGCAGTAATTTCCTGTGTGCCCATTGCCCGTCAAGTCGGTTTCGGATGCGTTCGTTGAGTTCATCGCCCAGAAGGCCACCGGGTGGTCGCCCATTATGGTTGCATCATAATTTGTTGACGAGCCACTTCCAAATCGCACGTACGCACCACCGCTAGCGGTAGGATCAGTTCGTACCGTTGCGGGAGTAGAAACATTGCCTGTTTCAGCTTCAGCCGCTACTGCTGGTGTTGCCGCATAGCTACCGTTTAAGAGATAGGCGCCGACACTAGCAACCGCAATCACGGTCACGATCAGGCTGCCTATCTGCGGTAACGATAGTCCGTGTTTCATAGTTAGTAGCTTGGCAGAACTCATATAAGCATAAGTATACAGGGGGCATTTCATAGCTACAATGTTCGGATAGACCCACGGCCAAACCCATCACTAAATGCTAAGTTATGTGCGGGTTCCTGTTCGCCAGTTTCACCGCCAGTACATAAGTGCCGGTTATGGGCGCGCGCATCCGACCCCAAAATCGGCTGCGGTGAGGACTATTCCTGACCGTGAGGTGCTCTTTCACGTGGCACGAGCAGCGCCCGCCAGCTATGTCCGGGCCGCCATGTGGCGTGCTGCAGCCTGCAGCTCCTCGCGGAGCCATGTATACTGAGCACATGGAGTTGTACCTGTCTCAGTACCTCTGTATTGAGCCGGGCGTGCTGGACACGTACAGCGCCTTCGATGTCTCTGTGACCTCGGACTTGCCGCTGTTTATCGATCCGTTCCTGCTGTTTCATAGTGACAAGCCCGAGTATCAGGCCTTGCACGAAGGCATCCTGAAATATCTGCGCTTTCTACGGGATAAGGCTGCGGGTGGCCAACTTGATCCTCAGTTGGTGCCTCCACCTACGCCGTCGATCCACGCACCCCCCCCGCCTTCGGCGTGGGCGTCGAGATCGTTCCGGCTCGCCTGCCACTACTTGCTTGGGTGCCGGATTTTCTTTTCCGCATCGGCAAACTCTCCACTAATGATGCGGTCGGCCATGTCGCGTGCATCGCTCTCGTTTTCGTTGCACTGTCCGCCGTCAGTCGCGACCACGTTGCCATTTACGGTCAGATGCCAGGCCCATTTGCCGTCGGCACGGGTGAACAGAAGTCGAGTAGCCATACGATCGCCCTCCTCGATCGCGTGCGTTTCTCGAACAGTAGTCTGTCAGCGCTTGAGAACGGTGGCCAGATGCGGCAATGCAGCGGCAAGGGATCTCGTCGCTAAGCCCACGGGGTCAACTGTCGATCGTTGGACTTCGTCGCCTGCGTCGACGACAACGCTGTCACCGTTGCCAATCGTTTGGACCTCTCATCACGACCTGACGATGGATGAGGTGTCGGCGGATCGTCTTGGCGTCAAAGTGCAGCCTCTTGCCGATCCGGGCGAGTGACCAGCCGTCGCCGTACAACCGAATGGCTTCGTTGATTTGCTCCGCAGTGGGTACCAATCCCACGCGTACAGGTATAGCTGCCCGGCGTAGGACTGCGCTGACCGTGGTTCGCCTCACGCCGATCTGCCGTGCGAGTTTGGCCATCGTTGCGCCGTGCTGGTAGGCGAGCAGGATCGCGACGTGGTCGGCGGCAGACAGGCGACGTCGTCGCACATGTACTCGATCGTCGCGGGTTGTGACTGCATCGGTGCGGCGTCTGAGCGTTGCTGACAGCCGGATGTACTCGTGCAGCGATTTTGAGGGTGTTCCTGTTACGGCCACCATATTTGTATTTTATTTATTGTTGCTGTTGCAACTGCTGCTGCCGCGTCCGTTCACTGTCATCTTCCGTGGCTATTGCGTTTCTTAGCTCGATTTCGTCTAATGTACCGCCCTGCAGCCATGCTAAAACCTTCCGCGCAGCCCCTCGGGCAGCACTTTGTTCCGGGTCCGTTGCGACACTTCCATCCCGCGGATCAGTGCCGCCCTCACCTGAATTAACACCCTCGCCACCCCTCGAGCCCTCCAGTAGTTCAGTCATAGTACTTACTATTTTAAGAACCTTTCTATTGTTAGAATATGACTTTGTGTACGCCTCGTCAATTCCGCTTATGTTAAATGTAATTCAGGAAACATCTGCCCTGATTGTGCTAAGATAACACCTATACGATTGGAGAATCATATGACCGACGACACCTTTGCGGGAACCTGGCACAGCACCTATTGGTACCCAAGCAACACGCATGACGGCGACGACACCAGCGAATACGATGTCGAGATCCAACAGACCGGCAACGAGCTGGTCATTCATAGCCTACCGAACCCAATCCACGCTTACATCCAGATGCGCCTGGTGGTTGACAACGAATTAGCCGCCGGCAGCTGGTTGGAAAACACATCGCCCGAAGGCGAATTCCGGGCCATGATGTACAGCGGCGTCCTGCAGTTGATTGTTGATGACGACAAGCAGCGGATGAGCGGCAAATGGGTGGGCGTCGGCCGCGACCTGGAGAAGCAGCGCCCGGAGATCTATACCGGCAAGTGGGAACTGACCCGCACCGCTCCTCAGCCCAGCTAACAGATGGCCATCGCACGTAGAAAGTGGCAATTCTAGCAATATATTGTGTTAGACTTATTACATAAGTCACAGGAGGCACATGGTATGGCAGACGACGTAGATTTTTCGGGTGCATGGCACTGTACCCATTGGTATCCCAGTAATAATCATGACGGCGACGATATGAGCGAATGCGAAGTCGTGGCCCAGCAAAAAGGCACACTGGTAGTCTTTCAGAGCCTGCCCGACGAGCACGGCGCCTATATGTTAGTGCGGCTGCGGATTGACGACGACTTCGCTCGCGGCACTTGGACCGAGAATACCGCCGTCGACGGCGAGTACGAGGGCAAATTATACAGCGGCTCGCTGGAAATGATCATCGACGCTGACAAGCGCCGCATCGCCGGCAAATGGGTGGGCATCGGCCAGGACCAGGTCAAAAACCAGCCCGACGTCTACGTCGGTCGCTGGGAACTCACCCGGCAGTGAACGCAGTTTTCGGCTCATTCCTGAAGGGTGGGTATGCGTACAATTTTGCCAACGGCCCGGACGTCATCACGACAGAAGCCGAAGCAGCCCAGAGCGGCCTGAACTGTATTGCATTGATACACTTGTTGATTCGACGGCTGTATGACATGCGATTACCCGGCAATGTAAAGGGCTGGGAGATGTACTGTGATAACCCTTACTTTACGCAGATTCCCTCGCTTGATGATGCAAAACTGGGCGATGTACTATTCTGCGGCAGACAAGAGCTACCAGCTTACGCGCTAGCCTACCACCCGACGTATAACGACCAGCGAGAATTAACCAATCAAGAGGTTGGCGATAAGCTCATCGGCCAGCAGTATGCGGGCATACATCTCGCAATGTACACCGGTGACAAGGACGATGCCGGCAGTCCACTGTTAATCCATGCCAACAAACTTGAGGGTACGGTTGCCATCTGGCCGCTTGCGAAGTTCACGAGTCTTGAGCAGTATGCAACAATTCACGCCGTCAAACGAGTCATACGGTAGCTATATAACGTAAAACCCCGGTGCAAGCACTGGGGTTTT
>DHXU01000007.1:0-65963 GCA_002413835.1 Candidatus Saccharibacteria bacterium UBA5148 | reverse complement strand
GCGCGCCCACCCGGCGGCGGGTGTGCTGACATTTTGTTTTTAGGTGAAATGTTTGTTTTCACGCGCCGCTTAGAGCGCACGAATTAGTTTAAGCATAATCAGAACCGGCTTATTTGTCAAGTCTACCGTCGTTATAGGCAGGATTGCCCGGTAGCAGCTCCATTTGTAAACCATGTGCAATGGCTCGCCATAACTTTACATATGGCCATTTTGTTTTCGTGCCGGCGAATTCGTATAACCTTTTAGCATTGATCTTGGTGAGCGTTGTTTCTGCGACATCGAGTTCGCCGAGCTGATCGAGATGGTCGTCAATAATCTCGACGGTCTCAATCAGGCTGGGACCGACAAGCCTGTCAAAGCGTTGTTTTTGCTTCGGTGACACATTATTAATATCGATATCATCCGTTTGAAGCTCTGTAGGAACATCCAGGAATACAACTGGGAAGCCGGGGCCGCAGATCTCAACAGTTTTCCGACTTTTCGCGAGCAGATCTGGTGCCATCCGACTCATGATACAGTAGTCAATCAATACTCTCAGGCTTGTGCCAGTTGTCACCGGATCAAAGCCGTACGACTTGCTCAATGTATAGTATTTGTCCCTGTCGATAATCGAAAGGCCTTCAATGCCTTCATTCTCGACATATGCTCTGAGATTAACGACGGGCGGACCCTCGCCATTGAACCTGCCGTACTCATCCCAGCTGCTTGTTTCTCCACTACTCATACAGCACATCGTACCATATGAATCAAGCTTATGCTTTAATAAGCATTTCCCCTGCTGCCCGCAATGCGGCGGGTATCAGCCAAGAATAGCCAGCAGGTCGGCTTCGGAAATCTGTTTGGTGCCGAACTTTTCAGCTTTTTTGAGCTTGCTGGCACCGACGTTGCCACCGACGACCAGATAGTCGGTGTCCTTGCCGACGCTCGATTGGAAGACTCCGCCCAGAGCGCGGATTTTCTCAGCGGCTTCATCGCGGCTCATACTGTCCAGGTGCCCGGTAACGACGAAGTTCTGGCCGCTGAGTTTGCCGCCGACTTGTTTGACCACTTCCGGCTGAACCCCATGTGCATGGAATTTTTGTAGCAGTTTCTGGTTCAAAGGCTCGGCGAACCATTCGACGACCGATTCGGCGACAACATCACCGATACCTTCAACAGCGCCAAGCTCATCAATCTGCGCCTCACTGAGTGTATCCAGCGTCCGGAAATGGTTAGCCAGGTCGATAGCAGTCTGGACGCCGATGTGGCGGATACCGAGACCATACAGAAAACGCGCTAAGGTTGGTTGTTTTGTGGACTGGATAGCGGCAATAAGTTTGCTGGTGGAAATCTCGGCGAAGCGGTCCAGGCCGAGGACTGCTTCTTTGGTGAGTACGAAGATATCAGCCTGGTCATTGATAAGACCGGCGGTCAGCAAGGCGATGACATTCTTCTCTCCCAGTCCTTCGATATCGAGAGCAGCTTTGCTGGCAAAGTGCTCGATGCGCTTCCAGGAACGCGACGGGCAGGCTTCGTTGGGACAACGCCAGGCGGCATCCTTGGCATTGATCTTGGCCAGCTTGGTGTTACATTCCGGGCAATGCGTCGGCATGACGAACGGCTTCTCACTGCCGTCGCGCAGGCTGACCAGCGGCTCGACAACCTCCGGGATGATATCACCGGCCTTGTGGACGATAACGGTGTCGCCGACGCGGATATCTTTGCGCAGGACTTCGGATTCATTGTGCAGCGTGGCCATCTGCACAGTGCTGCCAGCAATAACAACCGGCTCGAGCATGGCAACCGGCGTGGCAGCGCCGGTGCGGCCGATAGACACGAAGATATCCTTGACCTTGGTGGTCGCCTGCTCGGCGGCGTATTTGAAGGCTACAGCGGCTCGTGGCGCCTTACCGACGACGCCGAGGCGCTCATACAGGCGGCGGTCGTTGACCTTGATGACCAGGCCGTCAGTATTGAACGGCAGGTCCTGGCGCTTCGTCTCCCAAACGCGTACGAACTCCATGACGGCTTCGACGGTCGGCAGGACCTTGGCGTTGACATGTGCCAAAAATCCGAGCCCACGCAGCGCCTGGTAGGCGTAGGCATGCGTCGGCACTTCGGATGGGTCATCACGGCGCAGATCATACGCCCGAAAATGCAGCGGACGACTGGCAACGAGCTTCGGATCGAGCTGGCGGATCGTTCCGGCCGCCGTATTGCGCGGATTGGCAAACAGCGGCTTGCCCTCTGTAGCCCGCTGAGCATTCAGGGCTTCAAAGTCAGCCTTGTACATCACGATTTCTCCGCGGATTTCGGTCGCGCCTTGTAGTAAGCCGGCATATTCATCGCTGGCCCGCAGCCGCAGCGGTATTGAATCAATCGTCCGGATATTGGCTGTCACATCTTCACCGACAAAGCCGTCGCCGCGGGTGATGCCGCGCTGTAGGATGCCGTCCTGATAATGCAGCGCGCAGGCCAGGCCGTCCATCTTGACATCGGTGAAGTATTCGACCTTGGCATCGTCCGGGACGAGCTTGGCGACGCGGGCCTGCCAGGCGCGGACTTCTTCCTCGTCAAAAACATCGTTCAAACTGAGCATCCGGCTACTGTGCTTAACACTGGTAAATTCCGGCGATGCCGTCCCGGCCACCCTTTGCGTTGGTGAGTCAGGTGTGATCAGCTCCGGATAGTCTGTCTCGAGCTGGCTCAGCTCATGCTTCAGACTATCGGCCGCGGCTTCGCTCATGATTGATTCATCAAGAACATGGTAATGGTAACGATAGTCGTTGATCAGCACACGCAGTTTGTCGATTCGTTCGGAGGCCTGGGATTTGTTCAGCCGAGCTGTCATGGCAATAGCTCCCGGTACAACGTATAGAGATAGGCGTGAACGAACGGTAACATGGCCATGCTCAGCAGGAATAAGACGATCGGTGCCAGCACGGCCGATGCCAGCAGCACCGGCAGGACCACTACAGCCGTGGCGACAACGAGCACCAGCGGTAGAAACAGTAGTTTGCGGAACACCGACCAGTAGCGCCCACGGACCAGCTTACGGCCTGAACGTAGCGCCTTGACGGGTGTCATGTCCGGCAAGGCGGCAATATACAGCCCAAATACAGATGATGACGCCAGATACAGACTGAGCAGCCCCAGCCCCAGGAAGACGACGAGCCAGACGATACGCTCTATCAGGTGGGCAGCGATGCCATTGGCCATCACTGTGCTGTACAGACTGGCACCGATTACCAGAGGCAGTAGTTGCAGACCAATCATCAGCAGCACCACCAGCACTGGTATCAGCGGGTACATACCTTGATAAAAGGCATCACGGATACGCAGGCGGATCGTACCGGCCATAGTCTGGCGCAGAGCCCAGATGATTGCCAGACTACCGATGACGAGGAGGATAGCCTGGTACAATCCCGAAACCTGGCTGGCGGTGTTTGTCGGGGTCGTGACAAGCAGGGCGTAGGCTGTCAGGATCCCGTCTACCCTGCCGGCAGCCAGCAACGTTTTGATACTCTGCATATCGACACTGTTGCTGAGGCCATGGACCAGCAGGAGATTCAGTAAGCCATAGATAAGTGTAATGCCGAGAAAAAGCTGCCAGTGCTGCTTCAGCAATCTGCTCGCCGTAATCAGAATCTGTACTGACGATGGCAGCCTGGCCTGCTGACCGTCTGACTTCGGCCGTCGGAACCAACCAAACCGGCTCCTGGGGGCGGCCGGCTCGGTTAGCTGGTGCCGGGCCGGCTTCGCGCCAGGTTTCCGGGCCGCTGTGCCATGCCCTTGTGTCGACTTGGATGCGGTCGACGCATCCGCAGTCACCGTGTCGGCTTTGACAGCCTTATTATATAGTTTCGTTGCGACCGCCGCTTTGGCGGTCTTGGATGATTTCCTTGATTGGGTAGATTGTACTGGCTGCTTTGGCATAGTGTTGGTCTCGTCTCTGTATCTTATACTGCCCCTAATACACAAAAGTGATACTCAGGCATGCGTGCTCATCTCGCGCAGACGCCGGATACGCTCTTCCAGTGGCGGATGAGTACTAAACAGACCGCTGACAGCGCCTTTTTTGAGAGGATTACTGAAGAACAGATGGGCCGTTGAAGTATTCTGTTTCTTCAAAGGTCTGCCATACTGTTCTATCTTCTCCAGGGCACTGGCCAGGCCTTCCGGATACCGGGTTGCCAATGCACCGGTAGCATCGGCTAGATATTCCCGGCGGCGGGAGATTGCTAACTGAATGAGTGTCGCAATCAACGGAGCCAGGATCGCACCGACTATCGCCAGCACCATGAATATCGGGCTGCTATTGTTCTCACGGTCATTGCCACGGAAAAACGCCGTATGCAGCAGGATGTCAGCGATCAGCGAGATGACAGCGGCCAATGCGAACGCAATCATTGAAACCCGAATATCGTAATTCTTGACGTGCCCCAGCTCGTGCGCAAAGACGCCTTCCAGCTCTGTGTCGTCCATAATTTCCAGAATGCCGGCGGTGGCGCAGACAGCGGCTTTGGCGGGATTACGGCCAGTGGCGAAGGCATTTGGGGCAGGGTCATCCATAATGAAGACCCGCGGCATCGGCAAGCCTTCGGTAATCGCCAGGTTCTCGACGATGCGCCACAACCGTGGGTTGTCGGCTTTCTGTATCTCTTTGGCACCGTTGACGGCCAGGCTTAGCTTACTGCCGGCAAAATACATGACCAGCGCATAGATAGCAGCCCCGACAAGCACCGGTATCGTCAGATTGGGACCGTATCCCAGATATTCACTGAAGCCGAAACCTACCAATCCGACAAAGGCGATAAACAGCACCAGTATCACCCAGCTTTTTTGTTTGTTACGAGCGATTTCGCTATACATTACAGCTAATTGTACCTCTGTGGACTTAAAATAAGCTTATAAAAATTCCCATTCTGGCCGTCAATTAGAATTGTACGTCGACCGGGTTCTGGACTACAGCTGTCTGGGCGTCGTCAAGTTCGAAAAATTCGCGGTCTTTGGTAAACCCGAACATACCGGCAAAGATATTGGTCGGGAAGACCTTGCGCTTGGTGTTAAAGTCACGGGCGACACCATTGTAGAAACGGCGCGAGGCCTGGATCTTGTCTTCGGTATCGACCAGTTCGTCCTGGAGCTGTTGGAAGTTCTGGCTGGCCTTCAGGTCGGGGTAGGCTTCAGCGACTGCAAACAGGCTTTTCAAAGTCTGCTGAAATTCACCTTCGGCTTTGGCGGTAGCAGCGACACCCTGAGCATTCAGTGCGTTGGCGCGGGCAGCAGTAACCTCATCAAAGACACTTCGTTCATGGGTGGCATAGCCTTTGACAGTATTCACCAGGTTCGGTATAAGGTCGTAGCGGCGCTTCAACTGAACGGTAATGTCACTCCAGGCTTCACCAGCGCGGATGTTAAGTTTGACCAAGCCGTTATACATCCCAACAAACAGGGCGATCAGTATAACAACAACGACAACGGCGATAATCAACGGCATCATGGTATGTGTAAGCTCCTTTAAATTGCTTATCTAATTATACACCGGATAGCCATGCAGCGCATAACCATAGTAAAATAAAGATACCTATGTATCGAACCTACAATGCCCGTCCGCTTCCCCGCGCCGCTACACCGAAGCGCTCATTTCGAAAACTGCTGTTCGTTGTGGTGGTGTTGCTGGTGCTGATCGGAGGCTACTGCGCTGTCGCCCTGCTCCGACCACTTTCCTCCGTCCAGACGACGATTACACCGCCGGTTACTCCGTCACAAATCAAGGTCAACATTCCCTGGCCGACGACATCTCCCAAGGAAGAAGCCGCCTTCGGTGCCGATGGGTACGGCCTGCTGGCCTCCAGCGGACCGCTGGCACCCGTACCGACAGCTAGCGTCACCAAGGTTATCACTGCCATGTCCGTATTGAACAAGAAACCGCTTCAACCTGGGCAAACCGGCCCGTCTATTACCATGACAGCCCACGACGTCGACCTGTATAACCAATACGTTGCCAAAGAAGGCTCTGTCGTCCCGGTCTCGGCCGGCGAAACCATCACCGAATATCAAGCTTTACAGGCACTGATGCTACCGTCTGCCAATAATATTGCCGATACATTGGCCGAGTGGGCTTTTGGCAATTTGACCGCCTACAATCAATACACTAACGACTATGTCAAAACTCTTGGCATGACCAACACGACAGTGACAGATGCCAGTGGTTTCGTACCGACGACCGTCAGTACCGCCCGCGACCTGGTTCTGCTCGGAGACACGGCCCTCGACAATCCTGTACTGACAGAAATCATCAATCAGAAAACAGCTGAATTTCCAGGCTACGGGACAATGCACAACGTCAATAACCTGCTCGGCACTGCCGGCATCCGAGGTATCAAGACCGGCAACACCGATGAAGCCGGCGGCTGTTTCCTGTCTGCCGCTGACGTCATGATCGGAGATAAAAAGATAACCGTTATCACTGCAATCATGTCGGCGCCAACTCTGGGCGATGCCCTGCGGTCTTCCCTGCCGCTTATCCAATCCGCACCCTCGCAGTTCCAGCCAGTGCGTGCCGTCCGGGCCGGCCAGGTTGTCGGCCATGTCACGACTGGCTGGGGGGCGGCGTCCGATATCATTGCCACCAAGGATATCCAGGTCACGGCCTGGAGCGGCACAGCCATCGCGCCGCTGGCTTCCAAAGCCGCCGTACAGGTACCCACGCCGGCTCATGCCAAAGCTGGCAGCCTGAGTCTGAAGTTCAACGGGACGAATCAGTCGACAGACCTCGAACTAGCCCAGGCAATCACTCCGCCGACCTTGTGGTGGCGGCTGGTTCATCCGTTGTAATCGTATACAGACTACAGTACTGTGCTATCAAGCCTGGCACGGGTACGCGCCGCATCGACTGCGAACAAGTCAGCGTAGGTCTGATACTTCTCCACCAGATCTCCCAGATCTGTTTCTGCAGGTGACGGCGCTTCAGGGAAGGCAGATCCAGGGTTGTACCCAAAATCACTGCTGAATGTAACAACGTCAGCGCCTGCTAATATGATCTGTGCTTCGGCCAGGTGATCGGTCATTAAGCCGATACATCCAGCCATTGTCTCCAGCAGGTCGCGCTCATGTATATCGCCGGTGCGGACAAGGCTGATTAACAGCAGGCTGGCGGCGCGGACGTCTTTTTGGTGCCGCTCTGGATCAATAACCTGTGGGTCTGGCATATCGGCCCACTCAGCATGCATTGACATAGTATATCTCCTATCAGAATTATAAATACTGATTATATACTGATATTTATTTTTTGCCATTAGTTTATGCTGTGGCAGCGCTATCGGAGGCTCTCGTATTGTCTCATGCATACAAAAAGCACCGACAATGCCGGTGCTTTTTGTATGGTGGCCCTAACGAGACTTAGCTCGAAACAACTCGAACGGTTCGTCAACCTCTCAAGCTTCGTTCCGTTCGACCGGACTGCACTACCCGCCGTGCGGGTTCCGGTACGGCAGCATCGGTTGGAGGCTAGTGAACGAGCAGCCGTCGTCCAGGCGTACGTAGGTGGCGAGAGCATGGCTGCACAGGCCCAGGCATACGGCGTGCGACGGGAGACCATCAGCAAGGTCCTGCGAGACGCCGGCGTCAAGGTGCGTCTCCAGCGAGCCATCAGCGCTGAGCAGATCGAGCATGCGGCAGTGCTGTACCGCCAGGGCTGGTCGCTAGCGCGGCTGGCGGAGCGCTACGGCTTCGACGGTCAGACCATCCACACGCACCTCAAGCGTGCGGGTGTTGTGATGCGCGGGCCTCACGATTGGCGGAGCCTTTCGTAGACTTTGCTCAGTGCCGACGCTAGATCTTTTGGTCATGGAAGCATTGTCACTATGTCTACAGCAGGCGCGAAGGTATAATAGCCCGTAATGACTGAGCCAAGGTCCAATAAGCAGCTGAGCGACATGCCCACATGGGAAGCGTTTATGATTCCCACGCTTCGAGTACTAAGTGACGGCGTTGTCCGCACACGCCGAGACATCCGCCCACTCGTTGCCCGCGAGAGCGGTCTGACAGAAGCACAGACACGGGAGACGCTTGCGTCGGGGCAGCCAACTCATGACAACCGCATCGGCTGGGGCTTGTCGTTCCTTACCAATGTTGGCGCGCTCGCACGACCGAGCCGTGGCAACTATGTCATTACGGAAGCTGGTAAGTTCCTGCTTACAAGATTTCCTGACGGTCTGGTCGAGCGCGACGTTAATGCGCTGGGTGAAGACCCCTCCTCACCAATCCGTCCATACGTCGCGTCGGTTACCAAGAAGTCGAACGTCCCTGAATTACCTATTGAGAGTTCAGCGCTCACTCCTATTGAGCAGGTGCAGAGCGGTGTGAAACGTATCCACGACAAGGTCGCGAGCGAGCTACTTGAGCGACTCCAGGATAAGGATCCGAGCTTCTTTGAGCGAGCAGTTGTCAACTTGTTGGTGGCGATGGGTTACGGAGGTGCAAACGGAAGTGGCTCGGTCACTCAACTGACGAATGACGGTGGGATCGATGGGGTCATAGACCAAGACATACTTGGATTGAGCAGGGTATATATACAGGCTAAGCGGTATGCGGACAGCAATCGTGTTGGTCGTCCAGATGTGCAAGGATTTGTTGGTGCGCTACACGGACGAGCAGACAGCGGTGTTTTGATCACGACGAGCCATTTTTCTCAAGGTGCTCGTGACTATGCCGCGTCTACTCCCACGCGCATAATCTTGATCGATGGGCAGCGACTAACCAATCTCATGATCCAATTCAAGGTTGGCGTGCAAGCTAGCGAGACCTACGACATCGTAGAAGTCGACGAGGACTTTTTCGCATAAATTCATGGTCTTGTATCAACGCATGAACTGATTGCCCCCTCGTGTTACGGCCAGCCATATTCAGTCGAAGCTGAGCTCAGTCGGGAACCGAGGATTCCAGCGAGGGACCACCAGCATCGAGCAGGCGTCTCGTTTCTATGTGCTTTCGACGTACTGGGGGGACACTGATGTGGCGTTGGTTCTTTGAGTTGCGGTGCCGGGGTGAGACATAAGGGGCTCTTAGATATTACCCCCCTCCCCGAGGAATCAAGCATCTAAACATTCTTGGCGGAAATTCCTGCATGTAGTATCCGGAGGCTGCGCTCTTCGCTGCTCTTTTCCGATAACAGTTCGGGCCGTTCTTTAAATACTGCCCGTAGAGCAGCGATAGAGACGTTTATAGCTTGTTGCGAATAGTCTTGTACCTTCTTGAGTTCAGGATTCGGCGCACCGTGCACCACAGCACTTCGATATTGATAGATCTTTTTGTACTCGGTCTGCTTCTTCCTGCGATCCGCCTCAGATGTACCCAACAGCCAAGCAAGTGAGGTCGTCACACGCAGCGTGGTTTCAGTCGCTGCCCCGAACATGTTCTCCCATACAATTACAGCATCAACCAGCACATCGTCAGGGCGCCGACGCTCAGCCACCGCTGCCAACATACGCCCGACCGATACTTCGATTGATGGCGTCCGGACGCCATCAATGCGGTCAGCCCACTCTTGCCAGCTCGCCACCTGATCCGCGTTCAGCTGCCGTGGCATTAGGCCAGGACCTTGCCGCGCGTCCGACCATCCTGCTCCTTGACCGGCGCTGAGGGGGTCTAACGTCACCTGCCACGTCGTAAGCAATGTCGGACGAATATCTGGACATGCTAAAAGCAGTCCGAGCCGAAGGTTTTGGGCAACATACTCGATTTTTCCTAGTGCCTTGCGCAATCGAGGCGAAAACTCCAGCATCGCAGTAGGATCATTGCCGATCTCGACTAGATAGGGGATATTGCACTCCATAACTAGATCGCCGGCATAGTTGATGACTGCTGTTTGACCCTGCTCATCTGTGCCAGTGAGCTGGCCCTCCAGATTGGTCATCTTGACGAAGTGCTGATCGCGATCATCGGTTCTACGCAGATGTACCGAGCCCAACTCAAGCTCATTGACTCCCTCCGGCAGGAGCACTCCTGTAAGCCCAACCCGAACCGGGATCTCGGCAGCGCCTCCGCTTGTGGCACTGCGGACCACGTCAAAGCTTTCAAGGGCCTTTTCTATGAATCCTTCAATGGTCGGTGTTATCGCGTCGAGTCGAGCAAGTCTCCATCCAGAACTGAGAAGAGTCTCAGCGAACATCCACAGCTGTGTCCCTCCCCCGCTTCCTGAGGTCCGCATGGTGCTACCGCTTGGCCCCGCCGACTCAGAGTCGTTGGGAAAGAGCTTCTTCAGCACCGAATCTGCCAGAACTTGATTTTGGAATTGTTCGCTCAAGGGGTGATGGAAGATTGAAATGGGCATGCCCATACGCCGAAAAGGAGAATCATCCTCCTTCACTAAAAAACCCGGATAGACATCGATTGCGAGCTGCACCAGAGTCAAGGGTGCGTCAGATAGGCTAGGATCCGGCTCGGCAATAACCCCGCCTGCAACGCGTCGGACAGCATTGCCGATAGATTCACGAGCTGTGCTTTCGCGGCTCATCAGGTGACGCGCCCAGTTCTCACCAGTGAACATCGAGTCCTCGACACGAAAGAAAACGGTGTCAGCGACCACAAGCTGGCTAACGATCTCGCGTTGCACATCATTCAGTTGCGAAGCATCGGCGTCCTCGAGATATTTTCGAAGGCGGTCGGCCGATGTGTTCAACAAAAACAGTAAGCATGACTCGCCTAGGTGCTCAAAAAGTAGCCTCTCTTGGGATGCTTCCATGCGTACATTGTCTCATGTGGGCAAAAGACAAGCAAAGAGGCTTGCCGACTGGTCGAAGCCTTTGTTTCGAACTTTGCACTTTAGGTACCGCTATCGAGCGGTATAGCCACCGTGACAGTTCTACCTCAGTTCTAAGGTTATTGAAGTGTCAACTGGTGGGTGATGAGGGACTCGAACCCCCGACCCTCTCGGTGTAAACGAGATGCTCTAGCCAACTGAGCTAATCACCCATACCTTGATTGCGTAGTTAAATTAACAGATTGAGTATACCACAACAGATTACATGAGCCAAAGATTATACAATAGAAGCAGATGAGATATGCCTACAAAAAGCAGTACACATGGAACTATGATATTGCGTATCTGGTTGGTCTGTTTGCCTCAGATGGCTGTCTAATTAACGATGGGCGACACTTAAATATAACCTCCAAAGATATAGAAATCATACATTCTGTCGAAGCAATCCTTGATTTGCATGTAAAGTTTGGCATCAAAACAAGTAATTATAATGGTTGGGGTTACCATCTCAGCTTTAGCAATGTTGCGTTATATGATTTTCTCGTTGGTACCGGCCTGACTCCTGCCAAAAGTTTAACTATCGGCGAGATTGACGTACCCGATGAGTTTTATTTTGATTTCTTACGTGGCGAGTTCGATGGTGATGGCTGTGTACGTGGGTTTAAAGATATCCGCTGGGCCAATAGCCATATGTTTTACATAGAGTTTACCTCTGCTAGCCCAGTCTTTCTGCAGTTTCTTCGAGATAACAATACGCGTCTGGCTGGCACAACAAAGGGCGCTATCCATCACGGAAAAGGCGCCGATACCCTCAGCTATGCCAAGAAGGACAGCATGAGGCTTGCGGCGGCAATGTATTACCCTCGGCCACTGCCGTCACTCACACGCAAGCGTACGAAGTTATTTGGCTTTATTAAACAGCATCAAACTGCTATAATTGTGCGTAATGCGCGAGTGGCGGAATGGTAGACGCGTTAGCTTGAGGTGTTAATGTTCGTAAGGACGTGGAGGTTCAAGTCCTCTCTCGCGCACCAATTTTGAATCAGTAGCCACTTCGGTGGCTATTTTTTTGTGTAACGGCGCAGCGCGGTAGCAGCAATAATGAGCCAGGCAACGTTCAATAAGACATTGGCATAGGCGTGGGTGTACGAGCTGTACAGGATAAGCAGGGCCGCCGCCAGAGCATTACAGAGTTGAAACTGCTTCGACTTAGCCTTCCACTCACCATGTGAAACCCGGAAGAAGGCGTACAGCGTCAGAATTGCGCCGCTAAAACCCAGGACAGATATGACAGCACTGGTCATGACCGCGGTAAGTGGTCGTACAGATGGTCCATGCTGAACTGCGTCCGGACGAGCGGTTTGATATCTTCCAGCGAGACACCGACTTTGACGCCGGGATTAAGGATATTGTAGGGATCGAATATCTTTTTGACTTTCAAAAACAGATTATAGGCGTCCTGACCGTAGACCCGCTCCAGATACGGTCCCCGTAACCGGCCATCATTATGTTCGGCTGACGTTGAACCGCCAAGAGAGATTATCAGGCTGTAGTATTCGTCCATCAGGCGGAAGGCTAACTGGCGGTCACCAATCTGAGACAGGTCCAGAAACGGCTGCATGTGCAGGTTGGCGTCGCCGGCATGGCCCCAGAGGGCGACATCGAGGTGGTATTTTTCGAATAAAGCATAGACGCCGGCCACATACTCTTTGAAACGGGCAATCGGCACGATGCCATCCTCGATAATTGGAATCGCTTTCTTGTTGCCGACGCTGTGAGCCATCACCGACGCTGATGCATGCCGAATCTTCCACAGGCGCTCCTGCTTGAGCGGATCTGTTTCCTCGACAAATGTCGTACCCTGCTGTTCCAGGACTTTGCGGATCTGTCTGACGGTCTTTTTGTGAGCGCTGCCACCGGTATCATCGCTCTCGATCAGCAAAACGATCTTCGGGAACGGAGCTTCGATCACACCTTTCAGCTGGCTCGGATTGATGGACTCGACCAGTTTCAACAGATTATCGTCGACCATCTCGATGGCACTTGGCACACTGCCGTGGTCTTTCATCGATAACACTGCTGACTGGGCGTCATCGAGGCTGGCGAACTGGGCTACGAACAGCGATGTCTCCGGGTTGTGAACTTCTGTTTCGAGTGTGGCTTCGCTGACGATCCCGAGCGTACCCTGGCTACCGACGAACAGGGGTGTCAGATCGAACGAGCCGTCTTTGCGCTTGACGTCGGCCAGATCATAGCCGGCGACATTTTTGGAAACATTGAGTATCAGGTCATCCAGGACGGCTTTGTTCTCTTCGAGTAACGAGTCAAGCGCCCGATAGATCTCACCTTCGAAGGTTGATAATCCAAGTTTCTTACTGAGCTCACGCTTGTTGAGCCGCAGAGTTTCAATAACTTCGCCGTTGGCCAGTACGACGCGCAGACTGCGGACATAATCGAGCGTCGTGCCGTATTTGACGGTCTTCTCGCCGCTGGCATTATTGCCGATCGCGCCGCCGATAGTGGAATATTCGAAGCTGGCTGGAAATGGTGGCAGGAAGCGGCCATGGGTGTGCAATGTCTGTTGCAATTTGCCGTAATTGATGCCCGGCTCAACCACAACGACGCCGCTCTTGTTATCAAACTCCACAATCCGGTTCATGTGCGCCGGCAGCGCCAGGATGACACCGCTGCCCAGGGCTGCGCCGCCTTGGTCAGTACCAGCACCGCGGGCCGTAATCGGCAGCACGCGGCCACGTTCGGCCAGCTGCCAGGTAAAACGGGCCGTTTTGCGGATATCATTCTCATTCTGTGGATAGACGACCATTGATGGCAGAATCGTAAAAATACTGCCGTCGGTAGCAAAATAACGGCGGGCATCCTGGCTGGTCATCACTTCGCCCGTCAGGTGTTCCTGTAAATAATGGGCAACTTTACTCATCGTGTTGTAGTGTCTCTCATCCCTGATAGTATAACAATCATGCTGTTGTCATGATAACACAAAAGCCGGTCTTAAAGCTCGTGTTTATATGGCCGTGCGCTATCGATCGATCATACGTCTGAATGATCGCAGATTCCGTAACCATTCGACTGCCGGATATAAAATAAGATCGTCAAAGACGATCTTATTTTAGTGGTGCGGATGAGAGGACTTGAACCTCCACGCCCGAAGGCACTAGTACCTGAAACTAGCGTGTATACCATTTCACCACATCCGCATGCAGTATCAGGGGTAATTGTACCGTATAGGGCCGTACCAATGCAAGCCGGCATCTTGGGGATGCAAAATCTGCTGCGCGGGGTGGCAGTCGGCGGAGTTAGTGGTTAGTGATGTCGGCCTGGCGGATTTCCCAGTTCTGGACGTTTGAGAATCTATCGATATTGCTATTCAGGGTATGCGTTTTCAGGCCATACACCGTGCCATGCGTCAAATAGTCGAAGCGCGGCTGGTAAAGGCCAAGCGCTGGTGTGTCCTGCTGCCAGGCCTGCAGGAACGGCTTATACTTGACGACCCGCAGGTCAGGTTCAATGCGGGTGCGTCCGGCTTCCAGACTGACGTCGGCTGCCTTGGACTTATAGCCTGCAAAGTTCAAGCCGCTGGAGCGAACATCGTACTGCGAGCTGTGCCAGTAGACGAAGACGTCCGGGTCGGTGCCGATGGAGATGCCGTAGAGCAGCGCATCATACTCCCGGCCGGCTATACTGCGCTGCAGATCTTCGCTCGACTGCAGCCTGACGGTCACTTTGACGCCGATTGAGCGCCAGGCACGTACCAGCTGATCGCTGACAAGCCGGCTTTCCGACATATTCTGAGCGTACAAAGTGAACTGCAGCGGCTTGCCGGCCTTGGTCCGGATCCCGTCACCTCTGGGCGTCCAGCCGGCGGCATCCAGCTTGGCGGCTGCCACGGCGGTGTCGAACGCCGGCTGCGTCTGCGTCTTGTCGTAGCCAAGCTGTCCGAGCAGGAACGGCCCGCGCACCGGCCGCGTCGCATAGCCGAGATTGTCTATGATGGCATCAACATTGACGGACTGGACCAGCGCCTTGCGGACGGCGACATCAGCCAGAATCGGATTGGCTTGCTTGAAGAAGACCATGTCGGCGGCCGACAGGAGAAAATCGTTCGTCACGATCGCCTTGTTGTCAGCCGTATCTTTGGGGATATCTGTAAAGTTCGCCGCCGTCAGCTCCTGTTTTCTGAAACTAGCATCCAGCTGGTCGGCATTGTGGAAGGCATGTATCACGAAGCTCGCCAGTTTTGGCGCTCCGCCGTTGTATTGGTTAAACGGCGACATCGCGATCTGAGATTGGCGGGTTTCCGGTGATTCCCCGGTGACTTCGATGGTATGCCAGCTGAACGGCCCGGCGCCGACAGGATTCTCAGTATTGAAGCTGACGGAGCGCATCTCACCGGGTGCGACAGACTTCAGCAGGTGCTCGGGAATAATCCCATTAGTCATGTTATATGGGAATGAGCCCAGCACGTTCGGCAGAGTAAATGTGACGGACGAATCGTTAACTGCGGCCACTTTGATACCCTGCCAGCTTTTGTTCAGGACGGACAAAGCGTCCGGATTCTGGATAATGCCATAAGTAAAGGCGACATCCTGAGCAGTCAATGGTACCCCGTCCTGCCAGATCAGATTCGGCTTGAGCTGCACGGTATACACCTTGCCAGTGCTATCCACGCTGTAGCCGCTGGCGAGATCGCCGACCAGATGGTTGCTGTCATCGTACTTGAACAAGCTGGCAAACAGCAGGTGTGATACGGATTGGTCAACCTGGCTGGTGGCATACAGTGGGCTGGCGTTCGTGAAATCGCCGACAATACCCTCGGTATAAATGCCGCCAGGAATCGGCTGCAGGCTTTGAAAATGCCCGTCCAGCGCCCTGATCTGTCCGACCAGACAACCCCACAGCAACACAAACAGCAACAGCCAGCCAATAACAAAGCGCCGGACGACCGGTAAGCGGTCAAAACGTTTGAAAAAATATCGCTCAGCGGCATCTTCGACACGGACGCCAAAGCTTGGTTCAGCCTGGTGCTTATGAGATGTAAATTTCCGTAAAAAAGGTATCTTACGGAGCCGTGACGAATGCCGTGCCATAGCTACTTACGAAAGGACGCCAAATATAAGTGATAATGCGAATACGAGCGCCGAGATGATCGTCAGCTGGTATATCGTCTTATCGGTACCGCGCCGGGTCGTATTGACCTCAGCCGAACCGCCGATACCAGCACCAAGGCTGGCACCACGTGTCTGAACCAGGATCAGTATCGTCATAAATACCATTGATCCGATTGTAATATAGTTCCAAATACTCAAACTCATGCCTGTCTCCTTGTTTTTCTAATAATTATTTCTGATAACTTCTATCATGGACTCATTCATAGTGGCACTCATGTCTTCTTCCGGTCTTCCAATATGGTCGTCACTAGGTAGTTTACAAGCCCGATAATCATCCCTGCAAGTATCGCGGCCCAGAAATTGGTGATTTCCAGCGGCCCATACAGCTTGCTGACCAGGAATACCATCAGTCCATTGACGATGATCATAAAAAGTCCGAGTGTGAACAATATTGCCGGCAGCGACAAAATCACGACGATCGGCTTGATGATGGCATTCACCAGCGCCAGTATCAGGCCGGCTGCAATGATGACTCCCAGACGGTTCTGGTAATCGATGCTGTGGCTGAGTAGGCCGGCGGCGATCCACAGCCCCAGGCTTGATACTAGCCAGCGCATCAGGAACCGAAAGAATGGCTGTTTCATTACACACTATTGTAGCACGGAACAGCGGCCGATTTGCCGATTTTACATAAGCGTTTTAGGCAGGCGGGCGCTGAGAACTTCGACACCCGATTCAGTAATCACCAGGTCATCTTCGGTGCGGACTCCGATGCCTTCCTCAGGGATGTAGATACCCGGCTCGCAGGTCAGAACAGTGCCTGGCAGAAGGGCTTGTTCGTAATCCCCGGCGTCGTGAGGATCGAGTCCAAGAAAGTGCGAACAAGCATGCGGATAATAGGTACGGATCGATTCTTTATCAGCCGTCTTGATGAGACTAAGCTCAAGTAATTTTTCGCCCATATATGTCTCAATCTGTTTTTCATATTCACGTAATAACACTCCTGGTTTCAAAAGGCCATATCCGTACTCCTGCACCTCAAGCACGGCGGCATGAATAGCTTGCTGCCGGTTACTTGGCTGGCCGCCAATACTGTACGTCCGCGTAATATCAGCACAATATCCATCGTATTCGGCACCAACGTCGACAATGATAAGTTCGCCCTGTTTCATTGGACCGTTGTTCAGCATGCTATGTATTGTTGCCCCGCTTTTTCCGCTGGCAACGATTGGTTCAAAGGCATTACCCCGGGCACCCCGTTTCCGGAAACCGTAGGCTATAGCCGCGTCAAATTCATATTCGTACTGGTAGGCAGCAAGTTTGTCTAAACTGGAGGCTTCAGTCATGGAATCTATAGTGATGTCGATTGCCTGTTGTAGCGCACGCAGCTCCGACGCTTGCTTAACCATGCGTAAGCGCGCAATATCTTTCCGAATGTCATAGAGTTCGCTATCACTAGCTATTTCTTTTATCTTTTCAGTTAAGCTGGCGCGGGCAGGGTTGGTATACATACCCCAGAATTCCACGTAGGGCGGGTTTGGTGCGACAGTTGCATAACGCTTCGCGGTTTGCAACTGTCGGCGTAGCTGCTTCCAGCCAGAAGTCAGGTCATAGACAACGTCAATGCCCGATCGCTTCGTAAGCTCTGAGAAATCCACTGCACCATCGAAAGCTTCACGCACGGCTTCACGCGGCGGAACCATAAGATAGTCTCCTGACACACCCATAACCAGAATAATTTCTGGTTCGCTAAGACCTGTCAAATACCAGAAGCTGGCATCCTGCTGGAAAGCAAACGAAGAATCGCCGCCGCGCTGCAGCAGGCCATTGGCGGTGACGACTATCGGCGCGTCCAGCTTGACCAGCTCGCGGAGCCGCCGCCGGTTATCGGCAAAGAAATCAGACGAAAAGTTAGGAGTCATTAGTTGTACAGTATAGCAAATCTCGGCAGCAACTGGTGCGTACAATGTACGTGGTACGCGCGAAGTGTGGTTACGCCTTGCCGGTAGCAGGAGGAGTGTCGGTTACGCCTGGTGGGCATGGGAACGTACCGCGCTGACCAGTAGCTATTTCTACCGTTCCTACATGCTGATGCTCGTCGTATACGCCTCGGATATTTGTAGCGACGCCGAGTGCTGTGGCAATGTTCTGTGTTGCCAGTTTGTCGTTATTAAATTTCTCAGGACCATCTTTATACGTGGATGTAGCGTCGGGTCCGAACACACCCAGGACACCGACTGGCTGCGTCGTATGGTTACGTGTCAAGGTATCGAGGTACTTCTTCGGTATATCACCTGATGGCAGTTTCGCAAGTCTGGCAGCTTCGTCCTGGGTAATTGTAATCGATGCTAAGTCGATAATGCCATGACAGATCTTCGGGCTAGGACTTTTCGGAGCAGTGTTCGGTGTCGATGTTGTATAGCCTGCTTTCCCAGGTGGGCGCTTGGGGCTTGGCGAGCCGCATGATGCCAAAGCAAGAGCTGCAGCCGCCGCGACCAACGACGCCGTCCCACGGCGGGCGACAGTTGATGGGTCGATATCCTTACCTAAAATATGCATTAGTATACAGTAGACTGTTATACGAGCTACGTCAATTCTTGAGTGGCTCTATATAGGCTTTGACCACCTTGGCTTTGGCATCGCCAAGGCATATAGCCAGCTCTGTCGGCGAGGCTTCGCTGATACCCTTCATACTGCCAAATGTCTTCAGAAGTTTCTTGCGGGTAGCCGGGCCGATGCCCGGAATCTCGTCCAGCATACTCGACGTTTGCTTCTTGCGGGCCAGCACGTTGTGATAGCTGATGGCGAAGCGGTGCGACTCATCGCGGATGCGCTGCAGAAGCTTGACGAGATTGGTGTTGTGTGGCAGGTTGACCAGCGTGAAGTCCTCTGACTGGCTGCTGAAGCCGCCGAGTTTGTGCAGATATTCCTGGTTCAGCGTGACATTGCTGAACCCGTTTTTGATGACGATCTGCTCCTCGCGCTTCGCCAGGCCGATCATCGGGATGTCGATACAGCTTGGGACGGCGATCACTTCCCCATCCTCGCCGAGCGGTCCGGCGTCTCTAACTGACTTTAGGGCTTCGTTTCGGGCTCCCGATGACGTCTTTACGGCGGCATCCCGTGCTCTTATCGCGGCATCGAGCTGACCTTTACCACCGTCGACCAGCACCAGGCTGGGTTTGCCCCAAGCTTTGATATTCTTCTCTGACAGCCGGCGGCTGAGCGTTTCATGCATGTTATAAAAGTCGTTGTTGCGGTCTTTCTTAGTTTTGAACTTGCGGTATTCGGCCTTGTCGCTGGCGCCGTTGGTAAAGACGACCATGCTGGCAACGACATCAGTGCCGGACATATGCGAGATATCATAGCCTTCGATACGCTGCGGGAATTTTTCGAGTCCGAGCAGCTCGACCAGCTCATTGAGAGCGTGATCTTTGCTGATATCCATGAATTCTTTGTCGCTGAAGATGACCTGTTTGTTGAGGTTGTTCAGTGCTGTCAACTGGTTGCGCACCGCGGCCGCCCGTTCGAAGTCCTGGGCTCGAGCAGCGGCCTTCATGTCCTTCTCCAGCTCACGGATAATAGTCACCCGCTTGCCCTCGATGTACGCGATCAACCGGCGCAGGTTGGCACGGTAGTCTTCGATGGTCGTCCGGCCTTCTTCCAGCCCTGGGTCAAGCCCCAGATGATACTGCAAGGTTGCTCGCTTCTGGCCGGCCAACTGGCGTGTAGCATACGGAAATATCCGGCGCAGCAGTTTGAGCGCCACCCGCACGCTTGTCAGCGACGGATACGGCCCAAAGTAGCGCGCGCCGTCATCCAGCGGACGCCGCGAGGTGCTGACAGTTGGATAGTCACTATCATAATCGATCCGGATGTAGCTCATCGCCTTGTCATCGCGGAGCAGGATATTGTACTTCGGCATGTAACGCCGGATCATCTCTGCTTCCAGGAACAAGGCCTCGATCTCCGACTCAACGACCATCCAGTCAGTGTCGGCAATCTCATTCACTAAAACATCTGTCTTGACATCGCGGCCCTTGTTTGTCGTTTTGGATTTCTGGAAGTATTGCCGGACACGGTTACGCAGGACGGCGGCTTTGCCGACATAGATGATCGCTCCGGAGGTATCCTTATGGAAATAGACCCCGGGCTCCCGGGGCAGGTCTTTGAGCTTGGCTTGTAACTGGTCGTGTTGTTGTTCGGTTATCACTACGTCTAGTATACCGCCTCAGCCACAGGCCGCCGAGACAAGTTATAACTGTTACAAGTAACTGGCAACAATACTACTGGCGTAAGCCTAGTGAGGCGGAGGAGGAGCCACCAAGGATGTTCTGGCTGTCACTACTGCGCACGACGAGAGAAGCGGCTGTGTCGACCGATACTTCCGACGCCAGGTCGGTCTTCTGCAGTACTTTGAATTTGATGGTGGCGACAGATTTGTCCCCGGTTACAGGCTGCGCCTGGACACTAACTGCCCTGGCCAGCCTGATTAACCCCGGCGTTGCGGTATCAGTGACTGCTTCCTGAGGAAAGTCGGCGGACGCTGTGATGCCGACCAGCTGCAATTTACTAGCCGGATAGTGCAGGGCACCCTGGACGGCATTGACCGCTGTCGTGCCACTGTTCTCGTAGAGGTCGAGCGATACTGTTGTTTCAGCCGCCACTTGCTGGTGGCTCAGCGGCTTAGCTGACAGTGCTGCACCGCCAGTACTGGTCGTAGACAACTTGCCTTGCCTGGTCAGACTATCGGTCGCCGCCTGGCGGTTATGTCCAGACATTCCCGTTGCCAGCGCGATTAGGGCAGCTGCTACCAGGACTGCTCCAGCCACGAACCGGTAGCGCTTGTCCTGCGTCGCTACAGACTGTTTTTTAGTTGTCGATCGTTTAGAGGTGGCTGACTTGGTGGTACGCGGTGATTTACTGGTGACTTTACGTGACGGTAATGGCTTGGTAGACATATATATCCTTGTTATGCTTTATAGCCATTTTAACACGCCCGTGGTCGAGATTTACCGCAAATTGTTCTGCCTGTTTGCTTGTTTTAAGCGTTCGGGTGAGCCCTGAGCCATGCGCGCACTTGGTCCGGATGGGGCAAGACCTTTTGTGGGTCTTCAGTCAATCTTCTGACACCCGGGGTGTTCCTTCCTACTACGTGTGGTGTCTTTTGAATACTGATGTGAAGATGTGGTCCTGAAGAGTAGCCCTCTGCTGCTCCACTATTTCCAGATTTGGCAATTCTCTCACCGATGTCGACATTTTCGCCTTCAGTTACATAGAAGTCTTGGAGGTGTTCGTAAACACTCCACAGGCCATCATGGTGATTTATGATGACAGCCTTTATACCCGTATTACCCAAAGTGCCAACAAATTCAACCGTTCCTGCTTTCACAGAATCAACTTCTACATAAGATACTTCAATATCATCGCCAGTATGTATCCCGGACATGTGTTTGTAGCCGTCGTATGGTGTACCGATTCTATATTTATCGTAATCTGATTCTTTTAACGGGATTGTGTAGCCCTCTTTGCTGACGATGATGTCTGTCCGAACCTTCTTTTCAGGTTTTGGAGCCTGATTTGGGGTTTTATGGGCCGCAGGAGCCTTGGTGACTGCAATGGCATAGGTAGTCGTTGGGCTGAGAAGCTGCTGCGAAGTCCAGTCTTTGGCCATAGTGCTAGTCCGCATCGGGTCGACAATGTTGAAATTCCCGCCTGCCGTAACATGGGCGATAGCTATAACATGTCCTGATCCGGTAAACGGCGTGTTGGGTCCGGAACCATGACCACCCAGAGCTACCATTCCGCCGTCTGCGACAATTTTCTTTATCGCCGCCGTGTCTGAGGTGGAGACGTAGCTGGTAGTCAGGCCGCGCGATGCCAGATAGGCCCGCATACCAGCACCACTTGTACCACCATTGTCGCGGTACGCAGGATTGCTGAGCATGAATGCGGCAACTTTCGCAGGGTCTGTATTCTTGCCAAAATACTCGCTGACCATGGCTATGGTAGCCGGGGCACAACCACTGGTCGCGATAGTCTTATTGGCACCATTCGGTGGACGGTAGGCGTTGTTTGCCCAGCGGGCATCGAGCTGACTGAAGAGCGGGAATTTCTGACCATCAAAGACGACAAAGTCCTGTATCGATGCCGTGTCACCACCATGGGCATTGTAATCGGGCATCAGATCGTGTGATTTGCCGGCAAAAGCGAAGTGGCCAGTCGGTTTTTCAGCAGCTGGAGGCGCACCAGGATCATCAATCTGCTCCTGGTCGTCCGTTATACCCGGTATTATCGGTGCGTTTGGCGTTGTTGTATCAATTGGCGCAGCCTCGATTGTCCCAGCGCCGATACCGCTACCTGAGACATCAATATTTTGCGTGAGGCCGGGCAACGCAGGTGCTTCTGCGACTCCGATGTCAGTAATATTTGAGGTATCCCATTGCATGTCCGGCGAAGCTGGCTCGGCATCAAACGTGCCACCAGGTAGGCCCGGTACATTGGTAGTCGTATCCAGCATCGGTACCATCTCTGGTTTCGGTGCTGGTTTTGGTGCTGGATGAGGGTGCGGTGCTGGATGAGGGTGCGGCGCAGGTTTCGGGTGAGGTTTAGCCTGTAATTGATTTAATGCATCGGCGTAAGCTACTTTGTATGCATTATAGTAGCGCTCTGCTCTATCCTCACGTAATTTCATATTTGGGTTACCGGCTTGTTCGAATCTCAATTCAAAAATACGAGTAGCCTTACGGACGCTCGATGCATTTTCCATATCAGGGATAATGCCACGTTCTTTCATTTCTAATATGGCATAATCGACTTGCATATCAATATTCGTGTGACTTTTGCCGCGGGCATCGGCATAGTTTTTCATGCGTTTATAACGCCCACCTTCCCACTGCAACAGGTAGTGCGCAGAGCCGCCACCCCTTTGTACTATATCTGCCTTTATCCATGATTCGACAGATGCATTGCCAGCTACAGCTCCAGCACTTCGAGGTGAAATACCAGCGTTTGCATTAACTAACCGTTGCATTAAATCACCAGCACGACGAATCATTCCCTTACTCTCTCCTGAAAGATCATCATCACTGTTGTTATTTTTCATAGATTCGAAAGCCATTTTCTGGGCTTTGTGCTGGAGCGTACTTGATTTTTCATGATTGGCGACTGAGGAAGATATTCTATTACCGGGGCCAGCAGCAGCTGAAGCGGCCTGTGGCATAAGTCCGCCGAGAAGCACCGTACCGCTGACTGCGATAAAGACAACTCTACGGGCAGCGTCCCCGTTGACAACATCAGCAGCCGATGCGATACGTTCACGGACAGGTATCCGCGTCAGGTCGATGCCCATGCCTTGCCTGGCAAGGTGTAGAACATGAGCAGGATCCTGTCCACTGGTCCGGTGGCGCTCATATTCGCTGTTTACCAGGCCTCTCTTGTATCTGGCGACGTGCAGTGTTCGAGCATCAGTACTAACGCACGGCTGGCCACTTTTTTCACCGACAGCGCCAAATGATGCAGCCAGAAGATTCGAGACCGCCGGAGTCTGTTTCGCCGTCTCGTATAGCTTTCTATGCTGGTCTGATAACCGGTCAACGACGGTGTTCAAGAATCCAGTTGGGCTGCGGTACTGGCATAGGAAACCTATGGTGTCATTTGCCAGGCCGACGTCTCCCCTACCGGCAGCATGGCTGAGCAGCATCAGGCATAATGAACTCCGAACTTCGTCCTGCATGTGCAATTTCAGACTATTACGTTGTAAGCGCTGGCGTTCGGTTTGACTACCTGGTACCCCGTATATATCCGGCGCGGTCAGAGTTACCGCGGTAACTAATTTGTGAGCGGGCTGGTCGACTTCCGTAAATACAGCATCGGGTACGGTAAGGCGGGCTACGATCTGACTATCAGTCATCTTTGCCGCGCCGCTATCCAGCACTTCGCGGCAAACCTGGATCGTCCTGTCAGGTAGGACAAGCCGTTCATTGTCCACTAAAACGGACGGCTGTGATTCCATCTTATGCGCTCTCCCCATTTACCTGTGTTGTTGTTACAATTCCAGTTTGAGCGGCTATTTCATGCTGCCCATCAGCTGAACCACCGGGTCCTTGAGACAGCAGGAGTGTTCGGCGTACTGCACTTGAGCCGACAGCCTGGCGGTTTCGGACGGCTTTAACGCGGTTTGCAGTCCATTCGTAAGCTTGTTTCCACCAAGTCTTATCAGGTGTCTGGCCGGTCGCCAAGTAATTGGTCACCAGCGCCTCGAGCTCTGCCTTAAGCTCAGATAATGTAGCTGCCTGTTTGCTTGAGAGAGCAACCAGCTCATTACGTTCGTTGACGATCCGCTCAACTTTTGCAGCCGCAGCATTCGTCTGTTTGACAAAAAGTGCAGCGTCTCCAGCCACATTTAGGTGTGTCATTAGCTCATTAACCAGCGTGACCAGCTCAGAATCATCTATCTTCAATGCCCCCGACACACCGATTCCATTGGCGTCAGGACCCTCATCAGTCGACTTTTCATCACCATCAGCCGAGGCATCAGTATTCTGCATCCGCTGTGCAAGTGATACTGTTTCAGGATCCTGAACTACAGGGCCGTCTGCTGACGCAGTTAGGCTACGGATTCTCAGCTCTCCCGCCTTCCGGAGGAATTGTTCGTGGAGCTTGGCTTCCTCGCCACGAGTGTACGACACTCCTTCCATCTGGCGAAGCAAGGATGCTTCAGCATTGTCTTTTTCAGCCGTCTTAGTGACAATATCCGTCTGTGTTTTCTGAATTGCGTAATATGTGTCGACGATGCTTTTACTTAGTCCATCCATCTGTCCTTTGGTATCTTCACGCTCGGCTGTTACGCCAGCCAGTGAGCTCTCAGCTTTCCGTGCCAGCTCCTGAGCTTGGGCAACCGCCTGATCGCGGCGAGCAATTTCAGCCGTAAGCCTTTCTTCTATTACAGTGGTAAGGTTTGCGCCGATTTCATTCATCGCAGCCATTTCTGATTCTACTGATCCGTAGAATTCACCGCCAGGTACCTTATAGCTGATGACTGTCTGCGGCGGGCCATCCGGGCGTAAGATCGCTATTTCGTCCCCAACCTCAGTGCGTGATACTTCGTTATTCCTCATAATTACTCCTTAATTAGCTTTCGTAAAAGTTGGTTTACCTGTATTGATACCTGCCAACGTAAAATTCTTATCTCCGACAGCATCTGCATACACTTGCTGGGTGGTGTAAACACCACTGGCCGGTGCATATGCAGACTTATCGAAAACTACTGTGGCAGGTGCGGTGGGATTTGCTGCAGTGACAGCTGCCTTAATGGCGGCGTCCTCCAGGCTTGGCAGTTGCGGTATCGCTGCCTCGATCGCTTTGACGGCGTTCAACATATCCTGTCCAGCAACATGGTTCTGGTAGTCAACATTGCCAGGAGAGCCAGCAACCAGGAATGCATTAAGCCGGGCAGCTTCGGCAGCGCTCATGCCAGTTGCACCGGCGACTGCTGCACGAGGACGGTCTTTCGGGACTGTTGGTACCAGAAGCCCCTGGGTGGCCGTCGGTTTGGCAGGCATCGGATCATTCACAATTTGAGTGAAGAAGCCGGCTCTGTTTACAATCACAGTGTTTCCATTCTGTGTTAATGGCGCAGTAGCACCCTTACCGGATGGGCTTGGGCAAAAACGAATCTTGAAGGAGTCATTAAAAGTGGTCTGCGGAAAGCGTGTGGCTGTCTTGCCAACCAGGTACGATACCTTGCCGGCATTGTTCGTGAACGGTATTTTGACATCAGCCGTACTCTTGAGGGCCGAGGAACCGATATCCAGACAACCGATGGTGATATCACCGGCCTTAGCTTCCGCCGCTACATAGTTTGTAGCAGACAGGCTTGCAGATGCGGCACGACCGCCGCCGCCAGGCAGGATGCCCCTGATGAACACACCGCCGACAGTTGCGACGACCGCAAGTGCTGCTGCTGCGACTACTAGGCCCTTATGCCGGCTCAGACGGTCTAAGACCGTTGAGTTGCCTACTGCATCCTTCGAACGGCGCTGGCGGTCCAGCTGTCGCTGTACACGGCGGGATGGCCCACTCTCGATTTGCAACGTATCGTCAGCTGCCGATTGATCCCCAGAAATCAACTCGGAAAACGATGGGGCAGGCCCTGCTCCCCACCGTGGATCCATGGGGGGTTGGCCTTGTTGTACTGCCATGAAAGCCGCGGCGGCAGGTGTCAGGGCCCCTAGTGTTGGGGTTGGTATAGCTGGAAATCCTAAGGCAGTTGATACGAATTGATCTGAGAGTCCAAAAATTCTTCCGGTACCAGGCGTGACGAGGACGTCTATGATTTCGTCGTCACGGACAGCGCTGGTTTCAACGACCGGTTGACGTGGCGGGAGATCAGCCTTAAGGCCAAAATTCTTTTCGAGGCCATCCGCCACAGCTTGACGAACTTCATCCGATAACTCTGGAGCTGGTTCATGTGTTGTCATGGTATAAAACTCACTATTGCGCGCTCTACACCGTGAATGCCGATATTTCCGGCACCGATAGGTATCAGTAACGGATTCGTGGCTGCTTGTTCCAAACTCTGCCGGTAGACAGCTCCACCCGTCATATGATGGTCGGCAAGAACTGGAAAGGGTGCTACCACCGCAGTAACGAGTACAGCTGCCTTCGTTGCGATCCAAACTTTTCGACCCAATGTGCGCTCGGAACGACCATTTCCTGATACGACCGGTGACACAGCGGTAGTTTCTGACGTATTTCCCGCCCCATCTTCTGCTACTGCGCTACCCGGGTAGTCATAGCCGGGTTGTCCGCCGTCATATCCATAGCCTGTCTGCTCCCAGGCTTCTGCCTCTGCTGATGGCCCTGGGGTCAGTGCTGCTGTTACCTGCGATCGTTCAATTTCACTCCGCCGTTGCTGTAATAGGTAATTATTGATCAGTTCTTCCTGCGTCGGCGCACGACCCGGTTGGGATGATTCAGAATGGGGTATTGGTGTGCCGCCGCCCATTAATGTCGTGAGCTGTGGGTGTAATTGTGCAGCATGCGAGACACTGCTCACAATGGTGCTTGTCAACTGATTTCCCTGCCGCGTAACTTTAAACTCGAAATCGTCCCTTGACGCCTCGAGTGCGGCTGCTTCCTGCTGCTGTTGCAAAGCAGCTGCAGTCCGACGGGCAAGCTCGCCGCGAGTCATCCTGACCACTATTGCACCGTTGGCGTTTTTGCGTAACTCAGCAGGCTTCATGTCGTCTCCCAGTATATGCAGTGGCGGCTCAGGAGTCGCAAGCTGGCTATGCTCCGGCGTCTGAGCAAATGGCCCGGCGGGAGCTGCTGGTACTTCAGGAGCCATCGGTTGCTCCGGATAATCGGAAGTGGGCTGAACGGCGCTTTCCGGGAATGACAGCCAACTGTTCGCGCGCTCTTCTGCCCGGCGATTCTCTCTCCGAGATTGTCTACCCATGATTAGCTCCTGCGGTTGGTGTTGGCGTAGCTGTTGCACCTGGACTTGGTGGCTGTGGGACTGCACAAGTGACTTCATCCATAGGTTGATTACCGAAATTGTACGATGACGGATAGGTGGCGGCTTTGGTGTCGACTGGCGCGCCCTGGTCAACCTTCCAGGAGAGTTCACCGGTCAGGTCTACCCGGCCTAAGTATTTGCTACTGCCAAGGGCACTGATCATCTTCGTTGTTCCGGCAGTCATCGCAGTATTCAGCTGTGACGACAACTGCGGTGGGCATGTATCAGCGAAGCTCTGCAGCCCGCCAAGTGTCAGGTCGTGGTTTACCTCAGCACTCAGTCTGTCTGTCGTATTAGCGAGTAATTGTCCATCTATCATACGAAAAAATGCACCGAAGGCCGTGATAATCGCATCCTTGCCACCTGCCTGGTCGTTGAAGTTCTTGGTACCATCTTTGTTGGTGGTAAATTTGCGGCAATCGGCACCGGCGCCATCGAAATGCGCCGTCGCCGTTACTTTGGTCCGGTCGATAGTGACAATGTTCTTGCCGGTCTTTGGATCGATTTTGGAGCTTAAAGCGTCATAAGGTATTGCAAATGTTTCTGAGCCAACACCGGAACAAGCTACGTTCGTGTTATAGCTTACACCCGGAAGTTTATGACCTAATGCCGTGGCTCTAACGGTATTCTTGATGTTCGTTCCCGTTACGGCAACCTGAAAATAGGCCGTCGCAACATCTATTTTTGGAGTAGACGCATCGAATTTGAGTAAGTGAGCATCAGTTGTAGTCTTCGCGCCATTGATATCCGACGTGCCGTCCATCCCTGAACGGGCGTTGTATGCCAGCCCTGCCGCTATACCCGGCGTAACGGCTACCCCGACCGCAGCTAGGTAAAGCACACCGCCGGCGAACCTTCGTAGACGTCCCGGTTTCCTGTTTACACGAACGGCCGTCTCTTGAGCGTTGGGGACTTGAGATGTTTCGTTGGTGATTGCCATGGTGATTGCGGTTCCTACTTATAATTTCAGTTTGTGTAAATTCAACACACCGGATATTCCGGTCGACCCTTTTCTAAGACAGCTAGCTACTTGGTTAATCGACAGAGCAAAGCGGCCAGATGTCTATCATGCAGCCATGCCCAGTATGACCGAGGAGTTGCATGACCTGCGAGGTATGAATGTTTCCACGTGGTTTGCGGATTCGTACCTGCGGGTCAAGCAGCTAATCATTCGTGATACTTCATCCTGAATGTAGATGAATAATACGAGCAGCTGACTCAAATGTCAATGCTTTTTCAGTAATTTGTTCTTTCGTCAATGATGTTGCTAACACCGAGTCCTGAAAAAATGTAAAATCGACAATGCAACGGTGACGGCTGGGGCCGCGGGGGGAGTAGTGTCGGCTGCAGATAGCGCGCAGTCTGGTGACACTACTCCCCGAGGTACAGCCTGTGGGCTAGTCGCTGAGCCAGCCCAGCTGGTCGGCCTCGCGAGGCGTACGGGGCTTCCCCGTGTTGCCGAATCCGGCAGGAACAGGCTGCGCCGTCGGAACAGCCTGCGGAGGCCGGGCATCCTGTGACTGGGTAGCCACGACCGGGTGGGGTGTGGCATCCGGCGCGGATGGGTTGAACGGCACAGGCGCGTAAACGTGTGTTGCAGTCCGCTCGTCGTCTTCGCAGTCGGCAGGGATGGGATCCATGCTGACGGTGTCCTCCAGCGACGAGGGCCGGGAGACCGGAACAGGGTCTGGCTCATCGAGACCCGCTGGAAGCGGCTCGCTGATGTCGGCCTGGGCCGGTTCCTCGTCCGGGATGTCCGTGGCGTCAGCGACAGATTCGTCGTCTGAAGCGGGAGCATCACCGAACGATGCGGGGACGTCTTCCTGAGCGCCGAACTGGTTGAGAAGCCAGCCGGGGTTGTCCGGGTCGTCGTCTGTCACATCGTCCTCGGTCGACTCCTCCTGAGAGGTGTCGGAGGGCGATGCATTGTCGAACCATTTGGCGTCACTCGGCGGTGGCGGGGCGGACTGGCCGAAGTCAGCGGGCTGCACGAAGGCAACTGCTGTGCCACCGTCCGGGAACGACTGCGCTGGCCTGCTCACCTGAGCGGGCTGCGCCGGGACACCCCGTGTGTAGAGGTTGGCCGGTACTCGGTCTGTCAGCGCCTTGCGGCTCTGGAGAAGGAGTACGAAGCCCACGACGTACAGCACGAAGGCCGTCAGCGGTCCGGCAGTCAGCAGCTGCGAGCCGTCGATTCCGATGGCCGGAATCTGTGACAGCACACTGTTGGTCAGCGTGGACAGGATCAGCACGACGCCGACCAGGAACACGATGCCCGTGAAGACGTAGCCGAGGATGCCCTTGAGCATCGTCACCTCATCTTTAGAGCGAAGCTCGCGGGCCCACGACTTGAGGTGCTTCGCGAACGCGAACAGGAGGACCACGCCGATGATCTGCAGAATGCAGGCTCCGACGAGGAAGTGCCAGTTCGGGACATGGATCAGCCCGCCTGCGCGGACAAGGTAAGTGCAGGCCAGTACGGCGCACACGAACGGTGTCAGGAGCAGGAAGACATTCCCCACCGCGTGTGGCAGCGAGAGGAACCGTGCGGTCTTGCGACGCGCGTTTTGCATCATGTTGATGCGCCCCTTCCGAGGGTTGTTGGTTGCATTGTCGATGAACAACAAAAGCGTCACATCGACATGCTCTGTGTAGTAGTGCATGGAGAACACTCTGTCAGGACGAAGCCTACAATGTTTCTCAACAATAATCAACTATTATTATATAAGCCTGACAATTAGCAATACACGAGAATCGGACACGTTAGTCATAGTATAAAGGTGGAAAATCGACAGTGTAGCTTTGAGCATGGGGGGGGCAGCGCAGCTGCGTGAACGCAGATGCGCCGCCCACCCGAGCCAGAGCTCAGTCCCCCTGCATGGGCCGAACCGATGCGAACATCGGTTGGGGGGCGTAGCTCTGCTGGTCGTCGAAGTCCTCGATCTCCTGCTCGGAACGCTGCTTCCGCGAGGGAAGATGCAGCCTGCCAAGCAGGTTGCCGAGCCAAGACCGGTTCATGGTCGGCAGGAGCTGGCGCACGACGATGGCCGCGAAGACCAGGAGGAGTGCCACGACGCCAGAGTTCACGAATGACATCTGGTTGATGGCGACAAATGCCGTCGTCCGGGTGCGGAGGAGTGCCAGCAGGAAGCCGAGTCCGGGAACGAAGACCGTCGCCGACATCAGGCACAGACCGATCACCGAAATTCCGGTGAGCAGAAGTCCCATGACGACCGTCCCGAAGTTGCTCTCCGTGTCCGAACGAGTTATCGCCTGCCAGTGGCGCTTGCCGTACTTCTGGCCCATCATCACGATGAGGAAGCCGGCGATCTGCAGCGTCAGCGCGTAGCCGACGTACTGGATGTTCAACCCGTGAAGCAGGTTGCCACGTCCGAGGAAGTACATCGTCACGCCGAAGCCAACGAAGGCGCCGAGCGAGACGGTAGATCTTGACGATCCGTTCATGGTGCACCCCTTTCCGGGCGCTTGTGGGTTACACTGTCGATGTACTACAAAGATGTCACATCGACAACGCGGTTGTGTGGTGCATTGGATAACACTTTGTAAGTAAAGATTACAAGTTGTCAATGAAATAGTCAACACATGTTCTATGAAATGACGGCAACATCTTCCTGGCATTTTTCGGAACAAAATAAAGACTGCTCGGCACAATTTTCACACAGCAGAATCTGCTGGTTACAGTCCGGGCGGGCACAGTTCTCGTAGTGGCTCGTCGCTGTTTTACAGCGGACGCACGTGCCGATATCGCTCGCCTGGTCGGAAAAAGGAAGACTCATCCGTTTATCAAATACGTAGCACTTGCCTTCCCAATGGCCGGCGTCTCCGAATTGCTGACCGTATTTCACGATGCCGCCGTCGAGATGATAGACGTCCTGGAAGCCTGTGTGTTTCATGTAGGCACTGAGGTATTCGCAGCGGATGTCCCCGGTGCAATACGTCAGGACCGGCTTGTCTTTGGGAAGTTTCTCGAGTTCTTTTTTGACGTCTTTGAAGGTTTTTATCTGGGGTACAATCGCACCTTTAAACTTGCCGATGTCAGATTCGTATTGATTGCGAGCATCGAAGACTGTCGCCTCCGGATGCTCGCTGAGATATTTATGCCAGGCTGCCGGTTTGAGCGCGGTGCCGCTGTCGAAGACATCAAATTCCTCCTCAGGCTCGAGCGTCACCAGTTCCTTGCGCACTTTTACTGATAGCTTCGGAAAATCTTCGCGGCTGCCATCGCTCCACTTATACTGGACGTCCTTGAACTCAGTAGTCAGATTCATCTCTTTGACATAGATCTTGAGATCGTCGAGCTCGCCGCCCAGCGTGCCGTTGATGCCGTGCTGGCTGATAATAACGCGGCCCCTCAGGTTTAAGCGCCGGGCGAGCTCACGCTGCCAGAGCATGGTCATGTCAGGGGCAGGCAGTGGCACGAATTTGTAATAGAGAATGATTTTCTGCATTAGTCTAGTATAGCCTATCTGAGCCGCAAAACCTTTTCCCGAGAACCCTAGCCGCTCCCCGAGTAGGTATGCGAGCCGGATAGGCGATCTGACGAGACCCCGGGGCTCGGCAGTCGTCTTTCCGCGCGTGAACGGGTTCGAGGGAGAAGGTTTTACGGCTCAGCCAGTAACTATAATCAGAATGATGACAGCTAGAGCGATGAGCACGGTAGTAGCCGCGACGGTCGCCATCTGTTTGTTGCGGATGGCTTTGAGCGTGGCAGCATTAGGCGTCGGGGTCGGCCCAGTGTATTCCGGGGAATCCTGGGGCGTCGGAAGCTCGTTCGTATCTACATCGTTGGTTGGCTGAACTGCTACCAGTCCGCCCGACCCACTACCGGAGCCGCCTGAGCCAGCAGCCTGAGCCGCAGCAGCGGCGGCATGGCGCATGCGTGGGTCGCGCTCGTATTTGAGTTCCTTTTCTTTGACTTCGCGCGCTACGGCCCTGCTGACATCACCACCCTCCAGGAATTCGCCGATGACACGCCGCAGTGATTGTTCGTCGAGACTGCCGACCGCAACCATCTCCTTCAGGCTGACACCTTGAACCGTCAGCTTTTCGGCGGTCGTCATCAGTTCCTCACGGCTAAATTCTTCGGCCTTCTTATTGAACGGCACGACGCCGGCACGCTCTGCGAAGCTCGCAGGTCTTGCCCGCTCAGTCATCAGTAGCGCGGCAGCCAATGGCGCCTCGACGAGTATGCGGCCGACTTCAGCAGCTCCTGAGTGGTTACCATAAGTCTCACGGCGTCGGGAGTACGGTTCAGCTCCAGCTGGCTCGCCGGAAGCAGTCAGTACATCCGGACGCCGGGCTTCTGTGCCAGCTGCCTGAGTCGTCGCCGACTGCAACAAGCTTTCAGCCAGACGTTGCCGTTCCTGATTCTTCATCAGACTATCCAGTTTCTCGCGGGCTTGATTCTTAATCTGTTGTTCTTTGGCTGTAATACTGTCCTGCAGCCCTTTGACCTGGTGTTCAAAACTCCGGATAACCGGCGCCGATTTCTTGTCAGATTCTTTGTGCCCGACTTTCTTACCATGCCGGTTGCCAAAGTATAAGCCAGCCAGCACGCCGACAATCAGGCCGCGGGCACCGGCAACTCGTTCGTTATGCCAGGCAGTTTCGACTGGCATGACATCAGGCGACGAGGCGGAGCCGACTCCACCGGGCGGACCGCCAGGGGGACCATGCGGTGGCCCGGCTGGAGGTGGCACAGGTGGCCGCACTGGGGAAACAGTAGACAAGGTAGCAGAATCAGGGACATCCTCCGCTTCCTCCTCTGCCGGCTCAGACTCTGCGGCAGCTGCGTCATCCAGATCATCGTGGCCATCATGGCCAAATGCCTCTATATCCTCAGCCACAGCCAGGTGAGCGGCGTCAAGTGCCTCGCTGACCGACATCGTGCTATCCGGCCCAAGATTCTTCCCCATTTCCCGAAGCATAACCACCGGTGCGGCCGCAACGGCCGCTTCAGTGGCATCGGACTCTGACCGGGAACGCTCATATAATTCACCTTCAGCTGCTTCCAGGTCTAATTTGATAAGTTCCTGGGCAGCATGCTTCAGCTCGGCATCAGTCAACCTTTCGGACTCAGGGTCATCCTCAGCGCCTGTTTCAGCATCGGCGGTTGCATCTGCCTCGGTCTCATGATGCGTTTCCCCGGATTCTGTGCCAGATTCTATGGGAGTTTCGGACGCTTTTTTATTTTCGGAATCTGTGAGTAGCGGCTGGTTGCTGGCTTTGGTTTCAGCTGACGCTGCTTCGTGAGGCTTCTGTATACCGAATAATGGCAGGTCCGGCTCATCCGATGCACTCGCCTCACCCGTCAGTTTTTTCCAGAGTGACTCCGTCTTTGAGGCCCGATCTACGCTGGCCGTTTCCTTCCTGTCGGGTGAGTCGGTAGCAAATTCTGCCCGCAGCGCCGTCGAACCAGTTGACTTCTTTTTCTTACTATCACTAGAGTCCTTACCACTTTCTGGAGAAGGATTTGGACCGCCAGATCCTGGCGACGATTCGGGCGACGAAAATGAGCTGAATTCCATAGCTATAGCTTTAGTGTAAGCGAAATGTGTTTGCTTTTACAAATTTAATAGTATAAGATGAAACATATTCTTTAGCAACTAACACGGGGCGGCAACTGTTTTCACTGTCATTACTCCTGTTTGACACGTCCTTTTACCTGGCACAGATGTCTGCCGCCACAGCCATCACATAACCTGCTCGCTGGCAATAATCTACCCCAGAAGTACGCAGCTTTTCAGCAATACTACCCGGTACGTACCGCGCTACACATTCGCGGCCGCAACACCCACAAACTCATATACAAGCAAAGGCTCCCGTCATGAAACAAAACAACCCGGCCAAGGCAGCAAAGAAACCGGCTGCCGAGGATACCTCAGAAGATATTACCAAGCTGACGATCCGCTTGTTCTGGTTGCATGCTATCAGGTACAAACGCTTCCTGGTGCCGCTGCTCATCATGCTGCCGGTCACGATACTCATTATGAACTTTCTGGAGCCGTACATCCTGTCGCTCGTCTTTGCCAAAATCAGTCAGCGGGGCTACGACACCAGCAATGTCTGGGGTAGTTTCAAGCCGTACATCATTGCCTATGCAGCCGCCACGATCCTCAGTGGCATAATCGGCTGGCGCGTCAATATCTGGCTGATCTGGAACCTTGAGCTGCGTGTCGTCCGCGATCTGTCGCAAAAAGTATTCGACCACCTCGTCAACCTAAGCGCCGGCTTTCACGGCAACCGTTTCGCCGGTTCGCTCGTCTCCCAGGCAACCAAATTGACAGGCGCCTATATCCGCTTTATCGACGCGTCAATCTTCAACCTGTTACCGCTGCTTGTCTCGATGCTGGCGACAGTCATAATATTGGCACCGCGCGTGCCGCTGTATGCCGTGTCGCTATTAGGCTTCTCGTTAATATATATAATCGGCACCTTCTTTTTCTCCAAAAAGGTCCGCTACGCCAATACTATGGAATCTGAAGCCCAAAGTCATCAGACGGGTTATCTGGCTGACAGCATCTCCAACCTGATGGTCGTCAAAAGCTTCGCTGCCGGTAATTACGAGATGGAACGCTACGGCGACATTGCCGGAGAGACCAAGCTGGCTGGCGCCCGTTCCATGAAAGCCACAATGGTACGCGAGACCTATTCCAGCATCGTGACGTCCAGTATCGGTATCTCGGCGCTGGTCATTGCCGTCGTCGGCGCCGGCACCTTCAGGTCAGATATCGCTACCTTGTTCCTGATCGTTAATTACACCGCATCCGTCGGCCAGCGGCTTTGGGAATTCCAGAACGTGCTGCGGCAATATAATCGCGCCTTTGGCGATGCCAGCGATATGGTCAAGATTCTGCAGATCACCCCCGAAATACAGGACCCGGTACAGCCGGAAGACGCCCATATTGTTCGCGGCAGTATCAGCTTCGAGGACGTCACCTTTACCTACGGCGAAAACAAACGGCCGCTTTTCAAAGATTTGACCATCAATGTCAAGGCTGGAGAGAAAATCGGCCTGGTCGGCCATTCCGGCTCGGGCAAAACATCGCTGACCCGGCTGCTGCTGCGTTTCAGTGACATCGACAGCGGTGCCATCAAGGTCGACGGCCACGACATCCGTAACATTACTCAGGATAATCTGCACGCCCATATTGCGTACGTGCCTCAGGAACCCCTGCTCTTTCACCGTAGCCTATCAGAAAACATCGCCTATGGTCGACCGGGCACGACGCAGCGCGAAATTGAGTCAATCGCCAAACTGGCTAATGCTCACGAGTTTATTGCCCAGTTGCCGCAGGGCTACGATACCCTGGTCGGTGAACGTGGTGTCAAGCTGAGCGGCGGCCAGCGACAGCGCGTGGCAATTGCCCGGGCGATGATTAAGAATGCCCCAATATTGGTGCTCGACGAAGCCACCTCCGCCCTCGATTCGGAGAGCGAAATCCTGATCCAGGATGCCCTGTGGCGGCTGATGGAAGGCCGTACTGCCATCGTCATCGCCCACCGCCTGAGTACTATCCAGCACATGGACCGCATCATTGTCATGAACAAAGGCCGGATAACTGAGCAAGGCAGTCACAAGGAGCTGATCCGCGCCGGTGGTACCTATGCCAAACTGTGGAGCCACCAGTCCGGCGGCTTTATGGAGGACTAACGAACATGGTGGCCAAAACTGAATCAATCATCTCTGACCGCGACACCATACGCTTGCTGTGGCGGGCCGCAATGCAGCAAAAGAAGCTGTTTCTGCAGTCGCTGCTCAATCCAGTGTCCTCAATCTGCACCGGCATCGTCGTACCGTTTTATATCAGCCGTATTCTGGCCACCATCGCGGTTAAGTCAGATACGACACTGCACTATATTCCGCCCCTGGTGGTCTTTGCCGTGATCGGGGTGGTGCTGAACCGCTACGGCTTTAAGAAGCTGATGGCCTTTCAGGCAATCACGCAGAGTGATCTGCAGACTATCGCCCTCGAAGCCCTGCTGGCGCGCAGCGTCGGCTTTCATAACAACCGTATCAGCGGCAAGCTGGTTTCCGACGCCATCGATTACCCGAACGCCTTCAGCTCGCTCTGCGGCGCATTGTTCATCAATATGCTACCGTTCAGCATCATTACGCTGTCCGGGATCGTGCTGGTCATGCTGCATTCCTGGCAGCTGGGCCTGTCGCTGGCTGCCCTGGTAACGGTGACAGTCGCCTGGTCCTGGATTGAGAGCCGCCGGCGCTCGGGGCTCCGTGCGAATCGCCTGGCAGCCTCCAAGGCTGTGACGTCCCATCTGTCAGACGTTATCGTCAACACCCAGACCGTCAAGACATTCGCCGCCGAAGACTACGAGCTGACACACCACCGCGAGTTGAACAGCACATTGTCCATACTGCGCCAACGCGATTGGCAGACGGCAGCTACCAAAGGTAACAACCGGATGGCGGCGCTGCTGCTGATGCAGATACTGTTCGTGTTGATTATCGTCAGACAGGTCCACAGCAACCCTGCTATCCTGGCCATCGGCATCTTTGCTTTCAGCTACACCATTACGCTGACTAACCGGTTGTTCGAACTCGGTACTATCTTCCGGACTGTCGAAGAAGGCCTGCTGTCCGCCTCGCCGATGACCGAGATTCTGTTGGAAACTTCAGAAGTCAGGGATAGCCACAAGGCAACGTCGCTGCAGGTTACGGCAGGAGTCATCAACTATGATGCAATCAATTTTCACTACCCGGAATCGACCGCTGAGCAGGCAGTCTTCGAAGACCTGTCCCTGCACATCCGGGCCGGCCAGAAGGTCGGGCTGATTGGACCGAGTGGCGGTGGCAAATCGACATTTACCCGGCTGTTGCTGCGCTTTGACGACATCCGTTCCGGTATGATTTGCATAGACGGGCAGGACATTGCCGGCGTCACCCAGGCCAGTCTGCGCCGCAGCATTGCGTACGTTCCCCAGGAGCCGCTGCTATTCCACCGCTCAGTCCGCGAAAATATCGCCTACGGCCAGATAAAAGCCAGTGATACCGACATCCGTGATGCAGCCCGCAAGGCCTACGCCCTCGACTTCATCCAAGCACTGCCGCACGGCCTGGACACCATCGTCGGAGAACGAGGCGTCAAGCTCTCCGGCGGGCAGCGCCAGCGCATCGCCATCGCCCGGGCTATCCTGAAAAATGCGCCAATCCTGGTGCTCGATGAAGCAACCAGCGCACTGGACAGCGAGAGCGAACAGGTCATTCAGAAAGCCCTGGAAAAACTGATGCAGGACCGCACGACTATCGTCATCGCCCACCGCCTGAGCACCATACAACGGTTGGACCGGATCATCGTGCTCGACGAAGGTAAGATTATCGAGGACGGCACCCATGCCGAACTGCTGAAACAGAGAGGTCTATACGCCAGATTGTGGAGCCATCAGTCCGGCGGCTTTATAGAAGAATAACCGGCTGAGATTGCCGGTTATTCCTGGGAAAAAAAATTTACTACGTGACTACTGTTTTTCTGGGCTGTGGCCCTGGCTCTTGTCTTCGAATTCCTTTTTGCCACCTGGGCGGATTTCATCAGCCTGCGAAGTTTGGTCATCGTCAGCAGCAGAACCGTGTTCTGATTCAACGTTGGCCGCTTCGTCGCCAGTGCCTTCTTCGGCGTCACCACCGGCAGCGTCATTGGCAGCCGCAACGACCGTTGGGTCGTTGACAGTCACGATGACCTGGGAAGCATCAGTCATGATTTCAACACCGGCCGGTGCGACCAGGTCGCCAACACTGATGTGGTCACCAACTTCAACCAGTTTTTCGGCGTCGTATTCGATGGCATCAGGCAGCTTCGATGAGACAGCCTGTACCGTAACGGCAGTCAGGTGCGGCAGGACCATCAGACCATTACGCTCAGCTGGCGATGCTTCGTTGCCTTCGGCAAAACGTGGGTGCAGTGGAACTTCAGTCTCAACTTTTTCGGTTGCTGAAACGGCATTGAAGACGACATGTGTCAGGGCTTGCTTGCGAGGTTCGAATTCGATAGTCCGGATCATGGCAGTATAATTTTTACCGCCGGCGCTGAGTTCGATCGGATGGTGCTTCCCAGCTTGCTTGTAGGCTTTCATAATCAGATTGTGATCGCCCTGGACCAGGACTGAATCCTTGCCGTGATCATGGACGACAGCTGGCACGATTCCGGCCTTGCGCAAGTGTTTGACGGCCTTACCTTCGACGGTGCGTGCTTCTAATGTTAATGCAATTTTATCCTGTGACATACATCGTTCCTTCTAGCGTTTGGTATTCGCGGTTTACTGTAATTACGTTCGTATAAGGTCTAAGGTTCTATTTTAACAGATTTGGCGCACATTACCACCATCCCCTGACTATTTTCTTCTGACGATGGACACTGGCGGCAGAAACGGTTACTCTTAGTGTATATGTTCGACGTCTCCCACTTAGTACAGTCTGGTGGTCTGCTACTTATATCGCTGATAATTTTTGCCGAATCGGGCATGCTGGTCGGTTTCTTCTTCCCCGGCGACACTCTGCTCTTCAGCGCCGGTATCTTTGCAGCTCAGGGTAACCTGCCAATTGGTCTGACGCTCGTTGCCATCGCCATCGCCGCCATTCTTGGCGATAACATCGGCTACCAGATCGGCAAGAGTCTCGGCCCGCGGTTGTTCCACAAAGACAGTCTGGTTTTTCGGCATGAGTACATCATGAAAGCTGAGAAGTTTTATGAAAAGTACGGCAGTAAGACCATGCTGGTGGCGCATTTCGTCCCGGTCATGCGTACCTTCGTCCCTGTCACCGCCGGTGCCGCCCACATGCCGCGGGCCAAATTCGTACTGTATGACGCCATCGGTGACATCGCCTGGACGCTCAGCGTAACACTGCTCGGATTCTTTATCGGCAGCCGGATTCCCGGCGTGGAGCATTATATCGAACCGGTCATGTTGCTGATCATCCTGATCGTCCTGGCGCCGACACTCTACCATATCTTCAAAGACGACAAGATCCGCGCCGTCATCAAATCAAAGTTCAGCCGCCGCAAAGATTCCTAAGTACATCGCCTCTTATCAACGTGCCGTGATGCCGTCCGTCCTATGTAGCTGCACAATGTATACGACACTCGCCACCAGAACAATGAAGGCAATCGTCGGGTACATCAGAAATATCAGTGTAGTCGACAGGTTGTCATGCAGTCTGGACCGGCCTGGATTCATCGGATCATACGATACTGCCACCCTCGCCCCAATGTCCGGCGCATAAGCGGACGAAACAGTACTCGTGACTTCGTAGGTCTTTCCAGCTAGGCGGTAGCTGACAGTCGGCGTATATACCACCCCGCCCCTTTGTCTTGTCGTAGGGTTTGTGTCGATAACGACGCCCTCAGTTTGCTTCCAGCCCGGGTTCTGTTTGAAATGGTTATGAGCAACCAGACTAAGGACCACGAAAAGCAGACCAAAGAATATACAGCTCAGCAGTAAAAGCTTCGAGCGGTTGTTGCGAGATGCTTGTTCATCAGCGTTCATAAAGTTCCCGATCATGTATAGCGAGGTTTGTGATTATTATGCCTGTCATGCCATATATTTTCTTCGTTTTTACCCTGATTAGCAGCCTTCGTGCTGCGTACGAGCTGTCAATAATACTTTACGCGGTAAGATATGCAGTTATTTGTACATCACTTCAACCGCTCGGACACGGGGTCAGCGGAACGCATTGCGCTTGTGATAACATGCTTTGTCAAGTAAATATCTAGCTGCCAGTTCCTATACATAATTACTATAGTAGCAGAGTAAGCAAAGAACTTGCGAACATAGGTGGCATCGGAAAGGGCAAGGTAACAATCTTCGTTCCGTGATGAGGAATAAATCGCAGCGTTCGAAGCATTACAATAATATATGGAAGGAGTTAATTATGATCAAAGCAATGACTAAAAGAATCGTTCTCGCAGGCGCTGCAGTCGCCAGTTCTGCCTGCCTAGGACTTACAGGGATAGTTTCAGCAAATCCTGTGGGCCTCAACTGGACCGGACCGCAATCATCCAGCAGCCTGTGGAGCAACTCAAGCTACAGCAATTCGTCAAACAATACTAACCACAGTATGGTTAATAACTCAAACTGGCAGGATGCCTCGACAGGCAATGCTGGCTCGAATGGTAACACCGTCGGTGGTGGATTATTCGGCGGCAGTCTCTGGAACTGGCTTGGATCAGGTAGCGGCCAGAATGGCAGCGGCAATGCCGGCAACAGCAATGAAGCTTCCAGCCATACCATGTTCGGTAACATCTCATCGATGCCATGGATGTCAGGCATGGGTGGTGGATCCGGTGGCGGAATGATCGGACTGACTGGTCCATACTCAACCAACACCATCTGTAACAACAGCTCAAATTCCTACAATTCTACCAACAACAACTCTGCCTATGTTACGAACAGCAACAACCAGACAGCAACATCTGGCAACGCCCACAGCAATGGTAACACCATCGGCGGCAGCGCCAACAGCGGTAACGCTGGTAACAGTAACCAGGCACAGACCAGCCTTGCCTTCCTGAACTCAACAACCGGTGGCACAGGCGGCTACGGTGGTGGAACTTCAATGGGTGGCATATACCTGACAGGTCCTCACTCAACGAACACCGTCAGTAGCAACCAGTCGAGTCACACCAATGTTACGAACAACAACAACGTTGGCGTCACCAACGGTAGTTCTCAGCAAGCCTCAAGTGGCAACAGTTCGAGCAATGGTAACACCATCGGTGGCAGCGCCAGCACTGGTAGCGCTGGCAACAGCAACCAGACAGGAACCACCTTGGTGCTCGGCAATCTGACTACTCTACCTACAGGTAGCGGTTCAGGTAGCGGCATGGGCGGCTTCATCGGGATCACTGGTCCTCACTCAACGAACACCGTCGAGTCTAACACCAGCAACGACACCAATGTGTCCAACACCAACAACGTTACTGTAAACAACACAAACGACCAGAGTGCTAACAGCGGCAACTCGACGAGCAACGGTAACACCATCGGTGGCAGTGCTACCAGCGGTAACGCCGGTAACTCTTCGTCAGTCGACACAGCCGTCGAAATCTACAACGCAACTAACTAATAAGTTAGTCTCGCTAGCCCGGCCCATCGACACGCCGGTGTAGGAAATAAACCCCTGAGCAATCAGGGGTTTATTTTAATATCCGGGATGTCTGTCATAGCCGGCGGGTTAAGGGCAGCGGCAATCTAGTCGATGAGGTCGTGAGCAGTAAGATACGGGATGATCTCATGTTGGAAAATCGAGCCGACTTCCATGTCTTCCGGAACCACTGAGCCGACGTATACGATTTCTTCGATTTCGTTATCCGGTTGTATGGTGCCTGCGTAATTATGCACCGTATAGACATCCATCCGCAGGGCCTTGCCCGACCCACCTGCTGCTTCGGCATAATAGGTACCAACATATTCCAGGTCCGTTTCGGAGACGTCGACACTGATTTCTTCTTTGAGTTCACGGACGCAGGCCTGGACCGGGGTTTCGCCCGCTTCCAGCTTACCGCCTGGCGATACAAACACGTCCTTGCCTTTGGAGCGGGTCAGCAGGACTTTTCTATCCTGCATGATGATGGCAGCGGCTTTATGGATATCGTATGGTTGTTCGGTCATGGCGCCAGTATAGCAAAAATAAGAGAATCAATACGAGAGCACGATATTCCTGGATCCACTTCGGGATTTACACCGGATGGTAATTAATCATCACCGAGAGGCACAGCAGTTTGCAGGCTTTGGACGACCACTGCCAAATCTTCGTCAGACACTCCGGCACGTGGCGTACTTGGAACCTCAGTATCATAATATTGGACCTCTTTAGTTACAATACCGCCAGTATTGAACGTCATGAACGTGAAGGCGTCTCTGCCACTGTCACCTCTAGCAGCAGTAATCTGAGAGCTGGTATACGAAAGCTCTGCATATTTTCCAGTCCTGAGCATATAGCTGTCGCTGAATACTTCGCACACGCCTTTAGCTAGCAGGCCATCATCGGGAGATTGTAAGCTTACGAAATTTCTGGTGCCGATGAGTACGAATGGTCGTCCCGGATACAATGCATCATGTTGGCCCCGCGGTATCAGCTGCGGAGAACCAGGCCGTGACATATCCAGGCCAAGCTGTTCACTTCCCTCGCCGAATGCAAGAGTTATCAGCAAATCAGTGGCACGCTTAAGCAGTTCGGGGTCGTTTGGGAGAAACTCTGGTTGGCCGGGAAGATGTTCAGTCATAGTAGATAGGTTATATCATATCTTACTGCGTGATGGCTATTTGAGCATGCGCTTCAGGAACTGGCCGGTGTAGCTGTCGGCAACCCTGGCTACCTGCTCTGGCGTGCCTTCGGCCATAACGCGTCCACCGCCGGAACCGCCTTCCGGGCCCATGTCGATCAGCCAGTCGGCGTTTTTGATGACGTCCAGGTTGTGCTCGATGATCACCATACTATTACCGGCGTCGACCAGGGCGTGCAGCATGTGGAGCAGCTTGTCAACATCGGCCATATGCAGGCCGGTAGTCGGTTCGTCCAGGATATATACTGTCTTGCCGGTCGGACGCCTAGAGAGTTCGGTGGACAGTTTAATACGCTGGGCCTCGCCGCCAGACAGCGTGGTGGCCGACTGGCCCAACCCGATGTAGCCGAGGCCAACATCAACCAATGTTTGTAATTTACGGGCAATGCTTGGGATGTTTTCGAAGAATTCGAGAGCTTGTTCGCAGGTCATTTCCAGGATGTCACTAATGGTCTTGCCCTTGAAATGTATCTCGAGTGCCTCGCGGTTGTAGCGCTTGCCGTGGCAAACTTCGCAGTCAACATAGACATCCGGCAGAAAGTGCATTTCAATCTTGATGATGCCGTCGCCGGAACAATTTTCACAACGTCCACCTTTGACGTTGAAGCTGAAGCGGCCGGCGGCATAGCCGCGCAGCTTGGCTTCCGGCGTCTGGGCAAACAGTTCGCGGATCGGTGTAAACAGTCCGGTGTAAGTCGCCGGGTTGCTGCGCGGCGTCCGCCCGATCGGCGACTGGTCGATGATGATGGCTTTGTCGAGCAGCTTGATGCCTTCGATGTCGTCGTGGCGACCAGGGACGGTATTGGCGCGGTGTAAGCGGGCAAGTAGTTCCTTGGCCAGGATGTCATTTATCAGACTGGATTTGCCGGAGCCGGACACGCCGCTGACAACGACCATCTTGCCGAGCGGTATGGTAACGTCGACGTTCTGCAGATTGTTTTCACGGGCATTTTTTATAACCAGTTTGAGGCCATTGCCGGCGCGGCGCTTGCGCGGGGTAGCAATTTCTTTTTTACCGGACAAATATTTGCCAGTAATGCTCTTCGGATTCCTGGCGACTTCATCAGGCGTGCCGGCAGCAACGACATGCCCGCCATGTATGCCGGCGCCCGGGCCAATATCCAGCAGATAATCGGCGCTACGGATAGTCTCTTCGTCGTGTTCTACAACGATGACGGTATTGCCGAGGTCACGCAGGTGTCGTAGCGTCTTAATAAGCCGGGCGTTATCGCGCTGATGCAACCCGATCGATGGTTCGTCGAGGACGTACAGCACACCCTGCAGCCCGGAGCCGATCTGGGTTGCCAGCCGAATGCGCTGGGCTTCGCCACCGGACAACGTCGTTGCGGAGCGCAGTAATGTTAGGTAATTCAGGCCAACGTCTTTCAGGAACTGCAACCGGGCGTGGATCTCCTTGAGGATCTGCTCGGCGATGTGGCGCTCCTGGTCGCTTAGCGAAACTTCCTCGAACCAGCCGAGGGCGTCATCAATCGACAGCGTACAGATGTCCATGATTGATTTCTGATGGATGGTGACCGCCAGGACTTCAGGACGCAGCCGCATGCCATGGCATTTGTAGCACGGCCGCTCCTGCATGAAGCGCTCGATGTCACGGCGGATGAAATCGCTGTCGGTTTCCTTGTGGCGCCGTTCCAGGTTCGGAACGACACCTTCATAGGTCGTATTGAATGACCGGCCGGCACCGAGGCGGACCTTGTATGTTTCGTCGCCGGTGCCGTAGAGGATCTTCTGCAGGTTGTCCTTACTGAGTTCGCCGGTCGGGACGTGCAGGCTGAAGCCGTAGCGTTCTGCCACAGCCTGGAGCTTCTTCATGTACCAGTTGTCGACATTGATGCGGTTATACGGACGGATGGCGCCTTCGGCGATAGTCAGTTTACCGTTCGGCAGCACCAGCTCCGGATCAACTTCCATGCGCGAACCGAGTCCGGTACAGACGGGGCAGGCACCGTGTGGAGAGTTGAAGCTGAAGGTCCGCGGCTCAAGCTCCGGGATAGCAATATCAGGATGGTCGACACAGGCGTATTTCAGGCTGTAGGTAAATTCTTCTTTCGAATCGGCATTCTGAACGGCCAGCCGGCCTTCGGCGACTTCCAGAGCCTGCTCGACCGATTGTGCCAGCCGGGTGCGGCTGTCGCCGTTGTTGACGAGACGGTCGACGACGATATCGATGGTGTGTTTACGGGCTTTGTCGAGCTCTGGAAATTCGTCGAGGGCATAGACCACGCCATCAACGCGGACACGGGCGAAGCCGGCGCGGGTATACTGCTCCGGGACATGCTCGAAGGCGCCCTTCTTGTCGACAATAACCGGTGCCAGAATCATCAGACGGGCGTCAGCCGGCAATGCCATGACCTGGTCAACGATAGCATTGGTTGTCTGGCGGGCTACCGGCTTGCCGCAGACCGGGCAGTGCGGGATGCCGACGCGGGCGAACAACAGACGCAGGTAATCATAAATCTCAGTAACAGTCGCCACCGTCGACCGCGGGTTGCGGGACGTTGACTTCTGATCGATAGATATCGCCGGTGACAGCCCATCGATCTGGTCGACGTCCGGCTTCTCCATCAGTCCCAGGAACTGGCGGGCGTACGAGCTCAGAGATTCAACGTAGCGGCGCTGGCCTTCGGCGTAAATCGTATCGAACGCCAAAGAGGACTTGCCCGATCCAGACAGTCCCGTAATGACGACCAGCTTCTCCCGAGGTATCGTGACATTGATATCCTTGAGGTTATGCTCCCGTGCCCCACTTACTACAATATTGTCACTCATATAACTGAAGTATTATAGCCGAAAATGCTACGTTTTTCCACCCCCTGCTACCTGAATCCAAAATTAAGCGCTACCGGGGCATGCTTTGCTGGCCCAACATCGTTGCAGCTTGTCTATACATTGCCAGCACATCGGCATCTTCCCGGTAAACAGCCCGCGTTAACACCGTGGCAGCTCCGCCGATGACAACACCGACGTAGGGCATAGACCGCTTCAGGTGGTCAGGAGAATCCACCGTTCGCTCAAACAAACTGACGTGAGGCTCTTCCATCTCCGGGTCGATCGAAACCCCAAGTTCCTGCCACAAAACTTCGACACAGACACCGCGGGCTTCTACAAATGCCGCCGGCGGATCGACGTAGATTCCAAAGAATTTGCGGCTGCATCTTTTCAGGACAGATTCCCGTGACGGAAGCTGCAGACCAGCCAAGTGCAGACTATCAATCCGGCTCGCCATCCGCCGCCGTGCATAGTTCATAGTCTTCAGATGCTCGGCATCACTGACAGGAACATCGCACTCATGTGGTTTGACCAGGCTGATATGCAGTCGGGTCGGAGAAATCGGGATGCCAGTCTCAGGCGGTACGGTCTGAAGCTGTGACCGCAATTGCGGTGTCGGCACAACCGGGACAGACGCGTAAAATCCAGTTAATACTTGTCTCCCATACTCGTTTGATATGTCTCTTTGTAACATCGTGTCGTTGTCTTACTTTTGACTATAACAGCCGACATACGTGTCAACAATAGAAAACTGCTCAAGTGATTTTGTAAATAGCGGTCCTAGCTCTTACAATAGCCCTATGACTATCAGACTCGAACGGATCGCCACTGACGTTGCCGGCTATTTCCTGATTTTGCTGGGGATCGCATCCGGCTGGCTGCCCGGGCCGGGCGGGATTCCACTGGTGCTGGGCGGACTTGGCCTGCTATCGATGAATAATGTGTGGGCCCGGCGGCTGCGCGACTGGCTGCTGGCGCACGGCGGCGATTTCCTAAAATGGATTTTCCCGAAGCATCCGGTCGTGCAGTGGCTCTATGATTTCATCGCAGTCGCCTTGCTGGGAGTCGTTACGTACCTGGCCTACAAGCATGCGGCTATCTGGCAGCTTAGCCTGGCAATCGGCTTATTTTTCCTGGCAATGCTTATCGTTGGCATGAACCGCGACCGGCTGGCAAGTGTGAAGCGCAAAGTCGGCCGCCGGCAGCAGCAATCATAGATCAATAGGACTACGTGTCGTGCGCTCGTTTGGTTACTCCGGTGATTCGGCGTCAGCCTCGTCAGGTGACGGCATGAGCGATTCGCCGTAGAGATGTAACTCTTCAAGCGCATAGCGCTGGTTTTCAGTCAGATGCTCGTCACGTGCCAGCTCATCTATCCGTTTGAAATATTTAGCTAAGCGGCTGTGCTGATTGCCATCGAGCAGGCGATGTTTGCAAAAGGCGTCCCACGCCTGGCGTTCTTCTGAAGATAAATGCGTCGGATGGTTGCGGGCTTTATAGAGCGGCAGCAAAGCCTGCAAACGTTTGTCCTGGAACGACGGGCTGAGATCCTTGAAATCCTTTGGATCAGTACTACGGAGCTGTTTCATAGCATGCTTGTCAGCGCTCGAGAAGAAGTCACCACCGTAGAGCTGGCCGTCTACAGTTTGCGGTTCGCCCCAGGCCTCGCCTTCACCGGTCAGTGCTTTGCGCTCGGCGTCAATTATTTCACAAGCTTTCACGACCCGGGCTGCGAAGTCTGGCTGGGATGACAGTTTGCGGAGGTTCATGGCTACCGCATCGAGGTCGATCTGTATCCGTTGCTGGACCTTTGTATCTTTAATAACGCCGGTAGGTGCGACGGCTGGGCAGCGGTTGTATTTGATTGTTTTCACGGGCAGGCGCAACTTTTCACGGTCCTTGCTCCAGCGGATAGATTCGACAAGTTCTTCGTCGGTCATCGCCATGAACGGTGCCGGGTCATGGCGCAGGTCATAGACATAGGCACTGCTCTGCGGATGCTTGGCCAGCATGACGGCAACTGTCGTGTGCAGCGTAGCGGATGGGTAGCGGCCAGAGGTATACACGAACGGCTTGCCCGCTTCGACAAGTTCTTTGACCTTGTGTTTGCTGCGGCATTCCAGGAGGTAATCGAACAGGCCTTTCTGCTTTTCGCGGATCAGCTTGGCGACAGCGATCGAAGCCATGACGTCGCTCAGGGCATCGTGGGCATGCTCGTGGTCCAGACCGTTCAACTTGGTCAGCAGCTCCAGGCGGTTGGTCGGCTTACCTTCCGGACCATCGCCTGCACCGCCTGGCAAGAACGGCCACTCAATACCTTCCGGCCGTAGTGCCCGGGTCATGCGCACGACATCCAGCAGGTCCCAGCGCGAACACTCGTCGCACCATTGCCATTCATAGGCATCATAGAAGTTACGGTAGTGCAGGAAGCGCATAAATTCGTCGTCGAAACGGATAGTATTAAAACCCATGAATATCGTGCCCGGTTGGACGACTTCATCATAAAATATCTTCAGGAATCCGGCTTCAGTAACACCGTCGGCCATCGTGGACTGCGGCGTAATACCGGTGACCATGATGGCGTCGGGCTCCGGTACGACATCCGGCGTCAGTTTGATAAGCACATTGACCGGTTCGCCGATCGGATTCAGCTCCATATCCGTCCGTTGTCCGGCGAACTGCATAATCCGGTCTTCGCGCGGATTTATCCCGGTTGTCTCAAGGTCATAAAAGAAATAACTGGCGCTCATCGTTACCTACCAGTGTAGCATGGACGTTTGAGCTATCATCTTGTATCAAGACTGCGGAACCAGGATCGTATCCGACCCAGGCCGCCGAAACCACCGAGTTCGCTGGTAGGCAGCATATCATCTGCTACCTTTTCCTGCATGTAGGTCTGCCAGTCGTTGAGCGTCGCAGCTGCAACTGGGCGATGAAGGTCGAACGAGATGTCCCCGGCCGATTTGTTCGCCTGAATAGACACATCTGTTTCACGCGCCAGCAGACCATCCAATTCCAGTTCGAAATTATCAATTCTGTAGCCAGGCTGGTTGCTCGTAACTTCCTCCCGTCGCAGCCGTAGTGAATCTTTACTCAGACTGTAGGCAATTTGGAGTGTGGACCAGGCTAATCTATTCCAGCTGTCTGGTGTCATGAGCTGCGTCGTCCAATCCTCTCGCCCGGCGGGCGCAACAGTAGCGTTCCAGTTCCGAAATTTTGTATCGCGTCCTACGGTTTGGAGAATGGCTAAAGCCTGTCCACGTATCTGCGTATGCTCATCTGGCGCTATAAACGATTCCTCGATGTGTTCGTCGCCTGGCCGCACCAATATGGTAGGTCGATAGCGCCCTGGTAGCTTCTGAAGCGGATGATACTCGTACTCAGACTGTGCCATAATAATACTATTACAATACATTATAATCATATGATTATCAAAGTACTAACCCGTGATTCGTCCTGGCGATAGATGCTGTTCCAGCCCGACTTAGTACTCGATCGAGCCGACTTTGTTGAACTGGATTGTCTGGCCTGGTTCAATGCCTTGGCGTAGCAAAGCGTGCATGATGCCCATCTTCTTCATAATGTCTCGCAGCCGCTGGACACCTTCTTCGTTATCAAAGTCAGTCCGGGCGGCGAACTGTTCTATTTTCGGTCCGGTTACCAGGAAGCCGCCATCAATCGGCACGACGTTCCAGGGCACACTTTCGGAGGCTGGCAGACGGAGGACAGGCACTGATTCTTCGGCAGCTCGCTCTTCTGTCACCTTGCGGCGCTCGACAACGACGGCCCGGACAGCGTACAGTAATTCTTTGAGACCGATGCCGGCGGCGGCGGAAATGGCATAGACCGGGACACCTTCCGGCACGACGGCTTTCAGCTGTCCGATCAGATCATCTACGATTTCAGTGTCGAGTCCGTCGATCTTGTTGAGCACAACGATCTGCGGCCTCGTGCTGAGGTCGATTTCGTAGGCCGCCAGCTCATCCTGGATTGTCTTGTATATTTCGGGGATATTTTCCTGGTAGGCATCAATCATGTGCAGGATAACAGCAGTTCGCTCGATGTGGCGCAGGAATTCATGGCCCAGGCCCTTGCCTTCGGCAGCGCCTTCGATAAGGCCCGGTATATCTGCGAATAACAGACTAAAGCCTTTGTCGACATCAACGACACCCAGGTTGGGGCGAAGTGTCGTAAAGGGATAGTCGGCGATTTCCGGCCGGGCATTACTGATGACACTGAGCAGTGTCGATTTGCCGGCATTCGGCATACCGACCAGACCGACGTCGGCGATCATCTTCAGTTCCAGCGTGGCTTCCAGTTCGACGCCAGGCTCACCTTTTTCGGCAAAGCGCGGTGTCTGGCGGCGGGAACTGACGAAGTGAGCGTTGCCGAAGCCGCCCTTGCCACCCTTGGCTATGACAGCTTCCTGACCGTCTACTGTCAGATCGGCGAGTATTTCGCTGCCGTCGGCAGTCATGACAATCGTGCCAACTGGGACAGCAACAATCATATGCTTGCCATTTTTACCGTGTTTATCGTTAGTTCCGCCGGACTGGCCCGGTTCAGCCTTCAGCTCACGCTGGTAGCGGAAAGCAGCCAGGGTGTTCTGATTGCGGCTGGCCACCAAGACGACATTGCCGCCGTGCCCGCCGTCACCGCCGTCAGGGCCGCCTTTATCGACGAATTTTTCCTGCCGAAAGCTCAGCTTGCCGGGGCCGCCGTCACCAGCATGTATCAGTACTTTTGTTTTATCAATAAAATTCATCAGGTAGATATTATACCGTGCTACCGGCTATGTGGCCTAATGCGTAATATAATTGACGTAGTGTGAAGTCGCCTGCCAGGCCTTGCCAACATGGTTGAATCCAGCGATGCCGTTCATATCACGGATAAGTACCTGGCTGCCATCCGGTGAGATTCCGTCGACGATTGCGACATGGCCCAGGCCGCCCGCAGAATATGGTGTCTGGGCAATAGCGCCGACAGTTGGTGTCGAACTGACCTGCCAGCCGCTGGCCCGTGCACCGGCGGCCCAGGTGGCGGCATTACCCCAGTTAGCGGGCACTGCAATCTGAGTTGCGACGTACCAGGTACAGTTACCAAAGTCATAGCCGTTGAAACCATAGATGGCCGCCCCACCCCATGCCAGCCCACCCCAGCTTGAGCTAGAGGCTACTGCGACAGGGGTCGTTGCAATTGAACCGTTGGCGATGATAATGCGCTCACCAACCTTCAACCCGGTAATTTCGGCGTCGTTGTAGGCGATAATCTCGTCTTTGCTGGCCTTGTATTTGCTAGCTAAGCTATCCGGCGTATCGCCGGCTTTGACGGTATAGACGATGCCGGAGACACCTTCGGGCGGAATCATCAGCGACTGTCCAGCCGCGACCACATCGCTGCGCAGGTTATTGGACCACTTGATGCTGTCAGAGGTCACGTTGAACTTGGCGGCGATTGTCGCCACAGTGTCGCCGCCGGCTACGACGTAGGTCTTGATGTCTTTATTGCTTTTCAGGGCTGTCGCGACCACTTGCGGCTTGGAGACAATACTGGCGGTGGTCGGCGTACTGGTCATCAACTCCAGGTTGACTGACGCCGCCTGGTTGGCAACGGCGGTAGTTTCAGGCAAAGCACTCATGCTGGCGACATTGAAGGCAATATCGGCCGATGATATCTGGTCGAGAGGATTTGCAACTGACCGGCTTGAGCTGGCCGCCAGGGCAGAATTATGTAACAGGCTGGTGCTTGGAGTGCTGGAACGCTGGCCGACTACTATGAATGTCAGCACACTCAGGAGTAAAACTGCGTTGAATCCAAGCAGACCATAGCGAACAACACGCCGGCGAAGTGATTTCCGGTGCAGTTTACGGTCGATCTGCCGATAAGCCCCTGTGGATTGCAGGGCTTCTATCGGTAAATGTGAGGCAACCGATGGCATATGTAAATTGCTAATAAATATCTCCTAGTGGGCGCAGGTCGTCGAATAACTGACCACCATTGCTAAACTATGACTCATTATTGCTGTATTAAGGTAAACTATGTACGGATGAAAACATAGCTGAGAAGTGTTATATCTGGTGACATAATCTCAACTACAACGGTATTATAGCAAATATCAGCTAGAACTCAACTATACGCCTTATGGTTAGATATTTGAGCGCCCTACAGGTCGTCACCAAAAGTAGAGGGCTTAGTTGAGATTACACAGTTTATGACAGTACTGTTTCGTCAGCTGGTCGTGCTCTTCGACTGTTTTCGAGAAATAAGTATTACCGTCATCGCCGGCGACGAAATACAGCCAATCGGTCGATGCCGGATGGGCAATGGCATTCAGCGAGCTATCCGAGACATTACTGATAGGCCCCGGCGGCAAGCCCTTGTGGATCAAGGTATTGTAGGGGGAATCGTAGGTCAGCGACGGCTTGAGGCCGGCGGCCAGCGCACCATAGAAGGCTGTGACGTCAGATCCAAGCGGCATGTCAATCGAACGGCGTTTCAGGAACACCTGGGCGGCCTGGGCGCGGTCACTGGACTTTGAGACTTCCTGCTCGATGATAGACGCCAGCGTGACAGCCTGGTAAACGCTCAGGCCCTGCTTGGCATAGGCTGCCCGCAGATCAGGGGTCAGCATGCCCGCCATCTCATCGAGTGATTGTTCGACGATCAGCTTCGGGTCTGTCGAGGCGCTCTTCTGGAACGAGTCGGGATACAAAAAGCCTTCAAGTGAAGCCTCGGCCGGCTTATCGGCCAGGGCCGGATTGGTAGCGTACAGCGATGGCTGCAGTGCTGCATCGACGGCAGCAGTTTCAAACTTTGCCTTGTCGATAAGCGACTCACGAATCTGCGTCAGCCGCTGGCCTGGCAAGATAGTCACCAGGTCGACAGCGACCTTGCCATCGGATATCTGAACCGCAATCTCGCGGGCACTCTGCGACGGACTGAATTTGTATGTTCCAGCCTGCAGTTCAGCGCCAAGTGAATTGTTGCGGACATAGCGTTCGAACGCCCAGACCTGGCGGATCAGCCCCTGCTGCTTGAGCTGGCTGGCAATCTCCGTAACCGACTCATCGGGCTGCACGGTGATGACTGTCTGCTGCTTGGAGCTGCTGACCGGTTGCAGATTAGCATCGTAGATGTGCCGAACAACGATAACACCGGCAACCAGTAATACTATAAGCGCCAGTGTTGTGTACAGCAGACGTTTCGGCCAGTGGCGGACACGGGAATAAATCGAATACTCGGCCATATGGTTACTCCTGATGCTCCTTTAAGAAATCGTCAAGTATATAGGTGGCTGCCAAGGCATCAACATCGCCCTTGGCGTAAGTTTGGCCACGTTTCATGCGGCTTTGAAGCTCAGCCTCGGCTTTGGCCGATGTCAGGGCTTCATCAATCCAGTATACCGGAATCTGCAAACCATGAGCTGAAAGATAGGCCGTAAGCTCGGCGCCGAACGACTGAGCCCGGGTTGTCTGTGCCGTATCCTGGCCCTGCATACCACGGGGCAGGCCGATAACCAGCCAGGCGACGTCATCTTTTTTACAGAGAGCCAGGATATCAGCCAGAAAGCTTTCGGGACGATCAAGAGTCATCAGCGGCCCGGCGAAGCTGACACTGAGATGGGCGCTGGCGACACCGATGCGGCGCTCGCCGACGTCGAGCGCCAGGCCGATCTGGTTCGAGGTATTAGGGTTTGCTGCCATTGGTTGATTGAGTGGCTGGAGCAGCTGTTGTGCCGGACTTCTCTATTACTATTTGTACTTTATTGGCCTTTTTGGGGACGGATGAGACCCAGAACGGGCTGTATTTGACGCTGACGTCAGTGACGCCGGGGATTGCTTTGACGAGCTGGTCGACGGCACCGGTCTTCTTGCCAGCCAGTTGGGTGGCAAGCTTGTCGACCTGGATATCGGGACCAGCTAGCGATGTAGCCGACATGCCGACCTGCAGCGGACCGCTGGCTGCAGACGTTGCGACATCGAACTTGGCGCTGCTCGCCCCGTCCTTCAGTATCTGCTGCTTCGTCGGATCAATCTGCTTCTTTACATTGGTGGTGATGATGGTCTTAATATCATCGGGTTTTGCTCCGTACATCGTGTAGGTGACTACCTGGGTAACGGTGACGGTATCAGCCTGATCGCCGATGGCTGCGCTTGGCGTAACGACCGGGTCGCCGACATGCAGGCTGGCGCTGATGGCCGTGTAACTGATGGCGGCCAGCTTATTGACCAGCTCATCTTTGATGCTGTTATTGTCGGCTGCGGTGATTTTGGCTCTGGCGCTGTCGATGTCAGCCTGGGCTACGACTTTGACGATATTGTCTGTACCACCGGTCATCGCCGACCCTTGAGCACTCAAGTAGGAGGTGTCTGCTCCACTGGAGTCCTTGGCAATAGTGTACGCGGATGCATCAATATTATAGTCTGCTCCTCCGACTGCTGCGGTAACTGCAACGTCAGCCTTGCCGTTCTTCTTGCAGGTCATGCCTCCGAATGTAAAGTCGCTGGTCGGAACGGTGACACTCTTCTGGCTGATAAAGGTTTTGTTGTTCGCACTGAAACCGCGACCGGCAGACAAGGTAACGTCGCTCGGGCCACAATTCGTGATAGTGACCGTCCCAGTAGCTTTGGTACCGTTATTTTTCTGGCCGCTGGTGCTGACCTGTTGTGAGCCGGTCTGCTGTTTGCTGACTATCTTGGCTGGAAGTGTATTGGTTTCGGTATCAAGCGCAGTTGCTGCCGGGTCGAGCGTCAGGTTGGCCTTGGTCGGGATATCGCTGCTGTTAGTCTTCAGCGTTACCAGCGCCTTGGGAAGCACGGCATTGGCATAGACAAAGCCACCGATCAGCAGGACGACGGCCAGTACGGCGACAATCAATACAATCCGGAATTTATTGAAGTTCGGGACTTTCAGCTTCTTATCCTTGGCCTTTTTGGCAATAGCAGCGCCGCCAGCTAGAGGAGCAGCATCCGTAGCGGCTCCAAAGTCATCCTCATTATCGAGCTGGATCGTTTCCGTGTCGTCGTAAGCTCCGCCAGCGGCGACCGCTGCGGCCGTGCCGCCCATGTCTGCCAGCTTGCCGATAGGCTGTTCGGCGGCGGTATCAGCATTAAAATCATCAAATTCTTCGCCGCTGTCTTCGTCTATAACGTGTTCACGGTCAATCGTATCGGGAGCAACTGGTATCGCCGGTTTGGACTGCAATGAGCTGGCAACCAGCAGGCCGACGGAACCAGCCAGTGGCAACAGACCAGACTCGGAAGTAATAAGCACGACATGCTTCTTGGCATTCTCGGCAGTGCGCTTCAGCAGTTTCATGTTGACGACACTCTGTAATACGCTGGCTCGCTTCGGCAGCACCAGGGCGACAATGCGCTGCGATGAATTCTGCATTTTTTCGATGATCGTTGTTATCTCATCGTCAACGTCGATGTAGATGGTGTCTTTTTTGATTTCGCTGGGATTTGTTGAAGTGGCCATGATAGTACTAGTTTCTCATATTTTTAGCTTAAGTGTCTTTTTTGTCTGTCTTATGTATGTCTCTAGGTTTGTCTCTAAGTCTGAAGTATACGGTCAATCTTCTCTTTGACGGAGTTACCGGAGCTGCCAGCGTAGTTGAGCGTGTCGAGGCCGACGCGCAGTAACCCCATGGCCGTGATGTAGGTATGATCAGCAACGTTACCGGTCTTATCAGTAATACCAACAACCTGGCTCGGGCTGATGTGCTGGACGGTCGGTTTGCGGGTGAATGGCAGGTCGTGGTACCAATCAGACTGCTGCAAGGCGTCCATCAGCATATCGAGGCTGGATCCGCCGCCGCAGAGCAGCAAGCGGTGCGGCAAATGGTCGAGCTGCGGGAATTCAGCCAGTGCCAGTTCAACGCCGCTAGTCCAGACGCTGAGTGTTTTCTGGAGTGAAGCTTCGACGGCCTTGACCTTGGCAGCCGGCACACTGCTTTTGATGTCTTCTGATGCCATGCCAAGCTTCAGTTTTTCAGCAATGTCAAAGTCAACGCCGAGGTCGCGCTCGATAGCCCGCGTATAGGCCCGGCCGCCAATGCCGAACATCTTGGTCCCCTGGACGCCACCTTCGTTGATAACGGCAATGTCAGTCGTACCACCACCGACATCCATCAGAACAGCGCTAAAGGCAGTATTCGTCTCGTCGCCGATGACCGACCGGGCGACAGCGAATGGTTCGGCGGCAACTGCCAATAGGTCGATGTCCAGCTCAGCGGCGACGCGTTCCAGTGCACCGATGTGGATCATCGGGGCGAAAGCTGTATACAACTGTACAACGACGTCGCGGCCCTGGAAGCCGATAGGGTTGGTCACCGGATAGCCGTCGATCTCAATACTGACCAAGGCACTGTTCACCAGCCGGACTTCGACATCTTTGCCACCTCCGGAGATTTCCCAGGCCATCTGCGTCCGGGCTTTGTTTTCGGCACGCTCCTGCACCAGATGGATAATTCGTTCCATTTCGGTAATATCAAGCGGCTTGGTGGCCTGCTTGCGGGAAATTCGTACCGTCGTCGTGGTACCCTTGACGAGCTCACCGGCGATACCGATGACGGCGGTCCGGACACTGACGCCGGCCTGTTGCTCGGCTTTGCCCAGGGCTTCATCGCAGTTACGGACAACACCAGCGATGTCAGACACCGCGCCGGCCTGCATATCGGACAGTGCCTGATGCTGGCGGCCAACACCGATGATATCAATCTGTTTGGTGTCCTGGCGGACCTTGCCTATCAGCGCCTTGACGAACTCCGTACCGATGTCGAGCGCTACGATGTATTGTTCTTCCGGCGCAGATTTGGCGGCCCGGCGGTTTTTAACTGACAAGTTAGCCTTCTGGGCGCCCATTTTGACTGTCTGGGAAGCTTTTTCGGCAGCCTTGCCGGCGGCGTCCAGGCCTATTCTCTTCAACTTATTCAAATCAAGCATATGCTTTATTTTACCACACTGGCGGATAGATTATTTGGCGTCGGAGCCGGTGATGACCAGGATGTCGGCGTCAGGGCGGCTTTCACCGGCTGGGAGTGGGCCGACATGTCCACCGGTCAGTGTCGCGACGCGGGCAGCTATGTCCGGGCGGTTGCCGGTGATGTCGACGACAAGAGTCTTCGTATACGTGGCTTTCACCGATGTATCCTGGGACACGACTGTAAAGCCGGCTGGCTGGGTGAGTTTGTCGCGCAACGAGGACGGAATACCCTTGCCGGAGCCGTCACGCAGGAATACCTGGGCTGGCGGCTGTGTCAGCGGTCCGATGTTGACAATCTGGTGGGTCGACGGCCGGTAGACGACAGCCTTGCCAGCCTGGAAGTACAACAGGACTTTGTCACCGTTATGAGCGTTCTGCAGGAAACTTTGGTTGACTTTATCTTTGTCGACGATGGTCGTGACAGTCGGCTTTTCCCCTGTCGGCAGGACGGCCCGCTGGGAGACTTCGGCAATCAGCTTGGTAGTCGCGGCATCCGGATCAGCCTGTGAATGGGCACGCCAGGCTATAGCGCCAACGACCGCAATCAGCAGGATGGCCAGCAGCAGGCCGACCTTGCGCAGACGCCTGCGTGCGGCAGCCCGAGAGCTGGCAGCATCTTGCGTAATGTGGTTAGGTGCGCTGTCAGGTGTACCTTCGGCTGAGGCATACTCGAGCTCGGCCGGCTTGGCAATATCCGGCTGCTCTTCGGCGGCCGGCTGATCGTTTGAAATACTGTCAGCAACATCTGGCGAGGCAGTCTGCACAGCGTCTTCTGCTGCGATCGTCGGAGTCTCGGTCACCTCCAGAGCAACGTCCGGAGATCCAGCAACCACTTCGTCAGCTGTTGATTCTATCAGTTCTGCTTCCGGGATAGTAGCTGTCTGCTGCGAATCCACGATCTCCGTTTCGGTAGTTTCCGGGGCAGGTCGTGACAGAGCCGCAACTTCAGGCTTTTCATTGCCGGTAGATACAGACGGCAGGGGCTTCGCCTGGCGGTTTTTCCTGGCAGACTTTTTGGCTGGTTTGTGAGTAACGGGTTTTGTACGCTTTGCCATGATTACTTCCTGACTATCTTAGGCTGACTTGTTCATTTCGTTTTTAAGAGCTCAATAAATGCTTTCCACGAAGCATCGTCCAGTTTCCGGTCACTATGGATGAACAACAATACATCTTTGCCGCCAAAGACGGCCATTTGATCATTCGTCTCATTGGTGGCGATGTACAACAGGCCGGCGGCTGTGGACAATTGTTGTTTAGCATGTAAGCTGTCGGCAACCGTTGAAAGGGCTTTCGGATCCTGGGCGATCCGTGCCGGTAGGGGTTGCTGGCTAATAGTTAGCCGAGCACCGCTAAAGATTGCAGAATACGAAACCATATTACGTTTGCCGTCATAGGTAACCGCACTTGCCTGGTCAGCCGATGGCATCAGTGGTTTAAAGTCCGGTTTGGTACGTTCAGCAGCGGCAACTTTTCCACTGGTCGGCACGGCCTTGTGATTCGTGCCATGGACACTCAGTACAATAACAAATAGCAACGCCAGCACCGTGACAACAATGGCTGATCTGTGGAACCTGCGCGGGATGGGCAGACGGCTCACATGTGTCTGCAACCGCTTAAGTTTCGATGTCAGGCGCGGATGAACATTCGGAGTACCAAAATGCACGGTAACCGACACCCCTCTACGGAGTGGAGCGGGCGGCCGAGACCGCCGTTCAGCCTGAGACAGGCGGACGGCGCGGGGCGGCCGCTGTTTACGCTTGGACTTTTTGGAGGTAGTTGATTTGGAAGCAACGGATTTAGAACTACGCGATTTGCGGGCAGTCCGCGCAGCCCGCTGAGCCGAGGCAGCCCGAACAAGGGCGATTCCCTGCGGCTGAGGTGTCAACTCCGTTGCCTCACCACTTACATTCTTCTCCCCTTGTCCCCTTGCCATATCTGTCAGCTTACCATAAGCGCTGCAGCGGTTTCAACCGTACCATTGCTATATCCATTCTAGAACGGCGTATCCAAGGGCTGCAACTCACCGCCCGTAAATGTGGCACCGTGGCGCAACCGCTTGCTCGGGTCGCTGGTGAAAAACAAGGTAAGATCGGCAATGGTCGGTCCGCGCGTCACGTCTTCCGGATACCCGAAGGCTTGCGAGCTGTCGATTGACATCGTGAGATAATAGTAGCGCGCAAAGTTCGTGTTCGTGCCACTAGAATCGACAGCCGTATAGGTATTCGGCGTTCCAAGTGTGACGGCACCAAAATTCGTTTCCTGGCCCCAGGCAGCCGTGGTATTGGTACTCGATCTATAGCGTACCAGCCAGCGGGCGCCAATATCATTATCCAGTCCATTTAACAGCCACTTAGTTGGAAAAACATCGGTGTCGGTGTCAATCATGCGCGAATATTTGGCAACCTGCGGCTGTGACTGCATGGCACTCGATGCAACGCGATTAGCTCCGGTATAGGTAAGTGTTGCGCCGCAACCGCCGCCAATGACATAGGCCCGCCCGTCATTCTGGGCAACCGCCACACCATAACGGCTGCCGCTGAAAGTAGAATTGGTCTGATACCATTCGCCAACACCAGTTGGGTTATTGCCGCTTGCAATAGTTGTATTGGCACTGATCGGCGCCACATACGTGTTGGCCGTGCAGGTAGTATCAGCCGATCGGCCACCGAACAAATACATAAATCCATTGGCGGCGTAGCCGTCAGCCTGACGAATGCGTTGCGGTAGACTGCTGGTGTAACTCCACGCCCCGATGGTGCCGTTACTGGCGATCTGGGCGTACTGGACATCGTTGAGATAGTTAGCGCCATCATAACCGCCAAGTATATACAGGTTACCAGCGTAGGCGATGGTAGTATTGCCGCTGCGGGCAACATTAAAGGCAGTCATTCCCGTTGTCGTCCAAGCCGATCCAATATCTCCTCCTGAAGCCAGGCTAGGGCTGGCATAGATCGTAGTTTGCACCGCCGGAGTTGTATCCAGGCCGCCGGTGACGTATATCCGATTATTCCAAACGGCGGCACCGTACTGCGTGCGGCCGGAAGGTAAACCGTTTGACGCCGTGTTCCAGCTGGCAACATTGCCACTCGACGGCGTACCATAATAGACCTCGGTTCTGATATCCGTCGAGGTGCTCGATTGTCCGCCGACATAGTACAGCGTTCCGCCAACCGCCAGCAGCTTGCCATAGGCTCTGACCGCCGGCAGAGAAGCGGCAGTCGTATTGGACCAGGTTCCGACGCTACCGTCAGGATTCAGTGCGGCGTACATGACGTTTGCTGTCGCGGTAGTACAATCCGTAGCACTAGTACAGCCGCCAGCTACATACATGTAACCATTTAATATGGCCGTGCTGGCGCCAATGCGGTCGGTCGTAAACAGATTGGTCTGTGAAGTATAGGCCGCCGGCGAGCCAGAATAGTTATTGTACAGCTGGAACGTCTGGATGACCGGCGTCATCGTCGTACAGTTCAGCGGCGGCGTACCCGCCGAGCAGCCGCCGATGGTATAGACGTAGCCATTATTGACAGCGGCGCGCAGGTCCCAGCGCGAATTCACGGTCACACTCGAAGTACTAAAGGCGCCGATACTGCCATCGCTGACATTAACCTTGGCATATAATAAGTCGTTCAAAGTTCCGGAGCTGTTATAACCGGCCAGGGCATAGAGGTAGCCGTTATAACCAAACGCCACCCCGCGGACGCGGACTGGACTTATCGAATTTCCTGATGTGATCCAGATACTACCACTCGTTGCGACAATATTATTACTGTTATCGATTTTGGCATACATGATTTCGCCTCGCTGCGATTCATTGATGCTCTGGCCGCCTATTAAATAGATATAGTTGGCGTAGACAGTACCGGCCATAACACCAAGTCCCTGCGTGCCGGCAGTACCTGGTTCGGCGTCGAGCTGCAATTGGCCGGTGGTCGTACAGTCACTGCCGTCAAGTTCCTCCAAACTGCCATCTGTCTTAATGTTACATTTATACACGTCTCCATAGAGAATACCGCCGCAGTCCAGGCCGTTGCTGAGTGTCTGGGCACCGCTACAGCCACCGAGGACGTAGAGATTGCCAGGATAGCTCGATGCCGCTGATGGGTTGGCGCGGGTGAAGCTATACATATAGCCGCGGGATGCCCCGAGGTTCAGGTTGGTGAAAGTCTGAGCTGTCCAGGTACTGAGTGATCCGTTCGTAGCGGTCGTTGCCCGCCAGACGTTGGTCTGCCAGGCCGTACCCGTCGTGCCGCCGATAACATAGATGACGTTATTAAAGATTGAGTAGCCGAAGCCGGCCAAACCATCGGTGGTATTCACCGTGTTACTGCTATCAACGCACCAACTGCCGACATAGGCTTGTCCGGTGCCGGCACAGGTAGCCGCACGAGTCAGCGTACCATCGGAGGCGATTGCTACGTAAGCAAAGTTACCTGAGGCCTTACCGTTGTTACCGTTATAGCAGATGCTACCGCTTGTCGCCACATAGCAACCGCCGATGTAGTACAAGTAGCCATTGTTGATGAGTACACCGCCGGACATTTGCCCTATCTGGCTAGCACCTTTGCCAGCCGGCGGCATATTGCAGTCATACCAGGTCGCCGAGGCGCAGGGTGCCGTGCCGTTGGCGACGGTATTGCTGACCGTACTGGCATCACCATCCTGATTGAGGACGCCGTAGCTGGTGGCCGTCGCCGTAGTCGTACAGGCGCCGGTGGACGTGTTTTGGGCCGTACAACCACCAATGCCATACAGCGTATTGCGCCAAGCCACCAGCCCATAGCCTTCGCGGGCACTCGTCAGTCCGAGGATGGCATTCCAGTCCGTCAGGCTGCCGTCGGCGTTGATGCTGGCCAGCTGGATGTCGCTGGCAATGGTCGTACAATAGCCGCTGGCATTGACCGCTGTACAACCGCCGGCCATATAGATATAGCCACCCCATATAGTGCTCATACTGCCGCCCCAGGACATGCGGGCCGTCGCGAATGGTGTCGTCGTCGTCCAGGAACTGACCAGCGTGCCGTCGCTGTTGATCTTGATGTACTGGACGGATGACTGCAGTGTTGTGCCGCTGCTGCCGCCGATAAGATACAACCTATCGTTATATACCTGGACGCTATGCCCCCAGCGGGCCGATGGCAGCACCGTCATGCCGGTTGCTGACCAGGTACCAAGTGTCCCAGTTGGGTTGATGTCAGCCTTTTCGACTGTTGTAATACCGCCGGTGGCACCGCTTGTCTGGCCGCCTAGGATATACATGCGGTTATTGTAGGCCACCGCCCCGCTATAGCTGCGGGCACCGCTTGTCGCGTTCAGGCTGGCCGTCGTCCAATAGGTCCAGCTTGACGGCGGATCAGTGCTGACTGGCGACCAGAGACTTGGTTCGCCGTTGACGCCGAGCTTGGCTATGTAGACAGCGCTGGAACGGACGTTCGAAGCATTAACGCCGCCCATCACATAGAGGAAACCGTTGTAGGCGACGACCGACATGCCAGTCAATGCCACTGGCAGATCATAGGCAGTACTCGTACACCATCCGCTACAGACACCATTGCCGGGGTTCGCAGCCTCAATGGCATTGGTGGTAGTATTGAACTTCGCCCAATAAATCGTCTGCGTGGCCGCGGCCTGGGTGCTGGCACTGCCGCCCACCACATAAACGTAGCCGCCTGCCACCGCTGTGCCATGGTTCCAGCGCGACGCCGGCAGTGCCAGCGAAGTCGTCCAGCTGTTGAAGCGGGCTCCGGTCAGCTTCCCCTTCTGGATTAGCTCATCATCGACATCGAAATCGATATTGGTCTCATTGTTGCCGCGCATCAGCTTCTGGGCTGTTTCGACATAGACACTGGGGTCGATAGTCAGCGGATAGGAAGCGCCCTTCAAATGTGTCGCCGTCAGCGTCAAGCGGTCACCATGAAGCTCAAAATGGGCTTTGACCTGACTGACGGTTTTATCGGTTTCCTTGACAACGGGTGCCGGCAGCGTAAAGGCCAGGTTCGTTTTGGCCGATGACTTGCGGACCTTATCGAGCAGCTGGGCATCATTGGCAGTTCCAGTCGAAACGTTGCCGCTCAGCGGTAGATCTGATCCGTATATACCGATAGAACCATCAGATTCCAGTCGGGCTTCCATGCCGGCTGGCACGGATAGTTTGTAATCGTAACTTTTAGTATCACCCTGAAATTCGGGCAGCAGCACATCCTCTTTAACACCAGTAATTTGGGCCGTGTAGACAAGGTAGCCATGATCATCGGTCAGCGGATACAGGACTTGATTAGCGTCGCGCTGACCCTGGCCGACTCCGAATTGCGGCGTCAGCTTAAAACCGACCGAACTGACGGGATCGGTAATGGTAATACCCTTTGTTGGATCCTGCGGCAGCGTAGCGGTTATCCGCGGTGAGCCACTGGCGCCCGGTGCATCAGCCGATGTCGACGGCGTGTAGCCGGCATTGTAGGCATAGCTCGCCTCTTTTGGATCATATTTCAGCAACGGAGCTACCTTCGGATTCTGCTGTGGCAGAACGTTACGTGCAGCGTCGTCGAGCTGATAGGGCCGCGAGCTAAGAAATGGTTGCACCGCCCCGGCTACCGTCGATGTCAGGAAAAGCACCAGTAACACGAGGGCATACGCCCGATGTAGCCAACTCCGGTTAACATGACCATATACTAGCTTACTTATAGTTTTCAGTTTCGATATTCTCATTATTGGCCAATCGTAGTAAAGCTTAGCGTGCCGACGTAGACATTGGCGTTGCTGTTGGCTTTGACATTAATCTTGAAGATAGCGAAGTTGTTGGCAGATGCTGTTGAGAAGCCACAGCCCGTCAGCTCACTACCATTGATACCAACAGTCTGCCAGGTATTGGCTGTTGAAGTAACGGTAGTCTCTGTCCCACAGGCAGACAGGGTGCCGGACTCACTCCGGAACATTTCATAGCTGACGACACCATTGGTTGTATTGTCGGTTCGGGCAGTCAACTGTACCGAGGTATTGCTTTCAAACTGCTTAAACGCCGCCGGCAACTGATATGTGACGTAAATACTGTAGGTCTGCTGGCTGGCCTGAGGTGAGGTCCATTTGTAATAGTTGAGGGCCTGGCCAGTACTACACAGAGCTGTATTTATTGAAAGTATTCCTGTCTGGCTTGCACAGAAATCTGCCGTCAGCGTACCGACACCGCTACCGTCAAGCACTGCTCCAGGAAATTCAGGTACCAGGTTAACATAGTTATTCGGGCTTGATCCGCAGGCACCCCAGCCATCCGCCTCGTAACACTGAATACGTCCGGAGGTCGTGTCATAGTACATTGACCCGAGTAGTGCGGTGTTGCCGTTGACAACTGGCGCACTCGAGGCGCGATCAAGCGTCAATACAGTCGCTGCTCCACCGTATAGACCGCCACCGATCTGAACGTTTTGCGGTGTTGAGGTTGCAGTCAATATAGTGACACTCAAGTTGTCAATCCAGAAGATACGTGCAGTCGCATCGGTCTGGCGGATGATTAAGTCAGGGTTGGTTGCAGTCGTACTGTCAGTCGTAATCGTACAGGTTACTTTGCTCCAGCCTGTTGTCACCAGTGTATTGGTGCTGTAGAGCGTGCATGGTGCCAGTGTCGTGCCGCCATCGCGTGAGTATTCGACGTCCAGCGTCGAGAATGTTCCGCTGCTCAGCAAGCCGGTAAATGACACCTGGTAGGTCGAGCTGACAGCCAGATTGGCAGCTAAATTGTTGCGGACACCAGTGTTGACAGCAGCCGTTGAGGATACCTGGGCCGAAGCTTGGCCGGTGGCGACATCGGCCAGCGTCGTGTTGCGGCTGATGGTCGGTGCACCGACGGCTGTCCAGGCGGTGGCGAACGAGCTGGAAGTTTCAGCGCCACCGTTAGCAGCCAGCTCCGTGGCGTTATTGTTGACCGACAAAATGTTGGTACCAATAGATGATTGAACTTCCAGCAGCGGCCCAATAATAGGAGTTGCTGCGTTGTTGCGGATCGTGAAACCGTCAGCGTTACCGCCAGCGGCGTTCAAGATGATTTCGGCACCACCAGCCGAGGTCAGGGTGTTGTTATACGCCGATTGAAGGTCAGTCGAGCTGGACGCACCGGCAGCCGTCCAACCAGTACCATTCCAAATGAGTGTAGCCGTTGAGTTCTGCTTCATGGCAATATTTATCGAAGAGCCACCGAGTAATAACGTAAAGTCTGTCGAACCGTTGACTGCCGTGATGTAGAGTATCCGGCCAGTCACCGTGTTAATGGGTACCGGGACGCTGATCGTGACGTTCGTCGTATTGGCAGTCACAGGAATCGAGCTGTATTGGTCGACCAGACCAGCAGTGATGGAATTAGTCTGGAGGGACGAAGCGCCGAAGGCCGTGCTGGCTAGATTGACCAGTCCCTGGACCCCCGAGCCTCCGCTGACGCCACCGGAAAGTACCAAATTACCACCGTTGACGGCACCAGTGCCGGAAGCGCCAGCCTTGATGTTCAAGTCATTGCCGGCCGCTGCGGCGGCGGCGGCGGCGATAGCTAACGTCCGGCTAGCGCCGGAACCAATCGTGATGTTGCCAGCCGAACTGTCAAAGCTGAACAGCGTCGCGGTACCGGCGGTATTCTGGATCTGGAAGGCGGTAGCGGACGTCGATTTGATAGTCGTATCACCGCCGACGGTCAGCGTCTTGCCGCTGGCAACTGTTGTGTTACCGTTCAGTGAGACAGCGCCGGTACCGGTGGAGTTCGTGCCGGTCGACGATGACTGGTCGAAGTTACCTGCACCGGAGGTAAAGGTGAAGTTCTTACTGGCAGCCAGTGACGTACTTTGGTTCAAGTTGATGCCGGCCGATGCGTTGGTGGTGCCAATGGCCAGCGTCGTCGTACCGCTCGGCGTGTCAATTGTACCAGCCTGCAGTGTGGTAGCGATACCGGTGCCAGAGATCCAGAAGTTACTGGTCGTTTGGGCGCCGGCGTTCTGGTTTTGGATGTAGCTGGCAGCCGTACCAGTCGCAAAGCCACAGGCAGCGGCACTCTGCAGACAAACCGTGCCGGCGGCGTCCGGCAGGCTAATCGTCCGACTCGCCGTCAGCGTCGCGGTGTTAAGCGTTGCGCCAAAGTTATCATTGGTGCCGTCCGCCAGCACCACTGAGCCCGCCACCCCCTGCGCCGCCGTGGCCGTAATGTTGCCCAAAGTCATTTTGGCGCCCGTAGTGTCGAGCGCCAGTACGCTACGGCCGGCGGCGTTCTGGACCTGGAAAGCCGTAGCTGAGTTGGTGGTGTTACTAAATAGAGCCGCTCCTGTAGAACTAAGACTCATCCAGTTCGCTCCACTTGACCTGCTACCCCAATTGATACCGGTATTGCTCTGGAAACTTATATCGTTTGTATTAATTATGTTTAAAACTCCGGAGGTTGCGGCTTCACCGATAAAGGCATTAGCCGAAGTATCGAAATTCATCATCCCGCCCTGTTGCAGGGTAATCTG
>DHXU01000003.1:909-243806 GCA_002413835.1 Candidatus Saccharibacteria bacterium UBA5148 | reverse complement strand
GTCACCTCGACTGATAGCAACGTCTATGCCTTTACCGATAAGCTCAGCCCAATGACAATCGCCGCTGCCATGGCCCGCCTCAGTCGGCGGGGTGATGACATGCGGATCACGATTCTCGACGAGTTCGCCGCTCAGCTTGGCAAGGACGAGCAACTGCTGAGGCGTGTCATTACAGCGTACGGGGACGACTCAGTGCAGCAGCTGGCCGGACTACACTTCGTAATTGAAAATACTACCAAATATATGACCAAGAAGCTGGAATGGGGCAGGCTGGCAGCCTATCTGGAGCAGTCAACGCGCTATATTTATTTCGATCAAAAATCAGCCGAGGGTAAGTACCGCTATTACGTACCCAAGACTCTCAAGGGCGCAATTCGTGACGAATACATCCTGCACATGGACACCATCTTTGATATATATTCCGATATGGTCCATAAACTGACCAATTACATTGCTGGCACTTCGGACACCCCTCAGAAGGAACGTGACGGTGCCTGGCACGGTGCTGTCCGGGCTCAAGCCTGCGATGCCGCCCGTGTCGTGCTACCGACCGCCACCACCACGACAGTCGGCGTCTATGCCTCCGGGCAGGCCCTCGAGAGCCTTATCATGCACCTGCTGAGCGATGATATGCCCGAAGCCCGGGATATTGGCCAGCAACTACTTGAGCAAGCTCGCAAAGTTGTTCCTGTACTGCTGGAGCGCGCCGACAAACCAGAGCGAGGTGGTGCGATGATCGCCTACCGGGCGAATACCCGCACCCAGACGGCAGAACTGGCGCGCGACATGCTCTCCAAGGTTCATGCTGATGGCCAACCGCCAGCTGTGACCCTGTCGGATGTCTACCCGCGCAACGAGCTCGACATCGTCGCCGATATTCTGTACGAGCACAGCCATTTGCCGCTCAAGGATATTAAAGCCGAGGTCGCGCAGTGGTCGTATGACGACAAGGCGAAGGTCTTGCAGACATACTTTGGCGAACGTTTGAACCGCCGCCACAAACCGGGCCGGGCACTGGAGAAAATCCACTATAGCTGGGATCTGGTCTGTGATTTTGGTATCTTCTGCGACCTGCAGCGGCACCGCATGGTTGATGACCTTGCATGGCAGGAGCTCACCCCGCGGTATGGCTTCGATGTACCGAAACTCATAGAGGAAGCCGGACTTGAGGATCTGTTCGAAGAGTGCTTCGCAATCAGCCTGAAGCTGCATGGCCTACTCCAGGCAAATGGTCATGAACTGGAGGCGCAATACGCCACCCTTCTGGGACACAAGATGCGCTGGAAAGTTACCTACAACGCCCGTGAAGCATTTCATTTTCACGAGCTTCGCACCAGCCCGCAAGGCCATCCGACGTACCGCAAATTAGTTGCCGAAATGCACAACAAGGTCGCTGAAGTGCACCCCATCATAGCCAGTGCCATGGTATTCGTGAACCAGGGCGAAGATGAAGCTCTGACCAGGCTGGCAGCCGAGCGCTATACACAGTTCAAACTAAGTCAGTTCAACTAACCTACACAGATTCCGGAGTAGATTGTTTGATGACGTAGGTAACGTGATGCGGCGCTTCGTACGCCGGATCACGGAGTGTCTGTCTGGCCACCTGGCGGCCATTCATATCAGCTATCAGTACTCCACCGACATAGATGCCGTGCTCGTTCAGTGTCTCGTATGCATCTGCAGCTGCTCCGGGTACCGGATAACCGTACTTCAGCAGGTATGCCTTAATGCCGTAATCGACTTGCTGCCAGAAATCATTATGGTACGGTATGTTGTAAGGCCAGTCCTCATCGGCCGGTACAGTTTTTGATTTAATGTCGATGCTACGGACTGCATACAGGCTTCGCAGATTGACAGCCCTAGCGACTTTGCGCTGGTCTTGTGGATTCTCAGCAAGCTTCCAACAAGCGTCATACACCCGTGCTTCGAGATCAGGGAGGGCTCTGAAGGCAGCCTTATCGCCATATACCAACTGATCCTCGAAATCCTGGAGTATATCGGCTATAGTCGGGTCCAGGAAGCTTTCATGCTGGGGCGGTGTATTCGTATACTCGGACATTGTCTTATGATTACAATCTTTTCCAGCGTCGCCGCTGCTATGTACTTCTATGGTCAATGTCGCCAATTCTTGGTAAGTGCTTGGCAACCAATAACTAACATTATACTCATAATGCCATAAATGCAAGCTTTATCCAGCTCTATCTTATTGACATGAGAAGGTGATAGGAGTTATATGGTACCATGCGTTTCAGTAACATACAGCAATGTATAAAAGTGATTCTTCTCAGCCGTATGGGGCTGTGCTTCACTATGGTTGAAGCCCGGGCGTTCTAACGCTTCCAGCACAGCCCCGATAGCACAACAGGCTTCAACCGGGAGCCTGTTTTTATACACAACTGATAGAGGAACATAGCATGAGCGAAACTAGTAATTCAGATAATCATAAAGGACCGTGGATAAATCGTGCCTCAAAAGGCGAGATCAGGCGCTGGCTGCTCCAAGGAGTTGATCCAGAACTGCTTGTGACACCTACGGACGGTGAGAATCCACATGCAGGCGACGATGATGCACTGTATGACGAAAAACATGACCGTGTTTTTAGTGTTGCCCCTGATACTTCGGCCGCTCAGAAACTCGGCGACCAGGCGCTGAACGATGGTGAAAATAAAGGCATGAGCAGTCATAACACCCCGGAACAATCTACCAATGGGTGAGACGTATCATGATCCGGAGCTACCCGATGTGTACCCCACCATACCCGCGCATCTCATGGAGCCATCAGATAAGGTACTGACGGTCGAGGATCAGGCTCTGTTGCACAGCTGGATGCCAGGTAATCCGGTTACGGCCTATTGGGGTACAGGCTCGCGGGAAACCGTCGAGACAATTCAGCTGCAAATGATTGCCGAGCGTAAAGCTGCCATCCGACTCGGCGTGGTCGGTCTCGACGTTATCCCAGACACACTATTGCGTCATCTGGAGGCTCAAAAATTATTACGGGCGCGTGAACGCCTCGCCAGTGCTGTTGCGGACATAGTACGGCCGTCATATCTTGACGATTAGTGCCAAATACCCTATACTAACAGATAAGTTGCCAGAGACAGTGACGGGATCGAAATCATATTCGACCTTAATAAGTCACCAAGGTACAAACAAATTTTGCATATGCAGAACGTTTGAACGTCTTTTGGTCAGCAACAAGCTCCGGGAAGGCGTTTTTGTTTGGCAACGAGAAACAGGCAGCATCTAGGTCGAAGATCTGCAGGAACTTACGTAATCCGCACAGACACCAGTCTATGCGCCAAAGGAAGTACGAATGGCACTAACAAAAGTTAAGAAGAATGAAGTTGTCGCTGAAGTTGCAGAACTGCTCAGCGCATCGAAAATGACTGTCGTGACGAAGTACCAAGGTACGACCGTCAAGGCATTACAGGAACTACGCCGTAGCAGCCGGGGTTCAGGTACACAGCTCAAGGTCGTCAAGAACCGCCTGGTCATCAAGGCCATCCAGCAGAACGACGCTCTGAAAGGTGTTGATACCAGCGCACTGGAAGGCATGCTACTGTACGCCTTCAATGCTCAGGACGAAGTCGCACCCGCCCAGGCCATTGCCAAATTTGCAAAGCTGAACCCGACACTTGAATTTGTCGGCGCCATCTCTGCAGAAGGCAAGTTCCTGACGGCTGACGAAGTCAAATCCCTGGCGACACTCCCTGGCAAGAACGAGCTCATCGGGCAAGTTGTGGCTATGCTGCTTTCACCGGTCAACGACATCACCAACGCACTGTCTGGTAACCTTCACGCTCTGCTTGATGGTATTTCTGACAAGGCAACGGCGTAATATACTAATTATTTTTGAAAGGAATCACGCATCATGGCTGATTTAAAGAAACTCGCAGAAGACCTTACAAAGTTGACTGTTCTCGAAGTAAACGAACTTAAGACCATCCTGAAGGATGAATACGGCATCGAACCAGCAGCTGCTGTAGCCGTAGCAGGCCCAGGCGGCGGCGACGCTGCACCTGCCGAAGACGCTAAGACTGAATTTGACGTCGTCCTGAAGGACGCCGGCGCTCAGAAAGTTGCTGTCATCAAGGCAGTCAAGGATATCACCAGCCTCGGCCTCGGTGAAGCCAAGGCTCTGGTTGACGGCGTTCCTAAGACCATCCTCGAAAAGGTTGGCAAAGACGACGCTGACAAAGCTAAGAAAGCTTTGGAAGACGCCGGCGCTACCGTCGAACTCGTCTAATTGTCTCGAACTAAGTTTCGATTTTAGGACGCAGAACCGCCCGGAATTATCCGGGCGGTTCTGCTTTATCCACAGGTATTTTGCCTACAATTGACTTGACTTCTAGTACGTGGTAGGATTATGACTAAGAGGACATAGACAAACACTTTTGAAGACATTACTACTGTGGGAGACAGGCGGAGAGAGAAAATACCATCATGGCAGACGTAGCAGAAAAACAAATCAAAAGATTACGAGCTCTTATACAAGAGGCTGAGACCAGCCTGGCTGCAGCGACTGAATTACTTATCAGTCTGGTCGGCGATGACGCCATGGTCGCACCAACTTCTGCCCGCGAAGACACGATGGGCAAAGTCATCGAAGGCGTCTTTGACGGTCAGAATATGGTCGGCAGCGATGGCAAAACGTATCCTGTTCCCGCCAACTACGCATCTAAGTCCAAGCTCGTTCAGGGTGATATCCTGAAGCTGACAATTGCAGATGATGGTTCATTCCTGTACAAGCAGATTGGTCCGATTGCCCGCAAGCAGGTCGTCGGTACGTTGAAGCTCGAAAACGGCCATTACTTCGTCGATGTAGCCGGCCGGCACTTCCGCGTCCTCCTGGCCAGCGTGACGTACTTCAAGGCCAAGCCGAATGACCAGGTCAGCGTCAATCTGCCTGAAGACGACTCTCAGGCCGAGTGGGCCGCTCTCGAAGCCGCTTTATAACAATATAGTTGCGATATTGCACAATACGTGTAATATTATGACAGAATTCACTAGAAATTTAGGCGCTATTTGTAGAAGTGTAAGTTATGTGGGAAATATAGCACTAATCGGGTATGGAGGATATGCAGTAAGTTACGGTGTCGAGCAGCGTTCGTTGCCTTTTGCTTTAGCCGGTGTAGCTTTGGACGTAGCGGCTGGATTTGCATTTTCCGAGACTGTAAAAGCTGGCCAAAGAAATAAATAATACAAGTCATAGCCCCTATCCATTATATTAGAATCTACAACGCGCCGTCTCTATCTTCAGAGCCGCATAAGCGAGTATAATAGCTAGTAACTATGGGGCAAGCTTTATACCGAAAATACCGTTCAATGTCTCTGAATGAGATCGTCGGGCAGGAGCATATCACGGACACACTCACCAAGGCGCTGGCTAGTGGCCGGATTAGCCATGCCTATCTGTTCAGTGGCCCTCGCGGTGTGGGCAAGACTTCCATTGCCCGTATTCTGGCCCACGAGATCAACGGGCTGCCATACAGTGACAGTTCATCACATCTCGATATCATTGAGATTGATGCTGCCAGCAACAACGGCGTGGAAGATGTCCGGGATCTGCGCGAAAAAGTCTTCGTCGCGCCGACATCGTCAAAGTACAAAGTCTATATCATCGACGAAGTCCATATGCTATCGAAAGCCGCTTTCAATGCACTCCTGAAGACACTGGAAGAACCGCCGGCCCATGTCGTCTTTATTCTGGCGACAACCGAAGCTCACAAACTGCCGGACACCATTATCAGCCGGACCCAGCATTATACTTTCCGTCCGGTTGAACAGTCCAAGGTCATTGAGCACCTGCGGCACATTGCTGCCGAAGAGAACGTCCTGATCGACGATGATGCGCTGGCTGTCCTGGCCGGTCACGGTGAGGGCTCCTTCCGCGATAGTATCAGCGTATTGGACCAGGCCCAGAGCCTGAGCAGTATCACAAAAGCCGGCGCAAGCATCGGTGCGTCAGATGTCCGGCAGCTGCTGGGAATCGCACCCGAGGAAGCAATAGAGAGCTTGGTTACAGCTCTTGGCCAAGCTGGCCAGGCAAGTGCATTACTTACCGAGATCAGCGGTCTGTACGCCCAAGGCCTCCAGGCGGCCAACATCGCCAGCCAGCTTGCTGAAAAGCTGCGGGCGGCGTTGGCGCATGGCAAAAGTCTGCTGCCGATCGACCAGGCATTATCACTGATGAAACAGCTCATCGAGGTACCTGCCGCCCGGAATCCGGAACGGCTTCTGGAGATTGTCTTGCTTGAGTCATCCGAAGCTGGAAATATTTCAGAAGCCGTACCTCATAGCGGCACCGCACACGTAGCAGCCATGGGTACGCAGCCAACGCCGGCCAGGGCAGCGCCGGCAGTCAGCCCCAAGATGCAGACCTCCGAGGAGCCAGCCCACCATACCATGCCAAAGACCCCACCAAAATCTGCATCGAAAGAAACATCGAAGGAAGCAGCCGCAGTCAAGGCCCGCGAGGTGGCGGCTGACATCAAGCTAGAGCCAGCCGACATCGTTACAGCCAAGCCTGCAGCCGATGCCCCAGTACAGGCAGCGCCGACTATCTCAGGACCCCCGACACCGGCTGCATTAGATGCAGCTATCTGGTCAGAGATTCTCAACAATATCAAAAAGGAATATAACACCTTGTACGGTGTTCTGCGAATGGCGAACCCGATTTTTAACGAGAAGGGTATTGAGTTGCAGTTCAAATTTGCCTTTCACCAGAAGCGGCTCAACGAAGCTAAGAACAAGCAGATAATTGCCGATTTTATCAAGCGCAGTACCGGCACTGATGTGGCGGTCATATGTACCTACAATAAGGACGCAACGCCCGGCGTCACTGTAGCTGCTGCGAGTGTGCCGGCAGCGGCAGGGCTTGAAACAATCAGTAATATATTCGGTGGCGGGGAAGTACTAGACTCATGAAAACAACCAAAAACTCTAACCCAGTACCGGAATCAGCCCGCTCTGAGCAACCCCAGAATACCGATGCCGAAGCTTCGCTCCTCGGTGCGATTCTGATTGACGCCGACGCCATCGTCAAGATTGCCGATGCCATCCTGCCGGACGACTTCTTTGACGCCCGCAACCAGCATATCTATGAGGCCATCGTCCAGCTGTACGAAAAGCGCCAGGCGATAGACGTCCTGACATTATCGGATGAATTAAAGAATATGGGTTACCTCGACATGATCGGCGGCCCAGCCTACCTCACCGAACTGACGAACTTTGTGCCGACCGCCGCCCATGTTGAACAATATGCTGAGATTGTCGCCCAGAAATCTATGCGCCGCCGCCTGATTCATACCTCGCACGAGATTAGCGGTCTGGGCTTCGATGAAAGCCGCAGCCTGAAGGAACTGATCGAAGAGGCTGAAACACGTTTGTTCCAGGTCAGCCAGCAGCACGTCAAACAGACAATCGTCTCTATCGAAGATATTCTGGCTGAGAGCTTTGAGCGCCTCGATGCACTGCACAAGGACAAGAAATCTATCCGTGGTGTGCCAACTGGCTTCAAAGATATGGACAACATTCTGGCCGGACTGCAGAAATCCGATCTGTTCATCCTGGCGGCTCGTCCGTCGATGGGTAAGACGGCCTTTGTCCTGAACCTGGCCCACAACGTCGCCGTCCACTCCAAGCAGCCGGTGCTGCTGTTTTCGTTGGAAATGAGCAAGGAGCAGTTGGTTGACCGCTTGCTATCCATGGAATCTGGCGTCGATGCCTGGGCACTGCGCACCGGCAACCTGACGGATAGCGACTTCGAGAAGATCGGCGAGGCTATGGGTACACTCAGCGAGGCGCCGATCTACATCGACGACACGCCAGGTATCACCGTCTCTGACATGCGCACTAAATCCCGCCGCGAGGCCCATTTGCGACCGCCGGGCCTGATCATCGTCGACTACCTGCAGCTAATGAGCGGCGGCAACCGCTTTGCCGGCGAAGGCAACCGGGTGCAGGAAATATCCGAAATCTCCCGTGGTCTCAAGGGCATCGCCCGCGAGCTCAATGCACCAGTCATTGCCCTGAGCCAGCTCAGCCGCTCCGTCGAAAGCCGGACGCCGCAAATACCGCAGCTGTCCGACCTGCGCGAATCGGGATCAATCGAGCAGGACGCAGATGTCGTAGCCTTCATCTACCGTGAGGATTATTACAACCCCGATACCGACCGCAAGAACATCACCGATATACTCATCAAGAAGCATCGTAACGGTCCGCTCGGCAACGTCGAACTCTATTTTGACAAGGACAAGCAGCGCTTCCGGTCGCTCGACTCACATCACGGCGGCGCCGGTGACCCATTCGAATAAACTCCGTCCCGGTCGTAAATCGGAATGCAATGGTCAAGTTCATAGTCAAAAACCGCCAAAAATTGTTATACTGCTTACAGCAGGAGTTGACCCTCCGAGCACTACTCGCAAATGAAAAATTCCAAACCATCTATCGCATCATATGCCCCCAGTGTAGCAGTCATACTGGCTGGCACGGCCTTATTATTCTTCATGTTATGGTTCCGATTAGGCTCATTGACGCATGGTAACGCCGCAGACATCGAAGCCGCAACCCGGGCCGCCGCCGGCAGCTGGCAGTCAATCTGGGACAATCCACTCAACGCTCCGTACACAGTCATGCAACATCTTGTCTCGATGTCAGGCCACCATGGCATCACCTCGCTCCGTCTCATCGGTACGCTCTGGGCTGCAGTGGCTGCTGCGCTATTTTATCTGGTCGCGCGGCAGTGGCACAATATGCGGGTGGCAATCCTGGCATCATGGCTGTTCATCAGTTCTGGATGGTTTCTGCACATTGCCCGGCTCGGTAGTCCTGAAATCCTCTGGTTGACCAGCCTGCTGGCTCTGGTGGTATTACTGACGCCGAATAAGCGCGGCAGGCAATCGTCATTGGCGCTGCCATCGACGCTTATCGTTCTCAGTACCATACTGTACGTTCCAGGCATGGTGTGGCTGGTTCTAGCGGGCATTATTACGCAGCGTAAGAATTTGCGTGAAGCCTGGGTAGCGACGGAGGCCGGTTGGCTGCGCTTACTGAGTATAGTTGCCAGTCTCGCGGTAGTCGGGCCGCTGGTCCACGCTCTGGTTGCATCCCCGGCTGTCCTCAAGCAGTGGCTCGGAATCACGGCCGGCTCGGATTCATCAATGCTGTCAGTATCGTCAATAATCCACAATTTCCTGGATGTACCGCGCAGCCTGTTGCTCAGTAGCTCATTTGATGCCGCGCACTGGCTCGGGCACCTGCCACTGCTGAGTGCCTTCGAGATTGTTATGTTACTGCTTGGCACGTATTTTTACATTACCCACATCAGAGCGACCCGGACACGGCTGATCATCGTCCTGACAGCAGTAGCATGGGGACTGATAAGCATCATGGGAATAAATGCCATAACCCTGGTCGTACCGGTCATCTACTTGCTGGTTGCAGCCGGTATCGCCTACATCCTCCACGCCTGGTTGAAAGTCTTTCCGAATAATCCGGTTGCCAGGTCTCTGGGCATCGGCATCATCATGTGTACCGTATTGCTCACCAGCGTTTATCAGACACGGAGTTATTTCGTTGCCTGGCGCTACGACACGGCTACGATCCAGGCGTTCCACACCCGGCTGTAGTCAGCCGCTATCTACCAGTTACCTCATATATTTGCTATACTATAGCTACGAAATACTGACAAAAGGGAGTTACCGTGACTAAATTCGACCAAGCCAAGATGCTGATGCAAGTTCGCAAGATCCAGAAGGATTTACAGAATCAGATTATTACCGTAGAAGCCGGCGAAGGCGCCGTAAAGGTTGAGATTACCGGCGACCAGAAGATCAAAAAAGTGCACATTGACCCGGAATACATCGACCTGGAAGACATCGGCCAGTTGGAGCGTTGGATTGAAGACGCTGTCAAAACTGCCATCCAGGAGAGTCAGAAGGAAGCTGCCGAAAAGATGCAGCCGATGATGGGCTCACTCGGAAACTTAGGACTGTAGAGACAGGTATTTAGATATATATGCAGGTATTGCCGCCAGCCTTGACTGATCTGATTGATGCACTGGCCGTCTTACCGGGCGTCGGGCCGCGCACCGCCGAACGCTATGCTTATTATCTGCTCAAACACGAGTCGCACACCAGTGCTCGTCTGGCCGATACGCTGCTACATCTCCACGGTGGCATCGGATATTGCAAAAAAACGTTCGCCCTCATTTCCTCCGATCAGGAACTGTCAGATCTGTACACAGATCCGCGCCGTGACAAGCAGGTCATCGCCGTCGTAGCCGAACCGTTCGATGTCGTAGCGCTCGAAAAGATTGGCCAGTTTCATGGCACGTACCACGTACTCGGCGGCCTGGTGTCACCGATTGACGGTGTCGGTCCGGATCAGCTACACATTAAGGAACTTATCAGCCGTGTCGATGAAGACGACGTCCAGGAAATCATCCTGGCCACCAACGCCAGCGTAGAAGGCGAGTCGACTGCATTGTTTATCCAGCAGCAGATCGGCGACCGTCCTGTTAAGCTCAGCCGGCTGGCCCGTGGCCTGCCTATCGGTGTTGATCTGGAGTACGCCGACCAGATTACCCTCGGACGGGCGCTATCCGGGCGCCAGACGCTCTAATTATTTACAATCGCCCATATAATTAATGACGATACTCTATACTGTCTATATGACTTATCCTGAAACCGACCAGATACAGCAGCTCGTCTCCGCCGCACAGCACATCGTCATTATGCAGGCCGACAATCCTGACGCCGACAGCCTGGGCAGTGCCTTGGCATTGGAACATATTCTGGGCGACATGGGCAAGAAGACGTGGCTGTACTGCGCAGTCGACATGCCGGGTTATCTACACTATATGCCGGGCTGGGACCGGGTAACCAAGGAGTTGCCATCAACGGTCGACCTCAGTATCATTGTCGATGCCTCTACCATCACGCTGTTTGAGAAATTCGAGCAGTCTGATAACCGAGGCTGGGTTACATCCAAGCCATGCATCGTCCTCGATCACCACCAGGGCGTCAGCAATCTGATTCGATTTGCGACCGTCATGATTAATGATGCCACGAAGTCATCGGCCGGAGAAGTCATCTACAGCCTGGCGCGTGACTGCAGCTGGGATATCTCTTTGCCAGCGCAGGAGTGCATCCTGACCGCCATACTCGGCGATACGCAGGGATTATCCAACAATCTGGCCCGGCCAGCGACGTACCGGATCGTAGCTGATATGATCGACGCCGGTATCGACCGCCCGAAGCTGGAAGATACCCGCCGCGAATTTTCCAAAATGCCGCCGGAGATTTTCCGCTACAAGGCTGACCTGATCGCCCGCACCGAATTATCAGCTGGTGGCAGGCTGGCGACCGTGACGATACCGTATCAGGAAATCAAAGAATACAGCCCGTTATACAACCCGGCGCCGCTGATTCAGGGTGATATGCTACAAACCAGAGGCGTCCGCGCGACTGTCGTCTTCAAGGTATATCAGGACGGCCGCATTACTGGCGCTATCCGCTGCAACCCCGGTGGAGCAATCGGTGTCGAACTGGCCGAGCATTTCGGTGGTGGTGGCCACCCCTATGCCAGCGGCTTCAAAGTGGTCGACGGCCGGCCATTCAATGAACTGAAAAGCGAATGTATACGCTTCGCTACAGAACTGCTTGATACATTGCAAACTTAGCGACATAAGGATTCATGATGAAATTATATAATACTCTGACCCGCGATATCGACAGCGTGGCACCGCTCAACCCGCCAACGGTAACGGTCTATACCTGCGGTCCAACCGTCTACGATTACGCCCACATCGGGCATTGGTTCAATTATGTCCGGATGGACTTGCTTATCCGTACCCTGAAGCTGAATGATCTCCAGCCGAAATGGGTTATGAACATCACGGACGTCGGACACCTGGTCAGTGATGCCGACGACGGCGAAGATAAGCTCGAAAAGGGTGCTCGCCGTGAAGGCAAGACGGCCTGGGAAGTAGCCGAATTCTATACCAAGGACTTCCTGGAGTGCATGCGGTTACTCAATATGCTGGAGCCGGACCACATTACCAAAGCCACTGAACACATAACGGAACAGATTAATCTGATCAAGCAGCTGGAAGCTAAGGGTTATACCTACACCATTAGTGACGGTGTCTACTACGACACCAGCAAATTCGAAGGTTACGCCGCGTTTGCTCGACTCGATCTGGAAGGCCAGCAAGCCGGTGCACGGGTAGAGTTCAATAGCGAGAAGCGTAATCCGACGGATTTTGCAGTCTGGAAATTCAGCCCGCCGGCCACTGATGCGGCAGGCGAAAAACGGCGCGATATGGAATGGGAGAGCCCCTTCGGCGGCCCGGATGGCAAGGGAACAGGCTTCCCAGGCTGGCATATCGAATGTTCAGCCATGAGCATGAAATACCTCGGCGAAACACTTGATATCCATACCGGTGGCATCGACCACATTCCGGTACACCACACCAACGAGATTGCGCAGAGCGAAGCCGCTACCGGCAAACGATTTGCCAATCACTGGATGCACAGCAATCATGTCATGGTAAACGGTGAAAAGATTTCCAAGAGCCTGGGTAATGGTATACGACTCCAAGATGTCATTGCCAGCGGCATCCCGGCCGAGGCAGTCCGCCTGCATGTGCTTGAATCACACTACCGCAGCCAAAGTCAGTTCAGCCTGGACAGTCTGACGGCAGCCCATAACCGACTGAAGAGTTTACATGCCATGGCAGCTCTGCGCTGGCAGGTCATAGATCAGCCCGGTGATGCTCCACGATTCGCTTATACCGACGTCAAGCCGCGCCTGACCGAAATCCTTAGTGAAGATCTGAACACACCGGCGGCGTTAGCCTACCTCAGTAGTGTTGAAACAGATATCACGAACAACCTGGTCGGAGCAGCAGATCTGGAAGCATTCGTGGCCATGCTGACCACCATCGATGACGCGCTCGGACTCAGTCTGATGGCAGAACCAGATACATCGGCGGAGCAGAAACAGTTGATACAAGACCGGGAACAAGCCCGTAGCAACAAAGACTGGGCTCAATCAGATAGTTTACGCGCTGCACTGAACGAGCAGGGTATTGGACTACGCGATACGGCGCACAGGGCGATCTGGTTCAGGCAATAGCTAGTCTCTAATTAGTCTTTAATTAGTCTCTATTTAGTCTCTATTTACTTGGAAGCTTTGAAAACTTTAGCTTCTTTGGCTGTTTCTTCGACAACAGGAGCAGTTGCATCAGAGATATATTCGTGATTGATCAGGTAATCTAGTACTAGTATCCGAATACAGCCTGCCACCGGAATGGCGAACAGTCCGCCGACCAGACCCCCGAACCGTATACCGACAACCACCGAGATGAACACCAGAAGCGGCGACATATTGGTAGAGTTAGCCTGGATACGGGGTTGGACGATGTAATTTTCAATCTGCTGGTAGAGGATATAATATCCAAGGATAATGACTGCCGTCAGCGGCGAAACAGTCAAAGCAACCAGTGTGACGATAATCGCGCCGATAGTGTGGCCAACCATCGGTATCAGTCCACAGATAAAGATCAGCACCATCAAGGCGATCGGATATGGAATGTGCAGGATGAATAACATCGGTACTATCAGCAGCGACGCCAGTGCTGCCAGGGTAACCTGACCGTTCACAAAACCTCTGACAACGCGGTACATATCAGTACCCAGCCGCGCCGCATCCTTGCGTTTATGCTTCGGAATGAGTTCCTGGAAGAAGGCCAAAGTTCGGGGTCCCTCGATCAGCATCATGAATGTCAGTACCAGGATGGTCAGGATTGCAAATATGCTAGTACTGACCTTGCCGACTGTCTTGATAGCCGATCCGCTGACATTACGAGCCTTGTCCGTCAGATCACTGGTTGCATTGTTCAAAGATCCCTCGAGGTTGTAGCGGCGTATTAGGCTGCCGAGGGGTGTATTCTGGTCATGAGCATCAGACACGAGCAAAGGCACGGAATTGATAAAGCTTTGTGTCTGTTTGACGAGTGGCGGAACGATACTTGCCATAAAGCCGGCGAATAATAAAACGACGACAATAAACGACACCGCTGTTGCAACTGAGCGTTTACCGCGCAATCTGCCGGGCAGGCGGTGAGCGATGGATTGGACCGGGCTGTTCAAGGCTAGCGTCAGGAAAAAGGCTGTGAAGATATACAGCAGCGATGCCGAAGCTTGCTTGAGTATGGCAATGAAAATTATGGCCAGGAAGACCAAGGTAACCACCCGTAATACGGTGCGGGTGCTGATAGTAACTTCCAGCGGTTCCTGGAGATCGGTATCTTTTTTAAATAGTTTAAACATAGGTCTATTGTCTCACGGAACTATCACCTCGACTAGTCTGCTTTTGGACAGCATCACGGTATACGGCGAGCAATCTTGTGCCGACGACTGCCACGTCATACTGCGGTACATAGGCCGCCTGCCAACTCAGGGCGCGGGTACGTTCAGTAGCGTCATTGAGAAACGTGTCAATTTTGCCGGCTAAACTCACAGCGTCACCGACCGGGAACAAAGTATCAGGGTATGGCGCCAGCACAGTGGCATAGCCAGGATTATCGGCCGCCAGTACCACGGGACGTCCGGCTGCCATCGCTTCCAGCAGGACGATGCCGAAACTCTCGCCGCCACTGCTCGGAAAGACCGCCAGGTGAGCCGATTTGAGGTAGCGCGGCTTATCGTCTTCGCTGACGTAGCCAGTGAATTCGACGATATCGTCCAGGCCATGACTCAACGTAAAAGCCTTCAAATCAGGTTCGAGCGGGCCGCGCCCGCATATCAGCACCCGCAGGTGGAGGGAAGGATTTTGTGCTTTCATATGGTTCACAGCATCGAGCAGAAGTTGGCAGCCTTTTCGCGGCACTAGACGCCCCAAAAATACGATTGTCGGTGTGCCAGCGTATTTCTGGAATGGCTTGGCGTTCGCAAAGCGCTGCTCCTGGACGACATTGGGCAACACGGCTGTTTCAATCTTATACGTCTTACGGGCAAAGTCGGCAGCAGCCGAGCTGACACTGACCATGTTTGTAATTCTGCCTAGAGACCGCCTGGTGAGCCGGGCCAGAGCACGGGTAGCGTGGAGGACTATGCCGGAATGCGGCGCGATATGGAAAGTGCCGACAATCGCCGTTGAAGCCGGTGCAGCCATGATTACCCGATGCCCGAGCCATGGACTATACGGCGTCTGGATGTGCAGTATGTCGAACTGCTCGCGTGCTAGCAGCTCAGCTATCTCGGTACGGCTGGCCGGCAATGGTATCGACATCCGATTTCCGTTAAACCGGACCTGCACATTCCGGCTCAGACTGTGGACTGCAGTGATGTCCTGTCTGACAGTATGCCCGACGAGGTAGTGGACATCATGTCCGGTAGCCGACAGCCAACTGCCCAGCGTCAGGACATATTGTTGGACACCGTCCGTAGTATCAAGCGTATCGTCCAGTACGAAGCCAATTTTCATGACAAGCGCCTACGCCATTTCGCTGATGACAGCATGCTTTTTGTGGGCAGTTTCGTAGACTTCGACATATTGGTCAACGATATTGGTATAGCTGAACTGTTTGACATAATCCTTTGCCCATTTACGCCACAAGCGCCGCAGGTCATCATCATAAAGCAGCACATCCATGCGGCGGGCAAATTCGACGTGGTCTTTGGGATTCACAAGTGACAATGAACCAAGCTCCTGCATGACTGAGGCGTAGCCTGGGTTGTTGCCAGCTACAGTAACCAGCCCGGATGCCATGGCCTCCAGCAGGACGATACCGAAACTCTCACCGTACAAGGCCGGCGCACAGAAGAGGTCGGCTGTAGCCAACAGTTGGACTTTTTCCGCTTCGCTGACATATCCCAGAAACTTCACATTTGGCAGTTCCATGTCGCGGACCTGATCCTCCAACTTCTTGCGGTCCGGGCCGTCACCGGCGATCAGAAGCTGCAGGTCAGATGCTTTCTCTGTTAACAAACCGTAGGCTTCAAGCAGACATTTGACACCCTTGCGGCGTTCCAGCCGGCCGATGAACAGAATCGTCTTCAATCCTTCAGATGCATCGGTCTTTGCTTTCGACGTGTCTCTGGACGTTTTGTACATCGACAGGTCAATGCCATTCGGGATGATAGTCACCGGGGCATCCGTCAGCGAGCAGACATATTCTGCGGCCGCTTCAGATACAGCCGTCAGTTCATCGAGATTACGAAGTACAGCTTTGGTGTATGGAGTCACCATACTGACGACTGTCCGGCTCATGATAGTCTCAGGTAGTTTGGCATGGAAGGTAGCTATGTTGACGCTCTGGGAACGGCTGAGGATCTGGCGGCTGAGCATCGGTACCCATGGTTCATGGAAATGCAGGATATCGAACTGCTCGCGTTCCAGCATCTGTTCAATACCGGAGGTGTCGGACGTGCCGGATAACTGCGAAGTGGTATGCAGCGGGGAATTAAAGTCAGCTGCCGAACCGACGAAGATTATACCGCTGGTTCGGTGTGAATCAGCCATCTCGCGCGGCTCAGGAGTCAGAATCTTTGCGACATGCCCACGGCTGGCAAGTTCCTTTTGCATGGCGCGGACTATTTCTTGGACACCGCCGCCTTTCGCGATGTTATACGGACAGACAAGACCGATCTTCATTGCAACAATTATACCATAGGGCCATTATTGGTCAGCAGTTGCCTCAATTTCTCTGGTACAAAAGCACTGGCCTCGTCAGCCGTCGCCACGACGCTCGGCGCGTGATTTGCCAGGTCCAATATGTCAAGCAGCTGGAAATCATTGAAGATAATCCGGTAATGCTGCTCAACCATGTTGTTATCGAAATAATGATCACCGACGACACCGATATGATATACCGGCATGTCAATCTGCTGTTTGCAGTTATCAAGGCGAAAAAATTCGGCAGAGGTATACATAGCCGTGCGTACATCGTTGACACGCCAGAGGTGGACTTCGACGTCAACCTGCTCCTTGAACCGTTCGGGCGCCGTGTCTTTGAATTTGGCATTATTGGAATGACCGTAGACAAACCGTAGTATGAGAGGATTCAGACCGACGTTCTTGAACAAAAAGGCCGGGATGCGATGCTGAAATATTTTCGCCGCCGTTAGGTAGAGGTTATATTGGCGCTTCGGGATAATAAAGTCGTCATAATGCGCAAAACCAGCTAGACTGACCAGGATTGTAATTTTTTTGATGAGCTCAGGATAGCGCTGCAGCATCCGGGTAACGACAACAAAACCGAAGCTCATGCCGACGATGGCCACTTTTCGCCGCTTGTAGCGCCACTTTATGAACGCTGCCAGATAATCCGCCATGGCGTCGATCGATGGTTTCTGGCCGACTTTATAAAAGCTGTCCATACCGCCGAAGCCTGGCAGGTCAGGCATAGTGACAGCGCCGAATTCACTGAATACCTCCATCAGTCCCCACCACCGTTCCAGTGTCGAATGGTGGCCGTATACGAAAAGCGTCTCCTGGTCCGTCTTTGAATTGGTCCTCGGTTCTTTGGCGGCATCGTCGGCTACATTTTCGGGAGCACCAGCAGCTGCCTTGTCAGGAGCAGGCGGCGACGCGGGGATGTGCAGCATCCGGCCTTCCAGACCACCAATGGATAAAGGCACAATATAGTCCGCAGGGTTACGAGTTTCTTTTGTCATGATCGCTTGAGTTAGACTGTACCGTATTTCGACGGCGCGGACAACGCTTATCCAGCAATCGGTGAGTTATACTAGATGGTAATGAACCGACGCTCAATCCTGATAACACTATGCCTGGTCGCACTGCTGGCAGTAGGCGGATTTGTAATATACCAAAGGCACCAACCGGTTCCTGGCCAGGCTGCCAGCAGCAAAAAATCCTCGTCCCGGGCAGCTGCAACCCAGCCAGATACATCGCCGACACATACTGATTTCAACAAGACACAGTATTCCCTGACTGACCCGGCCAGCATCTGGGTAGTCGTCAATAAACATCGGCCTCTGAGCCCGCTAAACTACGCGCCGACCGACCTGGTATCTGTTGGCAATGGGCAACAGATGCGCACTGAAGCTGCGACAGCATTATCAAACATGTTTGCCGGGGTTAAGAAAGCCGGCTACAGCCTGAGTGCTGCCAGCGCCTACCGCTCCTACACCACCCAGGTAAGTGTCTATAACAAAGAGGTCACCGAATATGGCAAGGCAACTGCCGACAGCGAGAGCGCCCGTCCTGGCTTCAGTGAGCATCAGACCGGACTATCCGTCGACATCGCCGGTGGCGGCTGTAGTATCGAGGACTGCTTCGGGACGACAGCCGAAGGCAAATGGACAGCCGCCCACGCTTATGAGTACGGGTATATCCTGCGCTATACATCTGATAAAACTCCCATCACCGGTTACCGCGCCGAGGCCTGGCATTTCCGCTACGTCGGCAAGGACTTAGCTAACGAGATGCATACGGCGAGCTTCAGCACACTTGAAGAGTTCTTCAGCCTTGGTGTCGCACCCGACTATAACTAGTTCAGCAGGGCCTACATCTAGTATATTTCGACGTTTTTCAGTATAATCCCTATCCGTAGCCGCCGGAAAACGGCTCGCTACATTAGGGCGTCGCCAAGTGGTAAGGCACCAGTTTTTGGTACTGGCATTCGGGGGTTCGAATCCCTCCGCCCTAGCCAATTCCGATTTTTGTTACAAAGAGCCATACAATCGTATGGTTCTTTTAGTTTCCACCGAAGTAAATCGTCATTTAACTCTAAGTTCGAAAGTACCGTATTGAGCAAAACTCGTTTGTCCTCAATTTCGGCATTTTTGAATAAGTCCGGTGCATCTCGCGAAAGTTCTAACAGGGAAGATATACTGCTAAAATCATTCTTCGACATAAGTTCGATATTTTCTCTACGGTTCTCTAATTTCTTTTTTGTTTCGGCTATTTCAGCATGCTTTTTGTTATAAAAATCCTCGCTAATCGTACCGTTCAAATAGGCGTTATAATTGCGCTCGTTCATCGACTCATAGCGACTGATTTCAGCTTGTATAGCCGTTAAGCTATCGTTATTTTGTTTACGCGTTTCTGCATCGTCTTTTTGCAATGCTTCGGTAACCTCTAAATATGCGTCTTCAGGTAGTTGGATTTGTTGAAATACAGATTCTAGCTGTTCGGTTAAGTCGTCTTGGAGTACATACCGTGCTCCATGTTTTCCCTTAAACTGCGTACAGTGACCATAGATGTATTTTTGCTTATTCTTTTCAAAGGTTATGCGGCTTCCACATTCAGCACAGCTTATAAGGCCACGATATGGGTATGGGATTCCTGCCCAGCGTTTCGGGTTAATTGCATAGCCCTCGCGTACTGATTTTGCTTTAGCGTATTGTGCTTCGGTAATTAATGGTATGTAGTTATGCGGATAGATTTTATCCTTCACTGACATCGAGCCCTTATAGAATGGATTCTTTAGGATTTTATCCCACTGGCCAGCCGATAAATCATAATTAAACATCTCAATAATTTTGTGCCGGAGTGTCTTAAGTGAGTAACTACCAGAGCCGTATAGATCATAAGCTGCTGTGACCGCTTTTGACTTTAACGGTTCAGGCTCTATCCATTTCTTTTTGTCCGGAAAAACTGTATTGATGTAGCCGAACGGTGCTTTACCCGTCCAGTATCCATCACGGCGGAGTTGTTCGTTTCGGCGTTTCACATTATCGCTTATGGCATCTGAATAGTATTGAGCCAATGCGCCGTTAAGATTGAGTCGCATTTTATCAGTCGCAGGCGAGTTTTCAGTTATAGTTAGGCCATCCGAAGGGAAGTGCAATTCAATAACTCCTACATCACACAATCTGATGAGTTGTCGTACTTCTTCATCTCCAGAATCACGAGTTAAGCGGTCAACCTTATCAAATACAACCGCTACAGGTTCGGTTGCTGTTTTTAATTTGGTCAATACTTCACGGAACTTGTCGCGAGTACCCTTATATGCACTTTCATGGAATTCAATCAATTCAAACTCAGAGAAATGACGAGCCGCGTAATCTGTTAATTTATATTTCTGCGCAGGCAATGCATCAACTTGGTCAGCGGTTGAAACTCTAGCTATAAGATATGCTTTCATGTCTCCCAACACTTTCTGCATTTACTACTGTTAGTATAGCTCATTGTTTGTCTCTTTCACTCTGTTTACGCCGGAGTTCTCGGAGTAACTTAAAGTAAGCCTTCCACGCTTCTAAGTCGGTGGAAGACAAAGCCATGCTAGGCTCGAGCTCCAGACAGCGGCACACGTTGGCAGTCTTCTCCGAGACTGCCAAGCCGCGCGCCAGAGGACATTCGGTTTAAGTGAGCGCGAGCCCGCAATGCCATCCGGGCGATATGACGTAGCCGGGGCGGTTCTTGGCTTTGCAGAGAAGAAAGCTCAAAAGCGTATCTCTCGGTGTTATCAAGTTCTATAGTTGCAATAGTTTCGACATTAGTCGCTTTGGGATATTCGATTCTTTTAGTTCGTTTGTTTTTATACGGTTCGGTTCGAGGACTCCAGAGAGTAACTTCAGGATTGAGTAAAAAGGCGCTGATATTTTCATAATTGTGCTTGATGATTGGTCGTAGTAAGCCAGTAGAACACACATATCGTTTCCGGCCATTAAAGATTGGCATGTCTTTAGTGATGTACTTCTTTATGTAACTAGCTACGAGTGGTTTATCATCGAGGGGAATCAGTTTTGCTGTTGTGTTTCCTCGTCTATGTTCTACAAGGTTGTAAATCATTTTGCCGTCTTTTTTATCAAGCTTGAATTCTTTGAGTCTGCCTTTATAGCCATAGAACAATGCATGGAAATGTATCGCGCCGTCTTTGTGGTATTCCATGACCATGAGATGAGTGAAGTGACCATGCACTTTTTTAGCGTGATTCAGCCAGTCAAACATGTTACGACGTTGATAATCGACATCGTAGCGTTTACAGGTCGTTTTATCGCATACGCAACCAGATTTCTTGCCCGTTACGGCGGGGTCATTTTTGCAGTTTTGTTTACACTTCTTACAGTTCGATGTGAAGGTAACAAACATATCAAATGGATTACAATCCACTAGATCAGAGATAATAGTTTTCGCACGTTGTAAGTGACGGTCTAATTGTTCATCCGCTTTTTGGTCATCAGTCAATAGATTGCGTAGATGTAGAGCATTTGGCTTTTTGGCTTGTATCTCTCCCGTTCCATCGGGCAGGGCATAGGGAGTTTTGTATATTATTAATTTTTCTTTATTGGGATATATTTTTATATAGGAATGTATTAATTCGCTACGCGGTTCATCAGTTAATATTGCTGGCTGACTCATGTAACTACCTTGAATATGGGGGTGTTATCAAGTAACACCCCCCGCCTTGTTTGTTAACTACGCGCGGGTGCAGCGCACGGCGCTTAGCACCCTGCGAGCGTGTATTTATGTCGAAGTTCAATTCCAATTGTGTTTGAATTTGTGACATGATATTGTACTCCTTCGGATTTTTGGCATAAAAAAAGCCGCCCATTTCTGGACGGCATTAGCCACTAATATATTTCTCTGAAATAAAAAAACGCCGGGAAGGCGCGACTTACTTCTTAATTTCTTTTTGTGTTTGAGTTCTTGTTAGAACTTGGGTTCAGCATAGCCTCAGAATTTTGGAAAGTCAATAGCTGACAGATACGGCATACTGTACATTCTACTACGAACCTAACTGCTAGAAATTTTTTGTGACGGGAAACAATAAGTTTTCGGCATTTAAATATTCCAAGAACAACAATCCTACGTTTGTTGCTCGATAGATTGCGGTGCTCGGATCGTAATTAATCAACGAGCTACCGACCAGATACTGTATCCACGAATAAAAGTCTGGGAATGGATGCGGAGTTTTTTCCGCATGCCGGGCGTACAAATCAGACAAATCATTTTGAGTTAGACCGTCAGGAAAGTTATGAAGCCTAAAGATAGCACTGATTTGAGTGCCAAAAATGATACGGTATACTTTCTCAAGTTCATATTTAATGGGAACCTCTTCTGAAGCTTTTGCCCTTCCTTCAGACGTTTCGAGATCTAACTTCGAGCTATCCGTTTGGTTCGCAGTGCTAGGCAAGCTTGTAGAGTCTACATTCTCCTGTTGGGTCTTTGGGTCAAACGTAAACCCGTCTTTGTTCAGAGTACGAATTCTATCTATTAATTCTGGTAATTTTGGCTTTAAAAGTACAAAAATGGTTAGTATCAAGAGTTCCCATTTTAGTGTGCTAAGGTATTGTATGATCAACTGATGATTAACACTTTTTTCGTCGAAAAAATATTTATTTATTATAAATAATATAACGATGACAAGTGAAAGTTTGACAACGAATAATAGTAAACGGGGAAATTTATTAAAAGACTGGCCAAACCATCTGTATTTATTAAGAAATGCCCCTTTATTAAAGATGCGTTCGTCATTATTCATAACTACTAAACCTCGGCGCCGGTAACCTCGTGTGCTTCGTCACGACTAAGTCTGATCGTATATTTTTGTGTGGATTTTGTTCCGCCACCCTCAATCAATTCGCGTATATCGATTTCAAGAGTTACTTCCTCATATACTTCGAAAGATTTATTCGCATAACTTGCATGACGGCTCTTGAAAGATACAGTTTTTATATTTACCATTTTGTGAAGACCTTTAGAATTTGTAAATCCTAAATGAGTTTCTTGTTCTCTGATTACGGGCTCGACCGAAATACTGAAGTCACTACCCTTGGAATCATTAGCTAAATTTAAAAATGATCCATGATTTTGTATACTAAGCATGGTGAAATTGTACTACACATAGTTGTGATTGCGTCTTGGTAAAAATTCGAAGTACGTCAACTAGGGTCTGCCAATTCTTATTTCTGTTACAAAATGCCAGAATATCATATGAATGATAAACTACTACCATGGATAAAAAGAATTTCAAGACGTTCCAATTCGAAATCGGCTTTAAGTACAAAGCTGAAAGGAGCAAAGATCAGATTGCAGATGCATTTGAAAAGCTTATTGCATTGAAAGCATTCGATGGCATTAAAAATGTAGGTAGTAAACGAGCCAGACTAACAAGTGCAGACAACACTCTTAGCTTATTACTAACGCAAGACGGCTTAATCGTCTCGTTCAAAAACATGCAACTGCGTAAAGTACTAATCGATGACTTTCAGCAGGTAGCCAAGTTGCTAAAGGAAGCAAATAATCTCTTAAAGTTTCAAGGATTTAATATCGAAGTTAGTCGTTCTCGTCATTTGTTTTATTCGACAACTCGAAAAGATAGAAATTATGTAATCAACGAAACAATAGCCAGCAAACACCAGTCAGAATTGGATGCTTTTCAGATTGCTCTAGATTTCGGCGATGATGTCGGATTTTCTAACATTTCAATGAATCTATCTAACGAGCATACGACACGTATGCATAAAGTTTTCGAGGAGCATGGACGACTTGATGATTTGTCAAAACTTATCAATATATACTCTGCCTATATAAGCACTGAAGACCCTGATGAAAAAGAGATAGGTCGGTATCTTCAAGATGTCGCTCAAGCACATGTCGATTTGACAGTTCTCGAAAGAATCGGATATGAAGGATAGGGATGATAATAAATTTCTAAGAATCGGCGGCACATTCGGTGAAGACGAGGAAGAACACGGCTCTGAAAAGATAACTTACGACACCGAAGCTATCGATAAGGAGTTGAATGACAAAATTAATGCAGCAAACAAAAGGTTTGATTCGATAGTCGCAAGCACTGAAGCAGAGCTTCGGTCAGTTCGTAAAACGGTCAACGATCAGTTAAAAGAGGTTACAAAACAAATTGATGAAAGCAAAAATAGGGTAGTTGAAACTTTAGCATTATTCGCTGCATTATTCACATTTTTATCACTCCAGGTTCAAATATTTAAAGATGAACGAGACCCGGACATCGTAATAGGGATTGTATTAATCACTGGAGGCCTAATTACTTTCTTTGTTCTTATACTCGATTTAATGATAAAAAGCAAAGGCGAGAGTAATAACTTAATGAAGACAAGATTTTTTCTACTCTTCGCAACAAGCATACTCCTAATTATTGCAGGCACGTTACTCATTAAGTCACACAATTAAGCACTGGCTTGGACTGGAAAAGTTCGAAGTACGTCAACTAGGGGTAGCCATACAGCTTATGCTTAAAAGACTTCCTCGGAAGTCTTTTTTGTTTGTTATAGTTAAGCTATGGAAGTAATCGCCGCAAATAAGCCACTGGGCGCAGTAGCGGTTTTAATTTTGGTTTTTGGACTAACAATTCTGGCCCTGCGTTGGCCACAGGGTATACACGCAACATTCAGCCGACATGCGGCTGCCCAAAAAAAGACAATTATTTACTATATCGTCTTATTTTTGTTGGCTCTACCTACGTTACTCGTATTCTTTATAACTTGGTTAGTACCGGCATTACACCTATCGAAATGGTTTATAGTCCTCGCAGTCACATCAATGGTTTTACAACATGCTGTAACTTTGATTCCTGAAATCGGAGGGTGGCGTTCTAAATGGCATGGCATCTTGACAGCTTGCTCCGCGCTACTACTCATTCCTATGCTTTTTCTCATTATCATCGCACCGATAGGTACAACAGGCAGTAAACTTATATCCGTAGCATGTCTAGTAGTCATGGCATCAATCGTCACATATCAACTACTTATTGCGGACAAGCAAAAGCTCCGTTACCTACTATTTTTACAAGCAGGGTATTACGGCGCGTTCTTTACGGCCATGCTGACTGTCACTTATTTACAGTAATTACATATTGTTCTAGCTTGTAAAAGTTGCGAAGTACGTCAACTAGGGGTAACCAAACATATACACTTTATTAATATCACAGTTTGTTTTACTATTATTTCACCATGCCTAATCTCACATTACACCAACGAATAGAAAAGCTTGAGGCACGTAACACCAAAGTCGAGGGCGATAAAGCCTGGGAAACGAGCTGGACAAGAAGACTGAGCATTATGCTCTTAACGTATATAGTCGTTGCTTCCTATTTACGATTTGTTGTTCATATCGATCCTTGGATTAACGCTCTTGTGCCAGTGATTGGTTTTTTGTATTCAACCTTAACGATATCTTTATTAAAAAAGAAATGGGTCATGAATCGAAAAGGCTAGTCGTCGGTTGATAAGAGTTGCGAAGTACGACAACCAGGGGTAGCCACGGATATTTTACAACTATTTCTCGTATATAAGCCCCTTATTTTTGCTATAATATCGGTATGAACGACGACCAAATTGAAGACTTAAAGCAATATTTCGCAGTTACAATATCTCAGGCCACTACCGAGATGGCAACAAAGAGCGACCTAGCTGTGCTGCAGAGCGACTTCTCAACACTAAAGGGCGCCTTTTCAGTACTACAAACTCACGTAGATTCTCGATTCGATGAGATACTGGATTCAATAGCTGAAAGTCTCAGTGTAACCAACGATAGCGTTGACGAACAAATGAGCGCACACGACCTTCGCATCACGAAACTAGAACAGCGCACGGCTCATTAGGCGCACGTTTTGTTTTGTTGAAAGTTGCGAAGTACGTCAACTAGGAGTAGCCATATTACTTATGCTTAAAGGACTCCACCATGACGAGTCCTTTTGTTTGCTATAGTTACACTATGAATAACGTATATCTTGTTACAAAATGCTTTATTACAAACAGTGACGGCAAAATATTAGTTCTAAAGCGTGCCGTCGATGCCCGAGTTAGGCCTGGAAAATGGGATCTACCAGGAGGCATGATTGAAGAAGAGGAAAACCCGAATACTGCGATTCTGCGTGAGATCAAAGAAGAGACGGCAATTAACTGCACGTCGGCCTCAATCGTGTATATATCTACCGAGCTCTCACCTGCATACATCCTTACATTTTTTTACGTTTCAAAATATGAAGACGAAGTCATAATGATTAGTGACGAACATACAGAATTCAATTGGATCAGCATCCAAAATTTAAAGAAGTTAGAATTACCTGAAAAATTCAATGTAGCATCGATGCATCTGCATTAAAGTTTCGAAGTATATCAACTAAGGGTAACCATAAGCATTTTGATGAAATACTTCTTTTAGAGGAGTCTTTTTTGTTTGTTATGATTAACACATGGAAGAATTTTATACTTACGATCCAAACTCTAATGGCTCTAAAGGCTTAGTATTTATTGGCAAGAAAATTTTAGTTTATCGACGCGACAATAATACGAAGGTTTATCCTCTGTACATCGATTTGCCGGGCGGTGGCCCCGAGCCAAAAGAAACTCCGTTTGAAACATTCAGGCGCGAAGTAATGGAAGAGTTTGGATTAGTAATCAATCGTGAAGATATTATGTACGTTCGGAAATATGAAAGCATCTTAGAAAAAGGCAAATTTTTATATTTTCCTGTAGCTAAATTACCCTCTGATGTTGAGCCTCATATAAAATTCGGTAATGAAGGACTTGAGTATATGTTGATGTCACTCAATGAGTTCGTAGGCCTACAAGACGCCTGGCCGGTACTTCAATCCTGCGCCCTGGATTATATTAATGCGACCATTGAATAGATCCAAAGTACGTCAACTAGCAGTCGCCATATTGTTTAAAGGACTCATTCGTAAGTCCTTTTTGTTTGTTATACTTGCACTATGAATAAAGTAGTTATCTTTGATTTCTTCGGAGTATTTTGTCCAGATATCACACTTGAATGGTTCAAAAAATCAGTACCAGACTACGATGATAAACTTGCTGCGTTTCATGCAATTTGCAAGATGAGTGACTACGGAACATTAAGTAGAAATGCCTTTAACACACAAGTTTCAGAACTTACAAACATTCCAGTGGAGCAGCTCATCTCAGGAGTCGAAGCGGAAACAGTCATTAATGAATCTCTAGTTGAGTATACTAAAAACTTGAGGAACAAGGGCTATCGAACGGCATGTTTGTCCAACGGTACGCATGAGTGGACTTTACGAGTCATCGAGGATCACGGCCTACGAGATCTTTTTGATGAAATAGTACTGTCCGGTGATGTAGGTATAGTAAAACCAGATCTGAGAATTTATGAAACGGTTTTAGCAAAAATGAACATATCGTCACCAGAAGCTGTATTCATAGACGATAGGCAAGTCAATGTCGATGCAGCTGAAGCATTAGGGATTCATAGCTTTTTATTCGCTGATACAGCTGCCTTTATTAAAGAATTTGAATTATACGTTGGCAAGTCCGGTTAGTTGCATTGTAGTTGCGAAGTACACGAACCAGGATAGTCGCGTGTATCCTGACAAAAATTTTAGGATGCCTTCTTGTTCTTGGTATAGTTAGTGTATGAAGACAGCATATTTACTCCATGGTACTGGCGGAAGCGGCACTGACTATTTTTGGTTTGATGATACAAAGACCTATCTAGAGAGCAAGGGCTATTCCGTATGGTGGCCTTCACTACCGAACACGCATAAGCCTGAGTTAAACGACTCTATATATTTTCTCGAGAATAATGCGCCACCGTTTGACGAAGAGACTATCATGATTGGTCATTCTTCGGCATGCCCGTTGCTCCTCAGTTTCATGCAATATATGAAGGTTCAAATTAAGCAGGTTATCCTTGTTGCAGGTTATTACGACAAGTTTGAAGATAACGATGTGGCGAATCTGATGCTCGAGCCAACCTACGACTGGGCATCGATACAGGAAGCGTCAGATGAGATCATCATGATTAACTCTGACAATGATCCCTGGGACTGCACTGACCAGAAAGCACGAGCGTCGGCTTTGAGACTTGGTGCGCCCCTGATACTAACATCGGGCCAGGGTCATATGGGATCTACGACATTCGAGCAGCCGTACCGCGAATTTGATCTGCTCAAGAGGCTGATTAAGCTATAACGTTGCAGCTACTAAGCTGTTCAAAGCAATCTTGTTTGCTATGATACCTGCATGAATATTCTTTTACTCGGCGGCAATAGCCAACGGAATCAGCAATGGGTCCATAGTGTCGGAGACTTTGTGAAGTCTGACTATGGTAAAGTCGTCGTGCATGATTACTTACACTGGGGAGGACAGGGCGAGTTTGTCAATTTCGAACTGGAGCTGCCTCGTATTACCGATGAGGCGAAAGATCTGGGCGAGTTTATTGCGTTCGCTAAGTCGGTAGGCTCTGTTACAACCTTGATGTCGATTGCAAACGGCTCCATACGACCAAAAGCCTGCGTCTTTGCTGGTCTACCAATAAAGCTTGCCAACGAAGAAGACATCGACTTGCCAGGGTTACTGGCTAGCTGCGGTGTTCCGATAACTTTTTTACAAAACAAAAATGACCCATTAGCGTCATCCGAGCATTTACAGAACTACCTGGCGGCTATGAAACTAGAAGATTACACGGTCGTCGAACAACCGGGCGTCGATCACAGCTATGATGACCTCGACCTCATCAGGTCGCTACTACTGAAGTTACGTTCTGATTTGCCACGATAAGCACCCGCTATTTCAAGCAGAGCTGGCCGTACTACATACACTTCGGTATCACAGTACCGTCGCCCGGGAAAAACTATCAGGAGTGATGCTTGGCTTCGAGTAATGCTGCCCGGCCTTCTTTGAGGCCATAATATACAATTATCAATGCAGATGCCAGGTCGGCCCACCACCAGTGAAGCGTCGCATTGAGCAACAACCCGACCATCACGGAAGCTGCCAGATATGCGTCGATCATCGTGACCTTACCCTCGGTGATCAGTACAGGGTTATGCAACTGAGTTCCCGTTCTGGCTTTTGCTTTCGCAAGCGCGAACATCGTCAGAAACGTTATGGCCGTCCAGACAATTCCCAGTACAGATACATCGGGGTGCGACCGATTGATAAGTAGATACAAGACCTGCAGAAATATATAGGCTGCGATGCCAAAGAAGCTGACGCCGATTATCCGCAGAGCTTTTGGCCGAACTTTGTCATTCGTACTGGTCAGCTCCCATATGACCACTGTGCTGGCACCGATCTCTATCAGTGAATCAAGTCCGAAACCGGCAATTGCAATCGAGTGTGATTTCCAGGCGGCAACCGCGGTAATACATATGCCCAGCACATTCCACAGCAAGGTGAAATACTCCAGGCGCAGGCCTCGCGTCACTAATTTTCTGGTCTCCGTTTCGTTGCCCATAGCGCTTATTATACATACACTGCTTTTGCTATACTTGTACTAACGGTGCCAACAATCATGGCAAAACTACGTCTCGGCATGACGACATCGATCGATGGGTTCATTGCCGATGCATCAGGCGATTCAACGTCATTATATAGCAACCTCAACTCGCTGAGAGATTCGGAATATATGCGCGAGGAAATTGAAGAATGCGGCGCTGTTGTTATGGGGCGGCATGCCTATGATATGGCCGGCGGCGACTTAACAGGCTATGAATTTCAGGTTCCGATCTTCGTCCTGACTCACAACCCGCCCGCAGCGCCTCCAAAAGGCCAGAACGACAAGCTGACAGTTACGTTCGTTACGAATAGCGTGGAAAGTGCCGTAGAGCAGGCAAAAGCAAGTGCAGGCGATGGGTATGTTATATCGATGGGCGGGGCAGACACAGCCCATCAGCTGCTGAACGCAGGCCTGGTAGACGAATTACAGATAGATATAATGCCGATCTTACTGAAACGTGGGCTTCGCTTCCTGGATAATTTAGACATGGGCACTTTGAATCTCGAAAAAATAAAGGTCCGCGAAGTCGGTTCCAGCACCAGTATTCGGTTTCAAGTACACTAGTCTTGTTTCCGCTAACACCTTAGACTATCGACAAAAAATTATACTTGTAATAAGATTATAGACACGTATTCTAATGCGTGTCATAATACAATGATAATCAGGCAGTAACACACGCTTGGCGTGAAAGGTTGTGAAGGCTATGGGCTTGAGAAGAAACCAAGAGAAACCACCGATAGCCGAGAATGATGGGACTATCATCGACCCGGTCATCGTTACGGATTTACCACCTGGGCTAGAACACGCTCTTCAAGGCAATAAGGGCGGCATCTATGACACGACCGGCCCGCAGCAAACGGCCAAAATAACTCCCCCGGCAGCGAAACCACCACGCGAACAACCACAGACACTTGCCAGCGAACCTCAGCGGACATACGTGCCGCCAGCGGCGGCGCCACCAGCTCAGCCTAAACACGCAGCACCGACGTCTTCTTCTTTCCTCAATTTTGCTCCAGGAACCGCACCCACGCAACTGCCGCAGGCTGCTCACACCAGGCCTGTACGGCCAGCCCTCCCGGCTAGTTCGAATATAGCACCTGCGGCGCCGACGTCGTCTCAAGATATCACACCGCCACCACCACCTAGTGGATCATATGGCACGCTGATAGGCGGATTTGAAGGTGATAACGGTGTCGAACCCCGCCGAGGGCATGGGCGACTGATTGGTAGTCTCGCCGTCACGGCAGCGGCGCTGGTCGTAATTGCTGCAGGCGTTGCCCATTCCCGTGAGAAGGGACCAGAGCCAGATTCTACAGCGCGAATAATCGTTACAACATCTTCGCCAGAGCCAAGCACAGGACTAATTACAACTGGCGACAACAAAGACTTGAAAGGCTTGAAAGCCGCTAAAAGTGGTACTAAGGGAAGCACAAAGAAGCCAGGACATGCAACGGCATCTCCAAGCCCAGAACCTGTCAGCCCATCTCCTGAGCATTCACAGCCAGCGCCTCAGGAAACGCCGTCGCCTACAGATGTGCCTGTTGTGCCACCGCCTCCAATCATAGAGACCCCGACTCCTATGCCAACCGAAGAGGTTACACCGACGCCGACACCGACACCAACCGAAGAGGCTACCCCGACGCCGACACCTGAGCTGGCGCTGCAGCCGGAAGATGCAGCCATGGAGGCTCTGACGACCAGCATTGACTATACTAAGATGCAGGAGCTACATTCACAAAACCCTTCGCTCGAGGGGGATGTGAATACTGCCAAACAATCACTATCTCAGATGATTAACAGCTATGACATTCGGGCAGCCCAGACTGCCGCCGTTCAGCTGTATGGTAATCCCGATGTTGCTGCTGAGCTAGGAGAGCAAGTATCAATGAATACCTCGATGCTGCAGTCAATGCAGGGCCAATCTCGCCAGGTATCATTTCTCGTTGTTGGCAATAGCAACCAAATCTTCACCCATATGCAGTACAACTTTCCTCTAGCGGGTATTGCGCCGCTAAACCTGGCAATGATTCCCAATACCAGCGACCTGTACCGCTCGATCCAGCAGTCAATACAGGATTCCGTCGACCATGGTGGTGTTACGAATTTTCCGTCAGCCACCGATACTGCACTTATCGGCGTCGAGCGAATCGACACTGCCGATCACAATGGTACTATGTCGATAGCCGTCACGTGGGGCACCTACCCGGTGCAGGGCGCACCCGATCAACCTGTCGTGAGCATTTATGTCCTGGTTCCGACCGGTCCGAACTTCGTTGGTATGTTAGCGGCAAACGTCAATATCGTGAATCCTGACTCTAGTACGCCACAGCCTTCCGCTCTCGATGCAATAAAGAAATATTTTGAGCAGCAACGCAAACACAATTCCGACACCCAGCATAGCGGCGACAATAAAAAAAATAAAGGCCACTAAATGATACCAGTCAAGGCGGATGGGCACCCCTAGTAGGGACAGACTTTGGTAATACTCTTCGACTGGACTGGCTCACCGTCGAGAACGTAGGCGTGAGTAGCCCAGTATACTTTGCTTTCAGCATTCTCGTATTTGCTGCCTGGCCGAGGCGGGCTTAAACGGCCGATCCATGTGTCAATCAGCTCATACGAGTCATCAGCATCTTTTTGCAATATCAGGGTGACAAACTGGGTCTGATCCGGTTTGGCATTCTTCACAAAGCGCGTATACACATCATCTTTCAGTTTCTGAGCGTAAATAATCGCATCGGCCTCTGTTGTCTCGACGATTGACTCATGGCCGACAGGGCGTCCCATATCCTGGTCAAACTGTAATTCTTTGCCGGTAATCACCGTACGGCCAATCAATTCCTTGAGAAGCGCAAGCATATACGGCTGGCGGGCTATCTGGACACCGGCCTGCGAATTAATGAGATCAACGTAGAGCGTCACTCCATTATTTGTCTGTCCGATTGTGTGCTTCATAGGAATATAGGGAATTAGTTAGGAGACCAGGCACTGCAGCCAGTGCTTATTTCTATCCTAAGTATACGCCTGTTTTGCCAAATTGACTAATTATGTTACAGCAATTGTCAGGTACAGCAACCAGTCAACGATGCGTGACCGGCTAGCGTGAGCGTCGAAACAGCTTGCCGCGGGCCGATTTGACGCGTTCGATGCCGACTGCTACAAGCCCGGTCATACCAAGGACTATCGGTAGGGCGGACAACGAATACCCGGGCTGCTTGGAGACAAATGCAGTTTGAGGCTTCTTTTGTTCTGCAACCTTTTGGACGATGTCCTGTGCCGCCAGAACCTGGCCGACGGAATCGATCATCTGGTCATAGCTGTCTGTGCCGCCAAGACCTGCGGTAGTGGTACGTGACAGGGGAGTCGCCGAAACTCCCGAGGGAACGAAGCGGAATACTTTGGCGACCTGTACTGAGTCGGTTGTAATACCAGCCGTTGATGCTGATGTTTCTGCTAGTGTAACGGGAGGCTTGGCCGTGCCAAAGTTACCATGCCATGCGCCGAAGACATTGATGAACAGAATGCCGAACCAGTTCGATAAGCTGAACTGACTATTTATCATATTAAATATGTTCGCGCTGGCATGGGCCGAGCCGGTCACGGCATCACCTGATGAGAAATTATTCTGAACTGTTGCATCGCCAGTTGTGGCATGGGCCGTAATGTTATTGATGATACTTTCCTTATCTGTTTGATGTAGATCTGTTGTAGCCGCTCCGGACGCCGGAGTTGCCGCGACAGCTTCCGGCGCGGTAGTCATCTCTGGTGCAGGCGTGGCGCCTCCAGTCAGTGCCGCTGTCGTCGCTCCGGCCGGGGCATCCATAATCACACCGACCCACGTTCCCAAGACATTGACAAATACCAGCAGGGAATTAGCGGCCGTTACTTTACGGCCAGTCAGATTGAAAATCGTTAATTTGGTCAGCGCATCCCCCGTGACGGCATTGCCCGTATGGGTGTTGTTGTCCTGGACGGCATTACCGCTGGCAGCTGCCAGGTCTATGTTATTCGTTATCTGTTGATTACTATCAGTGGAGCTCGTGATGGTCGGATCGGCAGTATCAGTATTGCTTGCCAGCAAAGCGTTCAATGAGCTGGTCGGCACTAGGATATCGCCGCTGAAGTTACCGTAAATGTTCACAACACCCAGGAACGACTGATTCGCAGCCACAATTGAATTTATCATGTTTATAACATTGGCGACGGCATTGGCGTCACCCGTGACGGCATTGCCAGCATGCGTATTATCTATGACACCGGCATTACCGCTTGTCGCAGACAGATTGATGTTGTTCTGGATGCCGGCATCGAGACTGGAGTGGAGCGTCAGATTATTCAGAGTTGTTGGAGCGATGTTGGCAGGTTGGGCCAAGGCAGTCGGATCAATCAACAGATCTCCATTCACATCACCCTGTATATCCTTGGTAAAGGTTGTCAGACCGCTGCCAGCCAGCGAGCTGGAAGATTGCAGCAGGTTTAGCACTGTCGCATAGGCCGCGGCATTCCCCGATGTAGCATTACCAGCCAGCATGTTACTTTGCAGCAAAGCATCACCGGACAAGGCAGCTGAATTGACGGACGTAGCCAGAGAGACGCCGGCTGCATTCGACAGGTCCAGATTTGAGCCTGCCGGAACAGAATTACCGGGTGCCGTGTTGGCTGTCTGAGAGCCTTGTCCGGTAGTCGGACTGTTCACAGGGTTGGTTGCGGACTGGCCGGAGGGCACAGCTACTGCAGCATTTGAGGCAGAGTTTGCCGTCGTCGGAGCTGACGAGACTACCGGACCACCATGTGTTATGGATCCGGCGGGAGGTGTTGCGACTGAATGTAGTACCGAGATGTATTGATTGCTTGCCGTCTGATATTCCCAGATCGACGTATCCCACAAAGCCGTCTGTGGATTGTAAGTATATTCTGGTGCCGTCTTGGCTAAGGTCTCTTTGTTTGCCGGATTCCAAGTGTAATAATCGTTCTCCCAGAGACCGTTCGCCTGATTATAATGATAGGTCGCGGCTGATGCGCCAGTCGGACGAGTAACTCCAGCTATGGGCACTGTCGTATCAGACTGCCCAGGTGCAGGGGATTCGGATGTAGGCGCGGCCGATGGACTGGCCGTCTCAGAAGCGAACACGGCACCCGGCGAACCAAGCAGTAATAGCAGCGACAAACAGATTGTAAGACTTCGCGCGACGAATGGCTTGATACTTTTCATACATGTTCTCCGAGCAAGTTGATAACTATTACATATGCTGCGGTGGAAGAGCCAGGGCCATACCCCCACAACTCTTCCACCGACTATCCCGTCGTAGGTACGACTAGTACGTTACGCTGACGTCGAATGTTGTCGAACTGTCATTTGAAGCATTACCGCTGGTGGCTGAGCCGGCCGTAGTATTGTCAGATACCTTCACGTCGCCAGTGACTGCCTTCTGGTTGTTATTATTCTCAACCTTGACTTTGCTGGAATTATTGACAGTTGTGTTGGTCGTCGATTCCTGCTTGATCTTGTTGAGAGAACTATTGCCATTGTCGGATATGGTAGCCGTGTCACCAGTACTGCTGCTTAATTCCGAACCGCCCGTGCCCGTTAATGCAGCATCAGTTGCACTGCTATAGTCAACAGCAACGGTGCCCGATGTCGTTGAGGTGTTAGCCGCGTCGCCGCTGGTTGCATCGCCGCCTGTCGTATTGTCATGGACAGTTACCCGACCCGATCGGGCAGTTTGTGGGTTGTTGTTTCTGACCGAGACGTAAGCGTGGTTACTGACATGTGTCCGTGTCCGGTCTGTCTGTGATACCGTGTTGCTCGAGCTGTTGCCATTGCCGGTGATAGAGGCTGGGCTAGCACCTGCGACGCCTGCAAAGCCGGCCACCAAACAAGCTGACGAGGCTATAGTTGCTGATATTCTTGTGATTCTTTTCATATTATCTCCTTCGCGTTACTTACATTGGTTATTAGTGCTCGGATGATCACCCGATGTTCGGCAACAGGCTGATTGCCAAACATCGACCGACCGAAGACTGAGCAGATTAGTTCATATCGTGCTCCGTGTTCTGGCTTGTACCCTGCGCGGACTGCGAACTATTATGAATCGAGATCGACACGTGGCTCGAACCATCATCCGTCGTATACGACTTGTCGAGTGCAACGTCACCTTCGGTGTGGACAGTCTGGCCGTTCACGGTCACGGTCGTCTCGTTTTTGCTGGAATTAGATGCACCGCCAGTGACATCTGGCGAGGCATCAGGTGTAGAACCTGACTCAGAATTCGAGGCAGATTCAGGTGTCTGGTTCGACTGTGTATCGTTCTTTGGCGGAATTTCCGGATTGTCGGATTGGTTATGGGCGGCGGCAATACTGCCTGTTGCCACTGTTGCAACCACCAGGCCGATCACGCTGATCGTCAGGACCGACTTTCGGGAGATTTTACGGATGGCAGAATGTTTTTGTAAATGTTGCATGTCGGTAACCGCCCTCAAGCCATTCATACACTTTATAACGTAAACTGTAGTCTGCTTTTGAAATCGTGCTGTAAAAATTCTTATAATACTGCTCACGCCTACGTGGAATCACTGTTACAAATCAAAACTGCCAGCTCATGCGAGCTGGCAGTTTGATGGCAACTACCCACAATTTGTGTTCAATGCTGGCAAGGATGCCGGATATTGTTCTTTGCCAGATTGCGGCAGCACCGTATTATGTATGTACATGGAATGTATCTCGTCCGTCAAAAATAACTTAGAGAATTTTCAACGGAAACATACGATCGTGGCGTTTCCTATTGCTGTCGTCAAGCGCTACGGCGACGACAAGGTCGGCAAGCAGGCAGCGCTGATCACGTATTATGCATTCCTGGCGCTGTTTCCATTGCTACTGGTTTTCATTACGTTGTTGGCACTTGTCGCCAACGGCAGCCCTGAGTTGCAGAGCCGGATTACCAGCCAGGTATTCCAATATTTTCCGGCACTTGGCAGTGAACTACATGACAGCGTTCACACTATCAGGACCAGCGGGCTAGCACTTGTCCTAGAACTGCTGGTCCTGTTTTATGGTGCCCGTGGTCTGGCAGCCCAGCTCCAGGAAACATTCAACGACGTCTGGCATGTCGACAAAAAGCACCGGCCAGGTTTCGTCGGTGACAACCTCCGTAGTTTTGCCATGATGGCCTCCGTCGGTATCGGCATCATCATCGGGACTGTCTCGAGTTATATACTGGGTACGGTCCTGCATCTCGGTATTGTCGGGACGGTGCTTATAACCTCGCTCAACCTCGTGATCACATTCGGGTTGTTTCTGGCAGTATTCCGGTTAGGAACATCAGATCGTATCCGGTTGCATTGGCTGATCCCCGGTGCAATTATTGCCGGTATCGGCGTGCTTATTGTGCAGCATTTTGGCAGTTACATCATGCAGCATGAGCTGCCGAAACTGCAGGGAACGTATGGGTCATTCGCTTTCGCGCTCGGAATGATATTCTGGATATACCTGCAAGCCCAAATCATATTTTATGCCCTGGTCATTACTGCGGTGCGGGCTCAAAAAGATTGGCCCAGAAAACTGTTTTAGGCAGCCTGGCTCCCAGCTGAGAGGAGTGGATTATGACGCCTTCGTCGGAGGAGTAATGCGGCTGGTGCAGTACATACAACGAGTAGCTTTCTGAGGGATTTCAGATAAACATTCCGGGCATTTATGGGTCGTCGGGTCAGGTGTTTTGCGAGAGCGTTTAGAAATTTCTGTCAGATGGTTCAGTGGCTGTACTACGAAGAAGAAGACAACTGAGGCCGTCAGCAGGAAGCTGATCAGTGCATTGAGGAAATGCCCGTATGCGAAAGCAGTGCCATTGATGTGAAAGGCGTACTTAGCAAAATCATGCGAGCCCTGGACGGACGCAATCATCGGCGTCAGGAAATCGCTTACAAAAGCCGTTACAACCGAAGTAAATGCGGCACCGATGACGACGGCCACAGCCAGATCGACGACATTGCCGCGTAATATGAATTTCTTAAATTCCTGGAACATCGAGTAACTCCTTATTTGTGCTTCCTATTGTACAGTTTTCGTATTATTTCTACACATAATGCCTCATAACGAAACGAAACGCGATTGAGCCCGGGATGATCGGCAGCCAATATGTCAGCAGGCGGTACAGCAAGACTCCAGCCAGAGCGTACGACGACGCTGCACCGAATGCCAGCAAGCCGGCCAGCAGTCCAGCTTCTACGCCACCAATACCGCCCGGAGTCGGTACGGCAGCGCCGACTAGCGTTCCAAGTGACAGTACCATCACAGCGGCCGGCCAGCTGAGTGTCCCACCGACGGCCAGTACAGACAAGCATAGTACTGCGGCCGTGAGACAAGTTAACACAATATTGGTCGCCAGGCTGCCGGCAGTTGCCCGGTTGGGACGGAAACTACTTCGTAGTGCGCGCACTGCACTACGCAAAAATAGCAGACCGCGGCGGTAGGTACTTGAGCCGTCGGCCGACCTGGCACGACTTATCAGCGGATAACATAGCAACAATACGAGTACAGCCACCATGAAGCCATACAAGACAGACATGGATACAGGCGGCACATGAACATGTCCGAGGTAGTCAGGGAAAATCAGTAACACCAAGCCGATAAGCAGGAGATTGCCGATTATACCGACCAGATTATTGGTAGCGACGACTGCCGATGCGGCAGCGGCACTGTAACCTTGTTTATGTAAGTACGCTGCATACAAACCGACACTGCCCAGGCCAGCCGGTATGATACGATTTACAAGTCCGGAAGCAATCTGCACCACCAGTGTCGGCCCAAAGCTAAGTCGCTTGCCGGCGAGAGACAGGTAACTGAGCGCAGCAGCTACATAACTACCGGCCAGCAGCCCTAAGGCGGCGGCTACCGATGCCATATCGGCGTGCTGGACAGCAGCCAGGCTTGCCGATAAACTCTTGAACTGCATGCCAAATATGGCAGTGACGCCTACGAATATAAGCAGCGTAACGACTACATGCCGGGCAGGGAAGGAATGCGGCAGTTCAGCCGTATGATGCGCCATATACTGCTAGTATACGTGCTTATTTTGAGAAACGCATACGCTTTGTATGTTCAAGATTATCTTCGATGAGAATACGGTTGATACGGATGAGATCAGCGATAATATTGAGTACCAGACACAGGAAAGCACCGGTCAGCAGGATCGAGCCGATTGTCAGTGACTGCAGGTGTCCGCGGCCAGTATGGTCGGTAAATGTCAAAAACAGGTAGCGTATGAATGGAACCAGGCCCAGCACAAGCAGGCTGAAGCCGAGCGTCCCGAATACCATGTACGGGCGGTACATGATGTAGGCCCGGACAATAGCCGAGGCAGACTTATAGACATGCTCGGGTGTAGATTTGAATAGCCGCGACTCGCGAAGTTTCGGATTGGTAACCACCGGGATACTGGTTATTGCCAGGCGCTTGGTGCCAGCCTGAATAATCGTCTCCATGCAGTAGCTGAAGCGAGTGATAGTATTCAGCTGGATCAGCGATTCCCGAGAATAAGCCCGAAAGCCGCTGGCAGCATCAGGAAGGTCGGTGCCGGCTGCTTTATTAACAACCGAACTGCCGAATCGCTGTAACAGCTTCTTAAATGCCGAAAAATGAGCGATTGTCTGTGTCTGACGATCACCGATGACAATTTCTGCCTCGCCGCGCAGAATCGGCTGTACCAGGTCGCCGATACGACCCTGAGGGTACTGATTGTCGGCGTCAGTATTAACGACGATGTCAGCACCGAGCGCCAGTGCATTATTGACGCCGTCGTGAAACTGCCGACCGAGGCCAACGTTCCGGCTGTGCAACACAAATTCTGTTACCCCATACCTCCGTGCGACTTCGACAGTCCGGTCGGTCGAACCGTCATCCATAACCTGCACGATAATTTCATCAATGCCTTGTATCTTCTTGGGCATGCTTTTCAGCACGATCGGCAGCGTCTCTTCTTCGTTGTAGCAGGGGATTTGTATGACTAGCTTCATAATGCTCTTTCAGATTATTATTATAACATAATATAACGTAAATATGAATATTTAGTGATACACGACCTTGCTCAAAACATCTTTTGCGAGCCAATTTGCCTGAGCTGCCGGGTGACTTTGCTGGAAGTACCATGACGAGTCACTACTGACGATCCAGCCAGTGATACCGCCACCTTGGAGAAACAAAACCAGACACGACACAAGGAATACTGCCATGAAGCGTTCTAATTTGAAATCAGCAAAGCAGCGTCTAAATCCGATTACAGCCGGGATGAATAAGATAGGATAGATCGGTATCAGGTAACGACCATGGATGGCGACCGCTTCACCGGTATGCAGGTACATCACGAAATTCTGCATGAATAATACCACCACGTAAAATCCGGAGATAACCAAAAGTACCCGCAGCCCAGGATTACTCCAGATCTCTTTCCGACTCCGGATGGCAAATAGAATACCAAGACAGACGATTGTCCAGGCCGTGTAATTGGCAATTGTCAGCGGTGGTACCGGCTTGTATGTAACGGTGCCATTCGGCTCAAAATAGCTCGTAATGGTAAACATCGTTTCATAGACCGTCCGATGAGCCCAAACCCACGGATAGACTGCAATACCGAGAGCCGTCGGGCGAGGGTACGACGCCGCAAATAAGTAGTCACGGGCCCATGGTGAATAATCCTGACATTCATCGACACTCAGCACGGCGTCACATTCCGGCACCGGATTATGATATTGCACGAGGTTGACACCGTAGCGCTCAACGCTCAGGGCAACAGCCAGCAGCGTCAAAGCGGTCATAACGAACAGCCGAAAGTTTGAAGGTAGTACGAGCTGGTACGCCGCCGGTCTGCCAGTCTTGCCAGCTATGATCCGTGATTTTCTGATAGCCCGCCATGTCACGAATGCCAGCGTCACGATTGTCATAAATAATATCGGTGCAAACGAGAATTTTATGATACTGCCGAGTGCACCGACCAGGGTAATCGAGAGAGCCAGGAGTACCGGAATGCGAGTACCACCGTCCGCCTGTACAGCTTTGATATATCGCACCGTTAATAAGAAAAGCAGACCGATCATATAAAACATCAGATTGTCATAGTTAATCTGTCCGGCCAGAAGCGGAACCGGCGGCAGCAAGACAAAGAAAAGCAGCACGGCGTTGCTGAGTGCAGTTGAAACATGCAGGGCACGGAGCAGCTTGCGAAAAACGAAGAGACCAGCCACGAAAATAACCACGTTAAACAGGCGCAGGGTTATTACCTGCACGGTCTGACTATCCGTCAGGTGTGTCAGCACCAGATATGGAAAGCTCAGCAGATAATGATACAGATATGACGGGTCACGCGCCAGAGCCCCGTAGACAGTACTATCCGAGGGTTGGTGGGTGAAGAACGGTAATAACTGGTGAGCATGGAGCTGAATCAGACCAAAATGGTAGTTCTCATCGAAAGCCTGCGGATAGCGGGCGGTCAGGGCGATCCAGACGCTTTGCAGTACCAGAATACCGACGACAACATAAAATGTCTGAGGTGACCGAAATAAGCGTGAAATGGCGTCATGAAATTTGTGTAGCATACAGTTTTGCTTCATTATACCGGCTTTTGCTGACAATTACCTTAAAGCCGCCGCCGTGCGCTACAATAAGCTTATGTCCCGTAAACTCCTCCGTTCGCTCCTGGCGGCCAGCGTCCTGATAGTCACGACTGCTGCCTTCGCGTACTACCTGAGCCATCATCCGGAGGCAATAGGGCAACTGCGTCAACTGCCGCCTATGACGCTCGTGACTTTGCTCCTGCTGTATTGTCTGTTTTTAGTAGCCCTGACATGGATACAACGCGCCACGCTGGCTCTATGCGACATAACGCTTGGCCGCAAGGAAAGCCTGCTGCTTGTGATGTATTCGTCGATTATCAATTTCTTCGGCCCGCTTCAAAGTGGTCCAGCCTTCCGGGCAGCCTACCTGAAGCGTAGACACAATGTAAAACTCAAGAACTATACCCTGGCAACCTTGTTATATTATGTCTTTTACGCAATCTTCAGCGGCTTGTTCATCATGACGTATTTCGTAGGCCTATGGGGGCTGCTGGCGATAATCGCCGTCATCGCACTGACACCACTCCTGCTGAGAAACCCAAGGTTCATGCCGGCCCGCTTCCATAATTTGCGGCTGGAACATATTGGCCAGTTAGCCGCCGCGACGCTGGCTCAGGTCAGTACACTGGCGGTTATCTTTTATGTGGAACTCAGCAGTGTAGGCAGGCACATAGCCGCCATACCGGCGCTGATATATACCGGAGCGGCCAACTTTGCACTGTTCGTATCTGTTACTCCGGGCGCCATAGGCTTCCGGGAATCATTCCTGGTCTTTTCGCAGCGCCTGCACCATATTGTCAACGACCAGATAGTCTCGGCTAGTCTGATTGACCGCGGTATCTATGTCGTGTTCCTCGGCCTGTTGGCACTGTTTGTTTTCGGACTGCACGCCCAGAATTATCTGAAGCCAGATACATCTGAGGAAGCCCGAATTACAGCAAAAGCCGTAGCCAAACAATCAGGCAAATCCTGATTACAGGTATTTTTCACCTAATCGTCATACAATATAGTCAACATGCGTATATTAGTTATCGAAGATGAAGTCAAGATAGCCGGAGCCGTCAAACGCGGACTGGAGATACACGGCTATGCCGTCGATATGGTCCACGACGGCGACACCGGCTACGCCTATGCCGGCAGCGATGATTATGACCTGATCGTGCTGGACCGCATGCTGCCGGGTATGGATGGCATCACGGTATGTGAAAAACTGCGCGATGACGGCATTCACACACCGGTACTGATGTTGACCGCCCGCGGCACCATCGGCGATAAGGTCGATGGGCTCAACAGTGGTGCGGATGACTATCTGGTCAAACCATTCTCGTTCGACGAGCTGTCAGCCCGCGTCCGGGCCTTGCTGCGACGTCCTCAGGTCAGCACCGGCACCGTACTAAAAGTTGATAACCTCGAGTTTGATCCGATTACATTCACAGCCAGCCGTGCCGGCCAGCCGATCAAGCTGTCTCATAAGGAATTCTTACTCCTGGAATACTTCATGCACCACGCCGGGCAGGTGATCACCAAGGATTCATTAATATCTCACATCTGGAACGAGGACGCTGATATACTGCCAAATACCGTCGAAGTTTACATCGGCTATCTGCGGACCAAAATCGACCGGGCATTCCCCAAGGAAAAGCCGCTGCTGCACACCCGGCGCGGCTTCGGCTATGTCCTCGGCATCACGGGCGGGAATTAAACAGGTATGTTCCGCTCGGCACTTTTCAAACTGACGATCGCCTATGTCACAATCGTGATGTCCATCTGCGTCGTATTCAGCGTGGTCCTGTACCATGTGGCCGTCACCGAGCTGCATACCGGTATCTACAATCAGTACACCCGCTGGTATAACGAGTACGAGCCCTTCGGCCTGCGCCAGCCGGGGACACCGCGCCAGGAGCTGGCACTGCGCTCGCAGCACATTCTGTCTCAGATCATATACTTCAACCTCCTGGTGCTGGTCATAACCAGCGTCACCTGCTATCTGCTGGCCCGGCGGACGCTGCAACCAATCGAAGCCGCCCACGAGCAACAGAAACGTTTCACGGCGGACGTCAGCCATGAACTCCGTACGCCGCTGACAGCACTCAAAATGGAGACAGAAGTCGCCTTGATGGATGTCAAAGTCCCAGCCGGCGAACTTCGAGCAACACTCCGCAGCAACCTGGAAGAAGTCGACCGCATGGAGGTCCTCATCAACAACCTGCTGCTGCTCAGCTCTATGGAAGCTAACAAACTGCGTACTGAGTTCACCCGGCTTGATATCAAGGATATCGTGGCGTCCGCAGTTGAGACCGTCAGTAAGCTCGCAGCCACCAAAGATATCATGATTACCAGCAAACTCGAATCTAAACAGGTCAGCGGCGATAAAGCCAGCTTGACACAGCTGTTCGTGATACTTCTAGAGAATGCCATCAAATACAGCCCAGGCGGCTCGGCAGTATCGGTCAGTGCGCTGAGAGGTAAGGGCAGAGTGGTTGTCGACATCCAGGACAAGGGCAAAGGCATCGAACATGGCGCTTTGCCGCACGTCTTCGACCGCTTTTACCGGGCAGACAGTTCCCGTAACAATGCTGTAGCGGGCTCCGCTCCTCAAGGTTTCGGGCTCGGGTTGTCACTTGCCAAGCTGATAGCCGACCTCCACGGTGCAGAGATAGTTCTAACCAGCACACCAGGCAGCGGAACCAGCGCGGCAGTCATACTGCCAACAAACTCAAGGCTATAATCGCGTTCCACAATAGAACTGTTGTTTAGCAAGTTTCTAGAAATGGTCGCGGATGTGACTGAAACTATAATCCCAGTCAGCATCAGCTTTTTTGTGGGGATTGAAGATATTCTGCGGATCCATGATGTGTTTCGTAGTTTTGAACAAACCGACGATTTCCGGGCCATACATCTGGGTCAACCAGGGGCCGCGTACCAGGCCGTCGTTGTGCTCGCCGCTCAAAGAGCCATGGTATTTCAAAACCAGTTCATCAACCTCTTTCATAGCCGGCAACAGCTTGGCACGCTCTGTCTGATCTTCCAGTTTCATCAGAGGAATGATATGGAAATTGCCGTCGCCCATGTGTCCGGCGATAGTCGCAAACAGTTTGTATTTCTTAATGATAGCGCGCAGTTGTGGCAGGAACTCTACGAGATAGGGCGGGTTGACAACCAGGTCGTCAATGAACGGTGCGGTGTGCTTGTCTTTGACCTTGCTGCGCAGTAGTTGGAAACTCTGGCGGCGCATAATCCAGAATTTCTCGCTTTTCAGTTCGATATCATCCTCTTCGAAGCCGTTGATTTCGTAATACGTCCGTTTGATGCCAAGCTCTTTGTGCAGGGCGCGGATCTTCTGACGGACCTCGTCGGCTGAGTCGCCGTTAAATTCCACCATCAGGACCAGCTTTGGTATGCCGCGTATCAGCTGAAAACCGTCCGGTATCAGGCCGATGAGCAATTTTATGAACTTTGCCAGGCCGAGCATCTTCAGGAAATACGGCATGAATTTTATCGACAGCAGTAGCGTCGCGTCATCGAATGATTCGAACGTCGCCGGTTGGTGCTTGAGCACGACATTGATGACCTCGCCAAGCTTATCAATGTCTTTCATAAATAGTACCAGCAGTCCGGAGTGCTCGCGGTGCGCCACCAGCCGGAAGTTAATGTCCGTGACAAATCCAAGCGTACCCTGGGCACCGCAGATCAGCTGCGTCAGGTCGAAGACGCCGGTGACACGGTCCCAGACGTCCCAGAGATTGTAACCTGTCGAGTTCTTGCTGACATTCGGGCGAGCCTGTTTAATCTGGTCGTAATGGTCTTCAATCAGTCTGAAGAGCTCGCGGTACACATAGCCCTCAAAATCCTTCTGGGCCATCTTAGCATTCAGCTGGGTTCGATTGAGCGGCTTGACGACGCGCTCGACACCATCGGCGAAGACGACTTTGAGCGACGGAATAAAGCGCTGTGTCTTGCCGTATTCCAGGGATTTTTCACCCCCGGCATTGTTGTTGACCATGCCGCCGATGGTACAGAGGTCGCGGGAAGCCGGATAGGAGGGCATCAATGCTTTGTGCTTGAGCGTTGCAGCCTCAAAATCACGGTAGAATACTCCTGGTTGGGCGTTGGCCGTGGTCTCAGTAATCTCACCAATGCGCGTGAAATATTTCTTGAAATCGACGACGATCGACTCGCTGATAGCACCACCGGACATATCAGTACCAGCACTGCGGGCGGTCATCGACAGGCCGGGCATGGTCGTCTTATTGGCCGAAACAACACCGACCAGCGTCGATATATCATGTACATCCCTGGGGGAAACGACTAATTTCGGCACCAGCTCGAACATCGAGGCGTCATGGCTGTAGATGTCTTTGGATTCGGCGCTATCATCCAACTCGCCCTGGAAGCCAAGGCTGGTCAGTTTTTGTTTTATGCTGGCTACATTTTCAGGAGACAGGTTATCGGTGCCCATATATCAATAAGCTTAACCGTTACCATTGTAAAATGCAACGCGGACAGTGACCGGGCCGGGGCAGCTTATCAGCACCTTGGTATGTGAGGATTGGTCTCTCGATTGATCGGTTCACCGACGACATCGCCATTTTCGAAAGTATTAGCTGGCGCGTAGCCATATTTTCGCGATGTCTGCTGTAGATTAGGGATTCCTGTCAGAGCAAATTTATACCAGCCGCCATGGGCGCTCGGTACAGTCGCTTTTGGTTCTAAGCATTCGACCAATACTATCTGTCCGATACCTAGTTGACCCACTTGGCCGGTCCCATTCTCGAAATTTAAAAACACTGGTGCCCCGAATTGTTCCACCTCGCAGTACAAGCCCTGGGCATTCTTGACACCCGGCTGACAGTCCTGCGGGAAAACTGCCGCATCGCCAGCTTCGCGGCCACTGTTACCGGTATTACCCTGAGACGCAGTCGGCGTGGCCGATGTGCCAGGTGCCGCCTGGGAGTCACGCTCGGCGTCTCTATCACTGCCACATCCAGGTAACAGTACCGCGATAGTCAGGGCAGCAGCCGCCAGCCGGCGCCGGGTTGGTATTCGGCTGTGGCGACGATCAATCGGTTCGGTAATAATAGGCGATGGGGACAACGTATCTGGCGTAGCTGACATATGGTAGTTCCTCTTACTTTTGATTATGACATTTTGTCACAATCTGGCAGTATACTTTGTAGGATATATTACTGAGGTTCCGCTATAGCTATATTGCTTATAGTTTTATATACTTTTCAGTAATGGCTACTACAAACGGAAAACAAAAAGTATTGATCGTAGGTGGTGGATTCGGTGGTATAAAAGCCGCCCTGGAACTTGCCAAAGACGGCGGCGAGCATTTCCAGGTCACACTTTTATCAGATCAGACGCATTTTCGATATTATCCATCGCTGTACCGGACAGCTACCGGTGGGACGCCGGCGAATTCCAGCATACCACTGGCCTCACTTTTCGAAGGCAGCGAAGTCAACATACGGCAGGGTGAAGCGGTAACACTCGACCGCAAAGCCCATACGCTGACCCTGCGGGACGGCACAGTGCTGGAATTCGATGTGCTGGTGCTGGGACTCGGTGTCGTCACGAATTACTTCGGCATACCTGGTATGCAGGATTTCTCCTACAGCATCAAATCACCGGCTGAAATCATCCGGTTCAAAGAGCATTTGCATCGGCAGCTGGCCGACGACCGCCGCCCCGACCTGAACTACGTCATCGTCGGCGCCGGACCGACAGGTATCGAGCTGGCTGGAGCCTTGCCGGGATATTTAGAAAAAATCATGGCTAACCACGATATCAAGCACAAAGCGATCCATATCGACCTCGTAGAGGCCGCACCGCACCTGCTACCTCGGATGCCACGTGACACATCGCGTATGGTTACCAGGCGGCTGCGCCGGCTTGGCATCAAGATATTTACTCAGAAAGTAGTGCAGGGCGTATCAGGCGATCAGCTGACAGTCAGTGGCAAACCGCTGATGAGCCATACCGTCATCTGGACTGCCGGCGTCACCAACCATCCGTTTTTCAAGGATAATGGCTTCACACTGACGCCGCGCGGCAAGGTTGCGACCGATATGTATCTACAGGCCGACGATAATATATATGTTATCGGTGATAATGCCAATACACCATACAGCGGTATGGCCCAGACTGCACTGCTCGACGGCACATACGTCGCCGACGCCATACAGCGCCGTGCCAAGGGTGATGATCCGCGCAGCTACAAGGTCAAGAAGCCCATTACTGTCATTCCGGTCGGTGAGCGCTGGGTCGCCGTCTTATGGGGCAAGACCCGCTTGTACGGCTGGCTGGGCTGGATACTGCGCGAGGCAGCTGATCTGGTTGCATTCGCAGATTATGAGCCGTGGTGGAAAGCCGGCAAACAGTGGCTGACTGGCTTCGACTATGAAGAATCGTGCAAAGTCTGTCTGGCTGCCGAACGCCGATCCATGGTCGACAAATAACCGATACATCAGTCAAAGACACTTTAAGACACTCAAGTAAGATGATTGACATTCTTGCAAACTAAGGACTATAATCCCTGTATCAACACAGCCCTGTGTAAATAATGCAGGAGTATAGGGAGAGAACTATGCCGAGACTTGAGCGATGGGATCCCAGGCCACAATGTGCGCTGGACGAAGAAATACGAGCAGCTGCTGAAGTGGAGTCAGCTAACTTCACTTTATTATGTGCAGGCATTTTGATTGCCAATACAAAAGCCGATCAGCCGCAAGGCAAGCACGCCACACCAGATCCGGAATCATAGACTGCCGAGCCTTCTCTAATCTTCGAATCTCAGGCTATACTAGTAGCTGATGACCTTTCGTGATGCCTACAACCAGCTGAACAGTGCTCAGAAACGAGCCGTCGACACCATCGAAGGGCCGCTGCTAGTGATTGCCGGTCCCGGGACGGGCAAGACCCAGCTGCTTAGCGCCCGGGTGGCCAACATCCTCGAGAGGACTGACACCCCGGCCCAAAATATCCTCTGCCTGACATTTACCGAGAGCGGCGGTGCCAACATGCGCGAACGCTTGACCCGCTTCATCGGCCAGGGGGCCTTCGATGTCAATATCGGCACCTATCATGCCTTCGGGAGCGACCTGATTACCCGGTATCCGGAATACTTCTGGGAAACCCGCTTGCAAAGTCCGATCGATGACCTTAGCAAACGCCAGGTTCTGCTCGTGATCACCGAAGCTATGAGCTTCAAAAATCCGCTACGGCAAGCTCGCCATCATATTGGCGATCTGATGAGCACGCTCAGCGAGGTCAAACGGGCGCTTTTGACCAGTGACGATCTGCGCGCTTTGGCTACACAAAACCTCGACTTTATCACTGCCGCCAATCGCAGCCTGGCAACAATTTTTGCCGATTTTTCTAAAATGCCGTCGTCCTATGCTGTGGCAGCACCGTACTTTGAACAGACATTGATTGAGCTGACACCGCTGATCCCGACTACTGTTATCGCCAAGCAGTTCGAGCCCCTGGCGGCGCTCTGCCTGACTGAGCTTAAAACCGCCCTGGAAGATGCCGCCGACATCGGCAAAACGAAACCACTGACTGCCTGGAAAAACACCTGGCTAGCCAAAAATGCCGACAACCAGTTCATACTCGCCGGCGAGCTGGAGAACCGCCGTATCACCTCACTGGCAGATGCACTCGAAGCCTACCAGGCTGCGCTCGAAGCCCAGGGGCTCTATGACTTTGACGACATGATCCTGCGTAGCATCACCGCCCTCGAAACACATGCTGACTTGCGCTACAGTCTGCAGGAGCGATACTTGTACATACTGCTCGACGAATTTCAGGACACCAACGCCGCCCAACTCCGTCTTATTCAGTTACTGTCAAACAACCCCGTCAATGAAGGTCGGCCCAACATCCTGGCAGTCGGTGACGACGACCAAGCAATTTACGCCTTCCAGGGTGCGCAGTACTCCAATATGGTTGAGTTCTACGACATGTTCAAAGATACCGCCGTCATCAATCTGACCGAAAATTACCGCTCGCATGCCGACATTCTGGAAACCGCCAGCAATATCGCTATGCAGATCGAGGAGCGTCTGGAGGACCGCTTCGAGGGTATGACGAAGGTTCTGACGGCTGCGAATACGGGTATCGAAAATTCGCATGTCGAGCGCCGGGAATTCCAAAGCGAGATCGCTGAGCGAGCTTGGATTGCCAGTGAGATTAAACGCCTGATTGATACCGGAGTGGCGCCGAGTGAAATCGCCATTCTGTCACCAAAGCACAAGCAGCTGGAGTCATTTGTTCCATATCTGAACAGCCACAATGTGCCAGTACGCTACGAAAAGCGGGAGAATATTCTGGATGCTCTGATTGTCCGCCAGCTGATCACCATGAGCCAGCTGGTTCTAGCGCTCGCTGGGGATGACTCCAGCACGGCTAATGCCTTATGGCCACAGGTACTAAGCTACGACTTCTGGCAGATTCCAACGGCTGATATCTGGCACATATCATGGCAGGTGAGTGATAGCCGCACGCGGACTGAGGCCGCCAACCAGGGCCCCCTCAGCTGGAGCCAGGCACTGCTCACAAGCAGTAATAGCAAGCTCCGTGGCGCCGCCAATGTTCTGCTGACGACTGCCAATAAGGTAGCCACCGAAAATCTGGAGACCGTACTCGATTACCTGATCGGCACCAGTGCCCTGCAAACTCACAGCGGACGTCAGGACGACGAAGTAGTCAGCTCACCACTCCGCACCTACTACACCTCGGCTGGAATGCAGCATGACAACCCGGAATTATTCTATGAAACGCTCTCACATTTAACAGTGCTCCGGTCTAAGCTCCGCGAGTTCCAGGACCGGGCCGACAGTGCCTTGATGCTCGGCGACTTCATTCGCTTCATTTCCATGTATGAAGCCGCCGAGCAGCCACTGATTAACACCAGCCCGTATGCCCAGAATGCCGACTCGGTGCAACTAATGACCGTCTTCAAGGCCAAGGGACTCGAGTACCAATACGTCTTCTTACCGAATTGTCTGGACAGCGTCTGGGGCGGCAGCTCACGCGGCAACAGCAATAAGCTGACACTGCCGGCCAACCTCAACCCGATCCGCCATGCTGGCGCTACCAATGACGAACGGCTCCGCATTTTATTCGTCGCATTAACCCGGGCCAAGTCCGGACTGTATCTCACCAGCGCCACCCGGTCGTTTAGCGGCAAGGCGACGACGCGGCTCAAATATTTCGACGAACAGCAGCAGGATGACGGGTCATTCATAGCGATGGTACTGCCGGAACATAATCGCCTGGTGATTACTGACGACCACGAAGCGCCCGCCGCCGAATTACTGGCGCTTGACTGGCGCACCAGGCATACCGACGGACTGCGCTCAGTCGATCTCAAGGGTCTACTCGCCCGGAGGCTTGAGAAGTACCAGATCAGCCCGACGGACGTCCTACGTTACATCGACGTCGAATACGCCGGCCCGCAAAGCTTCTTCTTTGATACGATTCTCAGGTTCCCAAGTGCACCAACGCCAGACAGCCAATTTGGTATCGCCGTTCATGAAACCCTGGAATGGTGTCAGCACCAGACGAGTGAGCATGGCTTTGCGCCCACAACCGACAGCGTGCTCGAACATTTTGAACAGCGCATTCGCGCCAAAAAGTTAACCGAGCAGCGCACCACGCTCGAAATCGAGCGTGGCCGCGAGACGCTGACAGAGTTCATGGCACAGCGCGGCAGCATTTTCATTCCGGGTGCCGTAGTCGAAAAAAGCTTTCGCAGTGAGGGTGTCTTGTACGGCCAGGCGCATATGGCTGGACGTATCGACCGCATGGAAGTCGATACAAAGTCTAAAACAATCTGCGTCGTTGATTACAAAACCGGCAAAAGCTATACGGGATGGAAAAACGATTCCAAGCTCTACAAATATCAGCTCCAGCTGTATCTTTATAAAATGTTGATCGAAGGCTCAAAGACTTACCGTGAATATAAGGTAACCACTGGTCGCCTTGAATTTGTCGAACCAGATAGCGATGGCAAAGTCCGGTTTCTCTCGCTCGAGTTTACTGACACAGAGCTTCAGCACGCCTTGACACTACTTCAGACCGTTTGGGAGCGGGTACATACTCTCAACTTTCCAGACACGACTCAGTATCCAGCTTCCGTGGCGGGTATTCGCAAGTTCGAAGCTGACTTATTGGAAGCGCCAACTGTTAGCGAGACAGGTAGCGAACCACCGTCCTTATTCTGATTTGAGTGCATATAAAAATGACCGGTGAAACACCGGTCATTTTTATTACATAGCGTAATTGCTTAGCGCTTTTTCTTGGCTGCAACTTTTTTAGCTGTAGACTTCTTGGACTTCGTAACAGTAACAGCACTGCGGGGAGCGACGCTTCCGCGCTTTGCGTTCTTGTTAATTGCCTTATCAACATCGATGACTTCTTCACTATCATCTTCGTCTTCATCATCCAGGTCATCATCAACACTTGATGATGAAGAGACGCGGGCTGCACCAGCAGAAGCTGAGCGGCGGCGTAGCAGACTGAATGGAGCGTCAGGATTCGCGAATAGCAGACCGTACAGGTTAACACCGATCACAGCACCCAGGATTGGACCCAGGAAGTAGTTACCCCAACCATCCTTGCCAAAGACTTCCCAGGCGCGAGCACCGACAGCCAGAGCAGGGTTAGCCAAGCCGACTGAAGCACCAGATGCGATGATAATCGCAGCAATGAAGCCGATTCCGGCCACAGTCGCAAAACGGGATGTTTCATAGCGGTTGTAGGCAGCTGCTGCCCATGCAAGTGCGAAGACCATCGTGCCGATTGCTTCCGCGACCATGATGCGGCCACTGAAAGCCTGGTGGACGGCTTGGACATCAGTATTGACGAAGTATTTGTACAGGCCGTATGCAGCCCATGCGCCGAGTAGCTGCGCAACAATGAACAGAATGGCTGGCAGCGTTTTGACGCGGCGGGCTGTCCATAGTGCGATCGTTAATGCCGGATTAAAGTGTGCACCCGAAATAGTGCCAAAAGCGTATGTCAAAGCCACGACAGCCAGACCAGCAGCGATAGCTACGAAGTAAGCCAGTCCCAACTGCGAACGCTGTACACTTAATACAACCAGCGTAAGTATGCCGGTTCCGAGAAACTCAGCCACCAACATGGCCAGTTTATTTCTCTTAAACATAGTTGTACTCCTCCTTAGTTATATGAACTCAGGATAACGGGTTGACAATAGAATTGCAAGCTCTGTTAAATAGCTTAAACTTAGGGGCCATAATCGGACAACAATTTTTTACGTGGCAGCAGGGCGAGTAAGGCGTTGATTCCCAGCATCTTCCAACCCTTTGGAGTTGAGATAAAATCAACGGAATAATAGCGTGGGAAAGCCGGGAACAACTCATCAACTGCATGCGCAGCTTCGACAGCTTCCGCCGGCGCATCTTTGACATTCATGAAGAGCACATTTTGCCGTCAGATATTGAAAGCCGGCCTCAGATCATCTGGCCTGCAGCATATGATCAGCCGATACTATGATTACCGGCGACCAGAATGACGGCGCTTCAGTGAGCTGACCTGCAGCCGAACGGCATGACGGTCAACCAGGCTCTGAGCATGGTCCAGACTGACCTGGTCAGTAGCTTCAGACTTCATAGCCTGAGCACGCTCGTAAGCAGCTTGAGCTTCAGCCTCATTGATGTCGTCGGCGTGGTCAGCTTCGTCGACCAGGACACGTAATTCGCCGCCCTCGACTTCGATGACGCCACCGTTAGTTGCGAAGTACTCGCGGGCACTGTCGGGATCCTTGGCATTACGGCGGACGGCGATGACACCGTTCTTGGCGACGCTAACCAGAGGCATGTGCTTGGCGAGGACGCCGATCTCACCCTCCAGTGTCGGCAAAAGCACCTCATAGACGTCATCATAAAACTGAACGCCACTGAGGGTGACAAGCTTGAAATTGAACATCTACTTAGCTCCTGCCGTTTCCTTAGCTTTGCTGGCAGCTGCGATAACGTCGCTGATGCCGCCCTTCAGGTAGAAGGCACTCTCTGGCTTATCGTCGTGTTTGCCTTCGAGTATCTCTTTGAAGCCCTGGATGGTATCAGCCAGTTTGACGTACTGTCCAGGGTTGTTGGTGAACTGTTCGGCCACGAAGAACGGCTGGCTCAGGAAACGCTGGATGCGGCGGGCACGCGCAACAATACTACGGTCTTCTTCGGACAATTCTTCCATACCAAGGATGGCGATGATATCCTGCAGGTCTTTGTAGCGCTGCAGCACACGCTGAACTTCGCGGGCCACGCGGTAGTGTTCTTCGCCGACAATTTCAGGGTCAAGGATGGTTGAGCTGGAGTCAAGCGGATCTACAGCCGGGTAGATACCGATCTCGGTCAAAGCACGGTTCAGAGCAATAGTTGAGTCGAGGTGGGCAAAGACGGTTGCCGGCGCTGGGTCGGTAAAGTCATCCGCCGGGACATAGACAGCCTGGACGGAGGTGATTGAGCCTTCTTTGGTCGAAGTAATGCGTTCCTGCAACTGCCCCATTTCCTGTGCCAGGTTCGGCTGGTAACCAACAGCAGATGGTAACCGGCCAAGCAGGGCAGAGACTTCAGCACCAGCCTGAGTAAAGCGGAAGATGTTGTCGACAAACAACAGGACGTCGTTACCTTTGTCGCGGAAGCCTTCAGCGATTGTCAGGCCGGACAGGGCAACGCGCAGGCGGGCACCTGGCGGTTCATTCATCTGTCCGAAGACCAGTGATGTGTTCTTGATAACGCCGGATTCCTGCATTTCGTGGTACAGGTCGTTGCCTTCACGGGTTCGCTCACCAACACCAGCGAACACCGAGTAACCAGCGTGGAATTTGGCAATGTTGTTGATCAGTTCCTGGATCAGAACGGTCTTACCAACACCAGCACCGCCGAACAGACCGACCTTACCACCCTTGGTAATCGGCGCGATTAGGTCAATGACCTTAATGCCGGTCTCCAGGATCTCAACCCGTCCTGATTGGTCAATCAGTGGCGGTGGCGCCCGGTGGATTGGCGCAGTTTCTTTGAACGTGCCGCCTTTGCCGTCGATCGGTTCGCCGATGACGTTGAACATGCGGCCCAGTGTTGTCTCACCAACTGGAACACTAATGGCAGCACCGGTATCAGTGACAGTCGTGCCGCGTGCCAGACCATCGGTTGAACCAAGCGACACTGCCCGGACGCTGGATTCGCTGAGGTGCTGGGCAACTTCCAGTGTCAATTCCTGGTCGCCATTCCGAACTTTCAGTGCATTATAAATCGACGGCAAGTTGCCGGTGCTGAACTCAATATCAATCACCACGCCAACGATGGCGGTAATTTTTCCTGTCTTCGTTTTTGGTTTGTCCTGTGTTGTTTGGGCCATTATTTTTCTCCTTCAAGTATTGTATCAATCGTTTGTGGTACCTCGGTCATTGTCGTCATCGTGTTCGCTCCTAGCCGTGAGGCGATCATATTCAGCTTTGCCTCATCAATTGCAGCTCGGTTTCTGTCTAACGCATCGGTGACCAATTCACTTCTGGGGCCTTTGCCGATGCGAACAGCTCCCACCGGGATAGCTTTGCCATTAGCCATTCAGCGCCTCCGCTCCACCGGTAATTTCTGCCAGTTCCTGCGTAATGCCAGCCTGGCGGGCAGTGTTGTATTCCAGGGTGTAATCATCAATCAGGTCATTGGCGTTATCGGTGGCATTTTTCATGGAGATCATACGCATTGAGTGTTCGCTGGCCAGACTCTCGCGGACCGCCTGGAACAACTGCGCCTCAACCAGCCGGGTAGCAACCTGCTCGATGACCGTCTCGACATTCGGCTCAAAATTACTGATGAGCTTTGAGCCTTCGGGCAGCTCGCTGTCATCAAGCACAGCCGGCAGCAGTTGGACAAATTGGGCTTCCTGGACAATGTTAGATTTGAAAAGTGTATAGATTAGTCGGACTTCGTCGACCTGTTCGTCGCTATATTGTTCCATGAGGGTGTTTAGTATCGGCCGGATGTCATTGGCTGTTGGCTTATCACCGAAAGCCGAGTAGACAGCCAGCAGTTCGACATCCTGCAAGCGGCGGACAAACTGCGCACCCTTACTGCCAATGACAATGACTTTGCTAGCAGCGTTGTCGGCTTTGTCAGCCCGCAGGCCCTGTGCCAGTAATTTCAGGACATTAGCGTTGTAAGCGCCGGCTAGGCCACTGTTACTCGTAACGACGATGTACAGCCGTGACTTCACCGGACGGACCCGGAATAACGGCTGGGTTTCGACTTCGCGGGTTGCATTCAGGCGCTTCAGCAGGTCAAAGGCCAAATCGCGGTAAGCCCGGCTCCGGAAGGCAGCATCTTGGGCACGGCGCATCTTACTGGCGCTCACCAGCTGCATCGCCTTGGTAATCTGGCGCGTGCCTTTGATTGATTTAATGCGTCCTTTGAGGACAATTGTACTAGCCATTATCATCTGCCTTTTGTGAAGTGTGTTTTTGAACGATCCTGTTCCGTGCCTCTACAATCATCGCATGCACTTCCGGGTCATTAATGGACAACCTACCTCCCGAACTACCACTCAAATCAGCAGCAAGCAACAACTGTATTCCAGCCGCGAATGTCTGTTCTCTACGCGCAAAAACCTGTAGCCAAGTATCCTGCGTATAAAATGCATGCCCAAGATGTGCTGAGAGCTCAGAATCCGTCAACTGGATGAATTCTCCAGCATCTGTATTTTCGATAGTTGGGATTTGCTTACTTTCTTCACTCACAATTAATATACCCGATTAAACTTTCCCGGTTTGCTCGTACGTTTCAGCAACCGACTTTGCAACTTTGATAATTGCTGCCTGGTCTTCGTCAGATACTTTGTCACCCGTGTTGGTGGTTTCGACTAATTTGGCGTGCTTACTCTTCAGCTCACGGTGCAGGGATTCTTCAGCTGTCTTGAGCTTTTCAAGAGGAACCTTATCGAAACAACCTTCGGTTGCCGCCAACAGTGAGCTGTACATTTCCCAGATAGCGTACGGGCTGTACTGTGGCTGCTTGAGTAGCTCAGTCAGGCGTTGGCCGCGTTCGATAGTCTGGCGGGTCTCTGGGTCAAGGTCAGTCGAGAACTGGCTGAAGGCAGCCAGTTCGCGGAACTGAGCCAGGCTGAGCTTCAGGCCACCACCAACGGCTTTGATAGCCTTTGACTGGGCGGCACCACCGACACGGGAGACCGACAGTCCGACTGAGATAGCCGGGCGGACACCCTGGTAGAACAAGTTTGTTTCCAGGAAGATCTGGCCATCGGTAATCGAAATGACGTTGGTCGGGATGTAGGCCGAGATATCACCGGCCTGGGTTTCGATGATCGGCAGGGCAGTCAATGAACCGGCACCAAGCTCATCGGACAGCTTGGCGGCGCGCTCCAGTAAGCGGGAATGCAGGTAGAAGACATCACCCGGATAAGCTTCACGGCCTGGTGGGCGGCGCAGCAGCAGGGACATCTGGCGGTAGGCCTGAGCGTGCTTGGTCAGGTCATCAAAGACAATCAGGGCGTGCTGGCCGTTGTCACGGAAATATTCACCGATGGCCGCACCAGTGTACGGTGCCAGATACAGCATAGCTGCAGGATCAGCCGGGCTAGTAGCGACGATAATCGTCTGATCCATGACACCCTCGCGCTTCAGGCGCTCCTGAAGCGCGGCGACCTTCGATGACTTCTGACCGATGGCGACGTAGACGTTGATAACACCAGTTTTCTGGCGTGACTGGTTGACCATCGTATCAACAGCAATAGCCGTCTTACCAGTCTGGCGGTCACCGATGATCAGCTCGCGCTGGCCACGGCCGATGGGCACAATGGCGTCGATCGCCATCAGGCCGGTCATCAGTGGTTCATGAACCGATTTACGGGCCAGGACACCTGGGGCAGGGCGCTCAACGCGGCTCATCTGCTTCGTCTTGATTGGAGCACCGCCGTCCAGTGGATTGCCGAGCGGATCGACAACCCGGCCGACAAGCTCAGGTCCGACAGGCACTTCCAGCACCTGGCCGCTGAGGCGGACTTTGGCACCGGCTTTGACCTCGACGTCATCACCAAGGACGACAGCGCCGATTTCATCTTCACCAAGGTTGAAGGCAAAGGCAGTTATTTTCTGACCGCTGACGCCGTCAATCTCGAGCATTTCGTTAAATCCAGCGCCTGGCAGGCCATAGACCCAGGCAATGCCGTCACCGACGCGGGTCACGACACCGACATTCTCGATTTCCGGCCGCGTCTTCAGTTCGGCAATCGCTGCCCGGATATCATCTGATAATTCTTGTATGGATAGTTCGGCCATTATCTTTCCTTTCGTCTCTTTCGGCCTGATCAGGCGTGGTTGGTTAATTGTTTCAAACGGTTTAATTTGCTGCGGACACTCAGATCGAGCTGCTGGTTCGGAAATTCGAGGCGGACGCCACCGATGATATTATCATCGAGGCGCTGGCTGATAATAATTTCACGAGATTCTGGAAACATTTCACGGACCTGGGCGGTGATATCAGCGCGGACATTGTCCAACAGATCGAACGCGCTGACTGCAACCACTTCGACGATGCCGTGGTCTGCCCGATACTGCGAGACGTCGCGTAGCAGCGAATTCAGCTCGCTGGTGCGATGCTCGTCAAGCAAGAAGGCTGCAATCTCGGCCGCCAGAGTCTGGCTGTCAGCTGTCGCCAGTGAACGACGAGCGAGCGCAGCGGCAATCTGGTGGCGAGGTGTTTTCATCAGGCGGCTTGTTCCTTACCATGTGTCGCCGGACGATGTGCGGGCGGACCAGCCACGCGGGATTTGAGGGCCCGATCAATCAAGCTGGCATCTTTGGTTGCATCAACTTTTTCATCGATGATAGCCTCGGTGGCATCGGATACCCAGCCAATGACTTCTTTTTCGAGCTGCTTGCGCATCTGCTGTTTGTCCTGCTCGGCGCGGGTACGGGCGTCAGCGGTGATGTTATCAGCCTTCTGACGGGCTTTTTCCTCGGCTTCAGCGACTGTGTCACGAGCGGCGTCATGGGCTTCGGAGACGATACCGTCAGCCTGCAGCCGGGCATCGCGCAGGGTAGCCGAGATTTGCTTGTCGAGCTCGACAAGTTCCTTCTGCATCTCTTCACCGATCTTCACTCCGCTTTCGATCAGCTCGCGGCGCTCCTGGAGTACTTTCAGGATCGGCTTGAAGGCATAGCGGCGCAGCACGAAGTAAGCCAGCACGAAGGTGATCAGCTGAATGACAAGCGCCCGTGGATCGATACCAAGTGCCCCGATGCCGGACGACGAACTTTCAGCTCCGAATGTTGTTAATGAATTAAGCATGTATTCCTAAGTGGTTTCTAAATATTATTTGACGATGAAGGTTGAAGCGAAGGCCAACAGACCGAACAGTTCGACGATAGCTACGAAGACCAGGGCCTGTCCGAAGAACTTGGCTGCTTCCGGGTTGCGACCGACGGCCTGCAGGTAATTACCACCAATGATGCCGATGCCGATTGCTGGTCCGACGAATCCCAGGCCGATCATCAGACCTTTGCCAATAACGCCAGTATTGATTGCTTCTGCTGCAAAATATGTCAACATTTTTAACTCCTTTTAACTAATAATTCCTACAAAATAAACGGGACCTTCTGTACGCTAGGCTTCTCCCGGTCTTAACTTCATTGTTTCAGCCTCTTTACGTTCGGTCAAGCTTTCCTCAATGCCAGCTTCAATCTCGGCCTCATCGTGTGAATGATTGACAGCGATTGCTAGGTACATCAGGCTCAGGACCGTGAAAATGTAGGCCTGCAGAGCCCCGACGAACATCTCGATCATCGTAAACGGCAGCGCCGTCAGCGGTGCGACGACATGTCCCAGGTAGGAGAAGACGGCGATGACAATCTCACCGATCGTGATGTTCAGGAACAACCGCAGCGACAGGCTGAACAGCCGTGTCAGGTCAGTCAGGATTTCCAGCAGGCCGATGATCAAGTAAAGCGGATTCAGCGGGCTGCCGATAAAGAAGTGACGCAGGTATTTCAGGAAGCCGCCGGATTCCCGGATTGATGAAGCATAGACGTAGATCATCGTTACCAGACCGGCCGCCAGCGTGCCGTTCAGATCAGCCGTGAAAGCACGTAGCAGCGGTGTATCACCGGAACGGAAAGCTTCGCCGACGCCCGGCAACAGGCCGAGCCAGTTATTCAGCAGGATAAAGAAGAATAGCGTCACGAAAAATGGTACGTATTTACGGCCCTTGGACTTATCATCGAAGTTGTTTTCAACCATCCGCGAGATAAATTCGACGCCCGCCTCCACGAACTGCACGATACCGCTCTTCGGCTTGACAGTCACCCGGTGGGCAACCGCGATCATGAAGATGATGATGACGATCAGACAGATCCAGCCATAGAGGATCGAGTTGGTAATGGTCAGTCCGCCCAGATGGAGGACACCGGCTGGCGCAACATGGACGGCCGGGCCTGAGTCAGCCGAGAATTGAGCAAGCAAGGAGGTGATCATCGCTGCGTCTCTTTCGTGGCATCCGATGAGTCTTGCGATACGCTGGTCGTGTCGGCCGCAGTGCCAGGAGAATCGTCAGGAGTCAGGCCAAAATTACCAAAAGCCGTCAGTGCCCGGCGGATAACAATTATGGAACCTACCATGGCAAGTACCAGCCCGATAAGTGTCCATAGCGGCAGGGAATTGTTGTGTTGGTCGACCTTGTAGCCACCGACGATCGGCAACAGAACAACCACAGCCAGCTGCCAGCCCATACCAATAGCGGCACTGGCGAACCGCGACCGCAGTGCGTCATCTTTTGCAGCCCGGGCGGCTTTGTCGGACCTAGCAGTGCTAGCCAGTTCGATTTTACTGGTTACAGTGGTTTTCTCCATTTACACCCAGTGTACCATTTTGAACTATCCGAAAACAACCCACCGGGGCTATAGTTTTGGGCTTTACTATACATTATATAGTGCTATACTAAGATCATGAACACGAAACCCATTATATATAGCGCAAACTGGTGTGCTTTTTGCCATGCCGCCAAGCAATACTTTGATAAACTCAAAGTCCCTTATGAGGTCCGCGACATCGAAATTGATCACGAATACGCCACCGAAGCTGTCGAGAAGTCCGGCCAGATGGGCATACCTGTCATCGACATCGACGGCACGATTATTGTCGGCTTTGACCGTCCCAAAATTGATGCTAGTCTCAAAGCCAAAAACCTGGTGTGATATAAGTCCAGTTTACAGATAGGCTATAGATAGCTACAATATAGCCATCGTTACTATTGTCATAGAGGGGAGCGAATCATGACAGCCGAAGGCATAACTCCGCAGCCCGAACCTGGTGAATTATCTGAAGGCGCAGAACTGCGCCATGAAATCGAAGTATTGGGACCATTTTTCGACAACCCGATGCCAGCCGCAGAAGCCAGGCGCTTTCCTGACCTGCTTGCCAGATTCAAAGACTGTTGCTTGTCAAAAGATTTTGACATCGACAGCCTGAAGACAGCCGAGCCGAAGGAGGCATATGACCTTGAGCTCCTTAAGACCGTCAGCGGTTATTTCCATGACTCATCGCAGGCCTTCCTGCAAAAACGAGAAAAGCAGGGTGATACAAGATATAGACATGCCATAGTCCAGACACCGCTCCAAATAACCCGGCTGCTGGAACTACATTTGGCTGAGTATGTCACACCACCCAGATCTTTTGTCGATAAAGCTTTGATACAACGCCGGGTCAAAGAGGAGAATATGTATACCGACTACGCACTCCAGCCCGGAAATCTAGGTGACGATAATCCAAAAGTCGGTTCCGAGGATGTCTCATACCCGGAGTTGAAAATCGCCAAACGACTGCTCAGCGAGCTGACATATGACGGTAATGCCAACGCCATACAAGCCATACATACCGTCCTGACGGTCCACGGCCAGTTACTCGCCAGCCAGCGCCGGGCAGTTGCCCAGAACACCGAACGCAGGGCACGTGTAGTCGGTAAAATGCAGACCCACAGTCTGCATGCAGAATTCCACGATGAGTAATTTTGAAGACTTTCAGACCAAAGAATCGGTCGTCCTGGTATACACCGGTGACGGCAAGGGCAAGACCAGCGCTGCGGTCGGTCTGATGTCGCGCGCCCTTGGTAACCGCTGGAAAGTAGCCTTTATCCAGTTTATCAAATACTGGGGCGTCGGCGAGCACGTCTTTATCCGCGATATCATGCCGATCTACAAGGACAAATTGTATTTTTATAAAGGCGGCAAAGGATTTTATAAAGCCGGCGATATGAGCCCGTCGAATGTCAGCGACGAGCAGCACAAACAAGCGGCCCAGGTTACCTATGATGAAGCCTTAGCTTGTGCCACCAGTGGTGACTACGACTTGGTGATCTGCGACGAACTGAACAACGCCGTCCACGATGGACTGGTCAGCCATGAGCAGATGGTCGGACTGATAGAATCAAAAGCGCCCGGCACCAGCCTGTGTCTGACCGGGCGAAATTTTCCGGACGACCTCCTGCCGATGGTCGACATCGCCACCGAGATGAAGAAACTCAAGCATCACTTTGATGACAAATATCTGGCAAATAAGGGCATCGATTTCTAAACAGGGAGGCCCGAATAGCCATCTTACATCTCAGCAACTAAAAATTGTTCCCTGGCTATATCCCAATCGGGTACTGGCAGTACAGCACCGAATTTCTCAACCAGCCCCTTATATGTCATCTCTACACGATCAAAGTGATCAAGCGCGGCGGTATCCAATAAAAATCGTTCCGATTCTTTAATATATGACTAAGCTTGTTGCAAAAGCACAATATTAGCATGGTCACCCCGATCAACCTGCTGACCGGCGCTGAACAAATAATTTTTCATCACCTGTATGGTCCGCATCGGAGGGTTGTCAACAGCAGTAGTTGCCATCTCAGTCATAACCTCGGCTGCATCCTGCTGCCAGCGCCGCTCCGATGCAAAAGTCAGGGTATCCATGACGACAGCAGCGGTCCGTTGTTCGAGCACCATCTGTTTAGATTGTAACTCATGGATTGCCTGTTTATTCTGCTGGCCTGAATGACCTTCAAGACTTCGATACTCTGCAATCGACCGCCTGGCAGCAGAAGTCTGTTCCTGTAGGGCCGTAAAGTCCTGTACCGCATCAAGGAGCTTTGCGTACCAAAGTCCGGTCGGGTCAGCATCCTGCTCTAGCATCTTTATAAAAAACGAGCCGGGATTATACAAAGTCCTGCCCGCCTCGCCGGTTGCCAACTGGCCGGCACTGACTAAATCGGACAATGAACGCTTATATGCCGGGTTCGAGATTCCCATCATCGCTTGCTTCATCCAGGCTTCATCAACCCCTAGGGTGCCATTTCTTGAAAGCATAACTGAACGGCTCTCGAAATCTTGTACGGCAGCGTCGATGATGCCATGCGCCTGCTCGATCTGATGCACCGGGTTACTTTTGGCATACCTCATGCCTGCACCGATGCCCGCACCCAGTGGAGTAGCGATAGTCAGCACCTGTACCCACCAAGGTGTCGACATTTCCACTGTTCCAGCAGCTACAGTACCGCCGAACGTTGCCAGCAGGGTAGCACCAGATCCTACGATCCAATTACGGAAGCGATTATGGTCAGCTGTTTTGGCTGCAGCAACAGCTGGATCGCTGTTCCATGCTTTCCTTTGTCTCAGCTGAACAAATTGCCCAGCTAGTTCGGACTCACCGAGTTCGAATGTGGTCGTATCGCCAGCATCCTTACGCTTGGCTGCAACCGTGCCATACCGGATGTTGGGTAACTTTCCCCAAGCTGCCTTCAGGTCTGTAATAGGACCATTGAGCTCAACTCTTCTTACCCATGACTTACTGATACTGGCCATGACGAACGTAACATTTTCAACGTCCATCGGTTCAGCCTCGAGCTGAGTTGGATGGACACGGGAGATTTCAGGCATAATTTTTATACTATAATGCTTTTGTATACTAATGTCAATATCAATAGTAACTGCCATCAGCGGCGGGGGGCCAGCAAGATTCGGCCGAAAGCCGGCAGCACACAACTTGCAAGGAGATACTAGTATTCAGTGAAACTTCATTGTATTATCTCGATATGGTATTTTCTAAGTTTCATAAACTTCGGAATTCACCAAAAATGTGATGTATCTAACATAAGCGCTATTAATTCTCGGCTACACTAACCATATGGCAGACGCTGAAACGATCGCTCCCTACGACATCAGAGACCAGAAACGTGATTTGGCTGCTTTTATGCTGCAGACAGCTCGATTCGAGCGTAGTTGTAGCGTGGAGCTCGATCTACCGAATGAAGCTATGAATAACTTCGATCGACTGATACGGATGGTCGCTTTTGGACTCGTCGGCTGGGAGCTGGACAAAAGTTATTCTGTTATTAATCAAGCCCTACAGGACGTCAAGGGATTTGAATACCCGATCTTCGACCCGACCTCACGCCGAACAGTGACACGCCAACTGATTGGCTGGCTCGGTTATAACGACACTGATCATCGGAACCAGGTATGGCACATCAACGGGCAAATGGTGCCAACGTTTTTGCCGTCAAGCGTCCTCGATGATATTCATGCCTCTCTCAGCCAACCCGACGTCAGCCAACCGGAATAATACGACCGGGCATATCCTCTGTACTGGCAACCGCTAAAGCCGTACAATAGAGCTGATGAAGAGGGCAGTATTATATTTGCTGGTGGGGTATCCGGGGTCGGGCAAGACGACCACCTCACAGATTATCCACGAGCTGACGGGAGCCGTGCATATCTGGGCAGATTACGAGCGTCGGGCGATGTTCGGCGCACCGACACACAAGTACGAGGAAAGCCGGGCCTTATACGACCACCTGAACCAGACGACTGATATGCTGCTCAGCGACAGCCAAAGTGTTATCTTTGATACCAACTTCAATTTTCGTAAAGACCGTGACCTGTTACGGTCAATCGCTACTGCTTACCACGCCGAGACAGTTCTCATCTGGATCAAAGTCGACAAGGAGATTACACGGTCCCGGGCTCTGAGTAATACCCACGCTGTCAACAATCAATACGCCGACACGATGACAGCCAAAGACTTCGACCGCATTACCAAACACCTCGAAGAACCAGAAGCCGATGAGCATCCTATCGTGCTCAACGGCACGCAGATAACAACGCGCTATGTCGCCAAAGCGCTCGGTATAGCCGCCGCGCCGCCGCATCACACTGGTGAGCCGAAAGCCAGGAAGGCTCCCGCAGCCAAGAATAAAAAATCGTCATGAGCCGCCACCGCAAGTCGTCAGCAGTCACCATACTCGCAGCAATCATATCGCTGTTCATCTGGTACGGCCAAAGTCAGAACTGGTTCGCGTCTGCCCTGAACAACCCGGTACAGAAAGCCAAGACCGGCATCAAGACCAGCCAGCCCGGTATGTACCACATAACGCGATTCTCGGACGGCGATACCATTACCGTTAACATGAACGGCACCGACGAGACAATCCGCTTCATCGGGGTAGACACACCAGAGACGCACGACCCGCGTAAGAAAGTCCAGTGCTACGGCCCGGCGGCTTCAGCATTTACCAAAAATACTCTGACAGCTGCCGGCTCAACCGTGAAATTGGCGGCTGACTCACTCAGCAATAACCGGGACCGCTACAACCGGCTACTACGCTATGTCTACCTGCCGGACGGCACGCTGCTGAACCTCAAGCTGATCCAGGAAGGCTATGGATTCTACTACCCGTACTTCCCATTCTCCAAGTCTGATGAGTTCAGCGCTGCTCAGAAGCTGGCACAGGATGGCCATAAAGGCCTCTGGGGTAACTGCACGCCCAAACCGACCGACGGTGGCGGCTATACCTCCAACGACCAATAGCTACTCAACGAATGTCCCTGGATTGACCCGTGGCGGATTACCGGCTTGCATCAGGCGGGTCCATGAGAACCTCCTGGTCGCAGTGTCAAAACCGCGGTGCAGCATGGTCAGCGGCAGATAGCCAAGCACAGCCAGAGCAACCATGGGGTACATTCGCTTGTGGCTCTTCAGGCCATGGATGGCATATGTTCGGGGGCTCAGCATGCAGTAAGCTACAAAATCCTTGAAGCAGGCTTCCAACTGGCGTCCGCCGAGCGCCACGATCATCGACTCATCGAAGATAACCCGGTAACCGTATTCATTGGCATGTATCGAGACGTCGAAATCTTCATGCATGCCGGCTGTCCGGCACAATCCCTGACGGATTGAGGCCCACACGGAACGGCGGATAGCCATGTTGGCGCCTTGCATGGCAACTTCGCGGCCGAGAGCCCACGCCAGATAGCGGCGCATCCATAAATCCAGCCTGTTTATTATCCTGGCAAGCCCCATGTCATGATAGCGGGCGCTGCCGCTGACCGCCCCGATAGCATCATCTGTAAAAATAGTCTGTAAGGTTTCCACCCAGTTGTCCGTCATGACCGTGTCGGCGTCAATTCGGCCGATGATAGCACCGCGTGCAGCATTAAAGCCCATATCACGGGCGTGGACGACACCCTGGCGCGGCTGATGTAACAGTTGTACAAAATCATAGCGCTGCGCGATAGCTGCGGTGCCGTCAGAAGAATTATTATCGACGACGATTACCTCGAGAGGTGCTACCGTTTGGCGGCTTATGGCCTCCAGACAGGCAGTGATGTGGTCCGCTTCGTTATATACTGGAATCACGATGCTGACTCGCAGTAATTTGTTTGTTTTAACCATAACTCCATACATTGTACATGACGAATCTGATGACTAACTTACAAAAAACCACCTCAAAACCCATCACCTGGTACCGCCACCTGAGGCGCTGGCACAAGTTCCTGGTCTGGCTGACCGTGACAGTTCTGGTAATTATTGGCGGCATGTACGGTATCGCCCGCTGGTATATCGCATCCCAGGCCTCCAAACCCCTGGTGCTGGGTACCTCGTTCATCCCGGCCTACGCCGAGAGCTTCGGGCTTGATCCCCAGGATACGATGCAGGCCATGATCGATGACCTCGGTGTCCGCCATTTCCGGCTGGTCAGCTATTGGGACCAGCTTGAACCATCGGCCGGGCAGTACAACTTCAGCCTGCTTGATTGGCAGTTTGCTAAAGCCGAGAAGGCCGGTGCCAAGATCACGCTCAGTATCGGCCTGCGCCAGCCGCGCTGGCCGGAATGCCATATGCCGGCTTGGGCCCAGAACGAGCCGCAATCCATCTGGCAGCCGCAGCTGGAAGCGTTCATGACCCAGGTCGTTAACCGCTACAAATCGTCACCGGCCCTGGACAGCTATCAGGTCGAGAATGAATATTTCCTGAAAGGCTTCGGCATCTGTACCAACTTCGACCGTTCGCGGCTGGTTGCCGAATATAACCTCGTCAAACGTAATGATCCGGCGCACAAAGCCATCGTCGCCCGCAGCAATAACGCCCTCGGTTGGCCGGCTGGCGAACCGACGCCCGACGAATACGGTATATCCATCTACCGCCGTGTCTGGGACGCTGGTGTGACACACCGCTACCTGACATATCCGTATCCAGCCTGGTTCTACGCCTTCACCGCCGGCTGGGAACAGATCATGACCGGCCGCAATCTGATGATCCACGAGCTCCAGGCCGAGACCTGGCCGCCGAATTACCAAAGCATCCAGAATACCAGCCTGGCCGAACAAAACAAATCATTCAATGCCGGCATGTTTGCTGATAGAGTCCAGTATGGCAAGAACACCGGCATGCGCGAAATCTACCTCTGGGGCAGCGAATACTGGTATTATCGGCTGGTCAAGTTACATGATCCGAGCCTGTGGGACGCCGCCAGGCAAAGCTTCAGCCAGCAATAAACGACTCGAGATTGGCTCGAGATAGATAGGGGAATCAGACTCTGGGAATATGAACAGGGAAGTCAGCGTTATTAAAGACGCCCAGTCCATCTGTATCTGCGCCGATCGGTACGATCAGTCGTTCTTCTTCAGGAGACCATAGACCCATCTGAGCGCTGAGGACTTTAGACCCGACCCCCATCCCGACCAGCAGCCGCTTCGGATAGGCATCGTCGGTAGCAAACTCAATGCCCTTAGGTAACACCCCGACCATCACTGCCTGATTACCGGCATAGGCAACAGCAGGTTCCGTTTTGCGTCCCATCCGGCTATTTGTAGCCTGGGCTGCTTCAAGTGCAAGCCGGGACATGCCGAGCAGGGCAGTTTTCTTATAATCCTTTGCGAGCCACCCTGAGCCATCTTGCTCTCCGTCAGCATCCAAAGCCACTTCCCGAGCCTCTGCTTTTCGTAGTTTCCGAGGGTTTCCCGGGAATTCAACCCACCCCCATATATCCCCAACTGACTGATCTGCCATCCGCCATCGGATTGAATGGTGCGACGGCGTCTCAGTGTCCATAAATATACGAGTTAGAAGCTTTGACCGGGATACTATACCAGAGAGCCTATCTTTCGCCTCGGCGCTTGCACGGTTGAATGGTGGAATTTCGTTTTTCGACATAGTACAGATATACCACCGCAGGCATTCGTTGTCTATAAACTACCTCATCCGTTACAATAGTGAGCATCATGGCAAAGAAAAAACCTCAGACAGCGCATGCTATCAGCAATAGGCGGGCTCGACACGATTACGAGCTCGGCGATAGCCTGGTCGCCGGCATCCAGCTGAGCGGCGCCGAAACCAAAGCGCTGCGTATGGGTCACGGGCAGCTGCGCGGGGCGTATGTTACTGTCAAGGACAATGAATTACTGCTCATCAATGCCACCATTAGCCCCAGCAGCGGTATCCCGATCAGCGAATCAGACCAGACCCGTGCCCGCAAATTACTCGTCAAACGCAAACAGATCGATGAACTTATAGCTTCCAAGCAACAGGGGCAGACCATCGTTCCACTCGAGATACTGACCCGCGGCCGCTTCATCAAAGTCCGCATCTCGGTCGGGCGTGGCAAAAAATTGTACGACAAGCGTCAAACACTGAAAAAGCGTGACGAAGACCGGGCCGCCCAAGAAGCAGTCAAGGCTTCGCGCTAAGCAGACACGGATGTGCCGGCTGGATTCATGCCAAGCATATCACGGACCTCATCATAGGAATCAGCAACGTAATCAGGCTCAACCTCAAGTAACCGTATATCGTCACGCTTGTAGCGGAATGTCATGGCGATAATAAATAAGCCAGTTTTTTTAGCCGAAAGTAGCCCCCGCGGATCATCTTCAAAAGCTAACGTGTAGCGGCGGGCGCTATCCGGTAAGCCGAGCGTCTGGAATGCCAATTCGAAGCTTTGCGGCGCCGGTTTTGGTTCAGTAATTTTCTCGTTTGAGACAATACGCTCATCTGGAAATAGCCTGCCAAGTCGGGTCATGTCTAAATACAAATCAATATCACGCCGTACCGCCATCGTTGCCATGGCCAGCTCTTCCGTCAGGCCATATGAAGCCAGATCATGCACGAATTCGACTGAACCAGGCTCTGGTGCACCAAATTCACGCAGGATAGGTCCATGAAGCTCATTTTTCCGTGCGACGATTTCCGCTACATACGAATAATAGGGGTGGTCGACATCGATGGTATCAGATGGCACAACGCCCTTCATATACATACCGTTCCAGATAGCACCTGGCAGAGAGTGTACTTTAGCAGTTGTGAAAGCCCGGCCGTTTTCTTCTGGCGTCAGGTCAGCCAGCCGCGTCAGCCCATGCCGTTCAGCCACTTGATGGATAGCCGCCAACCTCGAACGCGAATGAAGCCACAGTTCCGGATGATTGACCGGCCCGTTATCAAGCAATGTGTCATCCAGATCAAATATTGCTCCCCGAACCTCACTGATATTAAGCATGCATCAACTATAACACCGTTAGCGGCGTTGAAGTTAACTTAGCCCCGCTGGCCAACTATTTGCGAGAACTCCTGACGTTAGGTATAATCACCCTTGTCGTGTCGGCACTTTAACAATAGAAATGTAATGAATAGCTCTCTGGCTCCATGAAGTAACATTCCGGGGTAGCTCAGTGGTAGAGCGGGTGGCTGTTAACCACTAGGTCGCTGGTTCGAGCCCAGTCCCCGGAGCCAGAGAATTGTTCATTACACACATAGCACAACAGCGCCGTGCTACCATGATGGCATGGAAAAACTCTCTCAAAAATATACCATCATAAATTTGCTCGAGGAGATGCCTGAAGGGGCAGAATTCGCTGCAAGCGACTGGCCGCTGCATGTGACGATAGTCGACACCTATGCGGTTGATTGGGACAATGGCAATCTGCGTCAGAAACTTGCCACTTTAGCAGCCAGCTGCCCGACTGTGACGGCTACCGGTGCACACGATGAATACTTTGGACCTGCTCAGCAGACACATGTCACGATTCTCGATATGAGCCAGGAACTGATAGCGCTCCATTACAGCGTCGTCGCACTCCTGAAGACTGCTGGTGCGGTATTTAATGACCCACAGTATACAGAAGCAGGATTCAGGGCTCACATCACAGTCCAACCACAGGCTCGGATACACGAAGGCCAGCCTGTAACCTTTAACAACCTGACGATAGTCGATATGTTCCCGGGTGGCGACCCGTACCAGCGAAAAGTGCTGAACATCTTCCGACTGCCTGGCTGAATCGACATTTATTGTGCCACTTCAGCAGTAATTTTCACTGCTACCCAGGACTTTAAGAGATATACTATCGAGCGTACATAGAAGGAGCTCAATATATGCAGGACAGTCTCACAGATATCCGCCAGCAGGCAATAGATAATACGTATTACCGTAAGGTTGTTGATACAGGCAATAACACACAGATCGTCGTCATGAGCATCGAAGTCAGCGATGATGTCGGCGAAGAGGTCCATCCGGACAATGAACAGGTCCTCATCAATGCAGCCGGACAGGGAAAGACCGTCCTGAACGACGTCACGACTGATTTTAACGAAAACGACCTTGTCGTCGTCAGACCAGGCGTAAAGCACAACTTTATAAATACCGGGGATACACCGCTCAAGATTATTACCATCTACGCCCCGCCGCACCACCCGAAGGGCACGATACACAGAACAAAAGCCGAGGCCGAGGAAGCGGAGAAGTCGGAGTAAGACGGCATGGGGGGCCTACACCAGCCCTTCAGCCAAGCGGGCAAGTGAGAATATTAGCTGCAGCCATTGTCCAGAGCGGTTACGCTAGGGATATGAAATATATCCGTCGTATCGCTACTACCGTAACTTTGCTCGCCGTTCTCGTCGCACCTGGCGGAACGGTGGCAGCTGATACTGTCTCCTCGGCTCAGGAACTGCACGTCACAGCCAAAGTCCTGCCAATGCGCCACATTATTGTTGACCCGACCGGCCAGATCATCGAGATTACATCTAATACCAGCGAGGACGTAACACCTCAAGTGTTTGAGTCCTCGGACAGGCCAAACAACCAACGGCCGCTGAGCGACGATATATACCGCAGTTACCAGCGCTACACATCTGCAGGCAACAGCAAGCCCGGCATATTATTCCAGCGCATCCAGGCAATCACGGCCGCCAAGACCAGTAGTCCGCTCACAGTATTCGGAGCCATAAAGCTAGCAAAAGACTAGAGGGTTCGAATATAGGCCAAGCCCCGTGACGTGGACCTCGGCATCGGAGGCAGTGGGCATAGCGCAGATGCGCGGCATCTGAAACGGCCTACTGGCATGTTTAGACTATTCAGCGCATAATAGACTCACGCTTACGGGGGAACCCGCATCATGCTTAAAAATAACGAAAGGTCAGCCCATCATGGCAAAAGAACAACGCAAAGGCCAAAAAGCAATTAAGAAGCCAAAGCAGATTAAAGAATAAGTACTATTACTATCTCAAACGCCGAGGTTCATATTATATGCGGAAACATAGAGAGAAATCTCACATACTTATGGCCGGCGCATGCTGTAGTATGAATTCATACACTTATATGGAGTTCTATATATGATTTCGTTCGTTTGGTCGTCAAAGTATCCTTTTATTGCGGGGTCAGGTGGTTCAGAAAGCTACACCGCAGGCCAGATCAGAGAACTTATCAGACGGGGCATTCCAACCCGCATCGTCAGTATCGGCTTCGGCGAAGACGACGGCCGGGACGGATTTCCTGATATCCCATTCGTGGCACTTGAATCAAAAGCCGAGCTCTCAAAACTCGATGACCTGATCGTCTATATAACCTATCCGCTGGAAGTTAAGACGAAACACCAGGCCTATGCTATTCTGCATTGCCCGCCACCGGACTTCGCGCACGGCGACCCGATGTATATCCGTCGGGCATTCAATGGTGTCAAGCTTATCACCGCCAGCAAATTTGCTGCTGGTATCTGGCGCCGGTATCTGAAGACGGGTATCAGCCGCATGCCGACCGTATATCCGTTTGCCGACGAAGCCTTCAGCAAGGCCGATCATCCAAAACAAAGCAGCAAGGATACCGTCAAGGTACTGTTTGCCGGGCGTTTGCACTCTGACAAGGGTATATTTACATTGTTATCGGCCATGCATCAGGAATTTTCTATGGACGTTCCATATAAACTGACCGTTACAACTGCTGGGAATAATTCACGCGAAGGCCAGATCATCGAGGCCATGCTGCGCACCCATCCTGACATCAAGATCGTGAAGGCGCGCACCAATTCCCGCCAAATGGCCGAGCTGATGGCTAAACACGACATTGTCGTCATGCCATCGACAGCCATATTCTGGCAGGAGTTATTCGGCATGGTATCAATCGAGGCTCAGCATGCCGGCTGCCGTGTCGTAGCATCCCGGTCGGGCGGCTTGCCCGAGACTAATATCGGCGGCCTGATACTTGTACGGCCAGATGATCCGAAAGCCCTGGCAGAAGGCCTTAACAAGGCAATTTCCTTTGGGCCGCTAACCAGTGTCGAGCGCCGCAAAGCCCGTAGACAGTTTACAGTCAAGCAATCCGTCGACAGTCTGCTGAGCGCCCTCAATTATACCGGTTATCTAGCAAGGCAGAACGCCAAAAGTAAGAAGCTGAACCGCAGCGTAGCTCAGGCTGCTAAACCGCGGCGTAGATTACTGCCTCGTGGGACTCAAGCCTTACCGAACCTTCTCCGGCCGAGCCTGATCCGGACTCAGTTACAGCCTCGGATGGCGCTAGATCTGGTTGAAGTTCAGCACCATCAGCCGAACCAGCTGACGGGCTCAGACTCGACAGTAGACGCCGACCCAGTGGTGCGCCCAGTGAGCAAGTAACCGGCTCTCCGGAGAAGTTCACCAGCACCACATAAGCCTGGACGTCGCTGTCAGTGTGTTCGCGGCTGTAGCCGAGTACATACGGGCTATCCACCTCGAGGACCTTGAGTTGACCATGCTTCAGTGAATCAGACTGCGAACGCATTGTACCGAGCTTTTTGTACAGATTGAGCAGTGAATCCGGGTCAGCCAGCTGAGCTTCGACATTGCACTGCTCATAATCGGGCGCCAGTGGCAACCAGGTACTAGCAGCATCAGAGAACCCACCATTCTTAGCAGCGGTCCACTGCATCGGCGTCCGCTCAGGGTCACGACCTTGCGGTTGCAGATCACCACGGATTACATCACCCTTCGCGGCCGGGTCCTGAACCATGTCCTTCGGTATGACGACATTTTTCATGCCAATCTCATCACCGTAGTAGAGGAACACCATGCCGGGCAGCGTCAGCAGCAGTACCGATGCACTGCGGGCCGCAGCTTCGCCGATGCGGGTAGCAATACGAGGCTGATCATGATTACCGAAAGCATAGCTGGCAACACAGTGCGGATCGATCTGATTCAGGGCGTGATGGAAGGCCCGCAGGAATTTGCGCCAGGTTGAGGCGTCCCATGGCATCGTCAGGCCTTCGAAATTGAACGGCGCTGCCACCTTGGGATCCATACCGACATAGAAGTTGAGATATTCAACCAGCGGGTTGTGGCCCTCCGGGTAAGCTTCGGTAACCATAAAGCGCTGCTTGTCCTTATACTGTTCCTCGTGCAGGACATCGGCCATCTCTGACAGGTACGCGTAGACCGCTGGCCAGCCGCGGCTGTTGTCATGGCGCAGGGCATGATATGGCAGATCCTCACCCTCCACGAATGACGGATTGCCAGGGTCATCGCTCATCAGTGGCTCCTTGGCCATCCAATAGACGGCATCGACCCTGAAGCCGTCAACGCCGAGGTCGAGCCAGAAGCGCATAGCCTGTTTGATAGCCGCCCGGACTGTCGGATTACTCCAGTTCAGGTCAGGCTGGTGGATGTCAAAGCTATGCAGATAATATTGCTGCCGGGTATCGTCCCATTCCCACGCCGGGCCACCTGTCAGGGCATTGCGCCAGTTGTTCGGTGGCTGTTGGGTATCCGAACCGGCCGGAGCAACTGAGTCGCGCCAGATGTACCAATCATTGAATGGGTTGGTAGTGTGGTCGCGCGATTTGCGGGATTCCTTGAACCAGATGTGCTCATCGGAGGTGTGGTTCGATACCAGGTCGATCATAACTCTGATATCGCGTCTGTCAGCCTCTGCCATCAGCTGCTTGAAGTCATCAAGCGTGCCGAACATTGGGTCGACATTACAATAATCGGCTACATCGTACCCAAAATCAGCCATAGGAGACGGATAAAACGGGCTGAGCCAGATAGCATTGACGCCAAGCTCTTTGAGGTAATCCATCCGCTTGATAACACCCAATAAGTCACCAACACCATCAGCGTTACTGTCCTGGAAGCTACGCGGATATATATGGTAGACCAGCGCACCTTCAGCCCAGCTGGGCTGTATCGGCTGAAAATCCGGTGGTAGTATCAGTGAATTCCGTATCCTGTCTCTCACGAATCTTGTCTCCTGTCGTTATCATCAGTGTAATCTACCTTACGACCAGTATGACGGCTGTAAAAAATATCTCAACCATTATCGAGAAAATCTTCGTCATATCTGTTGCGGCAAGCCTAACCGAGATCGGCGACATCGAGCACGACATGGTCGCCGGGGCGGGTTTCACCGCGCAGGATGCGATTGGCGATGCCGTCCTCGACAGCCCGCTGCAGAGCGCGGCGCATCGGACGGGCACCGAGCCGGGCGTCAAAACCAGTTTCGACCACCTTGGCAACGGCGGCCGGAGTCAATTCGACGGATATGTTCTGATTGGCCAACGTGTGATTGATGTCAGCCATCATCAGTTGGACAACCTGGCCAAGCTCGCCGGCGTTCAGCGGACGGAATAAAACAATCTCGTCGAAGCGGTTCAGCAGTTCCGGCCGGAACTGGCCACTATGGATCAGCTCGTCCGTCAGTTCTGCCTGGAAGCCTTCCAGCTCTTCGCCGCGGGCTATCCGTTCGCGGATGGTATTCGCACCTGCATTCGAGGTAGCTATGATGACACAGTCTTTGAATGAGGCAGCTCGTCCTCCGATGTCAGTCAACTGGCCCTCATCGAGCAGCTGCAGCAGCAGGTTGAGGATATTCGGATGGGCCTTCTCTATTTCATCGAGCAACACAACGGCGAACGGTTGCTGGCGAACGGCCATGATCAGGCTGCGCGTCTCTTCGACACCATTGCTGAGTAGTCGGTGGACGTCCTCGGATTGCTGATATTCGCTCATATCCAGCCTGATGATATTTGCTTCGGCGCCGAAATAGGTGGCAGCGACGGCCTTAGCCAGCTCGGTCTTACCGACACCGGTCGGACCCAGGAACAGGAAGCTGCCGATCGGGCGCCGCGGGTTCGCGACACCTGCCCGGGCCCGGCGCAGGGCGCTCGACACGACTTTGACGGCATACGACTGGTTGATCATCCGCTCATGGATACGATCTTCCAGGTGGAGCAAGGCGTCGGCCTCAGCCGGCGCCGCTGAGCTGACTTTGACACCGTGGCTCTGTTCGATTGCTTTCTGGATAGACTGCGCCGTCACGATGCCATCGTGCTCGCTATAGGATATAGCATTCTCCAGCAGCTGCAGCGCCTTGCCTGGATAGGATGAGTCCTGCATATAACGGCCGCTGAGGCGATAGGCTTCGCGGAGTGCCTCATACGCTATCAGCACATTGTGCCGGTATTCCAGCGACAGCGCGTTATCTTCCAACACCCGCATGACGTCCGCCTCGGGCGGCTCGCTGAGCATCACCGGAGTTATGAGGTTCGCGAATGAGGCGTTATTGACCCGTAGCAGCTGGTAATCGTGCGGCGTCATGGCCACCACCATCTGGACAGAGCGTGATTGCAGCACTGGCAGCAAAATCTGCGTCATATCGAAGGATCCCGGTCCACTGCGGAAAAACAGCTGGGAATCATCGAGGAAGAGGATGATGTGGCCGGCATGCGCTGTTTCTATGAGAAGTGACATGACGATTTCTTCAAGTTCGCCGGGATGTTTGGCACTTGATAGGATAGTCGACGGGTTGAGGACGACGATCTGACGATGCTCCAGATTACGGTCGTTCTTTTCCTCGAGCAGCAGTTGGGCCAGGGCATAGACATGGCTGGTCTTGCCGACGCCAGGCTCGCCAATAAGTCCGACAGTCGAGGTGCCCTGCGAAAAGGCGCTTTTCATAGCCAACACGCCGGGGGCGGTCGTCAGCCAGCCAAAATGCGAGCCATGCTGTTCGATCGACAGGCTGATATTGAAACCGAAGCGGTTGAGCTGTGGTGTAAAACCGTTAGCCCAATCACGGCCGACGCCACCAAAGTACGGTTTGTCAGTCCGTATAACATCAAGTGCCCGGCCAACCCACATCGCCAATGCTTCGGCATCGGCCGACGATAATTTCATACGTGTCAGCAGATTCAGGAAATCCGGCGATGTTATCAGAAGTGCGCCCGCCAGATGGCCCGGTTCGATAACGACACTGCCCGTTGCCGTTGCCAGGCGCCGTGCCTCCTCCCAGACATGGGGCATGTCAGCTGGCGACTGGCTCAGACATTGAATCACTACCTCGGGCGTCAGCAGAAAATGATTGGCGTAGAAGTTGAACTGCCAGTGTTTCTGCAGTGCCGCCCAGACCATACTCGGGGACAGGTTCTGGCCAGGTTTGAAAGCAGTCAGGATATCCGCAGACACTGTTTCGGTCAGCTGATCCTGGGTACCTTGTGAGCGTATTGGCAATGGCTTCAGCTCCAGCTTGTACCAGGCGGCAGGGATAAAGCAGAACAGGGCTGCCGAGAACGAGAACCAGGCAATCCGCATGAATGGGACGAACAGGCAGATGACACCGAGAGCTCCTAAGACAAGCGAGATCCCTAATAACAGTCCATAGCCATTGCTGCCCAACCGCCGGGCCAGGCGGGCATGGCGGGCTCGGACTGAAGTCAGATCAATGCCAAGACCAGCATGCGTCGGTTGTACAGGCTCGGCGGCCCCTGACGGCACAGTTGGTAGCTCCATAGTCTAGCCTACTATCCCTTTGATCAATGTCACGATGGCAGCCGGCGGTATCAGCGGCCAGACGATCAGCTGGATGCCGGCGACTATCGAGCTCAGCAGCAGCATGACCCCAGCGCTGAACAGTACCAGGGCACGAACCGAGAACCCGACTACCCGGCTGACCATGTTGTCACCCATCGCCCGCAGCTTGGCGTCAATGCTGGCACCAGGGTAGGTGATGATCCGCCGCCACGGCGCAAATAGCGTCCGGACGAGGATCGGTACCGAAAACAGGTGCGAAACCTTGAAGAATCTCTGCTCAGTATTTTTAGCTACCTGCATCCACCCCTGGCGATACCACCAGGTAAGGATTTCGATGATTATCATAACCATATTGTAGCACCGTTGTCAGTCCGGTAGCGGTCATTTGCTGGCCAATTGTGCATACAGCTAGTGTACTATGGACTAGCAAGCTTCTACGGTCTGTGAAATAATTCTCACGGCGCAGCTGCCATCTAGCTTATAATTACCAATAGGAAAGGGACGGATAAGGCACTGGTCTTCCTGCTATATATGTATGCCTGAAAAAAAGATAAAACCAACTTTGAAGACCGATCCTGTCGATGTACTTCACATCGACTACCAACAGCTGTTCAATTCCTTGCCAGATCAGTATCTGGCCTTCTATCCCGATGATCCGGACTTTACGATAGCAGCCGAGAGCCAGGCCCACGCTATCAACACCATGGTGACGCCAGGCGATGCCGTCGGAAAACCAGTCTTTGATGTTTTTCCAGATACATCTGAAAAACATATCAAGACAGGCGTCAGCGATTTCAAAGAGTCGCTCCGAAAAGTGATCAGGACAGGCAGGCCAGACATAATGGACACACTCCAGTATGATATTCCTCGGCCGGACGGAACTATGGAGACGCGGTTCTGGCAGCTGACACATTATCCTTTGTTCGATAGTAACCATAAGCTAGAACTCCTGGTACAGTCAACACATGACGTAACTCAGGAAGTAACTGCCGGTAACAAGCTACAGCGGGCTGAACAGCGCCTGGACGAAGCACTGGAAGTTGGCCAGATTGCCACCTGGTCATGGAATATATCAAGCAACAAGATAATTGGCGACCGCAATTTAGCTCTGTTATTTGGCATCAGTGAAAAAGACGCCGCTAAGGGTTTGCCACTTCCAGCCTTCTTAGATGCGATCTATGAAGATGACAGGGATCGAGTAACCAAAGAAATATCCGATGTGCTCAAATCCGGCGACAGGTACGTGAGCGAGTACCGTACTGTCACCAGAGACGGTGTTATACGTTGGGTGATAGTCCGTGGCCGCATTGAACGTAATGTCAAAGGTGAGCCGATCAACTTTCCGGGCGCATTAGTCGACATTACCGAACGAAAAATCGTCGAAAACAACCTGACATATCTCGCGAAAGCCAGCGCCGTACTGTCTGAGTCGCTTGATTATCGGCAGACCTTGCAGACCATTGCCAAGTTAATGGTTCCGGACTTTACAGATTGGTGCGGCATCGAAATACTTGACGAGAACAACATATTGCAACAGGTTGCCGTGGCACACAAGGACCCGGAAAAAGTCAAATGGGCCCAGGAATTACGACGCACGCAGGGACCACCGAATCTTCAAGAGTCCAGTGGCACCGCCAATGTCCTACGAACAGGGAAGCCCGAATTTTACCCACATATTTCCGACGAGCTCCTGGTCGCGTCTGCCAAGGACAAGAAAGAATTAAAACTGCTGCGCGACCTGGCATTGTCGTCGGTCATTATTGTTCCTCTCAAAGTCAATAACAAAGCTGTCGGAGTCATTTCCCTGATAGCCACCGATGGCAAGCGAGATTTTACTGAATCGGATCTTGAAATGGCAGAAGGGCTCGCCAACCGCGCATCTTTAGCTATGACTAATGCAGCACTATACGACGAAGCTCAACGTGAGCTCGCTGAGCGCACCAGGCTGGAAGAAGCATTATGGACAGCTAACGAGGAGCTCGAGAGCCGTGTCGAAGCCCGGACCTCAGAGCTGGCAGCCGCCATCCTTGGCCTGCAGCGCAGCAACCAGGAGCTCCAGGACTTCGCATATGTTGCGTCACACGATCTGCAGGAACCATTACGCAAAATCCAGGCCTTCGGTAATCTGCTTCAGAATGAATACAACGACGTGCTTGGGGAAGGCAGCGATTATCTGGCTCGTATGCGTAATGCTGCCGCCCGGATGAGCGCCCTTATTGAAGATATCCTTTCGTTCTCACAGGTATCAACCAAGGGCCGTGAGTTCATACCTGTTAATCTGAAAACTGTCGTTCAAGAAGTAGTGAGCGACCTGGAAGTCCGCATCTCCGATACTCACGCCACCCTAAACATCATCGATTTACCGACCATCCACGCCGACCCTATGCAGATGCGGCAGCTACTGCAGAACCTGATTGCTAATGGCATAAAATTTCACCGCGACGACGCCGCACCGGTTATTACTATTCGGGCTTCGACTGTCGTACCAAGCAATGATAAAATAAAGTATTGCCGCCTGGAAATCGAAGATAACGGCCTCGGTTTTGATGAAAAGTATCTGGACCGCATCTTTGCTGTATTTCAAAGGCTGCACAACAGAGATTCTTACGAAGGAACCGGCATCGGGCTGGCAGTCTGCCGGAAGATCGTCGAACGCCATGGCGGTACGATAACCGCGACAAGCAAACTGGGCAAAGGCTCAACATTCATCATTATGTTGCCTATGCGCCATAAAAAAGGAGAGAATTTATTATGAAGGAGACGATATGAACCAGAACGGAATCGTGATATTGATGGCGGACGATGACGATGACGATTACCTCCTGACTCAGAAAGCATTCAAGGAAAGTAAGCTGTTGAACAGTCTCTGCCGCGTCAAGGACGGGGAAGAGCTACTTGATTATCTGAAATGCCGCGGGCAATGGGCCAAAAAACGCGAATGCGGCCGCCCCGGAATCATATTACTCGACCTGAATATGCCCAAGAAAGACGGCCGTGAAGCACTCAAGGAAATCAAATCCGATGATGAACTCAAGGACATTCCTGTCGTCGTTTTCACGACATCAAAGGCCGAAGAAGATGTTTACAAGTCCTACCAGCTCGGCGTCAATTCTTTCATTACCAAGCCTGTAACCTTCGAGGGCTTACTTCAGGTCATCCAGACGCTTGGCAAATACTGGTTCGAGATCGTTGAATTGCCAGCTAAGGTCGAGGAGCCAAGTGTCTAACAGCCTCAGTGTATTGCTGGTAGATGATGATGAGGACGATTATCTCATCATCCGTAATCTCATGGCCAAAATTCCTTCGTCTCCATTCAAGATCGAATGGATTTCGTCACCCGAGAAAGCCAAGGATGTCATCGACGCTGCCCGTCATGACATCTATCTGATTGACTACAGGCTGGGAGACCAGAACGGCCTGGAGCTGCTCAGCCAGTTCGATCTGGTGCAACGTCCGGAGCCATTTATTATTCTGACCGGTGCGGGGGACGAGAATGTTGAACGCCGGGCAATGCGCATGGGCGTTGCCGATTATCTCGTCAAGGGCGCCCTGGATAGCGAGCTATTGTCGCGCGTCCTGCGTTATTCGTTGCAGCGAAAGATCATCGAATCCCAGCGCGTGCGCCAGCTTATGGAGATCAACCGTTCCAAGGACGAATTTATCGCGCTGGCCTCTCACCAGTTGCGTACGCCAGCCACTGCCGTCAAGCAGTACGTTGGTATGATCCTGGAAGGTTATGCCGGAGATATCACCCCGGAACAACACAAATTTCTGCAAAGCGCCTATGAAAGTAACGAACGCCAGATCAAGGTAGTGAATGACATACTGCGTGTCGCCAAGCTTGACCTCAAGAAAATTACGCTCAGACGGGCCGAGGTCGATATTGGCAAACTGATGGAAAGTATTCTTCACGACTCAGCATCGCTCTTCAAGAACCGCTCTCAAAAAGTCATATACGAGCAACCGGCCGAGGCAGTCACTGCACTCGTCGATACTGAATATATCCGTATGGCCCTGGGTAATATTATTGATAATGCCAGCAAATATACGCCGCCCGAAAAGTCTATAACCGTTACGGTAGCTCCGGCCAGCCGAGGCAAAGTGGTAGTAGATATCTCCGATGAAGGCGTCGGCATTGCTGACAAAGATATAGATAAATTATTCAAAAAATTCTCCCGGATCGACAACCCATTGTCCGTCAAAGTCGGTGGCACCGGCCTCGGTCTGTACTGGTCGAACGAAGTCGTACAGCTACACGGCGGTACGATCAAGGTGTCGTCAAAGCTCGGGTCGGGAACCGCATTCAAGATCTGTTTAGACACCAAGGCATAGCGGCAGGCAGTAGCAGGCTCGATCCGGTCTGATCTCGTTCGGTTAAGCATTAGCTTATTATACTTTTTTAGCGGCCTAAGCAAATTGTGTGTATAATACTAATTAGCCGTATGCGTGAGATAATGTATCAATTGACGCACCTCTCCTACGTATAGGCTTTCATACACAGGCAACCATACTTTTGTCACTGCGCGCCTTACATTTTATTTATATTTTCTGAAATTACATACATACGAGGGGCTGCATTGCAGCAATCTCATCCTGTTGGATGTTGGTCACGTCTTTTATTTTCAGCTGCAACCTTTCTCAGCCATCATTATCTTGTAAACTATGGGGATTATTAACCATGCAACTTTCACTTTCCAATCCTATCAATACAAAGTATTTCTGGGCTTTTGCCCACGATGAGATGCCGTCGGCCAAACGCTACCGCCCATCGCTGACACCGCGGCGCAACCTGAACCGTTATATGATCACCTCGTGCTCGCACCAGGCCAAGGCCTATGGCGTCAAAATCGGTATGACATACCACGACGCCAAGAAGCTGGTGCCCGGTATGCGGGTTATCGTCTGCAACCGGTAGACTGCATAGTGTTGCCAGGATTACGACGTTGCCATCACAACGTGACCGGCGCGGGTGTCATGTCTGCAATAGCTGCGTCTTATTCTAGCTGCCGATAGTAATCGTTGTACCGCCGAGCTTAGCGGCAAAGTAACTATCGTGAGAAATATAGATGATTGCCCCGTGATATGCCGTCAGGGCATGCTCAAGTTCTTCAATGCTTGGCAGGTCAAGGTGGTTGGTCGGTTCATCGAGAATGAGTACCGACGGATCATCGGCCAGCATGCTGATCAGCTGGAAGCGGGCCTTCTGACCACCGCTTAAGCGCTCGACAGGCATGTCGCCATCACTTGCCGGGTTGAACAGGTAGTCGCTCAGCAGCTGCTTGATGCGCTGCGGGCTCGACGGCGTGTCTTTATCCATCAGAACCTGCTCAAGAGCGTTCGACAATGTCAGCTGCAGGTATTTTGGGTTTATCTCCTGTTCGTAGAGGCCGATTTTCAGATCTTTCTCTGTCGCTACAACACCGGCAAACTTCTTGCTGGCAGCAGCCACGCCGCGCGACTGGGCCATGACCGATTGGATAAGTGTCGTCTTACCGGCACCGTTGCGGCCGTGCAGCCTGATGCGCTCTGATTCGTGAAGCGCAAAACTGATATCTTCGAACAGTGGTTTAGTGCCGTATCCAAGGCTGAGCTTCTCGACCTGCACCAGCAAACGATACGAGTCGGACTCTTTGGTTCGGGTCCGGATACGGATATTCTGGGCCTTGTACTTTTCATACGAGGCCGTCATCTTGTCGTTCATACTGCTAGCTGATTCCTGGTCGATCCAGAATGATGGCTTCTCCAGGGATTGCAACCTGACCAGATCGTCACGGGCTTTCTGTTCCTGGGACTTGAAGCGCCGGATCGTACCCGGGTCGCGGGATTTTTCCTTGAGCCGCTGGAAGCGGATAACGTCTTCCTGGAGATTTCGAATGCGCTTCTGGGTTATATCGTACTCGTTGACCTGTGATGTCACCTGGCTCTTGTTGGTCCGCAGATAATCATCATAGTTACCGCGGAAGGCATAAGCGCTACCGTCGCGAATTTCGATAATCCGGTCGACACAGCGCAGCACGTCACGGTCGTGGGTGATGACAATGACAGCTTCCTGAGCCGCTTTCAGCCATTTGACGAAGGCATCCTTAGCTATGTAGTCCATGTGGTTCGTCGGTTCGTCGATCAGGGCGATGTGGCCGCGCGAGCGCTGGACTTTCATCAGTTCGACCATGCGCTTCTGGCCGCCGCTCAAACTGCCGAGTGGGCTGTGCAACTTTGTCTTGTCTATCTGGTAGATATCGAAGGCCTGCTCGATCTCATCTTCCAGCTGGTAATAGCCCAGGTCACTGAAACGTTCCAAGGCGTCGCTATATTCCTGCATCCGGCGAGTATTGTCGCCCATCGTCTTGGGGTAGGTATCCAGAATGTGGGCCAGCTTCCGATATTCCGGCAGATCGCCCTGAATATATTCCAGGACGGTTTTATCTTCGTGACCATGGTGTTCCTGGCGGCTGGCAACGAGTACCGAGCCGCGCTTCAGTATGATCTCGCCGTCATAATCCTTGTCGTCGCCGGCGACGATATTGAACAGTGTTGTCTTGCCAGTACCATTGCGGCCGACCAGCCCGACTTTTTCGTTTTCCTGCACGCTGAAGTGAAGGTCTTGGTATAAGACCTTATCACCGAATGATTTTTCGTTAATGGTAACTGATAGTAGCATAGGTTTACTGTATGTGTTGTGCCGCTTGGGCAGTGCTCATGAACATCTGCGCTTATTCCCGGTATGTATTCCGGGGAGTAGGCCATTGACATGAGCAATAACACCTTATTTTACCAGAATATATGCTTTGATGCGAGCCATTGTTTATAGCATAAGTATACAGACATATGTGATATCTTATTTTGTAATATATTTTACTTCGGCCGAATAATGTAATGCTTGTCGATATACAGCAGCTCCGGAACCATGCGCTCGATAACTCGAGCCTCGGGAGCACGAGCTAGACTGAGCGCTTGAGCCAGCTTATCGAGCTCAGTTGCCAGAGTTGCAAAATAATCACCCGATCTGACCCGGGCCCGTATCAGTAGCTCATCGGCCTCATCATCAGTTGCAGCGTCATCTGAAGCGTTGACTCTGAATCCGTCACGGACTAGTGGCTGGGTGTACGGAAAGTGACTGAGGAGCGTTCCGAAGGTTGGTAACTGATACATTGTACTGGTGGACATGGTATTTCCTTTGAGTTAGCTACTATTGCACATAAACGTGTTGCTAGACATCTTCTTCCATCATACTGAGATATCTATCTTCAGCAATAATCAAATGATCAAGCAGCTCAATACCAAGCAGCTTACCACCTTCAATAAGCTGATAGGTGACTTCGGCATCTGCCGCCGTTGGCTCCAGGGATCCCGATGGATGGTTGTGGGCGATGATAACTGCCACCGCGCCGTAGGTGATTGCCGGCTGGAACACTTCGCGCGGATGGACAATATTTGCCGTCAGACTTCCTATTGATACGACTTCCTCATGAATTACCTGATAACGACTACCCAGATACAAGGCTCGTAATTGTTCTTTCTGCAATTCGCCCATTGTCTTCAGATGCTCGTAGGCCTGTTTGGCGGTGCGTACTACTACCGGTTTGCCGGCCCGGCTCTGGTAAAACCTCCGTCCAAGCTCAAAGGCCGCAACAAGCTGGCAGGCTTTGGTCAGCGGAATATTCAGGGTCTCTGCCAGATGCCTCGGGCTTTTTTCGTGCACCATAGCCCGTTCGCCATATTCTTTCAGGATACGATGTGCCATCTGCAGGACATCTTCCCGTCGGGTGCCGACGCCAAGCAGTATGGCAACGATTTCCGCCACCGAGAGGTCCCCTGGGCCATACTTGATCAGCTTCTCACGCGGTTTGTCCTGATCGGCCATGTCACGGACGCGAAAGACATACGGTGTATCGCTTTCTTCGAGCAGTACGTCGGTATCACTCAAAGTATACGAAGCCGCGTCCACGTGGGCGCCGGCATTCCGCTGCCAGATAGCCCCAAGCCCATGCTTAGCAGCCGGGCTCGGGAACAGTAATTCGGCAGTCTCGAGCACATCTTTTTCTAACGGTCGGGCCGGAAGGTCAGGGAAGCTAAGCGATTGCATGGTTGTTCTCCTTTACTCCAATGAGTGTCCAGATGTGGGCAGCAGGGTCGAATTTCAGACGGTAGTCCTGATCGCCGTCAGTCATATCGAATATTTCAATCAGCTGTTGACCTTTTTGCACCAGGTAGCGCAGGCCGGATTCGATGAAGGTATACTCGCGGCCCTCATACTCCATGCGCTTTGGAAAGCCCTTCATGTGGCGACCTGGACGGAAATAAACGCTTGTAACGCTGACTTCTTTATTAATAACTTTGCGATCAGCTGCGGAATTGAGATAAATAGTCATAGGTTCAAGCTCCTAAGATAAAATTGGTGAAGAGAGCTGACAATCGTATCGATAATCAGTGAACGGCTATTGGTATGAGATATATGTAAAGGAAGAGTACCGTTCAGGAGTCGTCCTATTACCTCCGTGAGGAGGCCATATGTCTTGCTTGATGTAAGAAAAGATCGCAGGGACGCTTTGCTGCCGAACGAATTCGAAAGCCAGTGAGTATGCTACTTGGTTGTAAAGCAGGTGGGTAAGAAGGGAATGGTGACCGATAACAGCCATTAGTCCCAGCACTCACGATGCTGTACATAATTATAGCCCCGCAAGTCAGCAGCCTGCAATAGACTGCAGAGTAACCAATATCGACCGGTCACGGAGTTACTTAAAAAGTTTATAGATGCGGGCTGTTGTTAATAATCCTCCAAAGTTATCGACGACGACGCCGACAGTACGTATAACAAAAAGAGCCCCGAGGGGGCCCTTGATGTACGCTAATACACGAAGACAATACGTCTTAAACCTTTTGGTTGGTGTCAGTAGTCTGCGATGTCGAACCATCATGGTGGTCGCGCATTTCCTGCATCTTTTCCTTGGCTTTGACGTCCATATCCGTATCGTCCAGCTTCTTTTGCATGGTATCTTTAGTGTCGTCTGCTTTGTCGAGTAATCCCATAGTTGCATCCCCCTATTACATGTTAACAATCTCAGCCTACCAAGCGTAGATGAATCTGTATGTTAGATATTAGTATCAGGGATTGGTTCGGCTGCCAGATTCAGTCCGAGTAATCTGAATGTCTGCTCGATGCTGCTCGCGGTATGTGCGGACATACTCGCGGCATCGGCAGACGGACGAGCCGGCATGAGGTCTGCCAGATCAGTCAGAAGATGCATGATACTGTGCGTATCCAGGTCATCCGCCAAAGCCGCCCGGACGTTCCGGCCGAATACTGTAGCAGCAGTATCGTCGACAAAGCCTCCGGAGACAACAGCTCTGACTCTTTCGAGCAGCTCCTCAGCCTCACGGACCAGACATGGCACCCACTCGCCGCCGATGCGGTAGTGATAATTCATCAGCGCCAGCCGGATAGCCGACGGTTCATGGGTTTTCAACAGGTCTTTGGCGAAGACCAGATTACCGAGCGACTTACTCATCTTTTCGCCGCAGTAGTGCAGGGAAGCCGTGTGTAGCCAGTGGCTAGCCAGCCGCGAACTGTCGGGATCAGATGATTGCTCGCTGAGAAAGCGGGTCTGGGCAATTTCGCATTCATGATGCGGAAAAATCAGGTCATTACCACCGCCGTGCAGGTCGAACGGCGTGCCTAGCAGTTGCGATGACATGACAGAGCATTCAATATGCCAGCCAGGCCGGCCATAGGGGATTGCCGGCGCGGCGGCAGCCGTCTGCCAGGCCGCCGGGTCAGCCGGGTCATCAATAGCACGCCACAATAGAAAATCGAGCGGGTTGCGCTTGCCGGGGCGCTCCGGGTCACCACCACGCCAGGTCATCAGTCCAAGCTGCAAGCGTTTCGAAAAACCCGAAAATGAACCAAACCCGGGGTCCTGAGCCGTATCAAAATAGATGTCTTTGTCGACATAATAGCCAACACCTTTCGACAGCAGCTTGCTGACGCTGGCAGCCATCTCCTCGACGTATTCGCTGGCCCGCGGCTCATGCTCGAGCGGCCGGAAGTGTAACAGCTCAAGTACCTCGTGAAATGATTTTGTTTCACGTGCGGCTAGCTCCATATAAGGCAGGCCAAGTTCCTGCGCCTTGGCAAATATTGGCTCATCCACATCGGTAATGTTCCGTACCATCGTCACGCTGTGCCCCTGGTCCTCCAGGTAGCGCTGCAGCAGGTCATAGGTCATGAATGTCAGGATATGGCCAAGGTGTGCCGAATCATACGGCGTGATACCACAGACGTACATCCGGACATGCTGCGGTGGTCGCCAGGATACGATGCGGTGTGCGGCCGTATCGTAAAATTTTATGGTCGTCGAAACGGAATCAGCCATTAAAAGAGGTTGTTGAGCCGTTCACGGACAGTCGGCATCTCGCCGCCACCGCAGCTGGCCGGATCCTTTTCGGCATCGTATTGCGCAGCAGTATCTGGTACAGTCTTAAATTCTTTGGCAAGCACAGCCTGGTCGCTCGGGCCATAGCTCAGTAGCAGGCGGTCCTTATCCTTGATAACCTGGTTGGTAATCGTCGTCAGATCTGTCAGGTTCTGGCCGTTGAGCATGATATTCAGTTTGTTGTCTCCGCCTGCCTGATACATGGTCGATGTCGTCCGGATAAAGTCCGGGCCGACGAACCAGCCGAGATTCTCGAAGAACTGGCCCCAGGTGACAGCCTGGTCATGGACATGGATAACACCATTTTCCTCGTCGTGCATATGCGTCCGCGACTGCGGTGATGTGCCGTGGAGGTCGCAGATCTTGACCTCTTCGTAGTACTGCAGGCTTTTGAACTCCTCGCGCTGCCCGTTGGTATAGACGGCGAAATTAGCGTGATAATGAGTCATATCGTGACTATATGTGGCAAAGCGGATAGCCAGAATGAGTAAAGCACCAAGGATAATTCCAAATCCCAGCCAGACCCAACGATTACGGCGGCTGTGGCCAGCGGCAACAGTGACGGATTCAGATTCTTCAGACATGATAGTCACCCCTTGTATTTCGATACGTAACTATGTATTTCATCCCTAGTATACCAATAAAGCGGTCCGTACCCTAGGTAGCAGACCGCTTTATTGCATGCGAGAAACGTTTATTTAGATGCCGTACGCTACCATACCGGACTCCGGCCAGACAGTCAACATGATCTTGCGGCCTTTGGCGCTGAGCCGTATCCATGCGTCACTGCCGGTCCGACTTGAGCGGTTCAGATAGATCAGTCCTTTGTGCCGCAGGGCTTCGATGATATGTGCCAGCCGCTGGCGGTCAAACCGTAACGTCTCAGCCAGGTTGGCGAAATCTTCTTCACCGTTTTCCTGAACCGTCTGCAGGACAAGTGCGTAGTCGCTGGGTAGCTCTAAATGTTGCATAGTACCTCCTTCTTTTAGTTTGAGATTTGGCCGTTGATTTGCCGGCGTCGTTGGTACCTAAGCCAACAATACGTAGCATAACCGCGAAATCTTAAAGAAGGCTTATGCAATCCAAAAATCATCCCGAGGCTTGTAAAATAGATACATCTCGGCACATCGGAAGCGCGAAACGTGCCAGCATATGGCGCACGTTTCGTGACCCGTACGTGTCCGTGATGTATCTATTTTACAAGCTAACTCACTGGTCTATTGTTTAGTAGTCGTCGAGGCGGGTGGAGCCATCAGCTGGTTCAGGTAAGCAATAATGGCAGTGTAATCATCGACGCCGGCAGCCGGGATGAGCGCCGATTGGCCGTTGTAGGTCCGGTAGCTGGTCAGCAGATTCTTGCCATTGGCATCGTTCAAGCTGTCTGACTTGATGCTGGAATTTGGAATCTTTTTTGATAAGTCTACTAGTCGGCGAACATCATTGGTCTTGAAATCCGTCTGGACGTTATTACCGAAGCTGTCCAGCAGGCTGCCGATCTTGATCGGGTTCGAGACAACGCCGGCGCTGGTCGCCTTATCCTTGATGGCCGTCAGCATCAGACGCTGGTTGGCGGTGCGGGTAAAGTCAGATTGAGCATAGCCGTAAGAGCCGTAGGAATCACCGCGGGCCCTGGCCAGATTCAGCGCCTGTTGGCCGTTCAGCGTGTGTACGCCGTTAGTCAGACGAACGAGCGGCGTGCCTCTTGGCCCGGTATAGTCGCGGCTCGGGTCATACAATCCGCGCCGATCAGAACTCTGGATGTTGACGTCGATACCGCCGACCGCATTGACGGCGTCTCGCAGCGCCGTGTAATTCACCAGCGCGTAATAATTGATAGTAATGTTCATCTTCTGCTCTATGACCTTTTCCAGCAGCCCCATACCACCATCCGGATACCCGGATTCACTGAATTTATCAGCCTTGCCATAGACATAGGCCGCATTAATCTTGCTATATCCCTGTCCGGGGATGTTTACCCAGAGGTCGCGCGGCACACTCAGCAGGAAAGCCGTGTTGTTTTTGGTGTCTAGACTGACGATCATGATCGAATCAGTCAGGTCGCCGCCGGAGTGGCCGACGTCGTCCGCCGAATTACCGGCCAGCAGGATATTGACCCGGCCAGTGTCTTCGCCGTTCAGTTTATCGTTCTGGATCAGTCCGAAGAGGTTGCCACCAAGTGATTTGCTGGCATTGATCAGGAATTTGGCACCGACATAGCCGCCAGCCAGCAGTCCGATGACAAGCAGTGTAATAACGGCTCGCTTCAGCCATTTTTTCCAGCTTGTACGCTGTTTCGACGGATATACTGCGGTCGCTCTGCCTGCACCCGGGCGATTGTATGTCTGCGGCGAATAGGCCGGCAAGGTTGTGCCCAGCGGAGGAAAAGCCGTCCGGGCGGCCACAGCATCGCTGGATGAGTCAACAGGTGATGGCAGCGTGCCGTGGTCGTAGCTCCGCGCCGTATTGTACTGGTAGTTGTGTTCGTTTTCAGACTTCATTATGCTTTCGTTTCATTATGACTGAAATCGGCCGGGAGTACCAGCCTGATTCTGGACAACAATAACAAATGATGCTGAAAATTTCCTTAGACAATGCATGGCAGAGGAATAGGCGGCATAGTCGGCTGTAAAAATCGTTACTGCAAAGTGCTCGACGAGGGGGTACCGTATACAGTGACAGACAGTCGACACAGGTGAGTGCCTGCATAACATTTAACAGTTGTCAAAATATCTTGCTTATGTCATAATGAAGGCAAGAGATGACGCCACGCGTTGACCCTCTGAAATGAGAGAGACACGCAGGCGTCTTTTATTAATTAACCTCAGGAAAATTATGGCAGCAGCAAGCACAGGACAGCAAGACCCGACAAAAATTCGTAATGTGGCGATTATTGCCCACGTTGACCACGGCAAGACCACACTTGTCGACGGACTGCTCAAGCAATCGCAGACCTTCCGCGATAACCAGGCTGAGATGAGCCAGGATCTGATCATGGACTCTGGCGACCAGGAGCGCGAGCGGGGAATCACCATCACCGCCAAAGTGACCGCTGTCCAGCACGGCGATTACCGTATCAATATCATCGATACGCCGGGACACGCCGATTTCTCCGGCGAAGTTGAACGCACGCTGAACCTGGCCGATGGCTGCCTGCTGATCGTCGACGCCCAGGAAGGCCCGATGCCACAGACGAAATTCGTGCTGACCAAGGCCCTCGCCAACGGTCTTAAGCCGATCGTCGTCATCAATAAGATTGACAAGGCCGGCTCACGGATCGCCGAAGTTGAAGACGAACTAGCAGATTTATTCCTGGAACTGGCTGTCCACGAAGACCAGCTGCATTATCCTGTCTACTACGCTATCGGCCGCGCCGGCAAAGCCTGGACCACGCCACCGGCTCACCCCGACGAAGACGGAGATCTGGAAGCCATCTTCCAGGCCATTATCAACGACATCCCGGCTCCATCTGTCGAACTCGACAAGCCGTTCCAGATGCTGGTGTCAGCGCTGGCCTGGGATAACTTCAAAGGTAAATACGCCATCGGCCGTATTTCGCGCGGCAAGATTAAAGACGGCGACCAGGTGACCGTTTGTAAAAAGGACGGCAGCTTCACAAAGGCCAAAGTCGAACTGGTATTTATGAGTCATGGTGTCAGCAAATTTGAAGTGCCGGAAGGTGTTGCCGGCGATATCGTCCAGCTAACCGGCATCGGCAGCGTGCAGATTGGCGAAACTGTCGCTGACGCCGAGCAGCCTGAAGCATTGCCAGTCTTGGAAGTCGAAGCACCGACCCTGCAAATCTACATGGGCCCCAACACCAGCCCGTTCAAGGGCCAGGAAGCTGAATTCAACACCAGCCGCCAGATATCTGACCGACTGCAGAAAGAGCTGGAGACAAACGTCGGACTGCGCGTCGGAGATGAAGGTATCGGCTTCAAAGTCTCCGGCCGCGGCGAACTCCACCTGTCCGTCCTGATTGAGACCATGCGCCGCGAAGGCTTCGAGTTCGAAGTCGGCCGGCCGCAAGTCGTCACTATCGAGGAAGACGGCGAACGCAAGGAACCTGTCGAAGAAGTCATCATCGAAGTCCCGGCCGAGCACGTCGGTACCGTCCAGATGGAACTGGGCCAGCGCCGGGCCAACCTCATCGAACAGTTTGCCAGTCCCAAAGGCGTCACGAAGCTGGTCTACGAGCTCCCGACCCGCGCCCTGATCGGCCTGCGCAACATCCTGATGACCGGCACCAAAGGCACCATAGTCATGAACAGCCTGGTCACCGGTTACCAGCCCGTCGGCCAAAGCCTCAACCAGCTGCGTAACGGCGTACTCATCAGCTTCGAACAAGGTGTGACCACACCGTATGCCCTGCAGAACGCCGAAGCTCGCGGCACGACCTTCGTCGGCCCAGCCGAGCGAGTCTACGCCGGCCAGATCATCGGCCTAAACACCCGCCAGGAAGACATGGAAATCAACGTCTGCAAGCAGAAACACCTGACCAACATGCGCAGTAGCTCATCCGACGGCGTCGTCCAGCTAACCCCACCGACTATCTTCAGCCTCGAGCAGTGCCTCGACTTCATCGAAAACGACGAATTACTCGAAGTTACGCCGAAAAGCCTGCGCCTGCGCAAGCGCGAACTCGATCCCAACAAACGCAAGCGCCTCAAATAGGCCGACTAAACAGGTATCGGTTTTGTTGCGATGATATCGTATTTCGTGACCTGTACTGCCACTTCGAACGGCACCTTTTTCAGCTTCATATTCTCTTCAATATCATCTAGCTCTACAAAGTGAAGCTTCAAACCGCATTCACGGAGTGCCCGCCGATAATGGCTTCGCCGGTCGACGTAAACTGGCGGGTCAAGTCTAGAATCGTCAGGATGCTTTCCTGTGGCCTTTTGCATGATGATGACCGCGTCGACAGCGGAACCGCCACGCGGCTCGGGCAGGTACGCGACATGTATATCCGGCGCCGTGTACACAAAACGTATACCAAACTCATTGGCTGCTGGTTGCGCTACACGTTTCAAACCCTCGGCCAGGCATACATTTGCCCGTAAAGTATCAACGCTCGAGGACGAAGCATTGTGGCCACTTGCCACCACTTTCAATGCGAATCCCCCGAAATCGAATACGTTACCTCCGTTACGTCCCAGTCCCAGTCCCGGCAAAGTCGAGGGCATACCATCTGCGAAGTTAATAGCCGCCGTTATCAGATTGTCGGGGCAGTTCGAAGAAGCAAAGACAGGGCCGTCCGGGCCGTCACTCAGATTCCAGCTCACCGTTTGGTCTGGCGTCATCGCTATCGTTCTAAGCTGCACGCCTTCAAGTGAAATTGACATATGCTATATTATATCACCTTATTTAATATATGCAAGATGTTGCTGTTTCTTGCTTCTCATCTTACATTCGAGCGTACGCTTACTTCTAGCGTACAATAGGAGCCAATGACTACAACCTTCTACAATGCTGCCCACGAAGGAGCAGCTGAACTGACAGCTGCGTCGCAGGCTGGTGACTGGATTTCTGTATCCGGGCCGACGGAAGCCGAGCTCGACGATTTGGCACTGGCATATAGTCTCGACCGCGACCTGCTGGCCGACGCCGTCGACATATACGAAGCACCCCGCATCGAGAAGGACGGCAGCGTCGTCTATATCTACACCCGCTATTGTTACCCACAGGGCAAAGAGATCGCCACTGAACCACTGCTGCTCATAGCAACCGCCGACCATCTGATTACCGTTATGCGGGCTGAAACCGATTTGCTGGACGGCTTTACCAGCGGCAAGATAGCCGTCAATACGACACGCCGGGCGCATTTGCTGGTTCAGATCATGGAGGCCGTCAATGGCTCCTACAAGATACAGATCAATAAAGTTTCCAAGCAAATCCTGCGCATCCGGGCCCAGCTGCGCCAGTCACAGATCAGCAATCAGGCATTCGTCGGCATCATCGAAATCGAAGAAGACCTCAACGAATTTATCGCCGCCCTGCAGCCGCAGGGCATATTGCTGGCGGCACTATCCAGTACCAAGTACCTCAAACTCAGCGAAGAGGACAGGGAGATGATCGAGGACCTGCGCCTCGGTACCAACGAGCTCATCGAGCTGACCAAGTCACGCCTCCGGACGCTGACCAACATCCGTCAGGCTTATGACGCCATCGCCACCAACAACCTGAACAATACCTTCAAGCGTCTGACCAGCATCGCCATCTTCCTGACCATCCCGACCATCATCGGTGGCTTGTTCGGCATGAACGTGCCGATACCGTTCCAACATCACGCCCATGCTTTCAGCTACGTCATGGTACTCATCGCGGCCCTCGTGCTGGCAGCCATCTGGCTGTTCAAGCGCAGGCGCTGGCTATAGAACCTCATTGTAATTGCTTACTCAGTTCGATATATTGAAACATAATCAAACGAGGTACTACAGTGAGAGAATTTCAAATACCAGCGACCTCAGTCATTGATGCCGTTCAGTCACTACAGCGGATGTCCGCCAACGTGGACAGTACTGACGCCCGTATGCGCTTCATTATGCGGAGCTTCGGCCACACCGGTGCATCGAACCTACTCGGCAGACCACTTATGATTGATAGCAGCCTAGCCCTGGGCTACGGCCCGGACGACGCGCCGGATACCCGGACACTGTTTCGCCGCGGTCTGCTATTTAGCGGTGTAGTGGCTTCGTATAATTACATGGTTGATGAGGGAATTCCACTCAATGACTTAGCTATCTGCTTTGAAGATACCAGTCTCGTTGAACCGGGTGGTTCCGAGCAACCGGTTACGTTATCCTTACAGGTGCCGGTGCTGGCCATCCGAAGCTGCGTGGACATGAGCTGGTAGACACTTTGAGTCGTGACAGGCAGCTCGTACTATATACTGGACACTGATGATACAAGTCTCCGACGAACAATTTGACCAGCTGATCAATGAGGCACTGGTAAGTTTACCAGGCGAGCACGTCAAACGGATTGAGAATATCGCCATTGTTCGCGAGGACGATCCGACGCCGGAGCAGCGCCGCACATTGCAACTCCGTGATGATCAGTCGCTCTACGGTCTCTATGAAGGCGTACCCCTGTCAGCTCGGCAGGGGATGACCAGGCTGATTCCAGACAAAATTACGCTGTTCAAGAATCCACTATCATATGGTACATCGACGCTGGGCGAGTTCCGGGAACAGATCCGACACACGCTGTGGCACGAGATCGGCCATTACTACGGGCTGGACCATGCCCGGATTCGTGAGCTCGAACAGTAAGTATTGAGCTAAAGTCATTATCTGAGCGAAAAGATCCGCTCGGGCGGCGCAGGCCCGGCCGCTGACAGGTTGAAGGCATTAATATCGCCATTACGAATCTTTATACCGTTGATTTTGGGGCGGGTCAATCCGAGCGAGACGCCAAACAGAACTTTTTCGGACGTGCTATGCGACATCATACCGACATGCGCTGGAATACTTCGTAGTATGATTCACCGTCATCGCTGAGCCGGAAATCAATATCCTCTTTGACTGCCCGGGTATTCACCTCTGGAGTAAAGGCATCATCGACCTTTTTTCCGACCATAGCCGTGCCCCAGCATATTTCATCGAGCTCTCCCCGGACGATATACGGGATCGCTGTTGGAAGGTAGCTGTTGATAACTTCGACGGATTGGATGGCTCTGCGGGCAGGCGAACACAAAAAGACCTCCAGCCCAAGCTGCGCCACCTCGGCGGCTACCAGTTCACCATCTGCGATGCCTTACTCGGATAAATCCGGGTCGCCAGAATTTAACACTCCGCCGAGTGCGTTATTAACTGATTCAAAATGTCGCAGATAATACATAATAGCCGTAATAGTTAATTACTTGTAGTACATTGTACTCTATATGTCAAGTAAGCGCTAGCGGAACTACCGGATTATTTTTTGGGATTATTTTTTCGTACGAGCTGCGCGTTTGCGGGAGCCCATCTGGCGCCGCGGGACGGACGGGCGGTAGACAATTAGGTGCTACAATGACCCTATGAAACCACTCACCATAGCCGTCCTGGCCGGTACGACCCGCGTCCAGCGCGAATCAATCAAAGCTGCCAAATATGTCGCTGAATACGGGCGCCAGTTGGAGGGCGTCGAGATTATCTTCGTCGACCCTGTCGATTTTAATTTCCCTGGCGACGGCAACGACCCGGAGGGCAAAGACCCGCGCTACAGTGAGATTACCGAAAAGGCTGACGCATTTTTTATCATCACACCGGAATACAACCACAGTTTCCCGGGCAGTCTGAAGCGGATGTTGGACAGCGAGCTCCAGACTTACAACCACAAACCGGTTGCCCTGGCCGGCGCCAGCAACGGTAACTGGGGCGGCGTCCGGGCTGTTGAGGCATTGGTGCCTGCCATCCGTGAAACCGGCCTGGTCGTACTGTCCTGGGATATTTATTTTCCGCGCGTTCAGGACATATTCGACGAGTCAGGCGTCATACAAGACGAATACCGGGAGCGCTACAACAAAAATCTCGGCAAAATATACGACGAGCTGATCTGGATGGCCCGGGCATTAGGGCGCTAGGGCAAGGCCGGCGCCAAAGCGTAGGCGCAAACTGACCGGACGCATGCGGAGGTGCCAGCAGACGTCCGGTCAGTTTGCCATAAGTTTAATTACGAGCATGGTAATGTTGTGTTTTGTACGCATACAGTATATAATTCATGCTTACTATATGACGCGCATCAGCACATCACACTCTAATTTCTTTCTAGCAAACTAACCCGATGAATGTATCCGTCACAACGCTGATTGCGTTATTGCTTTTGGCATTTGGAGCCATTTTCTCCGGACTGAACATCGGTCTGATGATGATCCGGCCGGCCGAATTGAAGCGCAAAGCCGCTCATGGTGACGCCGTGGCTGCTGAACTCTACCGCTACCGCAAAGACGGTACCTATCTGATTGTCTGCGTATTACTCGGTAATGTGGCTGTCATTTCGACGTTATCACTGCTGCTTGAGTCAGTTGCCGGGGGATTGCTCGCCGGTGTCATCACGACACTGACAGTAACTATATTCGCCGAAATCATCCCGCAAACGATTTTTGTCCGCAAAGGCTACCGTTTCAACCGGCACTTCTTCTGGCTGCTGAACATCCTCTTCTTTCTGTTCTGGCCGATTGCCCGGCCACTGACAGCGCTGCTCAATCATATCCTCGGCGAAGAACTGCCGACAATCTTTACCCGCGAGGAACTGACACATCTGGTCGACGAGCATGCCAAAGAACACAGTGCCAGCAGCGGCATCGACATCGATGAAAGCCGGATTGTCCGCGGTGCCTTGGAGTATAGCCGGGTGCCGGCCAAGGATGTCATGACGCCCCTGGCAGAGGTGACCTCGATCGAGTCCGATGACATCATCGACATGCCGCTGCTGTCGCGGCTGAAACGTCTCGGTCACTCACGCTTTCCTGTTACCGAGATTGGGCACGACAATCAGAAGCGCTACGTCGGTATCCTGTATATGAAAGATATCCTCGGCGAAGAACTGCCAGTACCCGTGGCGCATGTCTACCGCGACCGGATATTCGACGTACCCTCAGATAGCCCGCTCGATACGGTGCTCAGCCGGTTTATCCAGACAAAAAGCCACCTGTTCCTGGTGCAGGACGATGACGACAGCGTCGTCGGTATTATTACCATCGAAGACGTCATCGAAAAGATACTGAACCGCGAAATTAATGATGAATTTGACCCGGCCAATTAGCAAACAGCCAGTTTAGTAGTCGACAGCCCCGCGCCGGACAGGGTAGAATAGGTGGAGTAAGGTTTAAGATCCGAAACTAACCAGGCCCACCTATGTCCCATATGAAATATTATCTCGATTGGCTGTTCAAAGACCTTCATGGCCGCAATGGCAAATATGTAATCAGCGAAGCGCCCAATCTGCCGCTGATTGTCTTCATGGTGAGTATCGTCCTGGCAGTCGTGGTATATCCTGGATTCTGGCAGACCAGCTTTGCGATTATCGCCTATCTGGCACTCGTTTATTGGGGTTATCTGGAAATCCGCTCCGGGCGCAGCCGCTTCCGTAAGTTTCTGGGCTGTGCCGGAATCCTGGCGGTTGCCGGGGCGCTGCTGCTACGGCTTGGCATATAGTGCCCGCTTGATAGCTCAGTCTGTCTTTGGTTGCGTCTGACGTACTCATAATGCTAAAGTTTGAGAATGCCAGGATACAAAGGACACATCGTCGGGGCAGTCGCCGCCAACGCCGCCTACGTCGGTGCACTATCGGTCGCCCCGAATGCCGTGCTCGGTAATAACCATCATCTGGTCAGCGACGGCCAGTTACTGATAGGATTGTTCGTCATCTCCATCCTCTTCGGATTATTCCCCGACATCGATACGAACTCCAAAGGCCAGGATATATTCTACGGCCTGGCGTTTATCGCTGATATTTTACTGATATACGACGGCCGAATAACAGCCGCGGCATTCCTGGGCCTGCTAGCCATGACGCCGATACTCAGCCATCACCGTGGCTGGACACACAGCAAGCCAGCCATGATCCTCGTACCACTGCCAATAGTCCTGGTGCCGTACCTCTATAACAGTACCTACCTCGATACAGCGCTGGTGTTGTACGGCGCCGCTGTCATCGGATACTTCAGCCACCTGCTGCTGGACGGCAAGATTACGCGCCATATCCATATCAAGGGCGGCGGCGCTTACAATTGATACAGATTACGCAGATTGCGAAATTTGCAAGATTAGTATAGGATGATGTTTACATATACAAGGCGGGCCTGAATCAGGAGAAGAATCGGATGGAACGAAGTCGATCAAGACACATAGCATACACGCTCATCGTGGCGGCAGGCGCAGTCAGCCTGGTCGCATGCGCAAAAGCTAATTCCGAGCCAGGAACGACTGCAGCGACAACACCAGCAGTGACAGCCAGCCCGACTGCTGGCCCGCTTCTGACAACACCTCGACCTCCAGAACGTCGGGTCACAGCGACGCCGACGGCTGTTGCGCCGATTTTGCCAACAAAGATTCCGCGTCACGATGTACCATTGCCAACACTTCCCATACAAACAGAGCGGCCGCCAATCTATACCATCCCATGTCACATCTGGATAACACCTTCGGAAACAGTACCGACATCAACGCCGACGCATAATCCCAAACTTAAGAAAGAACGCTTTATTCCGGAATGCCCAAGCCCGAATCCAAGCACGAGACCCTGTGAAATAGATCCGGACCCGGACGTCATATCGCCACCGGGAGAGGATGTGGACCCTGGTTTTGAGGTTGTGCCGCCGGCCCACGATCCTACCGACCCTGGGTTTAATCCGACAATACCCAGCCCGTGCATTCAGCTTCCGTATAAAAGGCCGCAGCCTCAATAAGTCGCGAACTACGCCTTTAGCTTGCACCGCCTGCGGTGTACTATAGATATATGAAATTTGTGAGGGTAACTGAACTGGCGGATGGGGTAGCGCCGCTGCGCGACCGATTGGCACGCGATCTAAGTGGCGGTAAGCACGTACTGTGGCTGGTGCCAGGCGGATCGAACATACCGTTGACCGTGGCCGTCATGGCGCAGCTGCCTGACACACTGACAGCCGGTCTGACGATTATGCTGACAGATGAGCGCTATGGTGCCGTCGGGCACCCCGATTCTAATGTCCATCAGCTCAATGAGGCCGGCTTTCTCCCGAAGCAAGCCGTGGTTATACCGGTACTACGCGCCGGTTTATCACTCAAGGAAACCTGCAAACACTATGCAGCAGACTTTACTGATGCCACCAGTCGGGCCGACACCATCATCGGCCAGTTCGGCATGGGCAGCGACGGACATATTGCCGGCATACTGCCCGGGTCACCGGCAGTCAGTTCGGCAGACCTGACTGCCGGCTACGAAGCGCCCGGATTTACCAGGATAACGCTGACGCCGAAGGCATTGAGCCAGCTGGTAGCCGCCTATGTTTTTGTCTTTGGTGACAGCAAGCACCAGGCCCTCGACACATTACAGTCGGGAGCGCTTAGCCTGGAGGCACAGCCGGCTCAGATCCTGAAACAGCTGCCGGAAGCGTATATTTATAACGACCACATTGGTTAGAACGGAGACAGACAGTATATGAAGATCGTTATATCAGGCCTTGGCCGCATGGGCATGCAGATTGCCGAAAAATTAACCCGCGGCGGCCATACTGTCATCGCCCACAACCGCAGCCCGGACAAAATTGATACCGCCGTAGCATTCGGGGCGACGGGCGCCTACAGTAAGCAGGATGTTGCAGCTCAGTTCAAGGACGGCGAACAGGCCATTGTCTGGATTATGCTGCCGGCCGCCATCATCGAGAGCGAACTGACGGCATGGTTCAATGTCCTGCCGAAGGGCACGATGTACATCGATGGCGGCAACTCCGACTACCGTCTGACACGGCGCCACGCAGAGCTCGTGACGAGCCATGGCTCAACACTGACGGATATCGGTACCAGCGGCGGTATTATGGGACTGAAGGATGGATTCTGTATGATGGTCGGCGGTGACCAGACTGCCTACCAGGTCGTCGAACCAGCCCTCAGGACGCTATCCCAGCCGAGCGGCGGCTACCATTACTTCGGCGCGACCGGCTCAGGACATTATGTCAAAATGGTCCATAATGCTATTGAATACGGCATGATGGAAAGTCTGGCCGAAGGCTACCGGATGCTGCACGAAGGCCCGTACAAGGAACTCGATCTGGCCGCAGCCGGCAATTTGTGGCAACAGGGCAGCATTGTGAATTCCGGGCTCAACCGTCTGAGCGCCCTGGCACTCGACGAAAACCCGACACTGAAGGGTATCGATGGTTTCGTAGCCGAATCAGGCGAAGCCCGCTGGACGCTGGAGACAGCCCGCGAGCTCGGCATCGATCTGCCCAGCATCCAGGCATCGTTCGATGTCCGCCTAGCCAGCCAGAAGGGCGAAACCAGCTTCGCCACAAAACTGCTGGCCGCCATGCGCAACAAATTCGGCGGCCATGCCATAAACGCCGAGAGCCACGAAGACAAGCCGGCATGAACACCCAGACATCCGACCAGCTCCCAGTCACCTCGAGCGGAGCCGTCGCCTTAGAACCAGTTATTATCGTCATCTTCGGTATCACCGGCGATCTGGCCCAGCGTAAATTGCTGCCGGCGCTCTATCATCTACTCAAAGATGGGTTACTACACGAAGATACGGTCATCCTGGGCATAACCCGCCGCAGCGTGACAGCCGAAGAACTGCTGGAACAGGTTGAACTCTGTGTCAACGAAGTCGACAAGGTCTGCGATCCGGCAGGCATCCATAAAGTCCAGAAAGCCCTGCGCATGCACCAGATGAGCCTGATAGACGGCGCAGAATACGACGAGCTGCTGACCATGCTGAACGCTATCGAGTCTGCCCAGGGCATCTGTATGAACCGCTTGTATTATCTGTCAATTCCGCCTCAGATGTTTGAGCCTATCGTCAAAAACCTCGGCCAGCACGGCCTGAGCAAGAGCTGTCAGCACGGCAACGCTGCAACCCGGCTGTTGGTCGAAAAACCATTTGGCTACGATCTGGCATCTGCCCAGACGCTGATCGATGAGACCGGTGAATGGTTCCGCGAAGACCAGTTGTTCCGTATCGACCACTACGTCGCCAAGGAAACCGTCCAGAATATCTTGGCCTTCCGGTTGTTTAACCCGCTTTTTGCGTCAATCTGGAACCGTGAGCATATCGCCAGTATCGAGATTACCGCCTATGAAGAGATATCTATCGAGGGCAGGGCAGTCTTCTACGAAGGCATCGGGGCGCTGCGTGATTTTGTCCAGAGCCATCTGTTGCAACTGCTGACCGTGGTAACCATGGAATTGCCGGATGGGGACGGCAGCAAGGCAGTGCACGCCGCCAAACAGACATTACTGCAAGCCATCAAGCCGCTGCAGGCCGACGAGATTAAGACCCGGACTATCCGCGGCCAATATGATACATATCGTACTGAAGTCGATAATCCCAGAACCAACACTGAGACCTATGCCTCGATGACCGTGGAAGTCGACAACGAGCGCTGGCAAGGCGTTCCAATGACCATCCGCACCGGCAAGGCGATGGCCCGCAAGCAGACAGACATCCGGATTGTGTTCACAGAAGCCGGCGATACCGACTCAGCCCGCAATGAGCTGGTCTTCAATATTCAACCCGATGAAGGTATCAGCCTGCATCTCAATGCCAAGAAACCAGGCTTTGCAGACGAGCTGCAGTCGGTAGTCATGGACTTTAATTACAGCCGGTCATTCGACGGCAGCAATGCGACTGGTCAGCCCAGCCATCCTGACGCCTATGAGCGCGTCCTGGTCGACGCTGCCCGGGGCGACCACACACTGTTCACAACCAGCCAGGAAGTCATGGCCGCCTGGCGCATCGTCGAAAATGTCCTGATTCAATGGAGCAAGTCGGACGATGGGCTCATCATATACCCGAAAGAAAGCGAATCCGTCAAGTAAGATAATGTTCTAAGCCGGTATTTGCTACACTGTAGGTAGCATGAAACAGCAATCTAAAACAGCCGTGTCTAGACGATGAATGCTCTTGATGTCATTGTCATCCTGATGCTCATGAGCTCGCTGTTCCGTGGATATGAAATGGGCCTTATCCGCCAGATATTTTCGACAGCCGGATTCATCGGCGGGTTGTTCCTCGGTGCTTTCCTCGAGCAATACACTGTACACCTGGCACACACCTCCATCTCGCGGACGCTGGTGACCATCCTGACCACTATGGGCAGCGCCTTTATCTTTTTATCAATTGGTGAATTCATTGGCGGCCGTTTGAAATCGCGTCTCCAGCCGACGCTGCACGTCAATAAGTTTGATGGCTACTTTGGGTCCGTTATCGGTGCTGCGACGCTGCTCGTTGTCGTCTGGCTGGCAGCTTCGGTCGTGACGATCATACCGTCCACCGGTGTCCAGTCACAGATTCGTGGCTCGGTGGTCATATCACATCTGAACCGGTCGTTGCCTTCAGCGCCGAATGTCGTCGCCGGGCTGGGCCACCTGATTGACCCGAACGGTTTTCCGCAGGTCTTTACCGGTAACGAACCCAACCAGGCTGACAACACCGTCATACCTGGTATCAGCCCCAGGATGCAACAGGCCATCAACCAGGCGAAGGTATCGACAGTCAAATTAGAGGGCCTGGGCTGCGGCGGCATAGTCGATGGGTCCGGCTTCGTCATCGGCTCCGACCTGGTCGTTACCAACGCCCATGTGATTGCCGGCGTGCAGCATTCCTACGTCAAGGATAGCAATGGCCAGCATACCGCCACGCCTGTCTGGTTCGACCCGAATCTCGACTTTGCCGTTGTCCGGGTGCAGAATCTGGCCGGGCCGCCGCTACTCATAAGCGATGCTGCGGCGGCCAAACGTACACAGGCAGCCGTACTCGGCTACCCTGGCGGCGGCCCGCTGACAGCCGGCGGCGCAGAAGTCACTGACGAATTCATCGCCCGCGGGCGTGACATCTATGGTAACGGTGTTACGGAGCGCGACGTCTACAGCCTGGCCGCCAAAGTAATTCCCGGCAATTCCGGCGGTCCAGTCATCACCGCCGACGGCACCGTTATCGGCATCGTCTTCGCTCAATCGACTGTCTATGAGAACGTCGGCTACGCACTCAGCACAACCCAGGTAGCTGCCGCCGTCAGCCAGGCACAAGCACAGAACCGGGCCGTCTCTACCGGCAGCTGTGCCGAATAGCGTATTACAGCCTTCGTGCTATAATAACGCTAAAGCTTGCACACTATAATTCACAATGTCGCGTAAACAAAAAAACATCATTACTATCGGCGCCGAACTGCCGGCTGAGCTGTTAGACCTGACGGTCACTGCCGGGCTGCATATCCGGGATTCAATTCCGTCGAACAATGTCATCAAGCAGACAGGGAATTACTGGCACATGCTGGGCCCAGGCCTGACGACCGGTGCGTCCGATGACGACCCATCCGGCATCCTGACCTACTCGCAGACTGGTGCGAAATTTGGCTTCAACTTCTTGTGGCTGGCACCGCTGACGTTCCCGTTGATGGCCGTCATCCAGGAGATGTGTGCCCGGATCGGGCTAGTGACCGGCCGCGGCCTGGCTGGGAACATCCGCGTCCATTTCAACAAGAAAATCCTGATTCTCTGCACATCACTGCTGTTCATCGCCAACACCATCAACATCGGTGCCGACCTCGGTGCTATGGCCAAAGCCATGCAGTTATTCAACCCGCACCTCAATTTTGCCGGCCTGGTCATCGGATTCAGTATCATCAGCCTGCTGTTGCAAATATTCACTCCGTACGTGCGCTATGCCCGATATTTGAAATGGCTGGCTCTGGTGCTGCTCGGCTACATCTTTTCAACCATGCTGGCCCACCTCGACTGGGGTAATGTCCTGACACACGCAGTCGTGCCGCACATCGGCTTCAACAAGGAGCAGCTGGTGCTCATCTGTGCCATCCTCGGTACCACCATCTCACCGTATTTGTTCTTCTGGCAGACATCTCAGGAAGTCGAAGAAGAGATCCTGAAGGGAAAAACGACTCTCGTGCAGCGGCAGGTTGTCACCAGTACGGAAGACGTCAAAAGCATGCGCATTGATGTCTGGACCGGAATGTTCCTGTCAAACCTGGTCATGTTCTTCATTATCGCCGCCTGTGGCGCCATGTTGTATCAGCACGGCATCACCGAGATTACGTCGGCCGCCCAGGCTGCTGAAGCGCTCAGGCCATTCGCCGGCAATGCATCATACTTCCTGTTCGCAATTGGCATCATCGGTACCGGTCTGCTGGCCATCCCGGTTCTGGCCGGTTCCAGCTCCTACGCTATAGCCGAGAGCCTGCGCTGGAAGGAAGGTCTCTACCGCAAGCTCAACCAGGCGCACGCTTTTTACGGCATGATTATTATCTCGATGTTCGTCGGCCTGGCCATCAATTTCATCGGCGTCGATCCCATCCAGGCCCTTATATACTCCGCCGTTGCTAACGGCCTTGTGGCACCACTCATCCTGCTGCTGATCGTCCTGATGGCAAGCAACCACAAGATCATGGGCCACTGGACCAACAAGCCGTTTACGACATTTATCGGCTGGGTTGTTATTCTGCTGATGACTGCTGCTGGCATCGCCGCAATTTATTCTCTTATCCCGTAATTTACCGTCCAGTCAGAGGCGATTCAGACTGCGCCTATCTATTCGTTGCGCAGGGCGTCGATAGGATCTTTGCGGGCTGCCTTGAGCGCCGGGGCAGTACCGAAGACAATGCCGACGACCAATGATACGCCGGCCGCCAAGGCGACGACCTGCCAGCTGATAATCGGATGTAACGGTGTAAACAGCAGCAGTATAACGTTGATAAGTAACGAGACGATGACACCGATAATACCGCCAGTCACGCTCAGCACGGTCGCTTCTACCAGGAACTGGTTCATGATCTGCCGCGACGATGCGCCGACAGCCTTACGGATGCCGATTTCGTGCATCCGTTCGGTGACAGACACCAGCATGACATTCATGATGCCAATACCGCCGACAAGCAGGGAAATGGCCGCGATACCGCCGATGAACCGGGTCAGCAGATTAAGAATATTGCTGGTGACGCTGAGCGTCTCACCCGCCCGGAGCACCGTGAAATCTTCCTGGTTACCATGGGAGGCTTTGATGGTATCAGTAATGCGGGAGGCCACTACATTCGGCGAGGCACCGGGTTTTGATTGAGCCAACACTTCGTATATCTGAGCCTTCTTGCTCGTCATGTCCTGAACCACCTGATAGGGGATGAAAATAGCATTGTTAAAGTCAGCTTCGAGCGACAGCGGTGCGTTCTTGAACTCATCAAATATTCCACGTACCACGAAGCTCTGTCCCTGAAAATCAAAACTTTGGCCCAGTGGTACGTCCTGGCCGAAGACATCCTGAGCAACCTTAGTACCAATAATCGCACCGTTCTCGTTGCTGTCATTAATTGTGAAGAAATCACCATAAGCCAGCTTCTGATGAAAAACAGCCGGCAGCTCAGGTGTAGTACCGACGACAACGACACCGGGATACTGCCGGTTGTCGTGCACCAGTTTACCGGCGACAATACTGAGCGGCACCGCCTTCGACACATCTTTGGTCTTCTGAATAGTCCTGACGTCTTCATCGGTCAAAGTACCCGAAGTCATATAGCCGGCAAACAGGTTGACCCCGCTTATCGTGCCGTTTTTATCGCGGTTGACAGTCTGGCCCGGCCGGATCGTAATCAGGTCCTTGCCAAGATGGTTGGTCTGCGCCTCGACCTGATGTTTGACGCCCTCACCGATGCTGACCACCGTGACAACAGAGACGATACCAATAATGATGCCCATCATAGTCATCAGGCTGCGCCACTTGGCACCGCGCACTGAAGCAATAGCCGTCTTGAGATTGCCGCGGGTCAGTGATCTCATGGCTGCAAAGCTTTCATCACGTTCGGCTCCGCTTGCTACGACGTGCTTTGCCGGTTTTACGGGTCTTTTCCTTGAGACTCATAGTCGCAGCCGGTTCGGCATCGGGCAGGTGGTTCATAAGTGCCGATACGCCGGCGAGATCATCCTCGACTGTCGTTGCGGGGACGGTATACATGACACGGCGGGCTGTCGGTGCTACATCACCGATGACGGTCTGTTCGTCGCGGACGATGGCACCGTCATGCATGTAGACCACCCGGGTAGCATAGCGGGTCAGCTCCGGGTTGTGGGTCACAAAGAGGATAGTGTTGCCGGTCTTGTGGATTTCACTGAGCAGTTCCATAACCAGGCGCGAACCGGCACTGTCCAGGTTACCCGTCGGTTCGTCAGCGATGATCAGCTTCGGATTGTTGACGAGGGCACGGGCTATCGCTACACACTGCGTCTGACCACCGCTCAGCTGGCGCGGATAATAGTATTCACGGTGCTGCAGACCGACACGGGCCAGCATGTCACTGGCCTGACGGGTTCGTCGACCAAGGGTCATTCCCTTGTAGACCAATGGCAGGGCAACATTTTCGAGAGCTGTCAGCCGCGGCAACAGATTGAAATTCTGGAATATGAAGCCAATGGTGTCTCGGCGGTATTTGGCCGCCCGTGGTGGACGAAGTTTCGCCACTGAACGGTTATTCATCATATAGGTTCCATACGATGGCCGGTCGAGTAGACCGATGATGTTCATGAGCGTTGATTTGCCGCAACCGCTCGGTCCCATGACCGCCACAAATTCACCCTCTTCGATATGCAAAGAAACTTCGTCAAGCGCCACGGTAGCGGCGTCGCCGAAGCCGTACAGTTTGCTGACGTCTTCTAACTCAATGATTGGCATTATAGTCTAGTGTAACTCTGGTACGTACCGAGGGGCAAGGCGTTTTTGTAGTAATTTCTAGATAAGGCGAACTCGTAGCCGGCAAACGCGTCAGGCCAAGCCTTAGCCGGCGGGCGGTAGGTCCTTTAAGGGAAAGCTATACAAGAAATTCGTTCGTGGCCGGTAGGTAGGCGTCGGTGATCCGCTAGGGGTTGGGGCAGGGCTGGCTGGCCCCGTACTGGGCGTGGCTTCCAGCGTCGGTGTCGGTGTCGGTGTCGGACTCAGCGTAGGAGATGGTGACGGCGCCGCGGAAAGTCGCGGGCGAGGGGACTCAGTCGATTCGACTGGTTCATGTGGCGTCGGGTCGTTTTCAGTCAGACCATACATGATCCCGGTCGCCGGATCAATCGCCGGCTGCTCGATGCCATTACTCGGCATCTGCTGCTCATGTATTACGCCGCCTTGTTTCCAGTAAAATAAGCCGTTAACGTTCGGGGCGCCATTGACCGTTTCTTCGGATGACGTCACGTAGGTTATGCCATTATGAGTTTCAACACCTTGGAGGTTGATGAGCGGTACTGTCGTCACAGCGTTTGGTATGAGACTGGTCATAGTGATGCCGCGTGCCTGTGTCTTCTGTCCGACGACAGTGCCATCCTTGGCCAGGCTATAGCGGTAGATACTGGAGGTACCTCCCGGGGTAGCCGTATACAGTATAGACTCCAGTTGCTTCCCGGATTTTGCCGTGCTGTCGATCGCCAGGCTACCAAAGATATGCGCTTTATCATTTGCCGCCATAGAACTGATCCATCTTTCTGACGCCGGCAGGAAATATTTTCCATCCCGCATCGTCAGATTATCCAAATTAAAAACATACATACCGAATGTATCAGCCACGTAGACAATATTGCCGCTTATAGCCAGACCACCGACGTGCGCTCCCAGGCTGCGGATATCGAACAGCTCCTGGCTATCTGTTGGCTTTACGAGCTCGACGAACTGGTAGGTCATAGTTGCCTTATCCAGGAACATCAGTGAGTCGATGCTTTTATTCGGTTCTTTGGGGGTCAGATACACATCGTCTTTATCATTGGAATACCATGATGTAACCAACAGATTTTTCTTTAAATCTGCCGTGCCACCGATGACGCTGCTCGAAGCATCGAAGGCCAGACTGAGTCCCTGCTGTTTGCGCCAGCGGTGCTTGCCAAATACTTGTTGCGGTAAGCAGATATAATTCGCCCGTGGGCCAAGATTTGCCGCTGTCTGCTGGTCCTGTGCCCAGGCCCCGGCACAGTCGATACCAGGCGCGCTGATATCCATCTGTATAGCACCGGCACCAAGTATCTGAGACACCTTGACGTGTGTATCACCAGCGTGACTCTTGATCGCCGTCAGGTCATAGGTCTCCTGTGCGAGGCCGTAAGGTTTGACGGGCTTTTGCCAGGATGGCCGAGCCGCCAGACGGGCCGGGTCAGGGGCAGTAGTTGTAGCCGTCGTCGTCGGCGTCGCTCCAGGCTGGCCCTCGGCAGACGGCGTGTCAGACGCGCGTGTATCACCACCCTTGGAATCCATTACCACACCGAGAACATATACACCCGCTATGGCTGCAGCAGTCGCCGCCGTAAACTTAAGTACATCTCTGTTCATATCACCATTGTATTACATAATTTGACATACTATACTATCAATCAGTATGTAGTGCAACGATTTTATATACATAATTGCGTTACACTCAGCGTAAGATCAGCCGCCATGAAACCTGTAATTGCAGTATGAGTACGCTATACTGTTTTTTATACGGAGGGGTCGCCTAGTGGCCTATGGCGCACGCTTGGAAAGCGTGTTTACTCGCAAGGGTATCGAGGGTTCGAATCCCTCTCCCTCCGCCAATTTATTTCGCAAGCAGGAATACAGACATGATAATCTCACTATTTGGTCCGCATGGTGCCGGCAAGAGTACCGTCGCCTGCGGACTCAGGAAAATCGCTCGCTATCTAAGACGCTAGGCGTGTACCACTATGAAACAGGGCAAACGTACCTCTTGGCAGCCATCACTCTGCCGACAGACGCATTGAGCTGCGCTTCTGATAGCTTGCCGCTGCGCACATCCTGCTGCAGCCCGGTAGTTACCGCCGTAATGGTCTGTGACATCGTCATGCCCGGAGCTGGATCGGTCAGCATGGCCATGTCATTGCCAACCTCAACTGCATTGATGGCCGCAGCCACGGGGTCTTTGATTGCCACACCGCTCAGTGAGTCTGTAATAACGAAGCTATCCTCGTAGCCCAATTCACCGCGTAGTAAATCAGTCACGATCTTGCGGCTCTGGTTGGCGGGCTGGCCATCAGAGCCGCCTGGTACGACCGGACTTCCGGTCATCACGACCGGGTCTAGGTAGGCTAGTTTTTTATACGGTATTAAGTCGCGTTTTTTGAGTTCAGATAATGGTGCCGTCGTAGCCGGATGATAATCGGTGTTGTCGCTGGCGCCGCCCATGCCGGGAAAGTGCTTTATGACCGGAATGATGCCGGCAGCTCGTAAACCCTTGATATAGGCAGTATCGTATTCTACGACCACAGCCGGGTCGTTCGAGAAAACACGGGTGGTCAGGACACTCTTGCCATCTTTCGGGGCAACGTCGGCCAAAGGAGCCATGTCTATATCAATATCAGCGTTATGAATGCGGGTTCCGGCCCGGGTCATCATTGCCTGGGCTTCGGCAGGAGTCATGCCAGTACCAGGGGCAGCTACATCGGCAGGCGCGGGAATTGGATGGCTATCTCTGAAGAAGCGCTGCACGAATCCACCTTCCTGGTCCGTTCCCATGAGCAGGGGGATTTTAGGGGCATTCTTGAAGCGCTTGATGCTGCCGTCGGCTGGATCTTTGGGTGATGTCATGATGATGGCACCGCCAGGCTGCAGCTTTTTGAAAACCGGCATGCTTGACTGAAGATTGTCGGCATACACGCCGATGAACAGAGTCTGGGCCACCCGGGTGGCCAGCGGAAGCTTGGCAATGCAGGTGGCTTGTGCCTCAGGTGACGGAGACGTTTTAGGCGTCGGAGACGGGCTAGGGGAGGGTGACGATGTTCTGGTTGGCTTAGGTGTCGGCGAAGCCGTTGCTGATGCAGTAGTCGCTTTCGATGTCGCACTCGGCTCAGCTATCTCGTTACCACCACTTACAACGACGCCGGGCAAAGCATGAGGGTTGGGCGCCGCGCTGCCATGAGCATCCTGTGCAGACCTGAAGCGGTCCAGATCCCGACCATCCCGACCGAATACCTCAACGGCCGCCACACCAGCTACCATTGCCAAAGCCAGGCCGGATGCTGTAAGCCCGGTTCTCATCGGATGACCGTGATGCGGTATTTCTTGTTCACCCATAGATGTCGCAGTCCTTTATAATTATCAAAAGATTACCATGGTGTAGTGAATAACGCAATAAGATGATCAAGCATACCAACGGTCAGCCGCCATTCGTGCAAGTAACTACGTTATGCTTCAGTCTGGCCCTGTAGTTGGGCATAGTCTTCGATTATTCGCATGATTTCGAGCGCCCGCGGATCTTCAGAAGTAAGTATTTGACGTCAGGAGATTTTGGTGCCGATGGATTCGCCGGTCACAATCTTCAGAAGATTATCGGCCTGCATGACATCAAAGACGATGATCGGCTTGTGCTGCTCCATGGCCAGGCCTAGGGCAGCTTTGTCCATTACGGTAATCTGTTCATTGCTGACAGCTTCCTTGAAGTCCATGGTATCCAGCTTGACGGCATCGGAGAATTTTAGCGGATCCTTGTCATAGACGCCGTCAACTTTGGTAGCCTTGAGCACGACTTCGCACTCCAGCTCCAGCGCCACGTTGACGGCCGCCGTATCATGCGTAAAGAACGGCCGGCCCATACCGCCGGCGACTATCACGACCCGGTTCTGCTCAAGGTGCTTTTCTGCCAGTCGGTACGAATATGATTCGGCGACCTGTTCGACAAAAATATTACTCAGGCAGCGGGTCGGGATGGCGTGGTCCTCAAAAATATCAGTAATCGCCATCGAATTGATAACCCCGCTGAGCATGCCCATATGCTCCCCAGTGACCCGGCGTATGCCATGTCCGGCGACTTCGGCGCCGCGCACCATATTGCCGCCACCGGCTATCAACACGACCTGGCAGCCGGCATCCAAAGCCTTCTTAACCTCAATAGCTAATAATCCGACAATATTCGGATCGATGCCACTCTTGTAGTCACCGGCCAGCTGTTCACCTGAGATTTTGAGCATAATGCGTTTGTACATTAATCCGTAGTATATCACTCCACAAAAACTTTGCGACATTCCGTGGCATTTGTATTCAGCCGGCTTGAGATATACTGGTTCTATGACCAAAATTTACTCCTGGAACGTCAATGGCATCCGGGCTGTCATCAAAAAAGGCTTGTGGGATCCATTTATCAAAGCAGAACAGCCGGATATCATCTGCCTGCAGGAGACCAAGGCCAAGCAGGAGCAAGTCGAACTCGAAGTACCCGGCTATAGTCAGTTCTGGTACTCTGCCGACAAACCCGGCTACAGCGGTACGGCCATCTTCAGTAAGACTGCTCCGCTGCAGGTCATCAATGGCTTTCCGCAGGATATTATTGACCAGTACAGTGTCAGCGGTGACGTCTATGGTGACCCAAACAAAGAAGGCAGGGTAATGGCGGCTGAATTCGACACATTCTGGGTCGTGACTGTCTACACACCGAACGCCAAAGATGACCTGAGCCGTATACCACTGCGGCACACACAATGGGATCCAGCCTTTTTGGCGTATTGTAAGCAGCTCGAGACAGGCAAGGTAGCTGGCGCGACCATCGGAAAGCCGGTAGCTTTCTGCGGTGACCTCAATGTCGCCCACACCGAAGACGACCTGGCGAATCCCAAGCCGAACCGCGGCAAAAAGGGCTTCACCGACGAAGAACGCGGTGGTTTCCAGGCCCTCGTAGACGCGGGCTTCGTCGACACGCTGCGGCTATTTGTACAGGGCAATGGCCACTACAGCTGGTGGTCGCATTTTGCTCGGGCGCGTGAGCGCAATGTTGGCTGGCGCATCGATTATTTTCTCGTCTCCGAATCACTCAAAGATAAGGTCAAAGCCGCCGCCATTCACGCCGATGTCTTCGGCTCGGACCATTGTCCCGTCAGCGTCACATTGAATATATAATGGCCACACCGCAGACCATCGATATCATCCCCCGGGTTTGCTGAAGGCAGCTGGCATACGCGTAAGCTGATGAAAGCCCTCAAGAAATACGGCTACACCCAGGCCGCCGGCAGCACTGATCCAGAAGATAGTAACAGAAATGTAAACTGATACACTTGCAGTATGGATCGACACTATTGGCACAAACAGACCATCGACACACCGTTGTACCCGGATATGCTGTGGAGCCGGCCCGAAAACCGGGCTTTCGCCGGTAAGTTACTAATTGTCGGCGGTAATGCCTACGGCTTCGCCGCCGCCGGCGAAGCCTACGCCGCGAGCCAAAAGGCCGGCATCGGTACTGCCAGAGTACTGCTGCCGGACGCGCTCCAAAAAACCGTCGGCCGGGCCTTCGCAGCCGGTGAATTCGCGCCGAGCACGCCGTCCGGGTCATTTTCGCAGCGGGCACTCGGCGAACTGCTACCCATGGCGCACTGGGCCGACGCTACATTGCTGGCCGGCGACTTTGGCCGCAACAGCGAAACTGCTATTCTGCTGGAGTCGTTTGCCACCAAGCATAGCGGCCAGCTGACCCTCACGAAAGACGCCGCCGATTATTTCACTGCCGCGCCGCAGACAATACTCGTGCGCCCCGAAACCTTGTTCGTCATCAGCCTGGCACAGCTCCAAAAATTAGCCGTCCACGCCAAATTTACGACCGCATTCACATTCGGTATGGATATCCTGCGCTTCGTCGACTCGTTGCATGTTTTCACGGAACTACATCCGTTAGCTGTCGTCGTGAAACATTTAGATAACATATTTGTGGCTTACGGCGGACAGGTCAGCAGCACCAGACTGAAACAGGATATGGACATCTGGCGCGTCACCACAGCTGCCCATGCCGCGACCTGGTGGCTACAAAACCCGGGCAAGACATTTGCAGCCATCACAACATCGCTGGTGGCCGAATGAAAGGCAAGCTGATACTGGTTACCGGCTTGTCGGGCAGTGGCAAGACGACCCTTGTCCAGGGCGCACTGCAGGCTCTACCCGAGTTGGTGTACCTGCGAACGTACACAACCCGGCCAATGCGTCCCGGTGAGACGGCCAGCCATGAATATGAATTTGTCAATCCCGCCGAATATGACCGGTTGCGAGACGAATCGGCTTCGTGGGACCACACTGAATATCATGGCTACAGTTACGGTGCCGACGTCGCCGGCATATTCCGGAAGTTGCAGGACGGCCAGGACATCATCTGCAGTGTGGCACCCAGCCCGGCTATCATCGCCCAGGTCACGGGATTGTACGGCACCATGACCATCACAGTGCTGATTGATACCTCCCGCCAGATTGCCCAGCGGCGGACCGCTACCGATGCCAAACGGGCTGCCCGTACGCGTGACGAAAGCCTGGATGACATCCGTTTTGATCATATCTTTGCGCCCCAAGGCACTTTGGAAACCGACGTCAAAGATTTTACAGAACTGATACGGAATATCAGTTCTAGCGACTGAATCTTCAGACTACGTTAGTCATACATACTAAAATACTCTACCTTGCGGCAGAGCATTTTAGTATGGTGGGCGAGGAGGGAATCGAACCCTCAATCCGTAAGGAACACGATTTTGAGTCGTGCGCGTATACCAATTCCGCCACTCGCCCTGATTCCAGCTTCGAGACATCACACCCCGCGGCATTCAGAAGGGTTTTCAGGCGTGTCTCAGCGGGATAATTGTACTATACTTACAAGTAGTCAGCCAGCATAAGCAGTCTCAATGCTGCATGGCGGCGATGAACTATGCCCGATCTTATATTTCCAACTAACCAGCCCGCCAGTGATGACGGACAGACGCCACCGGCCGGTATATATCCACAGGTGGATTCTGTTGCCATGTCTGCGGGCGGCGGGCGGGCTGACCCGGCCGTCGAATTGATCCGGCAGAAGATTCGTAATCTGTACAACGAAGAGCCTGTGGCGGCCGAGGAAATCGTTGAGGCCGAACATCATACCCATCCGGGTTCCAAGCACCAGCAGTTCATGGCCGAGCTCAATGCATCGGGCAAATCTTTGGCCGAGATTCAGACTGCCTGGCACCAGTATTATCTCAACCTCCCGGACTATGATAAATACCAGGTCTGGCAGGAATTCTACGTCACCAATGGTGCCAATCCGGCCTACCAGCAGTTCGCCGACGCCGGGCAGCAACCAGCGGCGGCCGCATCTGTTCCGGCAGCCGTGACGGAACCGGCTCGCAAACCAGCACCTCACACACACAAGGCCAGGGTAGCCCGAGCCAAAGCCCACATGAAAAACGCCGTCAAGCCGGAGAACGTTGCCGACATCAAGAAGCGCATCGTGACGACAGCCAAAACGGTCGGGGCAGCCGGCAACCATGTCAAACTGCACAAGAAACATCATTTACAGTCGCTTGCTTTTGGCATCGGTTGCGGACTGGTCATCATTTTCATCTTTCTGTTCAGTTTTTTCAATGAGTTCATCATCGCGCCGTTCATCCAGCCCAGCCGTCATGTCAGCGACACACCCGTCATCGTCGATGCCGCCAGTACAGTCGTCAGCGGCGGCCCGAAAGTCTTGATTCCCAAGATAAACCTGGAGATCCCGGTCGATAACTCCCAGACTACCACCGACGAAAAAGCCATCGAGCTTGCCCTGGATAACGGCATCGTACACTATCCGACGACTGTCCTGCCGGGCCAGGCCGGCAATGCCGCCTACTTCGGACACTCCAGCAACAACATCTTCAACCCTGGTAAATATAAGTTCGCCTTCGTACTGCTCCACAAACTCGTCGATGGTGACGTCTTCTATCTGACAAATGACGGCAGGACCTACGCCTACCGCGTCTTCAGTACGCGCATCGTCGAGCCATCGGAGGTCAGCGTGCTAGACCCCATCGAAGGCAAATCTGCCACCGCGACACTTATAACCTGCGACCCGCCAGGCACGAGCCTGCACCGCCTGGTAGTGGTCGGCGAACAGATCAGCCCTGATGCCAGCGGCAACACCGTCCCGACAGATGCTCCACCAGTCGAAACTGCCTCAGCCACAGCCGGTTTGCCGGGCAACGGCCCGACATTGTGGTCGCGTATCATCAATAGTATCTTCTAGCTACCTCCGTTAATCGCAGCTTGAACCGACTGTTCCCATCAATACTGGTGTACATAAATCATTTTGTAATATGCTATTGCTTTTTTAGCTATTTTGTTGTATTATGTCTATGTTAAAAGTGGTACGTATCCTGAACAGGGGTACGCGAAGGGAAATAACTCAAATGTTTCGAATTCCAAGCACATACAGTAGGATCACCTCAGCCATCGTAATCGGTGTTGCACTGACAATGTGTGTAATCGGGTCTGCATCGGCCGCTACGGCAACTGTCGCCACAACGTCAAGCCAGAGCGCCGGCACGACAATCATCAAACAGGTCAATGTAGTTCATAACGGTACCACATACGGCTATGCGCAGCTGCTCAGAACAGGCAGGCATATGGTCTGCGCCTACAACCGGGCCAGTTCGAATAATTACGGCCTGCAGCGCTGGCGCTGGATCGAACTTGTGGTTTCATCACCTCAGAATACAGTGACGGCTGTCGCTCAGGACTACGGAAAGTATCGCTACTACGCCGGTCGTGTCTGCGTTTCCTACAACGACGGTGACACGATTACCGTCAATGCCACTACCACTATAGGCGCCGGCGTTGACCGATCAGGCTACGAGGCCAGCGCCTCGTATTCGCTCGTACTTCGTTAGTAGTGCTACTGGTCAGCCGGAGCCAGCAGATTGGAGGTGGTCAGCGTCATGCCGCCTGTGGCAGCATTGGCTACAGCGCCAGCCGGCGCAGCCGTCGGAACAAGTGTATACAGATATTTGTAATCACGATCAAAGAACGGCGTGTAATTCGGGCTGGCCAGTGCAATCGTCTGGACATTGAGGTTGTCGTAATCAAACACTGCCAGCTTTCCGGCGCTGACGTAGGTGATGCGGTGGCTATCCATCCAGACAGCATGGGTTGCCGGCATATCTACCTGATATTTTGAGGTATAAGTATAGCCCTTGTCAGTCTCGGCATCGTAGCTGGCAAAATTCGTACCATTTTCGACCATCACGAATTCGGTATTGCTGGAGAACTGCAGCTGGTTCGGTGCTGTTATGCGCAGTATGCGTACCGGCACCAGCGCGGCAGTTTTTGACGCTTTACGTATCCGCTGCAGGTTCTTATATATATAGACCTTGTCGTCACTGGAGGCACCGACCGCGACGTACCAATTGTTGTCATACTCGGCGATATCAATCAGGAAGGGACCGGCGGCGTTGTGTTCACGGATCTTGTACGTCTGGCCGTTGTCCAGCAGCATGGAAACAACTTTGCCAGGAGCCAAGCCGATACCAGTCGTCGAGTCCTGGTCCGAGACATAGAGCACCATATCTGCTCCGTATGACTTGTAGGCCAGCACGTGGTCGAGCAGCGGCGTGACCTTGCCAGCCTCATCGATAGATGTCGTTCCGACTGTTTTGGCCACCGTATCGTACACATAATATTTATCAAATTTCTTATCATGTAGTGTCAGCTGTTTGCCGGCGCTTAAGCTCAAGGTCTTCGTCAGATTCAGCGAATTCTCGGGCGTCTGGCGGTCGATCAGAACGTACTCGCTGGCTTCAGTGCCAGCTTCCGAGGTATAGGTATGCTGGGCGATAATATGCCGGTTGTCTGTCGACCATTCGACCAGTTTCCAGGCGTGTACCCCAGTCTTGGCGTCAGTGACCACTGCTTCGGGTAACGTAACAACCGTCGCACTGCTGGTGACCTTTTTGGGGTCCGCGACATCGAACAGATCGAAGCTGAGTGGTGCGGCCGTCTGCTGGACCAGCACCCAGCGCCTGTCGGGGCTTTGGGTAGCGAAGCCGGGCGCTGCTGGATAGGCTTTGACAGCCGTCGAAGTGACTTTGGTAGGGAACAGTTTCGGATAATCAAAGTGCTGGACACCGCCGCCATCGACAGTCAGTAACCGAGTCCAGGGATTATAGCCGTCGCGCTGCAGCTCCATAGTGTACTGGCCGGCCGCAAGCTGGAGTTTCGTATTAGTATTCGATTTATATAATTTTCCGTCCAGATATATACGGGCCGAAGCCGGAGACGTCGACACAAACACCAGGCCTTTTTGGATAACCTCGCCGTCTTTGCCTAGACCGAAGCCATAGGCCTGGTAGAGCAATATCATCGTCGCAATCAGTACTGCGACACCAATCAACATATAGCCGACGAGGAGCCGGATCATATGGGCGCGTTGTTTTCGGGGGTCTAAAAAATCCATAATCTTGAAATAACATCTGTTGCAACCATGTCGTATCACACATGGTTGCTGCACGTGTCTCTAATCGGGTCTCTAGTCGTCTAGAGTTGTGCCTGTACCCAATTATCATACCACTATCCGGCCGGCGCCGTGGCTGTAATATATGATTCGGGCGAATAAAGATTGTATACAATCCGGCCCGCATATAAGCCCAAAGCTCTTGCGATTAGACTACATAAGCGGTACCATGTGAATACGATTATAAGCAGTAGGGTAAACCTGTGTTGGATACGACAAACAATACAAAGAATTTTATAGACATAAACGGGAAGCGCTATGACGCCGTTACTGGCTCATTTCTCGGTGCCGCCCAGGCATCGCCTCAAAGGTCAGCCGTTCAGGCGTCACAGGCCATGCGCGGCGGCTCAATCGACGGCTTTCGACGTGTCAGCCGAAGCACCACTGCGCTAGCCCCCAAGCAGTTGCAGGCAACTCCCGCGGCCCGAAAGCCTGTATCTCAAGCGGCTGGACAGGCCGTGCTGGCAGCCAAAACTGCCGCCCGCAAAGCCCATAATCCTGGTATTACTACTACTCCGCACGCGCCGCAAAAGGCAACGACTCTTATGCGCAGTGCCGTCAAGAAGCCGGTTATCAAATCAGAAGCCGTCATCAAAGCCCAGACCCGAACTGACCTGCTGGCAAAGGTACCACTGCAGACGGTCGCCCCCAAGATCTCCTACAACAGTGTCAACCAGGTTCGCCACCGCCGCGCCGAGCGGATGATAAAGAGCCCGGCAGTTAGCCGTTACAGTGCAGCCACAACAGTAGTGTCCGGCGCTAACATGTCCGGTGTGTTTGCAGGCTCCGCCGCGCCGCAGCAGTTGCAGTCTGTAAACCAGTCAGCTCAGCACTATGCATTTGCCAGTACACCAGCGGCCAGCCCAGCAACCAGCAAGATGTCGAGACCCCAGCCTGGACAGTACCGCTCGGCTCAAATGTCTCAGCGCGCCGCTACCCAGCAGCCAGCAAGAATTCAGCGTCCTTCGACAGCGCCCTTGTCTAACCTGTCTGATATGCCCAAGATGGATATCTTCGAGCAAGCCTTGGCCGACGCCTCCAGCCACGAACAGACATATGAAGGCAAGAAGACCAAAGGCAAGCGCGGCCGCGTGTTCGGTTTCGTCAGCGCCACCGTTGTGGCCCTCTTTCTCATCGGCTTCCTGGCATATCAGAATATTCCCAGCCTGAGCCTTGAGCTCGCCTCCTACCGGTCCGGTCTGCACGCCACCATGCCAGCCAGCAGCCCCTCGGGCTTTACTTTCGGCTTTTTGTCATACAGCCCGGGCAATGTAACGGTCAATTTCACGTCGCCCCAGGACAGCCGCCAGTTCAACATCACTCAGAAGGCCTCTTCATGGGACAGCCAGGCACTGCTCAGCAACTTCGTATCCAGCGCTAATTCTGCCTACAAGACCTACTCCCGCGCCGGCCGGACTGTCTACCTCCTCGGCAACAACACCGCTACCTGGGTCGACAGCGGCATCTGGTACACCGTCGATGGTAACTCCAGCCTGTCAACCGCCCAGTTACTCGACGTCGCCAGCTCTATGTAAAGACTTTTTCGTATGATAACATCGTTGACTTGAGAGCTGTTACATCGTACAGTACCTTGTCATGATTACAGGTGCAGAATCCGACAACGCACTCATCGCGACAGACATTGTCGCCAATTCTCCTGAAGCCAGCTTAGCAATTAAGGCGGTGTCTTATTACGCGGTGTGGGGTAGTCGACTCTCAGAACAAACCTGGAACGCCTACAGTCATCAAAGCCTATTGGCAGATACCGCTCAAGCAACTGATATCTTGGAAAACGACCTTACAAAAAGAGTTTTCTGTAGAGGATTGATTGAAAAATTAACTGCAGAAAAAGACGATCCAGAAGACGTGGTAGTAGTAACTGCTCAGGAGTTCGTTACATTAGGTCACTCAATATATACATTCGGTATAGAAGGCGTCCAGCGGGCACTAACTGCGAATGACGATTATTATGCAGCTGACCCCGATGGTATGAATAAAGCCACAGTAAGCCATGATGCAATCCGAGGTATCCAGTTTCAAACCCATGGTCTTTACAAAAGTCTGGGCCGGATTGCCGAAACTCATAGTTTATCCTGGCAACAATGGCGCAGTGCGCCCATACAACGGACATCATAAAAGTCCAATTTGTTTATGATCGCATAAATATCTTCTATAATGTTTCCTATGTCACACACTGTCCGTACCCGTTTCGCTCCCAGCCCGACTGGATTTTTGCATGTCGGCGGCATCCGTACCGCTTTGTTTGCCTGGCTCGTCGCCCGGCAGGCCGGCGGCACATTTATATTACGTCTCGAAGATACGGATAAGGCGAGGGAAGTCGAAGGATCCGGACAGCACATCCAGGATTCACTTCGGGCTCTCGGCCTGGAATGGGACGAAGGCGTCGGCAAGCCCGACGGGGGCGGCCCGCATGGTCCGTATATTCAGAGTCAGCGCCTGGCCAGCTACAAACTGTGGGCAGAGAAGTTGATCGCCGCGGGCCGGGCATATGCCGACCCTTACACTCCAGCCGAAGTGCAAGCTTTCCGCGAGCAGGCCCAGGCTGCCAGGCAACCATTCCTCTACCGCAATCATCGTCCAGGGCCTGACGCCAATGGCAATCTGCCTGCATGGGATGGCAGCACCGCGCTCCGTTTCAAATCCGACCCCAAGGATTACCAGTGGCACGACGAAGTCATGGGCGACCTGCACGCCGGCGACGAAGCCATCGACGACTTTATCCTGATGAAGTCGGACGGCTATCCAACATATAATTTTGCCCACATCGTCGATGACGCCGAGATGGAAGTTACACACGTGATTCGCGGCCAGGAATTCGTCTCCAGTACGCCAAATTACCTCAACCTCTACGAAGCCCTCGGCATCCTGCCAGGGCAGGGCCGGCCACTGCTGGCCACCATGCCACACATCCTCGGCCCCGACGGCAAGAAAAAGCTCAGCAAGCGCGACGGCGCCAAAGACGTCCTGGATTACATCCGCGACGGCTTCCTGCCGGAGACGCTAGTCAACTTCATCGCCAGCATGGGCTGGAACGATGGCAGCGAGCAGGAAATATTCAGTATCGATGAACTGGTCCAAAAATTCAGTCTGGCCAAGGTCCAGAAGAGCGGGGCACGCTTCGACGAGCAGCGCCTGCTCTGGATGAACGGGGCACACATCCGGTCGCTTGACCTCGACACTTTGTACACCCTCTGTCAAGCCCCTTATGATTACTGGCCGCCTGAGGCCACCGACTACCCCGAAGAATATCGGCGCCAGATACTAGGGTTAGTCCAGGAACGCCTGAAGTTTTTCAAGGAATTACCAGAGCTGACCCGCTTCTTCTTCGTCGATCTGCCGGTCGATCCGGAGCTCATCAGTGGACATAAGCAGCTCAAGAAAGTCGAGCCGGCTGAGCTCAAAGAATTGCTGGCACGCAGCCGGACAGCGCTTGAGACTAGCGATTTCAGTGTCGATGATCTGACGCACAAACTCAACGACCTGCTCGAGCAGACCGGCCAGAAGCCAGCCGTCCTTTTCAGCCTGATCCGCATCGCCAGCACCCAGGCGCCGTCCAGTCCCGGACTGGCAGACACTCTGGCGGTTCTCGGCAAGGAACGCAGCCTGCAGCGTATCGACAGACAGCTCGAATCTTTGTAAAAAGCGCAATTAGCTAGGCGTACCAGCCGTCGGTTGATACAATAGTGCTTATGATTGATGACTTTCAGCAGGTGCCAAGCAAACAACCAACCAGACTCGACTCAGGCCGGGACTTACGTCCGCGTAATCCGGAGACGCTGGTACTACCATCCTTGCAAGCATCGGCAGAACCGGATTCGTCGGACTTCCGCACCCCTGAGCAAGTTGCTGCCAGCAATACTGCAAATAATGCCGGTACAGCGGCTGCAGGCACGACCGACGCCGACGAATTATTACTGCCAGCCCACGCCAGCGCAGACATCGTAGCCAAGCCGAAATCCAGTACCGTCACACTGTTCAAGCGTTGGACAGTCTCCAAAAAGAAATTATTTATCATCAGTGCTGTCGCGGTTGTACTGATTGCCGGCGGTACGACATTCGCCCTGACACGCAGTCGTCCCGAGCCGGCCAAGCCAGTTGCCACCAAAGCCAAAGCAGTCGTCGCGCCAGCGCCAAAGCCTATCGTCTCACCGCTGACCGGCATGGTCGTCACCGCTGCACAGCGTGATCTGCCAGTCACTGGTGTCATGATCGAGAACAGCCCGGATGCCCGACCACAGTCCGGCCTCAAAGAAGCCGGCGTGGTCTATGAAGCCATCGCCGAAGCCGGCATTACGCGTTTCCTGGCATTGTATCAGGAAGCCCAGCCCGGTAACGTCGGACCGATCCGCAGTTCACGGCCATATTACCTCGACTGGGCTATGGCATTTGACGCCAGCTACGCCCATGTCGGCGGCAGCCCGGATGCCATACAGCGCATCAAGGACATCCAGGTCAAAGACCTCGACCAGTTCTACAATCCCGTCGCCTACCACCGTATCACCACCCGCTACGCCCCGCACAACGTCTATACCGGTATAGCCCAACTGGTTGATCTGGAAAAAAGCAAAGGTTACGACAAGAGTACCTTCACCAGCTTTGCCCGCAAAACTGAGCAGCCATACAAAGCGCCGGCACCTGCTCCAGCCCCCGATCCGCACGGCCCTCCAAAAATCATAGATGATGCCCGGACGGCCGCGAACAGCATCAACTTCGCCATTTCCGGAGATTACTACAGCGCCCATTATGATTACGACGCTCCCAGCAACAGCTACAAGCGCTCCGAGGGTGGGGCACCACATCTCGACGCCGAAAGTAACACCCAGCTGACCCCGAAGGTTGTCATCTCACTAGTCATGCCATACAGTCTGATGGCCGACGGCTACCACTCGCAGTACACCACCATTGGCAGCGGCAAGATGTTCGTCTTTCAGGACGGTACCGTCCAAACTGGCACCTGGACCAAAGGCGAGCCGAAAAGCCAGTTCGAATTCAAAGATGACGCCGGTAAAGTATTGCCGCTCAACCCCGGTCAGACCTGGATCTCAATCGTCAGCGACGCCGGCAAAGTCACATACCAGTAAAGAGTCTTCATGAATTGCTTTCTATAATACTTTATTGTTGACTATGTCTAATAGTTGTATAATTCCTTCCTTTTTGCGGCTTACGCCCGTTTCAGTAATAATTCAAAATACTCCGTGCCACCGAAGGGAATCTTTTGTTTGACGTGGCGCGTGCCAGTCAGGGTATCGGCCGAATAGACCGTAAATGAGCCGTAGAAATCATTAATCTCGTCCATCGCTTTGGTCAGATAATCGGCCTTTTCGACATCATCAAACATGCTCAACTGGCTCCGCGTGCTCGGTGTCAACTCGTACAGATAGAGACCCATAATACGCACCACCATGTGACCAGGGCGGCGGTCGAACAGGCGTGACACCTGCAGCCAGATATCCTGGTTGGTGTATATGGTGGTGTGCAGCATCTGCTTATCCTTCCAGCCGCCGCCGGCCGCGAAACCCAGCCAGACACAGACACCGCGGGCCTCGACATTGCGGAATCGCAGCTTCATAGCCGTCGTCTCCGTCAGAAAGTGCAGACAGGAGCGCAGGTATTCGTCATCGTTACTGGGGGTTTTGACGACCCACTGGCGGCCGACCATCCCCAAATTGGTAACGTAATCATCAACTTCGTAACCGCGCAGCCGTTCATGCCAGTGCAGGCCGTTGATGCTCTTGAACACCTTGCGGCGTAACAGATCGTCGGGAGCCTCCAGAAACTGCAGCGGCGTATGGATGCCATGAGCCTTCAGCCGGGCACCGTAAGCCTCAGCAATGCCCGTCAGATCAGTCAGCTCAAGAGATTTATAGATATCTATCAGGTTGGTGTGGTCGATAGTGTCCAATCCGTCCGGCTTGTGCAGTCCAGCCGCCGTCTTGGCCAGGAAACGATTCGGCCCGATACCGACGTTGACGCGCATGAACTTACCAACCTCATCCTTCATGCGCTGTTTAATCTCCATACCAATCTCGCACAGCGAGCGCGAATTTACCAGCCGCGTGCCATGAAAATCTATCACTCCCTCATCGATACTCTTCATCTTGATATTCGGCGAGTAGGTCTTCATGATACGCATCAGGTTCTGGTACATGAAGGTGTACTTGCTGGGGTCAGTCTCCAGCATCACGAAGTCCGGACACAGCGCCATAGCCTCCGTGCGGCGGCAGCCGACCTTGATACCAAGTGCCTTGGCCTCGTAGGACGCCGCAATGACGCAGCATTCCTTGGAGATGCGGTTCGTGACACCCATCGGCCGGCCGCGCAGACTCGGCCAGGCCTGTTGCTCAGCCGAGGCAAAGGCACTGTTCAGGTCGATGTGCATCAGCTGCGGCTCTTCAGTGTTCAAGTGGTACTTGGCGGCATCACCGCTAGTACGGCAGCGACCGCTCACAGTCTGGTGCGAGCCGGTGTACGATGCTGTACCATGAGCATTGCCAGCGTCCGGTTTCGGCAACGGCGCAGGCGTGAGGTAGGGCAGGGCCCAGCCGCCGTGGACCATACCGGCATCGTTATTGTCAGGTGGCTGGCTCATAGGTCACCTCCCGTTCCAGGTAGCAGCGCTACAAGCATCCATATGAGCGCCTCAGCGTCGAACTCCAGCCGATAGTCATTTACGCCGTCACTCATATGAAACACGTGCAGCATCCGCTTGCCCTGCGTCGTCGGATGGCGCAGCGCCAGCTCCGACAGCTCTATGTCGCGTCCGCGCCATCGCATGCGGTACGGCACGCAGAACGCACCAATGTCAGCATGCTTTCGAAAAATCACGACCACATCGACTCGCTCGTTTATCTCAATAGTTGGGTCCATACGTCTCTCCCTTATCAAGGGCCTCACAAAATCACCAGTTAGCTTAATAACAGGGGTTATAACAGTCGAGACGGCTTTGATTGTGAGAGCTACCTGCGTGCGTGTATTCGATCTTCGGCGACCGCTCGTCGCTTGAATCTGGCAGGGAACTAATGTCTTTATGTAGCGCGCAGAGCCTTCCGCGGAGCGGGTAGGGTGGTTGCCATGTATGAAGCCCACGAGTGGAAAGGTTGCCCGAGCAGGGAAGCCAGTACTTGTGTTGCTACCTTATATTATACATTCAGGGGTCAAGAAGTCAGTATCTTATCATTTGTCGTCAGAATAAGAATGATAGGCATGAAAATACCGGACCCGTGTTGCGCAAAGCGCAATGAGACGACACGTCCCAAGGGTCCGGTTATACACCAGTCTTACAAGAGGAGGAACGCCGCATAGGGCGGAAAAGGTCAGGCTCCTGGATGGAGTCTGCACTTTTCCGCCCGTCGGCAGGGTCAGGCCTTACGGCAGCGGTACCACTATGAGGCCACGACGCGGATGCGGGCCGTTGTTGCCTTCCCAGTCAGAGCCGCTGCCGCAGCAGTTGTAGTTGCCCCAACCCAGGAATGACCCGGCGATGATCAGCTTGCCTTGGTAGGCACGCATGGACTGCACGCCGCTGTTGTCGCCGTCGTTTGCCTGGTGGCCCCAGAGACCGAGGTCCCATGTGGTGATCTTCCCGGTTGCCGAGAAGTTGTTCAGGAATCGCTTCTGACCCTGAACCTCGCTGGCGAGATCGATGTGGTTCCGGTGCTGACCGTCCATGTAGGACGTGCCGGTCCACAACACCGCCTGAGCGTCACCCGAAGTGATTCGGCCGCGGCTGGCGCCCCACTTCTTTCCGGTGGCGTAGCCGCCGGTGGCATATGAAACATTCCAGATGCCGTTGCGGTGTGCGCCGCCGGAGCCAACAACCAGACCATCGGGTCCAGCCGAAAGTGACAAGATGCAGTCACCGTCGAACGTCCCCTTGGCGCCCACGTGTGTGTTGTCACGGTAGCCGACGTTGAAGCGCTTGTCGACGACACCGTTCAACGGGTTCACCTTGACGAGTCCGTGGATGTCCGCCTGGGGCGTGGCATCGAACAGACCGCCGAGGTAGACCGAGCCCTTCGCGAACAGCGCCGTGCGACCGCCGCCACCGATGACACCGAGGTGCCACGGGTGTGCACCGGCGGAGGTGTAGAGATCGAAGCCACCGCTGTGGGCGAAGACGATCTTACCTCCGTAGCCGCCGCAGCCGCGGATGCCGCCCAGCTTGGCCGGGTGCCACGAGGTCAGACGCATCGTCTTGACGTTGATGGCTGCCATCGTGGCACGGGCGACGCCGTTGACCGCGGTGAACGTGCCACCGAAGTAGACGATGTCGCCAGTAGAGCAGAGCGCCCAGACGAGGCCGCCGGTGACACGGAACGTGTGGACGTTGTTCGGGTTCGCGAGCTCGATGAAGGCCAGGTTGCTAGCCGCGGACTTGCCGCCGTTGGGCTTCTCGACCTCCAAGTAGTGCCCGCCGATGGCGAGTTGTCCAGCGTCGATCGTCATGGCAAGAACCTTGCCGTTGACGGTCGGGAAGGCCGTCGGAGTCGGCCTGGATGTAGCTGCCTGAGCTGGCACCGCGCCGGTGGGCACGAGTACCACAGACACTGCGAGCAGAAGCATGACGGCCATGATGGCAGTCAGGATCGCTCTGGGCCTGATGTGGGGCATGTGTTGCTCCTCGATTGTGAAGGTGCCTGGTTCTATACCTGATGGTACAGGGTGCTATATTATAATCATATCTGTTATCTGTCAATTATTACGTCAAAGCCGGGGAATGCAGCCGGCCGCAGCTACTGCTGGCTATTCTTGGCATCATCGAGTAATATCGTGCCACCGCGTTCTTTCCAGCGGTTGAAGGTGAAGCTTTTGGCTGAGACGCGCTCGCGGTACATGTTGAAGGCGTCGCGGGAGTAGACGACGGTCTGAGTGTCGGACAAGCCTTTGCCTTGTTCGAGAGCGTTGGCAGCGCCGGGGCCGCCATTGTAGCCGGCAGCGATCAGCTCGACGGTGCGTGTGAAGTCGGGACCTTGCTGCATCGTGCCGAATTCATCGCGCAGCCATGCCAGGTAGGCGGCACCGAATTCGATATTGGTATTCGGGTCGGTCAGGTCGTATGTGGCAACCGGTTTCTTGAGGTATTTCTTGGCAATGTCGCCAGCGGTCGGTGACGTGACCTGCATCAGACCGACTGCGCCGGCGTCGCTCTTGGCCTTGGCATCGCCGCCAGACTCCATGGTTATCAGGATGGCAATCAGATTGGCGTCGATGTTGTACTTCTTGGACATTTCGTTGATCGGTTTGTCCCAATGTTTGACGGTTGGTGGAATCCAAGCCGCCGTAATTCCGGTGTCCTGGTAGGGAAGTGGTGTCCGAGAATTATTAATAAGCATAATGACTCCGATTATCGCCATGGCCAGTACGGCGCCGATGATAGCCAGGATATAGTCGCGGGTGGTGAGGGTCAGTTTACTGATTCGTGAGTGGTCTGTAGATGGTTGCATGCCTACAGCATAGCAAATATGTCAAATTGTGGGTATCAGGGTTCAAGCGGTGCTGTCATCCACAAATATTACACGTATTACTCCTAAAACAAAGATTAGATTGTTTATTTAACAATATTGCAAGTTGATGAGCTGCATACAGTTACAGCCCAGGCTCTTTAATATAACTTAGAGGCCTTGTAACTGCTGGTTGAGGCTCGCGGTATATAGTCGTGTATGATAAGCGTAATGAGCTCCGCCCCACTCGTATCTACAATCTTCGGTTTGGGGGCGGCCGTATCGTGGGGCGTGGGCGATTACCTGGCCGCTCAGGCATCAAAACGTACCGGGCCGGTGACGGCTGCCCTCTGGGCGTCAATCATCAGTACCATCACTTACGGTGTCATATATCTATGCAATCCGGGAGTACGGGCCTGGGAATCAACGGGTATTCTTTACGCGGCCGCAGCCGGGGTGTGTCTCGAGCTGGGATTGTATGTTTTTTACCGCGGCCTGAGTGCCGGGCCGGTCAGTGTCGTCAGCCCGATCAGCAGCGCCTATCCGCTGGTCAGTGCCGCCGCCGTGCTGTTGCTATTCCATACGCATGTCAGCAGCCATGACCTGTTTGGAATACTCGTGATTGTCATCGGCATCGTTGCAGCATCCGGCGTAGTAGGGGATAGGAAGTCAAACCAAAAACTTACACCAGGCGTACTCTACGGTCTGCTTACACTGCTGGTCTGGGGAATCGCCTACGCCTTGCTCGGGCAAGCCGTGTCGAGAATCGGCTGGGAAAAATCAACACTCATCGATATGGGTTCAGGGTTTGTAGCCTTGATAGTCGTCCTAACTTTGACGGCCAAACGAGCCCTCCGAGCCAGCCTTCACTTCAGATTTGCCACAGACAGATTCATCGTGGGAGCGGCATTCATACAGCTGCTCGGCGGTATCATATTCGCCATCGGACTGGCGCACGCCCGGTCCAGCGCCGTCATCACCGCCATATCTGCCACCTATCCGGCATTGACGATCTTCCTGGCCCTGAAATACCTTGAAGAGAAAAAACGCGTCATATCTCTGGCCGGGTCCGCACTAACAATTATCGGAGTAGTCCTGCTGACAATTTATGCATGATCTAGATAACCCCGAGACATTAGCGGCAATTCTTGTATCACTCAAGCGGCAATTAAGGGTACACGAAATCCATAGGGTTGGTCATGGCAACGAATTCTACATTTTCCAGACGGATCTGCCATCCGGCCGAACGGTCATCAAGATCCCGAAGGACAAGATTTTCTCCAACGTGAACGACAGTCACATCGACTCGCAGGTCTTGTTGGACCAGGAATTTGCATTGCTGCAATATGTCAGAGAATGTGGCATTTTGCAGGTACCCAAACCTCTCCGTAAGCTCAGTGCCGATGGCTTCGGGGCGATTGTGATGTCGTTCGTGCCCAGCGATGACAGTCTGCCCGATCAACGACAACTCGGAGCGTTGCTAGCCCGCATCCACAGTTTGCCGCCGCCAGCCTTCGCATTAAGCGCCCAAGAGGGGCTGGAGATTCCGGAGCTGATCAGTCAGCGGCTGACAAAACGATGGGGCGAACTAAATAATTTTGTTCCTGATCTGCCAGTACTTCCGGAAATGCATACTCTCGTTGACATCATGGAATCTACCAGACCCGCAAAACAGCTGCTGCACATGGATTTTCGGCTGGCCAACTTTCGCACCGAAGCCGGGAATATATCTGCAGTGCTTGATTGGAGCAATGCGCTGATCGGCCACCCAGCGCTTGAACTTGCCCGCGTTGCTGAAACCGGTGAAACTGATGCTGACTTTCTGGCCGGCTATAACGAGGTCGCCGCCTTTCCACGGGTAGAATCACTTATTGACTTACTTTTTCGTCTCGATACAGCCACGATGCTTGCGCTAGTGTTCTTATCCGAAGACCCGGATCCTGAGAGAGCCGGGCCGGCAGTCGCACGAATACGAAAGCTATATACATCGTTCAAAAGCGAACTCAAAAGGGGATCATAGCAAGGAGCTATTTGCTATGATAAGGCCAGTGAGATTCATCCGCTCCAAACAAAAAATCCAGGCACTGCAGCCAAATGGCAAGACCATCGTCTACATGCTCGGCTACGGTGGCTACGCCTGGCAGGCCAAGCGCCAGCTGAAGGTGCTTAGCAGCGCCGGCTATGATCTGTTCGTTTTGGATTTCCGTGACGTATTGAAGCGGCACGATCCGCAGGACCTGGTCACACTGATGGATGAAGCATCTGCCGCATTGACCGTTGAAAAACTCATCAACACAGACACGATTCTCGTCGGTGTCAGCCTTGGCGGACTGGTTGGTTACAACCTGGTAAGGCGCCATCCTGAGCTCGACAAACTCCTCGTCATCACCGGTGGCGACATGACGCATATCCCATCCGCAGCAGCATTACAGAACAAATGGAAGCTCACGCGGAGTGAACTGGCCGCCAAATGGAGTGACGTGAACATCTACACACGAGTTGGCGCACTCAACGGCAAACATATCGTGATGCTGTTACCTCGGCGGGATAAAGTCATAGACCCCGAAGAAGTCGCCAAAGAAATAGCCAACCATACTGCCACGAATGAATTTACCGTTATCCGAACTAGGGGCGGCCATTTCCGCACCATTATCACAGAAACAATTATCTCACCCCGAAAATCACTGGCATACATCCAGGAGTTAGAAAATGGTATGAATTCGAACACAATGCATGTAGATTAGGTATACTTGCTAATATGGATTTCAGCTTACCCGATCTCAAAAAATACATGGTCAAGGCCCAGGCGCCGCACGCCTTTGGTACTGCCGAGGTTACCAAGGATGCTGATAACGGGGCGTGGATTATTGCGCATACAGACGGTGATTGGTCGCTCAAAGACAGTTTCTACGGCGGCCAACCCTACGGCGGACAGGAAACCATTTTTTATAAGGGTAAAGCGGTCTGGATCATGGTGTATTACGGGCGTGTCTACGACACGAAGCTCAGTGCCAACGACGTCTACGACTTTCTCCGTAAGGCCTTGCAGCATCCCCCGAAGGCCAGACCATACCGCGGTCCAGCCAGCTTCACTGAGGCCAACCTGACGTATAAAAACATATCTCAGGGTGAGATTGACGAATTCAGCGGCGAAGAAATGATCCTGGAAGGCGGAACAGAAATATATAGCGCTGTCTATTTTGGCGGCCTGGTCGACCAGTCAAGCGGAGTCGGATACTAATACTTGGCAGACCACGCCGCCGAATAGACCGCGTATTTTTGTATGATGCTTAAGCTATTGACTTGAGTAGTATAATGTAGTATCATATCGCGATGAGTGAATCTACATCAGCCCCCAAACCAGTAGCCGCCGAGACCGCGAAACAGGCAGCCGTATTAGATATAGACCCAGTTATCCTGGCACATACTGTCCAAACCATAAACCGTGCAAACCGCATCGCCCGAATACGTCGGACCGCCGCTACCGCTGTCGCTTTGGCGGCCTCCGGGTTTCTGGCCAATCAAGTAGTGCCCGTCCACCCGCAGGCATTACTCACCTCGGCAACGGCGGCTAAAAACCTGTACAATATAAATCATCAGTTGAACACCGGCGATAAAGTAGCAACAGAAGTAACAGTTGAACAGGGCTATGACTTACCGCTTGACCCTGGTGTCATCCCGTATATCGATCACATAGACAACCCCATCAATCTAGGCGGCGGTACATTCGCGTATCGTTCGCCCGACGCCCCGACCGGTACCATCATTTTCAAGAAGGTTCATGCAACCCATCCATTGCAGGTGCAGCTTGAAGGTGGCAAAAGTGACGAATACCCGCACGAGGTCAAAACCTCTGTCGCAAACGTGTACGACCAGTACCCGAAAGATGACGGCACGATGGACAAATATTTCTTCGCCGTAATGGGCGGCAAGGCCGGTGAGGTGATGGATCTTACGAATGTTCCACCGAATGCCACCAAGGCGCAAGCAGATGAAATAGTCAGCCAACAGCTGGGACAGCTTGCTGCGGCCGGGGTCGGCAACTTAGTCGGCCAAGGCAAATAATCCAGCCGTCTGAGCCAGGCAGCATAAGTCTGCTATGATACCTCAGTGAAACACGTAACCTTCATCACCGGCAATCAGTCCAAGGCCGACTACCTCGCCAAATACCTCGGACACCCCGTAGCCCATCAGAAAGTTGATCAGGAAGAATTGCAGTCCCTAGACCTGCGTAAAATCGTCGAGCACAAGGTCCGGCAGGCTTACGCTATTCTCCAATCACCGGTTATTGTGGAGGACGTGTCATTAGAATTCACGGCGCTCGGGCGGCTACCCGGCCCATTCATAAAATTCTTTCTCGAAGAGATGACCGATGAGGAGCTATGTTCGTTGCTGGCCGGCAAGGACAGGGGAGCGGTCGCCCGCTGCACGTATGGCTACTATGACGGGCAGCAGCTCGAGTTTTTCGAAGGCAGCCTACGGGGAAGTATCGCCGAACATCCGGCCGGCGAGGGCGGTTACGGCTGGGACAAAATATTTATTCCGGACGGCTACGCCCTAACCCGCGCCCAGATGGGTGATGCCGACTACAAGGTAGTCTACCTTCAGATAAAGCCCTTCGAGCAGCTCAAGCAGTTTTTGTCTAGCGCGACTTCTTGACGCGGCTGGAATGGTAAAACCCAAGTCCTGCTAACACAAGCAGTATACTGCCGGCGGCCAGCGAACCGATGGCCGCGAATTTTGCAACAATTGCCATGGTGTCGAAGGCATAGGCGTTGAGCAGCAAACCCCGGAGTGTTTCGCCGCGGAAGACAGTCTGGACCTGACCGGCCAACTTCTGATCCGTAGGAGCGGCCAGTGATGCCGTGCTCAGAGCGGCATACGTCTTGCCACCTCCGGCTTTGCTCAAATGAACTGCGATATAGTGATCCGCAAATACTTCTGCCTGCGCCCCGGTCAATAGCTGCTGGCCGGCGTAGCGGCTAACTGCAGCCTGGTCGGCAGCCGGCAGTGATGCCAGCCCGGCACTACCGGCGGCCGGAAATGTGATCTGTTCGGCCGCAAGCTGGTCATGCACCTGAGAATGCACGAAGTTATGCGCATACAGCAGTCCGCCGGCGGCAGCTAGTAATACTAATGCAATGATAAGCCCAGTAGATGCTATAAGTTTATCGAGAGTGCTACGGTTCATGTATATCTTTCTGGTTAGTGCCATTATTATCTATCCTTAGCATAAGCTTTTTATCAGTAATTTCAAACTGATATAGTTATATCGGCATGCAGGCCACCACATCACTCATTTCGCGCTATCCGATTATATCCGACCAGATCAAACGGCCGGCGCTTGAGGTCGTGCTGGGACAGCTGGAGCGCGTACTCAAAGCCGGGGTTGCCGGCGACATCGTAGAATTCGGCTGCTATATCGGTACAACCAGCCTGTTTATCCGGCGGCTGCTCGACACAGTGGAGCGAGGAGAGACAGGGCAGTCCGGTATCCGGCAATTTCACGTCTATGACTCGTTCGAAGGCTTACCACCAAAGAAGCCGCAGGATGCCAGCGCTGCCGGGGTAGATTTTACGGCCGGCGAGCTGAGCGTCAGCAAAAAACAGCTGATTGCAGAGTTCCAGAAGGCCCGCCTGAAGACACCGTTCATCCACAAAGGCTGGTTCGGCCAGCTGGCTGACAGCGAGGTTCCGGATACGGTTGCCTTCGCCTTTTTGGACGGTGATTTTTATGAATCGATGATCGACTCGCTACGCCTGGTCTGGCCGCGGATGGCCGAGAGTGGCATCATCTGCCTCGATGATTATCAGCGCGAGACATTGCCGGGAGTCGAGCGCGCCGTCCGCGACTTCTTCCAGGGTAAGCCGCAGAACATCAAAGTTTCGCACAATATCGGTGTTATTATCAAATTATGAAGCTCCACATCATCACTATCGGCGAACCGAAACTGGCATATGCCCGGGCCGGTTGGACAGAATACATCGGCCGGCTCAAACATTACCACAGCGTGCGCGTCAGCCACATCGCTGACAAGCACAACGATACCGAACACTTGCTGGCAGCCGCCGGGCAGGCTTACAAAGTCGCTCTGGTCATCGAAGCCAAGCAACTCAGTAGCCCGGAGCTGGCGGCATTCATAGAATCCCGAAACCAGGACGGCCGGGAAGTCGTCTTTCTGATCGGCGGGCCGGATGGCTTACCGGATGAGGTGATTGCAGCCAGCGACATGCAGTGGAGCTTTTCGCGGCTGACATTCCCGCATGACCTGGCGATGGTCGTCTTGGCAGAAACATTGTACCGGGCCAGCACGATCGCCGCCGGACAACCGTACCACCGCTAAACAACAGTAGTTCACGTTTCAGAATTTTATACATATCTTTTAAGCAAATTCTAATGCAGCCTGCATACACTGCCCTTATAATTTAAAATAAGGAACACTCATGAATGTAGTAAGCAGGGGAGTCCGCAACGCCTTCCGGAAAAGGTCGGCAAACTGGTCGCCGCCTAGCGGCCGCCCATGCCGGCACGAATCTAGACCAAGACTAGTTACTCCTGGACCTGTGGAGAAGTCGTGTAGGGGAATATTACCTCATCACCAAGGGTCATAGACACCAGCTCGCCACCCGATTTGTAGATAACAACCGGTTTAGACGGGTCAGTGACTTTGGCGCAGCCTAAGCCTTCTTTCAGAATCGTCGCCACTGAGCCTTTTGGATTTTCCTGATAAGACGTTTCTGCTATGAAGGGCCCTTTGGTAGAGCAATCCGGCGCGACGTAATTCCGGCCGAGCGCGAGAGACGCACAAAAGTTTCTGATCCTGCCAGCAGGTTGATTAGTCCGCTGAACACAGTCGATACATAGTTCACCATTTGCCATATTCTATCTCCGTATCTGCGTTAGTTGGAGCTATCATACAAGTCTTACTGGGCGTCGTCAATGGCAGGGGCTATCAGGGACATGCTGGGCGCTATACTAGGCAAATTCGAAAGGTCGCAACTCAACCCGACTAATTGCATCGTAGACCCATTCAGCGCGAATTTTCCCGTCAAGCTGCATACGGGCAATCTCGGCGTAGCTGTACCATTTCGCATCTAATATTTCCTCGGGCCGAATCTTCAGCTCACCTCCGACAATACGCGCCATGAATGCGTGCCGTACCGATGAGTCAACTGTTTCATGATAGATACATATCTTTTTAACAAGCTCTACGTCATATCCTGATTCTTCTTTTGCTTCCCGTATAGCCGCATGTTCAATAGCTTCACCTTTATCGACGTGACCAGCCGGAATATTCCATAGGCCATAAATTTTGTGGTATTTTTCTTGGACAAGCAGGTACTCACCATTTTCGCGTCGTAGGACGCAGCCTGCGACGATTTTTGACCAGGCAATACTCGCTTCCCGTTCAGATCGGTTCATAACACCATGATATCAAGTAAATAATACGTCCGCCATTAATGTTAATCATAGATATACCTTCAATATCAAGAGCTATGCATCATCCTCTTGGGCTAATTCCTGCGGTGTTGCAATCCTGAACATTTCGGAATCCATGTAACCGGTACCGATGAAAAGATGACACTCCTCACCGACAGCTTCACTTGTTTCTTGTAAGCCAATGAGTACTCCCAGTCCGTACTTCACTAATTTATCAAGCCTCATTCCGTAATGAAGCGCTAGTTCATGCAGTTTTTGAGCATCCTCATCTACAAAGGTTTCTGATATCTCGATGGACGGCGGGTACTGCACTCCGGATAAATCCAAGCTTTCGACAGGCGTAACTGACATATCGCGTAACTCCTAGATTATTGGCATATAGTACCACAAATTGTCGATTATAAAATAATATGTACTAACAATGATTGTCAGGAAGCCAAAGCAGTCCGCGACAACTGAACCGTCAACAGTCGATGAATGCTAAAATGAGCGCAATGACCGCACACAAAAATAATGATTTCCAGCGTCAATTTCTGAAATTGGCAGTTCGGAGATTGCCGCATCACATCCTGCTGGCGATGGCGTCGAAGCGAAGCAACCGAGGACTAACGAAGCTACTGAATGCATACGCGGTAAAGACATTCCTCAAGCATCCAGGCATCAGTCTGCACTACTCCGATGCCGAAATTACCACGTATAAGAACAGCGTCAAGTCGACGGCCTTATGGCACGGGACGGGCCGATACCACCATGCAGAGGACGATACCAAAGATGTGTTCACATCAATTATCGCGAACGGCGGCCTCAAGCCAGCCTATGACGCCTATGGAATCTTCAGCGGCGGCGGCGAAATGCATTCAATATCTTTGACGACACTGCGGATCATCGCCCGCAGCTACGCCGATATGCACGGCAGGGGATATAAGGAGCCGAACAGATACGGCGACGCTCTGACATGGGTATCGTATTATTATGGATTATTTTATACCAGATTGTATACTTTGAACGCCTTCAAGGTTCGACGGCACTGGAAACAGTGGCATAGTCTCACCCACGACGAAAACGGCGACAATACCTGGGGTAAGAAGGTGAATACAAGCGCCCAGGACGTCTGGGATGTCTTCTGCCTCGGCAGCGACATACCAGGCAACTACCCCATATTGATCGGGGTAAAGAAGATTAAGTCACAAGTTACTCTGTCAGCAATTTTCAATGAATGCGAAGTCCGGACACTTGAGCCAATCTTACTAAACTATATCAGTCACTTTGAAGTACCCGCCAGCAAAATTACAATCACCAAGGAAATCCTGGCGTCCCACGGCTGCACATTGCCAGTCTTTGCAATCGAGCTCGGCGAAACAGTCGCCTCCACGCAGACTTTCGGCGCTTTGTTGGGACTTTCAACCCGGTAGACACATATAACCTACAGCCACTTAGAGCGGCTACACATTATGCGCAAAGTTCAGAGCAATAGCATCGAAGATTAGGTCGTGAGAGTAAGGGTCGACATATAAACATTCACTGCTATCAATTTCCAAACCTAAAAGTTGAATGTCTTCAATACTTGGGTCATTTAAACAGCAGCAGACTTCGTGGCAAAGCAGTACACCCAGTTCAGGTCACGTTTATCTTCGCCGAAGCGCTCACGCTCGTTCAGTATGTACTGCTTGCGGAGCGCGAAGCCCTGTTGCTCCAGCAGAGCCACAGTGTCATCCATCGTTTTAAAGTTGTAAAAGCGTGACTGGTCGCTACTAAACATCTCCATCACTTCCTGTTCGCCTTTGCCCTCTTTAAATGAGATACATACTGCGCCACCTGGCTTCAATACCCGATAGAACTCTGCAAGCGCCGTCTGTACGTCAACATCCTTCAGGTGAAGCAGCACGGCATTACACCAGATACCAGAGAAAGAGTTATCAGGGAAGTTCAGCTCACGCACATCCATCTTGGCGAACTCAAAGTCAGGGTGAAGCGACTTCGCTCGCGTAAGTAACTCGTCTGACATATCGATTCCAACCGTTCTCAACCCTTTACTAGCCAATACGGCTGAATCGCGCCCGAAAGCGCACCCAGCATCTAGTACAGGTGAATCAGTATCCGGCAGAAACTCTACCAGCGTATCAATCTCCTGAAGGTTTATCATTTCTCGCGTGGAACTCACGTACTTGTCTGGACTAGCATTGTAGGCGCTAATAGTTCGCGCAACATAATCTTCTAACATAGAATAATAATACCAAACAACAAGCAATACTCCAGGGGGTGATCCTGGCTGGAGTCGAACCCGCAATTTTCCGGATGAGAACTAGACGTCCTGGGCTATCGGACGACGGAAGTCTAAAAAGGGGCGTCGAGAACGCCAGAGGGCAGACGGAAGCCGCGAATACCATTGAACTGCAACTGGCGGAATTCTTCTGGTTCAGCGGCTAACAATATCTGAGCCTTTTCGGACATTGGAATAGATTCTCGCTCCGCCGTATGCTTAACTGCCCGGGCACCAAAAGTGCGAGCGTCTCGTTTAGATAATGACATGACGTCACGCCACGACAGGCCTTCGCTGACATCCTGCCGGAATCTTGTGACAGCCATCTAACTATCATTATATCTGAGGGGAACCCAGGTTCCTCCTCAGACTCCCCTCCTGTAGTTGCCCTGCGCGGCAAGCCGCGGGGTAAGTACGTGGAATTCTAAATCCCAATGTACGCCCGGTGCGTTCTGCGGCATAGATCTGATTTCGTCGCCGTACATTTCATAGCGTAGCATTTTTTATTTCTGTAGGTCTGTAGCCGCTGCGTTTTCGACTACGTCAACATTGGTCTTGAGCATGTCAAGCGGCATGCTGGCTAAGATCCTTAAATCTGTCGTGAGAGAGGCGCCGTCAAAGTATCTTAAGTCTAGTTCGGCTGATTTGCGATAAATTTCTCGGCTCTTGCCATCACGAAAGTGATGCCTGTACACCTGACTTGGGCCGGCCATCCCTGGCCTGGTAGCCTGATAGTAGGCGTACCATTCGTCAAAGAGTCCTGGTGCCGCGAACTGCATGTAGTCAATATCGGTTTCAACCATTGGTCGCACTCCGACAAGCGACATTGTTCCTCGCAGCACGTTATACAGCTGAGGCAATTCGTCTAGCCCTGCCTGTCGCAACGGTTGCCCCCACTTGCTTGCGCGTGAGTCGAAGGTACCTTGAGTTATTGAAACATCCATTGCTTTCCTGACAATCGTACGAAATTTCAAAGTCGCAAAAGGTTCTCCACCTTTGCCTACTCTTGTCTGCCTATAAAAAGGGTCTGCTTCATGAGTATCAATAGCTACGAATGCCCCGATTACTATGGCTGCCGGTAGCAGTGCAACAGCTAGAGCGCTGCCGCCTACTATGTCGAGATTTCTCTTAGTCTGACCGGAAAGATAATCTATTCCTTGCTTCATGCTTTTAGAGGATTCTGGTCTTAAGCCCAGCCTACATCATTTCTCAATGACTACAATAACATAGTTATGTATATTGGTCAATTCTTAAGATTGGTCTCAAACAACCAAATCCTAACAGTCTGCAGAGAATCGAACTAGGCAACAGGCGAAAAAACTCCCGGGCCTCGAAAATGAAACCAAGGTGCTTATTTATATCTGTAACTTTCCAATGGTGACCCTGAAGGGTTTGATTTATAAGGAAAGTATTACTGAAATTATTAGATGGAACATACCGTTAAAGAATAAACAAGTCTTGGAATATCTGCTATCATAATTATGATAACTATGAAAGGATTTGCCTTATGATAAGTATTAGACCTATATCTGATTTAAGAAATCGCTTTTCAGAAATAGAGAAAGAAGTAAGCAGTAATAATAAGCCTATTATCTTTACCACGAACGGAAGAGCTTCTATGGTAACTATGAGTTTTGATAAATTCAGTAAAATGGCACATCTAGATTATATTGAGCGTGCTCTTGATGAGGCCGATGCTTACGCAGAAAGCCATGCAGAAAAACTAACACATAAAGATGTGTTCTCTAAAATTAAAGCAAAAGTAAATGGCTAGCTTTGAACTTCGTTACTCTCCACTTTTCTATGAAGATTTAGATAAGATTACCGATTACCTATTATTTGAACTTAAAAATGAGCTAGCAGCAAAAACATTAATCAATAATGCTGAGGCTGCCATTAAGAAACGTCTAGCAAGTCCACTAAGTGCAACGCCTTATCAGTCAGTCGGTAGCCGACCACATCCGTACCGAAGAATCCTGGTAGGTAACTGTCTCATATTCTATGTTGTCGTAGATAACGTCATGATAATTAGGCGCATGTTGTATGGGCGTAGAGACCTAGACAGAATCCTCTAGCAGTCTATTCTTGATAACAGAATCGAACTATTCAACGGATAAGAGCTAGCTATAAATTCTCAAGATATAATTTATAATTAAATCTCATCCGTAGCTTTTATTTGGTGACCTCATGGAGAATCGAACTCCAATTGCCAGGATGAGAACCTGGTGTCCTAACCGTTAGACGATGAGGCCAAATTCTAAGTGAAATGTGACAAATGTGCTTGCATATTTGACCATTTCCGCGGAATTTGGGTTCATACCGAAGGTATGAGGCCATGTATGAGGAACTATTGAACCGACACATCTTACCATATCTGTTAATCACCGTCCAGACGGCCGGCGCATATACCCGTAAATGACATTGCATCTGCGTCAAAAAGGACGATAATAAACTTAAGCGATTATGAACCCTAAACACTACATCGACCTGCTATCTGCTGCCAAGCCTACGGGTCATATGGATAAGACCCTCATGGTTATCATCAGTACTACTCTGGTAGTCACAATTATATTTTGGATAATCTGGCGCATCAAACGCCGGCACTTGGTGGCACCGAACTCTGTTAACAGACTTGCGACGGCTCTGCGTGATGAGAAGATGAAGTCCAGTATCATCGTCAACGCCATCGAGGACGGGGTCGTACTGTTCGACGACCAACACATCATCCGTTCATTCAACCCGAGCGCCGGCGTCATTTCGGGATGGCAGCCAGCGGAGGCGATGAACCTGGACCTGTCCAACGTCGTCAAGCTCGTCACCAGCCAGGGTGAACCATATCCGGACGCCGACAATCCGTTCCAGCGGGTCTTCACGGAAAAGACCACCATCCATGTCACTGACGCCGAACTCCTCAGCCAGAACGGCAAACGGATTCCGGTCAGCATGAATATCTCACCGTTAACCGACGAGCCGAACGGCAGTGACAAGACCCGCGTCTTTGCGGCTGTGGCCGTCTTCCGCGACGTCACCAAGGAACGGGAAGAGGAGTCGCACCGGGCGGAATTCATCAGCACAGCCAGCCATGAGATGCGAACACCGGTCGCTGCCATCGAGGGTTATATTGCCCTGGCATTGAATGACCGCGTCAGCACCATCGACTCGCGGGCCCGCGATTATCTGGAAAAGGCCCATATCAGTACCGAACACCTCGGTAAGCTGTTCCAGGACCTTCTGACCAGCGCCAAGGCCGAAGATGGACGGCTCAGCAGCCATCCGGTTGTCGTTGAGATGGGTGAATATCTGAGACAGGTTTCCCAGGATCTGCGGTTTTCGGCCGACAAGAAGGGCTTAGCGGTGGAATTCGCCGTCGGTTCGACCCAGCTGATCAACGCCCGGGAGGACACTAACCATACCGTGCAGCCGCTCTATTATGTATTGGCTGACGCTGACCGGATGCGCGAAGTTATCACCAATCTGTTCGATAACGCCGTCAAATACACCGACCAGGGCAAGGTATCCATCGGCCTGACAGGCAACAATGACGTCGTTCAGTTCTATATCCGAGATACCGGCCCGGGTATCCCGGCCGAGGACCTGCCACATCTGTTCCAGAAGTTCTACCGGGTTGATAATTCGGCTACGCGTACTATCGGCGGCACCGGACTTGGGCTGTTCATCTGTCGCAAGATCGTCGAGCTCTACCAAGGCAGGGTATGGGTGGAAAGCCAGCTCGGACATGGCAGTACTTTCTTCATCAATCTACCGCGCCTGAGTGCCCAGCAGGCCGGAGCTTACCAGGCAGCCGAGGCCAACAACACAGCTCTGCCGGCGATTACGTCACTGGCTTCATCATGATGGCCGGGGTTATGGTACAATGTGCCTAAACATGAGCATTTCATTTAACATGTAAGACAAGGGGCCATCCGAATGACAAAAATTATGCTTGTCGAAGACGACAACAACCTGCGCGAGATTTATGAAGCGCGTCTGGCAGCAGAAGGATTCGATATCGTCTCCGCCCAGGATGGTGAGGCGGCCCTGGCCCTGGCTGCCAAGGAGCACCCGGATCTTGTCATTACTGATATTATGATGCCCAAGATCAGCGGCTTTGAAATGCTCGACATCCTGCGTAACACGGAGGCGCTGCGCGACGTCAAAGTTATTATGCTGACCGCCCTCGGGCAGGCCGAAGACAACGCCCGGGCAGGCGCACTTGGAGCCGACCGCTATCTCGTCAAGTCACAGGTCACTCTGGAAGATATCGTCAAAGCGACACATGATGTGCTGGGAAGTGGCAATGAGCCGGCGCAAGTCAATTCGGCTGCAGGTGCAGTCCCAGCGGATACCGCCGAACTAGCCGTGCCGCAGGATGGTCAGCCATGGAAAGTCGAAGACACACCAGCACCAGACGCACAGCCTGTCGACCAGAATGTAGTTGACCTCGATCTGGCAAATGGCGCGATTACTTCAGCCGCAGTAGCGAACCCTCCGAGTGAGCCGAGTGAGCCCGTTACTACCGATGCGTCAGTTTCTGACCCGCAAGTTTCGAACGGTGGAACCATATCTTTACCACCAGTATCAGACGACTCAGCACAGGACGCCCAAGCTATAGAGACAGCTACTGAGCAGTTGGACCTCCCCCAAACTCCGAGCATCCCAGCAGCGCCCGAGACTAGCGGCGAGCAGACAGCAGAAGTGCCATCCTTCGACGCTTCGGCCGGTTTCAGCTCCCAGGTCACAGACACGCTTGCGGAAGGCCAGGAGCCAGTTAGCTCTGACCAGCCAGATGCGTCAACCGGATCAGATACAGCGACGGCTGAGCCGGCCGCAGAAGAAGAATCTCAGATGCGGGCTCAGATAGATCAGTTCCTGAATGACAGCCCGACGCCCGCAGCAGCGCAAGCAGACGATACGCCAGCCGACGATAGCAGCGCCACGGACCTCGACATCACAACCGACGACAGTCAAACGACAGATGCCAGCGACAACGGACAGATTATCATGGCATCTCCACCGCCGGACGAGAATGAATCAGAATATGCCAAGGATGCCGGCACACCGGACATGGGACAGTTGGAAGTCCGCGAGGAGCCTGCCGCACAAGCAGCGGCCGAACAGACTCAGGCGCCCGCTGCTACCGATACCCCAGAGGCACCAGTAGCAGTCGACCAGCCGGCAGCAGTAGCTGCTGAGCCTGCCGCCCAGCCGACACCTGGTTATCCAAGCCAGGCCTATGATCTGCCGACTGTACCAGGTGCCGCCGTCGGTGATGCTGATCCGCAAGGTGATGGTGTAATCTCAAATGCTATCAATGATATGATCTCCAGCACTGCACCGGACCAACAGCCGCAGACCAGCCAGCCAGCAGATGCCGGCACACAGATCACGGCTTCTGGCCCGGCAGCCTTGCCGGACCAGCCAGACGCCGAGCAGGATGCTTCGCAGCCGTCAACTCCAGGAACCGCACCAGCGATAGACCAGCCTTCGGCACCAGCCAATGAATTCCAAGGCGGCGGCAGTATGCGCAGCCACATTGTTTCACCGCTCAACCTCGATCCTAAGCCTGACCTGAACCAGCTTTTGTCCATGGAAGAAGCCAAAGCCGCCGCCCAGGCCGCCGGCGCCAGTGTCCCGCCGCAGCAAGCACAGCCAGCGTCCCAGCCAGTCTGGCAGCCCGGCCAGCCATGGGTCCCACCGACAAGCAACCAGTACATCCCGCCGACTGACCCGAACAGTATCTCACTATAATACGTAGCCTGTAGCTGCAATCCACAGCAACGGTACTACCGTGCCGTATACTATAGTTATGCGTTTGAATAAATATATAGCCCAGAGCACCGGTCTAAGTCGGCGGGCGGCCGATGATGCCGTCTACCGCAACCGGGTGCTGGTCAACGGCCGTCCCCCGTCCCCCGGCCAACAGATAAACGACGGTGATACCGTGACACTTGACAGCCAGCCTATTACACCTGCTGTCAATACCATGACCATTATGCTCAACAAACCAGTCGGCTATGTCTGCAGCCGCGAAGGCCAGGGCAATCGGACAGTCTACGATCTGCTACCCCCGGAACTGCACATCCTGAAACCAGTGGGGCGACTGGACAAGGACAGCAGCGGACTGATATTACTCACCAATGACGGCACGTTAGCTCAAGAATTGACGCATCCGAAATATGAAAAAACCAAAGTCTACCAGATACGTCTGGAGAAGCCATTGGCGCCGCTACACCGGCAGATGATCAGCGACCATGGTATCAGCCTGGAAGATGGTGTCAGTAAACTGCAGCTGGTGCGTGCCGGCGACACTGACGACACGCTATGGACGGTGACGATGCACGAAGGCCGCAATCGTCAGATCCGTCGGACGTTCGAGGCTCTCGGCTACGACGTGCACAGCTTACACCGGACCGTCTTTGGTACATACAGGCTTGGAAATACAGCGCCCGGCACTTACAAGCCGGCCTGACGCTGCAAACAAACAGGGAACAGCGAGACTAGCGGACGACGACGCGGGCCATGATGCCACGATGGTCAGATTCGCCGTTGTGCGGCAGGACAGCGAAGTCCGTCACGTCGTAGCTCGGTCGGACCAGAATATGGTCGAGCTGTGCAAACGGTTTGCTGGCCGGCATAGTCGGCTGGAAGTCTGGATCTGCATCCTGGTAACAGGCTGCAAGATTGGCCATCGTTGTACCGAGGCCCATACCGTGCAAGCGGTAGCCGAGACTGCCGATCTTGCCCAGGCTAAATTTTTCTTCGATACTCTGGGGAGTGGCTTTTGGCATGATCCCCATACGTGTCAGCATGGCAATCGAATGAGCAACCATCATCTTTGGATTCTTATCCTGGCCAGGATGCATGGCATTGAAGTCACCGGCCACAATATCGCCGCGGAGAGTCCGGGCCTGTGCCATGCGGGTTGATTCTTCGCGGTCATCCAAGTGAACGCCGACAAAATGCGTTGTCAGCTCTGTTTCTGGATCTGTCAGCCATTGTTCGACGGCGTTCCGTCCGGCTGTTCGGACCAATTGTCCAGACCTACCAGGTACTGCCAGACTCTCGCGTACAACGCTGAGAATACCATGACGGTCGCTGCGGCCATCGGCGTCATCGTAATGACCATAGGTTACGAGGTATCCTAATTCGCTCAGTTCTTCCTGGACATCGTCCAGTAAGTCTTCTTCACCTTCGGTGTAAGCTTCAGGAAAGACGGCGACACTTGGACTCAGTTCACCGACACGATCAATCAGCTGACGGGCTCGTGCTTCGTCGCTAAAACAGTCTCGGGCATTCATTGAGAAAACTTCGATAGCCATAGGTGTTATTACTCCTGGATGTGGTTAATTTAGCAAGTCTACCACTTTCGACTGCTAACGCGAAAGGGACTTATACGCTGCTATAGTACCATTAATCACTATTATTGTCAACTACTGGAGCTATACGACGGCTGCAGGAATAGAACATCGTCCGAGGAATAGAGTTCATCCATATAGGCTGCAATCCGCCGGTCGAATACAGCCATGGGATTATTGGCCGCCAGGCGGGGGGTCAGGACAGCGAGCTCCTCGAGGATACGAAGGGCTTCAATCTGCACTAGGCCGCCAGCCGTGACACTGCCACCAGATGCCTCGATACCGCGGATAGCCGCCGCTGCAATGCCGTAAGCCTCATGTTCGTCAGCGAGCTCGAGTTCGCTGGAGCCATGCACAGTATCGGGTATGCCAATAATCGGATTCCCGACAGCCTGCTCGACATGCACATAATCGTGCAACATAAATGTTTCATCTAGTTCATTTCTGATCGTATCCGGCAGGCTCAAGGCGACCACTGGGCGCGAATATATGACAGCCCGCATTGTCGGGGCAGCGGTGAACATTACCGGTGGTACAATATGCTGTGCTCGGATTGATTTGACCCGGCCCGGAATACCTCGTGTAAACAGCACAAGCGGGTCGGCATAGCCCTCAGCTAGGGCATGGGCCGTCGACAATAATACGGCGTACGGCGAGCTCCGCACTGGACCCCAGGCAGCGATGGTCTCAGCAGCTTTCTGACGCTGAGTGAGGGTCGGCGTGGAAAACTCACGGCTGAGCCGCACCGTCTCATCCATCGCTGCTGCGATGACCGGATGTCCCTCGCCGTTCTGCTGCTCCGGAGTCATCGTATACACGCCGTGCGACAATCTGGGAACGAAATACGTATCCGCAAACCTACCGAAGCCGGCGACAATATCTTCACCGACCCGGCTGCGGACTTCCTGATTATTTTCTAACAGTTCTTTGGTGACAGCTATCTGCTCGTCAACAAAATCTACCCTGTGTTTGTATTGTCTTTTTTCAAAATTCACAGTAGCTACAATATACTCTCGATAAGTTTCTGTCAATGAGCCGTATCTGTTATAATAAACGTAATGAGTAAAAAACTACCAATCATCGCCATCGTCGGACGGGCCAATGTCGGCAAATCCAGCCTGTTCAACTCGATACTGGAGCGCAAAGAAGCCATCGTGGCCCGCGAAGCCGGCACAACCCGTGACAGCATCATGGCCAAGGCGCAGCTGCCACGCATCGACGAAACCGGCGCCAATGTTGTCAGCCATTTCTGGCTGGTCGACACCGCTGGCATCAAAGATCCGGAAGACGACTTCGAATTCACCATCCAGGAGCAGATTTTGCAGGCCGCTGATAGCGCTGATGTCATCTGGGTCGTCGTCGAAGCCGACGTCGTTATCACCGAAGAAGACCGCCGCGTCGCCAAGATGGCCCTCAAGAGCCGCAAGCCGGTATTCTTGGTCGTAAACAAGCTCGACAAGGCCAAAGGCAACGATCTGACACTGTTCATGAAGCTCGGCATCAAACAGATCTTCCACACCAGTACCACCCAGAACCGCGGCGTCGATGAACTCCTCGAGGGCCTGAGCCAGATTATTCCGGCCGTCAGCGAACTGGAAGATGATGACCGCCTGCATATCGCCATCCTGGGACGTCCGAATGTCGGCAAATCCAGCCTGTTCAACAGTCTGGCCAAAAAGCAGCAGGCCATCGTAGCCGACAAGGCCGGCACGACCCGCGACGTCAACCGGGCTATCGTCCGCTACCACGAGAGGGAAGTCGAGATCATGGACACCGCCGGTATTCGGCGTAACGGTAAGATTGAAGTCGGCATCGAGAAATTCAGCGTCGTCCGGGCACTGGCCGCAATCGAGCAGGCCGATATCTGCTTCTTGCTGATCGACGCCACCGAATCCAACGTCCAGCTGGACCAGAAGATTGCCGGCCTTATCAAAGAATCAGGCAAGGGTCTTGTGCTGGTTGTCAGCAAATGGGACCTTAAAATAGAAGAGACCAAGGATGCTGACGGCGCCAGCGACCCATTCGCCCGCGATGCTCTGGCAGCCGAAATCACTCAGGAATATGTCTTCGTACCATGGGCACCGCTGTTATTTACCAGCGCTATCACCGGTCAGAACGTCACAAAGATATTCGACCTGGCTATGGAAATCGACGAACAGCGCCGCAAGCGTATCCCGACCGTCCAGCTCAACAAATGGCTGCGCGAAATGGTCGACAAACACCCGCCGGCCGGGCTCAAGAACCGCATGCCGAAGCTGAACTACATGGTCCAGGAAACCGACAACAAGACACCGGCCTTCAAGATCTTCAGCTCACACACCCGTTACATCCACTGGAGCTATCGCCGCTATCTGGAACGCGCCCTGCGTGAACGCTTCGGCTACGCCGGCACCGCCGTCCAACTCTGGTTCATCGAAAAGCATGAAACGCACAAGCACGGCAACAGCCCGACACTGGCACCGCGCAAAAACAACTCCCGAGCCGGCCTCAATCAGGGAACTGGTCGCGCTTAAAGTCAGGATCCTGGTAGATTGTTTCGCCAGTTTCAAGATAAGCGGTACGGACCGGGAAACCAAATACTGTCGTGACATCAAGTGCCATCATCCGCGCAATTCCTGCTTCTGTCTCGTCCAGCCCAGCACCACACATTTTGTCTACAACTACCGATCCGCTGTCAGTGCTCCCTATCAGTGTAAACTCTAGGGGTCGCGATGGAACCATCTGGCCGACCTCACGTGTTACTTTCACGATGATCGGTTTGTTTGCACAGCCAGGATTTTTGCCGGCAAGGGCACATCTAGCTAAGAGGCTTTTGATCGGGCCATCGGTGCGCTGCGGACAACCGAGGCAGAGTTCCGGCTGATAGTTGGCCGGATCCAGCATGCCTATGAGACGATCGAGTGATTCCATGTGTGTTGTGGCTCCTTAAACACGATAGTATATATTATTCTTGCTTCTTTGCAACTTAGCGGTTGTAAATACTGTGTATACTAGAGACTATGTCACTATTCCAACGTCGTCCGCAAACCAGCAATCCCGTCAATTATGTAACTGTCGGCCTCAACAAGACCTTACTGCTCGTCGGCCTCGGTAATCCGGGCCTGGAATACGATCAGACCCGCCACAACGTCGGCTTCGCCTGTCTTGATGCCTTTGTGGCATCGTCAAGTGACATGGCGCCCTGGATTCAGAAAAAAGATCTGAAGTGTCTACTGTCAGTCGGGCAGATGGGCGACACCCGCGTCCTGGCCATCAAGCCAACAAGCTTCATGAACCTCAGCGGAGAAGCGGTCCAGGCAGTCAGTAGTTTTTATAGAGTCCAGGCGGACAAGACCGTCGTCGTCCACGACGAGCTGGACATTACTTTCGGACAGATGCGGATGCGGATGGGCGGCAGTGCGGCCGGCCATAACGGCGTCAAATCCGTCACGCAGCACCTCGGAGAAGACTACGGCCGCATCCGGATCGGCATCGGTCCGAAGACGCCGGAACAGATGGACAGCGCCGACTACGTGCTGCAGAAATTTAATACAGACGAACTATCCCATATGACCGAACTGACCCGCGAGGTCAATGCCGTCCTTAGTGAACTGGTCTATGGTGCTGAACTGCAGGCTGAAACCCGCAGCTTCCTGATCTGATACCGTTATTGCCTAAATCATTCCCGATGATCAGGTGTAGTAAGTGTCTGCAGTGCCCGAGCCACCCGAAGTTGTTCTAACGCCTCTAGATTTATCATTTGAGAATTTCGGTTAGGGTCAGGCAGGCTTCCATAGCGCTCAATATTCATTGCATCAGTAGCCTGAATTCGGGGTGATGCTTGTTCAAATAATCTGTCGATGGCAGCAGGAACTTTGCGCAGGGGAAGGCTGCGCCGAAAGTACGCTAGTCCGAGCACTTCTCGTTCTTCAGGAGTAAAATCCGTAATCTTATTGCCTTTACGCTCCACGATGAATCTCCTATTGAGCTGCATTATACCAAAAAAGGCCTACAAGAGGGGGTGGGCACCGCTTGTAGGCCTTTTTCAGTGGACAACCATGGTACCACCATAGGGTTGTCCGCCAAATAACACCCTTCAACCCACCTTGAAGGCCTCCGCTTAAGTATTCTCGCAAAAGATACTCAAACGGCCCACTCAGAGGTTTTTCCGTAATTCGCCACAGCTCAAATAAAACGAGGGGGAATACGGGGTTAAAGGGGTTAGTATGCTTTAGAGCGCTTGTGTCATCACCGAAGTGATACACAGGCTACGGACAAGTGGAGGGTAACAACTTGGGACCACAGCACGCTCTAAGGCAATCTAACAAATTGTTAGAATTGGGGGTATAAGGTACGTAGGTTCTGGTGCAGTTTTACCTGTATGAACTTATAGATTGCTATTCTAGCAAAATGCTTACCCATTGTCAATACTAAAATATATTATGGACAATTTGTCACGTTTTAGCATAAGCTATAATTTTTGCTTGTGCTAATAAATTACCTCATATAATATGGCTTCAGATCACCACCTGGGGTGGCATTCGGCGGGGCAACCCCAAAATCTTTTTGGCTTATCCAAAAAATTTTAGGGGTGGACCGGATGACAGGACCCGTGGGGTGGTCTGATACTGCATATAAATCCGGTTGACTTCATCGGCCAAAAGTAGGATTTTAGATAGTAATGACAACGAGGGAAATAATCGGGATGGATGTCAATACGCTTACGCTTGAAGGGTCGGTGTTCGCACCGGTCTTTGAGGGAATTATGCCGGCCGTCACAACGCTGTATGTCTGCAGTGATAATCTGGAAGATCTGCTGAGCCGGCCGCGGGTGGCGATCGTCGGCAGCCGTAAGATATCACCGTACGGTAAGGCCGTGACGGCGCAGTTTGCCGGTGAGCTGGCGAGGCAGGGGATTGTCATCGTCAGTGGGCTGGCCTACGGGGTCGATGCAGTGGCCCATCAGGCGGCGCTGGACGCCGGCGGCCTGACTATAGCCGTATTACCCAGCTCGCTGCAAAAGATTTATCCTACGGCTCACACTAGTCTGGCACGGCGTATTGTTGAGCAGGGCGGGGCGCTGATCACCGAATATCCGGCCGGGTCGGAAATCGCCTGGAAAAATCAGTTTATCGAACGCAACCGCATCGTCAGCGGTATGAGCAATGCCTTGCTCATCACGGAGGCCGCCATCAATAGCGGGACGATGCACACCGCCCGCTTTGCGCTGGAGCAGGGCAAGGACGTTCTGGCGATACCCGGCAATATCAGCAGTCCGACATCGGCCGGGACGAACAATTTACTCAAAGTCGGAGCGGCGCCAGCTACGTCGCCGCAAGATGTCCTGGAAGCCCTCGGCATGAAGTCGCAGCCGGCACGGCCGTCTATCAGGGGTGGTAGTGCTCATGAGCAACTCATTCTCGACCTGCTATCCCGGGATATCCATGATGGCAATCAATTACTGACGAGTTCGTCGCTATCAACCTCGGAGTTCAACCAGGCCCTGACCATGATGGAGCTGACAGGCAAAGTCAAAGCGCTCGGCGCCAATCAATGGAGCCTGCACTAAGATATGCTATTATTTTTTGATGAAGCATATTGAGCAGCCGGTCGAGAAGCCCGTTGTGCAGACGAAAATCTTCGACATGACGGCACACGCTGTCCCGGGCTGTCTGATGCCCCGTGTAGACTACGGCGTTGGCGTAACCCTCGCCAACCCACCGTATAACAGCGACGTCATCCGCCGAGCCAGATTCCTCGCTCTGACAAGTGGCGTCGAGTTTGTGGAGCCGCCGTTGCCATACGATCCCGCCTTACAGGGCTTTATCCACGGAGTTGTCAGCCGTCCCAATATCCGGACATTGAAGATTGACAGAGGGACAGTATCATTCGGCCTGACGGAGTAGGGCCGCGATACATGGGACGCCAGCCGCGAACCGATTGAACGGGAACTGGGTCTGTTAGCTTTGCCAATATTGCCAGGGGAATACAAGGGTATACGGCTGCCTTTCGGTGAAATACTGACCCGGTAGTGTCGGCTATGTGGGTACGGACGGCTATGCCTGCTCAGAATTACGGTTATGCTACACTGAACTTATGAAACTCATGATATGGATCGGCATCACCATCGGCGGCATCGTCGGTGGCGGCATCGGATCACTGCTCGACCATGGTAATATGTTGGGCGCCTGGAGCATCATCCTGGGAGCCGTCGGCTCGCTGGCCGGCATCTGGCTCGGCATCAAGTTGGACAATCTCATATAAAACAGCCCCGGAAGGGGCTGTTTTATATGAGCGGTCAGTGTATATTAGACAACTTCGATAGCAGCGCCACCGAGCACTACCATAAGTGGAGCGTCGTTCTGCTGAGCACGCTGGAAATCAGCGCTTTTTTCTACTGTGACTACTGGAGCCGTTACAGCACCAGGAGCGACAGACGCCTCTTGAAGCTGCACATCAACACCTCGTAGGGCAAGTGAACTGGCTGGCATCAAAGCAATGCGTGAACCATATATTCCAAGATTGTAATCTTGCCATCTTTGTTCAATAGTGTTCAACTAATTTTCTCCTTTGCAGACGTTCTTTACAAAATAAAAAGCCGCGAGCTGTTCGTACAACAGGTAGCGGCTTGTATCGTAAAGCGGCTTGCCTAATTAATAAATACAATTAATGTTTTACTCCGAATTGGAAACATTGTCAAGAACTTGTGTGAAAATTCTTATAGTTAAAATTATAGTCTTCATGTTACTTATTATGCAACAGCTATTTTAAAAATCATTTGGCATAACGGCAAGTCTTCTGTATGCTATGCATTTATGTCTTTCAGCGGCCATAAGCTTAAGATTTACGGCACAACCACGTATACTAAGACAACATGACTTTGCACCACACTATATATATGACTAATTCAGAACAGGCGACCCATGAGTAAAAACCTCGTCATCGTTGAAAGCCCAGCTAAGGCCAAAACAATTGAAAAATACCTTGGCAAAGATTTTACCGTGCTATCCAGCGTCGGGCATATCCGTAGTATTGCCAAAAAGACCAAGGACGGCGCAGCACCGATCGATACCAAAGATGGCTTCAAAACCGTCTATGAAGTAGACCCGGACAAGAAAAAGGTCATCACCGAGCTCAAGAAGGCCGTCAAAGACAGCCAGGACGTCTGGCTGGCAACCGATGAAGACCGCGAAGGCGAGGCGATTGCCTGGCATCTCTGCGAAGTCCTGAAGCTCGACCCTGGTAGCACCAAGCGCATCGTCTTCCACGAGATTACCAAGAGTGCCATCGAAGAGGCCGTCAAGAACCCGCGTACCGTCGATATGAATCTGGTGCAGGCCCAGCAGGCTCGTCAGATCCTCGACCGCCTGGTCGGTTTCGAACTATCACCAGTCGTCTGGCAGAAGGTGCCCGGCGGCAAGTCTGCCGGCCGCGTCCAGTCGCCAGCCGTCCGCTTACTCGTGGAGCGGGAGCGCGAGATTGATTCATTCGAAGGATCATTCACGTTCAAAGTCATTGCCTTATTCAAAGTCACAGATCTCTCCGGCGGACAAGACATGAAGGCCGAACTGCCACAAAAGTTCAAGACCGAAGCTGAAGCTCAGAAGTTCCTGGAAAGCCTGATCGGCGCCAGCTTTAGCGTCGGCAGCGTCGTTACTAGCCCCAGTACCCGCAATCCTGGGCCCCCGTTCACCACCAGCTCACTACAGCAGGAAGCCAACAGCCGCCTCGGCTTCGGTGCCCGCGCCACGATGTCCAGTGCCCAAAAGCTGTACCAGGAAGGTAAAATCACCTACATGCGTACCGACTCCGTCAACCTGAGCGGCCAGGCACTGGCTCAGATGGGCGACTACATCAAGCGGGCCTTCGGCGACCAGTATCACCAAGTCCGGACCTTCAAGACGAAGTCCGCCAGCGCCCAGGAAGCCCACGAAGCTATCCGTCCGACCGACGCCAGCACCGAGCGTGGCAGCAGCAACGAATACGACCAGAAACTTTATGACCTGATCCGTCGCCGCACCCTGGCTAGCCAGATGGCTCCAGCTAAGCTTGAGAAGACGACCGTCACTATCAACATCTCGACTGGTAAGCTGGCCTTCGAAGCAAAGGGCGAAGTCATCATCTTCGACGGTTTCCTGAAAGTCTACGGTGGCAGCACCAAGGACGCCGACATATTACCGGCCGTTTCCAGCGGCGATAGCCTCGATCTGCGTGAAGCCAGCGCCCGCCAGGTATTTGCCCGGCCGCCAGCCCGTTACACCGAAGGTAGCCTGGTCAAGAAGCTCGAAGAACTCGGCATCGGCCGCCCGAGCACCTACGCCACGATTATTAACACCGTCCAGGTCCGTGGCTACGCCGTCAAGGGCGAAGGCGAAGGGACACCGCGAGATGTCATCCAGCTAACACTGGACAGCTCACAGGTCGACAGGGAAGTCGTCCAGGAGAAGACCGGCTCCGACAGAGGTAAATTGGTCCCGACAGCCAGTGGCCAAGTTGTCAGCGACTTTCTAACTAATCACTTTGACCAGGTTGTCGACTACGGCTTTACTGCCAACGTCGAAGGCGAGTTCGACCAGATTGCCGATGGCAGCCTGCAGCGCAACAAAATGCTCGATGAATTCTACAAGCCGTTTCACCAACTGATCACCGAATCCGGTGGCATCGACCGCGCCTCCGTCGCCCAGGCCAGGGAAGTCGGCATCGACCCCAAGTCCGGCAAGCCGATTCTGGCCCGCTTCGGCCGCTTCGGCCCGATGTTGCAGCTCGGTAATCCGGACAAAGAAGATAAGGATCCAGCCAACAAACCACTATTCGCTCCAATGCCGGCCGGCGTCAAGATAGAGAATGTTACCCTAGAGCAAGCTCTGGAGATGTTCAAGCTGCCGCGTACCGTCGGTACCACTCCTGATGGCGAGACCATCAAGGCCAACATCGGCCGCTTTGGCCCGTACATTCAGATAGGCAAGGCCTTCGTGTCTATCAAGCCACTCGATCCGCATACCATCACCGAAGCCGAAGCCCGCGAGCTCTACGCTGAGAAGCAGAAGAAGGACGCTGAGAAATTCATCCAGGAATTCCCAGGCGGTATCCAGGTGCTGAATGGTCGCTACGGCCCGTACATCACCGACGGCAAGAAAAACGCCAAGATTCCCAAGGACAAGGAACCAGCTAAACTGACAGAAATCGAATGCAAAGACCTGCTGGCCGCTGTCTCGAACACCAAGAAACCCTTCCGCGGCCGCCGCGTTGCAGCCAAAAGATAAACAGCAATAAAAACCAGGCTTTTTCAGTGGCGCTACCGAAGACAACCTTATTTGTTTTTATGTGTTTTTGTGTTATAATCAGAACATGATAAATCTTGAGGATTTCAAACAACTGCCTGGACCTAGCAATATTGCTCTATCAGAAACGGCTCATATTCTGATACCGGGGCGGGGTAGGGACGAAACAGGCGAAGGCCTAAGCCTGCACAGCATCGACCGCAACGAGCTAGCGGCAAAGCTATATTTCGCCTTACATCCTGGCATTACTGCAGGCATCGATCCGGACGTAGACTACGGCAACGTCGTCCCGAGCGGCTATGCGACGCCCGGAGACAGTAACGGCTTGGAAGTTGTATTGTTCGACGAGGAAACCGGATCATATAATATATACCATGGTAATCCGGAAGCCTACTCGGGCAGCCTGCTGCTACGTAAACGTGGCGTCTATCAGGAGCACATCTCGCCTGAGATGAATTCGATTGATACTGTCACGAATTTCGTCTGCTCCGAACTAGGCGGTCACTTCGGTTGGCAGGACAACCGTCCGGTAGCAATCGTCGCACAGGAGAGCCACCTGTCGCGAATGATGAAACATATCGCCCCGAAGACATTACGCCGGGACTACATAGGCGTCATCGTACCGGAGCCTCAGGAACCCGACGTAGACAGTCTGATGGCTACGTTCTTCAGCCGGGCAGTCATTCTGGGATTGAATTCGAATTCACGCGATGTTGTCAGGCGAACCGACAAACGCGCACACATGCTGTGGCAAGCAGTACTATTTGGTCAAAGGATAATGAACACATGACACACCCGGACATTATGGCTGTAGATAAGCGCTGCAGGCGATATGTCAGAACTCCGAGCTGCAGAGCTCAGTACCGCTTACCCGCAGCAGCAGAACGACCTGAAGCGGATTATTGAGACCATGTGTCAGACAATAGTTACGAAGGCTCCAGAGTACGCCGTTTCGGGCGATACATGGCCGGAAATAGCCCTGAAACCGACTAGAAAACCACGGAACATAGACACAAAATAATGCGATTTTGATGTTCCCCACCGAAGGGGAAACTTGCATTATAGAGGTGGGCATTGTATAATTACTTTTTTACAACATAACATAGGCATTAACGTCGACTACGTGCTACAATATGCGTAGACCAATAAGTATTTGACTTCAGAATACTTAGGTGTTATAGTTATCATTAATGACTGTATTAACAGATAGGAATTGAACGATGGCGACAGAGACCGCAACGACCTCCATCAATACCGAGGAATGTATCAACGATATCTTGGGCACTATAGACCGCGAACGTGAACGAGAAATCGTGTCACGCAGATTCGGTCTATTCGACCGTAAAGAGACCCTTGAACAGATCGGTGAATTGCTCGGTATTACCCGTGAACGAGTTCGTCAGCTTGAAAAATCAGTTGTAAACAGACTTAAGTCCGCTGCAGAGCAGGGCAGTGTTCCGCGTGTCCCTGATATCCAGACCGAATTCACGGAGCACCTGCACAAGCTCGGTGAGATAGCCCGTGTCAGCACACTTACAGAAAAAATCGGCAGTGACGTTTCGAAACTGCAGCAAGCCCGCATCGCATTCCTAGCTCAGCTATGCCCGGAACTCGTGGTTATCAACGAAGATGACCACTATCATCACGCTGTCGGCATCAAGGCGACACGCGACGAAGCAGCCGTCAAAGCTGACGTCACGAAGCTGATCGATACGATCAAGAAGCTTGGTCAACCGGCTACGATAGGCGAGATCACCACTGCAGCTGGCCTCTCGACCGGCACAGGCGACGTCAAGCAGGCCGAATCACTGGCGAGCATCAGTAAGCACCTCGCGACCCTCAACGGCCGCTGGGGCCTCATAAAGTGGCCAATGGTCAACCCGAAGAACATCCGCGACAAGATTTTCGTCATCCTCAAAGAACACGGCAAGCACATGCACTTCAACGAGATTGCCAGTGCTATCAAAGACAGTGAGTTCAAACGTAAGGATGTTACTACCCAGGCCATCCACAACGAGCTCATCAAAGACAAGCGCTTCGTCCTGATCGGCCGCGGCATCTACGCCCTCAAAGAATGGGGTTACGAGAAGGGAACTGTTTCTGATATCATCAGCGACGTCCTGAAACAGGAAGGTGGCCCGTTGCACCGCGACGAAATCGTTAAGCGTGTCCTGAAGAGCCGCTACGTCAAAGAAACTACCATCCTGCTCAACCTGCAAGGTAAGAGCCAGTTCAAACGCGTCGCCAAGGCTACCTACAGCCTCGCTGAATAAGGTTAAGAGGGCATAGGCAAACATAACATGGCCATTACTGAAGATTTTTCGCCCGCTTGCCGCTAGGATTGCATCATCGCGAGACACCTCGTGGATACGGAAATAATGTGCAGAATCTCGGAAGATTTACCGCGTGCCGTTATCAAGGCCAATGATGCAGCGGCAGAAGCGGAAATCGCACTTGCAATGTACGCACAGCCGCTTGATCACAGCGAAGCCGTTACAGCCTATATAGAAGGTAATATTGACCGTGGGAAGCTCGGTCAGACAACCCAACACGACGAAAGAATGCAGGGACTCGGTCTGTCACTTGTCGCCGAATTTCAAGCAGCCGTTGGTCACAAGCCCAAAGATGCGACAACTCGACAGATAGAAAATGAAGCCGCACTTCGTAAACTAGAGCGGATAGCCGAGGTCCGGAAAATAATCACCCAATTCGCAGCCTCTATTGTTGCAAGAAATTGCACGCAAGGCCCAGATGCTTCAATCGTACGTACCGAAGAAGAAGAGCGTAAACTTGATGAAATGCTTGCACTTCCTATTGACGAGGGACTGGATTTACTGGAATATAGCGCCAAAAACTGCTCGCAGACTGATATTCTAAAGAAGTATTTAGAAGCACACGCACATGACATGCTGAACCTCGACGATCCCAAGTAGGAACTGACTCTGCGATAATTTTGAGAGAATGGTGAACAATATACGAACACGAATGGGCTGTTCGTAGCTAGCTCAAAATACGTACAAATAGCAAACAAAGGTCCAAAAGGCATAATTGGTGCACATAGGCTCAAAAAGCTAACACAGCCAGCCATAAGCAGTTTAGTGGGCAACATACATAGCAGTGCGGTATGAAATTATTATTTTTTAAAAATCTGGCAGTTGGTGAGGGCTGGGGCAGCGCTAAAACTATCCAGCAAAACATAGTGACTATATGTCGCACAATGTATATTTTGCGACATGAATATAGTAATCAAAGAGGTTAAAGTATACCACTTCTCATAGTCCCCGTAGGGGAGTTCCACTGTAGATTTCCGCAGGATAGCAATTACGCATTATTAAATTACTTAGTTACGTACTTAGTCTAGCTACTACTATTGCCACCAGACCGCGCCTGCAGCCACATAGCGCTCCTATGGCCTTGGCGTGCAGCGGCCTGGCATGGCTTCATGCCGCGCTTGATCCACTCGATCCGGAGGCCTCTAGCGCCCAGGATGTTTGCAATTACACTAGATTGTTTCGTTTGTATAGTTTTCCACAGCTTTGCGTGAAAACATTTGTTTTTTTGACAAAATGTCGTTTTGCTGCCCTTCCCTTGTTTTTACCCCCTACTCTTGCATTATTTGACATTATGATGCTTATGTATGTTTGTATGGTTTTTTCTATTGGTTGTTTTTATATGAACAAAAAGCGAACTATAAGGGTAGAGAGGGAGAGTGGTTCCCTGCACGGCCGTAGTTTCACGCTACCATAACGGTATACTCAACGGATACTGCTTGGAGGTCTCGCGGCGTAGCAGTTTCACCCATGGCAGGTTGGACACTACAGGCCGGACTGCCCTACCCCACCCCTGTCACGGGCTATTTGTAGTAGGCTCGCTCCGGGACGCGGACATCGATATACTGCCCCGGTTTGACATGGTCGGCCTCGAGGCGCTGTTTGGTAGCCAGATATGTGCCAGCCTGCTGCAAGGCATCGTTCTGAAGGTTGAACTTAACAAAATAAGGTGTCCCAGTAATATAAACATCCAGCTCCGAAGCCTTGGCAGGCAGTACGAGAGAGGACGGAGCTACAGAGGCCGACTTGAGTGCAGTCGCGACCGTCTGAGCAAATGTAACGGTGGTACTAGGCACAGCCCGGGTACCAAGCGTCACGGGGACACCACTGCGGTCCTGCAACGTTAACACGCCCAGTTTATCAATGTCCGGAACCTGGTTAGTGGTCGCTAAGGCCCGGCCGGTAGCATCCAGTAAGAAGGCGGTGCTGCTGGTGGTCGTCAATATAAAAGATGGTTTGTAGGGCTCGATGTATACTTGCGGCTGGCGACCGAATATCGGTAGCGCTACTGATACATTCTTGATTTCCGGGTAGTTTTTCAACAGATCGAGACGGACGGCCGCCGTATTGACCGTCAGCTTATTACGGTTGAATATGGACGTTGCTAGTGTTTTTTCGGCTGTCTGCCCATAGATAGCGTCGTCCTGCAGGAAGTGTGCCGTAGCCGTATCTTGGAGCAATATAATCTTTACGCTCGTGCCTAGTGGCAGCGCATAGATACCACCGGCCAAAACGAGCACTGCCACAGCGACCAGTACGAACCGGCGGCGTGCGCTGGCAGGCGGCTTGGTAGCTGAGCGGCCGGGTGCAGTGTCAGATGCATCGCGCCTGCCGGTGTTGACCTGGCTATCAGAGCGCTGCGAATAATACGAAAAAGCCGGATTCGGCCGTGATGGCGCATCAGTATCCGGCCGGAGCGGACGGCGCCGGCCAACAGGTTCCTGAGGTTTTTTGCCACCAAATAATTTCATAGCTCGGCAGGTTCTTTGTCTTTGAGTTTGTCTCTGGGGTTATTGGGCTTTGCGGCTTTTTCAATCAGTAGCTCAGCCAGATGTCTGGCAGCATCGGGCCGGGCAAAGCTTACCAGTTCGCGGGCAATGGTAGCAGACTTGGCTGGATTATCAATAAGATCGGACACGACACTTGCCAGCCGTAGTTCCTGCTGAATCTGGTCCTCGGTCATTTCAATAATCGCACCCTGTTTGCTGAGCGCAGCAGTATTCTTGAGCTGATGGCCACCTGTCAGTAATGGATTCGGCACGATGATGCAGGTCTTAGCCTGCACTGCCAGCTCGGCCAGGTTCGTCGCGCCGCCGCGGGCGATCACCACATTAGCGGCACCGGTATAGCGGTACATATCAGTCACGAAGCCTTTTACCATCACCCGGCGCTGCTGCTCAGGAGGGAGCAACTTACCATACTCGGCCTTGACGATATCTTCCTGGGCCCGGCCGGTCAGATGGATGATAACCAGCCCGGGATAGCGCCGGAGGAGTTCCGGGGAGTTCTCGACGATTGCCGTATTGAGGCGCTGGGCACCAAGTCCGCCGCCCGTTACCAGCAGCACCCAGTCATAACCATCAAGTTTCAGCTGTTTTTTATACTCCTGGCGCAGCGCATCAGTCACCAGCTGGTAATCTTTACTGATCGGCACGCCGACGGTCACGGTACGGTCAATGGGATATGGATAGAGTTCTTCCGGCAGCGCTACGGCGTGTAGCGTCGCCCAGCGGGCAATAATACGGTTTGTCAGGCTTGGAATGGCATCTGAATCGTGCGTTATGTACGGAATACGCAGCAGTGCGGCGGCCAATGTTACCGGCACGCTGACATAGCTGCCGCGGGTGAATATTATCGATGGCTTCAGGCGGTGCAGCAACCAGAAGCTCTGCCACAAACCGGCAATTACCTGAAAGCCGTCACGAATATTGAGATACATTGTCCGCAGGTCCAATATCTGGCGTAGGCCCTCGCCGTTGTAACGCCGGAATTTCCCGGCCCGCACCGAAAACATCTCATCGATATTCTTATCGGCTGCGACGACATCGTCAAGTCCATCACCACTGTGGCTGATGTAGACGATCCGGGTGTCCGGCTGGACCCGTTTAAGCTCGCGAGCGACTGCCAGGATTGGGGTGATATGCCCCCCGCTGCCGCCGCCCGTCACGACTATTGTCATATACGCGCCCTCCATTATTAGTGTTATCAGCTTGCCTGATACCTTGCGAAACCCGTGGTACCCGGATAGCGGTGTAGTACGAGATCTGGAACACGACACCGACTGCTGCGGCTACGAAGACAACACTCGTGCCGCCATAACTGATGAACGGCAGCGTAATGCCCTTCAGCGGCAACAAGCCGATCATAGCACCGATATTGATGACCGCCTGGACGCTGAGCCAGGCCAGGACGCCGACAACCACCAGCCGACTGAAGGCGTCCGGTGCCCGCTCGGCGATGCTCTTGAGCCGGCTGAAGAAGGCTACCATTATCCCAAGTAGCACCGTGACGCCGATGAAGCCGAATTTTTCGGCATATATAGCAAAAATTGAGTCGTTAGCCGCTTCCGGCAGATAGCCGTAAGCCTGGACGCTTCGCCCCAGTCCCAGACCTGACAGGCCACCGGACCCGACTGCGATCAGCGCCTGACAAGCCTGATAGCCGGCGGCCTGCTGACAGCCCTGGTCCGGATGCAGGAAGGCCGTGACGCGCTCACGGCGATAGGTCGACGGTACGACCGCCAGGATGACAGCAATCGCCAGGATGGCGGCTCCCGCGGCTAAGCGCTTGAGCGGCATACCGGCAACAAATGCCATGATAGCCATCATCGCCAGGATGACTGCGGTTGAACCGAGGTCACTCTGAGCGTATATCTTGCCTGGACCGGCCACGATTACGATTAATACCCCAACCGCGATTAGTAACGGCTTGATGGTCGTCTTAAAGTCTCCCAGCATGCCGACGCGTGACCGCTCGGCCAGAAAGCCGGCTGCGGCAATCAGGATTGCAAATTTCAAAAGCTCCACAGACTGGAATGAGAATCCGCCCAGCCGCACCCAACGGTGTGCCGGATACAGCGGGTTCACTGGTGTCAGGAGCGCAATCAATGTGGCAATACCGGCCAGTACGAGTAACGGCTTATACATCTGCCGTATCACGCTGAGTGGAATCTTTGCCATAGCGATGAATGCCACGATACTCAGGCCGATTGCGATAAGCTGCTTGGTGACATAATGCGTCTGGCTCGTGCCTGCCGCTTCGCTCAGTGCCGGACTGATGGCATAGACCACGATAAGCCCGATGACCAGCATCATCAGACAGAGTATGACCAGCCAATAATCCGGCCGGTGACGACGCCCCAGGTCGGATGAGTTTTCAGCACCTGCCCTGCTGGGCTGGCTCCTGGAACTTCGCCCGTTTTGTGCGCCGTTCTGTGCCTGGTAGCCGCGCACACCCGGCCCCATGTTAACTGAATCTCCCCGCGAAGAATATGATAAGTCCCAGTACCCCTGCTACATTACCGAGGATCCAGAAGCGCATCGTGACCTTCGTCTCAGGCCAACCCATCGCTTCAAAGTGGTGATGCAGCGGCGATGATAAGAATACTTTCTTACCATGGCGGAATTTTTTGGATACGCGGTTGATAATCACCGAACCAGTCTCCATGACATAGACAGCACCGATGATCGGTAAGACGTATATTGTATCCGTCTGGATCGCCACGATACCGAGCGCCGTCCCCAGTGCAAAGGCACCAACGTCCCCCATAAAGAAACGGGCCGGGAATATATTGAACCAGGTATAGCTCAGGAGCGCCCCGACGACCGTCAGACAGAAAGCCGCCAGCGCATATTTGCCTTCGACTACCGCGATGATGGTGTAGGTTGTGAATGAGGACACCAGCAAGCCGCCGGCCAGTCCGTCCAGCCCATCGGTGATATTGACTGAATTGGAGGTGGCGATCACCACGAACCAGAACAGCAGGATGATGAAGGCGCCGATATAGACATGTTCGAATCCAGGGATATACACCGTATTGACGTCAAGCTTACTGAACAGCCACCAGCCGCCAACCAGCGCGACCAGGCTTTGCAGGCTGAATTTCACAATCGCCCGCATGCCGGCAATTGCGCTCGTACCACGGACATTCATGATATCGTCTACCAGACCGATGGTCCCAGAGGCCACCAGACCCGCCAGCGGCAGCCAGGTTTCACCCCGGCTCAGATTGCCCGTCAGCGTCACGATCAGTATAGTCACGATGAAGATCAGCCCGGCCATGGTTGGGATTTTGCGCAGGTGTTTTGCGGCATGCAGCTTGTTGTAGACTGTCGCAGTGCCGCCGGACCAGGCGTCGGTACGAGCCTTTTTCCACCAGTCCCACTTGTAGGCAGCGGTCGTATATATCGGCGTAATCGCCATGCTGATGACGAACGCCACAAAGCCGATGGCAAGCATATGGATGACCGTGCTCAGCTGGACTGTGAATTCAAGTGTTTGTATCATGATGAAACTTCTAGGGCTTATTATACTATAGCCGGCGCGCAGAGGCGACTCAGCAAACGTTAGTTTTTGGCTTTGACGTACGAATTATTGATCAGCATATGCCCGATGTTGACGAAGACCGGTTGCGCGGCTGCCGTGCCGGCGTACCCACCGTTCTTCGGTTTGGTCATGAACACTGCGATTACATACTGCGGCGTATCGCCACCGACAAACCCAAGATACGTACCGTTGAAATCATTATCCAGGTATCCCCCGCCCGTCTTGGCGATCTGGGCCGTACCCGTCTTACCACCGACACTGTAACGCGACTGGTCGAAGGCCGGCGTTACGTTGTGCTTATCGATCACATACTGCAAAATAGGTACGATTTCCTGGCTGACCTTGGTGGATACGACGCCATGCCGCACTACTTTCGGGGCTTCGGCAGTTGTTTTGCCGGAGGCATCGACAGTTGCATCTACCAGCCGTGGCTGGTAATAGGTTCCACCGTTGACGACCGCCGACATAGCGGCCGCCATCTGCACCGGCGTCGCTGTCATCGCCTGTCCGAAGGAGGTGTTGGCATACGTCAGATCAATACCAGCTCCGTTATCATCAGGGCCTGGCACATAGCCTGAGGCTTCATACCCCTGCTCTATTCCGGTCGGCTTGCCAAATCCATAATGGTTGACCATGTAGTCGTACCACACCGAACGGCCTTTATGATTGATACTGCCACCACCGCCCATCTGCATCAGTTCCCATATCGCACCGGTGTTCAGCGACAAATTAAGAATATCCGCAATAGTGCGGTTGCCAGCGCCACCATCCTCTTCGATATTGGTAATATTGAAGCCATCGACCTTCCAGTGTGACGGATCGTAATACGTCGTCGCCGGTGTCACCACACCATCATCAAGTGCCGCCGCGGTCGTCAGCGCCTTCATGCTCGAACCGACTTCGATCGGGTGCGACACGGCCGCATTATTAAAGACCGAGCCATCCTCTACCTCGTAGTATTTTGCCGGATCATAGGTTGGCACATTGGCCATGGCTTTGATAGCGCCGGTATTCGGATCCATGATGACTGCACTGGCGCTTTCCGACTTAGTCGTTTTGGCCGCGTCAGCCAGTATCTGTTCCAGGCGCTTCTGCATTGGCAGGTCGACAGTCAGCACGACATCCTTACCAGACTGCGCCGGCTTCAGGGTGTTGCCGGTGCTGGCCGCCAGCGGTACGCCGTGGACATCAGTAATCGCCTTCAGTTCACCAGGAGTGCCCTTGAGCTGCGTGTCCAGAGCCTCTTCGATACCGTACGAGCCTTTGCCGGCATCATTGACGAATCCCAGCAGCTGCGCCGCCATGGCACCCTGCGGATAGGTCCGATATTCCTGTTGCTGTGTACCGAGTCCGGGATATTTTAACGCCACGATTTTCTGCTTCTGATCTTCACTGACTTTCTTGACCAGGATGGCGTAGCGGTTGCCCTTCACTCTCATAGCCGCATCAAGCGTTTTCTGGTAATCGCTGGCGTTGCCACCGGTAATACGTGCGACATCCGATGCAACCTTGGCAGCATCTTTGATATATAACGGATCAGCATAGACGAGATACAGTTTCTGATTCAGGACGATCGGTATCGCCCCGGCGCTACTACCATCGTTGCCTGGTCCGCTATGAGCCAGTATCCTTCCCCGGGACGATGGAATCTCATATTGTTTCAACTGGTCGCTGAGCGCTGAATTTTTATAATGCTCATACCGGATAACCTGCAGATAAAATAACCGCACCAAAAACAACGCCATAATACATATAAGCACGGCGTACCATATCCGGACACGCGTGATCGGCTGCGCTGCGTTTCTACCCTCGTCAAACATACTTAGAGTCTATTATACCGGTTATGTGCGTTATTGCCTTACAGTACCGGACGGTGCCACAGGTACCATCGCAGTCGCCTCTGGGCTGGACTGGACACGGTCGAGTGATTGCATCTGAGCCGAAGCCAGCACCAGGTCTTCATTTTCCTGTTTGAGCTGCGTCTGCTTCGTTTGTAAGGCGTTGATCGAATAACCATACGCATCGGTCTTGGTAACCTGCGTCAAATATAATAAGCCGAGCAAGCAAGCGAGGACGATGAGAATTACCGTATTGCTGATCGGGCCAAGTTTTGCACCGCTACGCCGGAAATCAACGGCGTTCTGATTCCTGCCAGCGAAATGCTGACCGCGGGCCACAGACCTGGACATCGAAATAGAGCTGGAGTAAGTCATAGACCCTCCTTTTTTAATATTTTTGTTTTTTGTGGACGGAAAGAGGGCAACTTTATGTTGCCCTTCCCCGGCCAACGATAGTCTTAGACTACTTTGACGTGAACTTTGTAAGCGCGTGAGCTGCTTTTGATTTGAATAGGCATATTTGCCTCCTTTTATTTTTGTTTATTTATTTTTCACTGCGGCTCGTAGTTTTGCACTACGGGCACGCGGATTGTGAACTAATTCGGTGGACTCAGCGGTAATCGGTCGTTTGGTGAGAAGCTGAATTTCTGAGTCATATCTGTCGCCGCTTTTATCGGCCAACAGGTTCTTTACCAGCCTGTCTTCCAGGCTCTGAAAAGATATTATAGCCAGTCTTCCGCCGGGTGTAAGTAAATTAATCCACTGCGGCAGACTTTTTTCCAATTGATCCAGCTCGTCGTTGACGGCTATGCGGATCGCCTGGAATGTCCGGGTCGCGGGATGCACTTTACTGTGTGTCTTTCCTGGACCATGCCAGACACGGGCTACGATACTAGCCAGCTCTGCGGTTGTACGAACTGGCCTGGCGGCGATAATCGCTCGCGCGACTGCCCTGGCCTTTGGTTCTTCGCCGTAACTTTTTAGTATGTCGATCAGCTGGGCTTCGGAATAGCCGTTGACTACCCTGTCAGCGGTCAGTTCCTGCTCCTGGTCCATACGCATATCGAGCGGCCCATCCTGCGCCAGTGAAAATCCACGGGCTGCCTGATTAAGGTGCGGTGACGATACGCCAAGGTCTGCCAGTATACAGTCAAAGTGTCGGCCACTAGCGATCAGCTGCTGCGTGGCAGCTGCAAAATCGTCGTGGAGTATACTCAGACCGTTGCTGATGTCGCCTGCGAACCGTTTCTCGAGCTCTTTGACAGCATTGCTGTCACGATCTACGAGTACGGTGCCGCCTGGATTACCAGTACGTTCCACTACCTTCGCTGCATGTCCCCCATATCCAGCCGTCAGGTCGAGGTAACTATCCCCTGCCTTCGGTTTCAGATATTGAAGCACTTCATCGATAAGTACTGGAATATGCAAAGGAACTTCAACTGCGCTGTCTGCCTGCGCAGAATCAGCATCACTTTCTTCCCGGTCGTCTATAAGTTGATCTGTAATCACTTTATTTTAGCCCGAAAAGACTGAACTTCCCAGCTTTCGCTGATATAAATTGTTAATTTGTTTTTGTTTTGGTGTTTTTGTTTCAAAACCTATGTGCAGTATAGCACGCGGTTATTGCAAGGTCACCTATCCGGCAGTCAACTTTTTTGTTTTTTTGTAGGAACGTTTTTGTTTTTTTGGTTGATCACTTGCCTATATGCCTGGAAGTATTACTTCATAGATTTGGAGGAACCTATGAAACTTCTATGGCGAGCAAGCAATCAGATGTGTTCTCGTATTGCTACGGGAACAAGTGAGAGACTTATGTGTGAGGTGGAGTTTTGGGAGGTGTTTTTTAGTGAATGTGCAAGGGTTTTTAGAGTGGTGCCCCAGGGTGCCACTTGTTGACTGCCGAATAGCTGACCTCGATGAGTTACTTGAGACAACCGCTTCTCGCGGTTTTCTCGGGCGCGCCGTACGCCGATGTAAAATCGTCGTGCGGGCTGCTCTTCCCGGTCCCTGGTAAGATAAAATCTTACTTGTTTTTGAGGCTGGATGGAACAAATTTCTTGGTGATATTCGGTTTGGTTGGATACGGATTGTTAAGGAGCTTTTGCGGATACTGGTGCCTTATGTTTCTGCCATAAGCCGCCAATATTTGCCGACGCGTACTGCTACGACACCTTTTTCGATACCAGCGTAGTCCAGGAGATGCTGTTCGATGACCAAGCGTCCCTGCTTGTCATCGAGGTCATTCTCACTTTTCCCTGACCGGAATTGAACGTTGAGGTCGGCCACCTGTTCATCCAGGATACTTCCTGAAAGCAGCGGTTCGACATCACCGTCCCAAACTGATTTGGGATAGACGTGAAGGTATTTTTTGAAACCACGAGTAATCACTACTCCACTCGCAAATTCGGCTCTAAGTTCGGTCGGTATGGTTAACCTCCGCTTGTCGTCAAGCTTGCGCTGAAAATAGTCTACTGTAGCCATTGCCCGTTTAGTTTAGGTGATAGTTTTAGAGTGCTAGTGGTTATTTTTGTTTTTTGATGGTTGGCCGATGGAATCGCTTGTGCGCTTCCGGGTTACCCACGATTACCCACTAGCTAGAGTGTACTACCCACTCGTACCCACTACAAGTACTTTTATGCTAAACAAGAGTGTTTTCATGATAAGTTATCCACAGTTTCGTATCTGATACCCAATTGTGAACACATATAGCGCTTATGCTAATAAGCAATGCGCTAGACGGCTAGAGCTTACCGGTGACAGAATGTGACCGCATAGCTGAACCGTAGGATGCGGACGTATGGCGGATCTCTTCCCGACCGCTGCGGCGAAGCTGCTCGTCACCCTGCCCTGCATCGCCCGTATTGTCGTTGTTCATGACGTAAGCCGGCTGCAAGGTTGCAATCAGGTGGCTGCCTTCGCGGTGTGCCAGCTCAGTCATGCTGGCCATAGTCGCCATTGTCATAACTGCCATGCCAACGTGAGACATAACGGTTTCGAATTTTTCAATTGTAGTATTTTTATTTTGTTCTACCATACTTAGACATTAGCACTTTGATGTGCTTATGTCAATATTATTTTACATTAAGCGATCAGGTTATGTCTTCGGGGTCACTGGTCACCCGCTGGCCGTCGCTCATACCATTCAGCGTTTCCATATCAGCGTCACTCAGCTCAAAATCAAAAACTTCAAGGTTTTCACGGATATGTACAGGGTTGGTGGAGCGCGGCAAAGGCACAGTTCCGTGCTGCAAACACCAGCGCAAAATGACCTGCGATGGTGTGCGGCCGACGGCCTCGGCGATACTGAGGATGCGCTCGTCTACCTCACGCGAGTGACGAGCTAGTGGACTATAGGCTTCGACGACGATATTATGGGCTTTGCAGAATGCCAGCAGTTCTTGCTGCTGCTCGTAGATGTACGGATGAAATTCCACCTGGTTGACTGCGGGGACCAGATCACTGCTCCCCAGCAGTTCTTCCAGATGGCGGATGGTGTAATTACTGACGCCGACGGCTTTGGCTTTGCCGGATTTGTAAATATCCTGCATTGCCCGCCAGGCATCGGCGCGCGTACTGCTGCGTGGCCAATGGATGAGATAGAGATCGACATAGTCCAGGCCGAGCTTGCCGAGCGACTCGTCGATGGCTCCGAGCCCGCTGTCGTAACCCTGGTCTTCGTTCCATAGCTTCGTCGTTACAAACAAGTCTTGGCGTGCGACGCCGGATGCCCGTACACCGTCGCCGACACCGGCTTCATTACCATAGATCTTGGCGGTGTCGATATGCCGGTAACCGATTTCGAGCGCCGTTTTGACGGCCTCTTCGGCGGCACTATCCGGTGTGATCTGCCAGCAACCGAAGCCGATTGCCGGGATATTGGCATTTGTATTCAAAGTAAAGGTCTTGTCGTCGTTCGTCTTCTCATCATTCATGGTGTCTCGCTTTCTAAGTTAGGTAGTGGGTGTTAGGTGTAAGCTTGCGGCACCGGTAATCATACATCGATCACGATTGGCACGCCGGTTTCTGGTTTCAGGAATGTGATGCCATGCTCGGCAAATAATTTTTCCAGACTGTCATATGTCTGCGTGCGAGCCTGATCGTGCCAATGCCAATCATGGATAGGTATGATATATTTTGGCTTCAGTTCCAGCGCCAGATTGACTGCCCGAACTGTCGAGCCCCACGGTGCAGTAATCGGTAACGCCAGAACTGCTTTCGTTTCCTTGAAACTGTGGCTATCGCCGGGATGAGTCAGCAAATCCAGATAGTGAACGCCGATTTCCTGGGGGAGCGGAAAGGTTGGCCGGACTTCTTCATGCGGTGAATCAAAGAAGACGACACCTGGGGTTTCTTCATGAACTGCTTCAATTCCCTCCTCGGCCAGCTCGTCGACCGCTTCCTGAGTAGCCGTAATCCGCACGTCCGGAAATTTGGCAACCAGTCTTTTGATGAGCGGAAGGCTCATATGGTCGTCGTGATTGTGAGTGATAATGATGTTATCAAGATATTCGAGGGAGCTGACATTGATGGCCGGTTCGCTCATGACTCCCGGGTCAAAGAGTGCCGTGCGGTTGATAGGCGCCGGCATTTCCACCAGCAGACAGGAATGTATCAGTTTGGTAATTTTCATCAGGCGCCTCCTTTGTCAGACATCTCAGTAGTTCTAGCAGACACAAGTATATCTGTATACATGCATAGGTAGCTGTAAGATTTAGCACTTCGGCCAAGCTGACATGCATCTAAACCTGCTGGCTGAGAACCGTTTTAGATTCACCAAGGATAGGCGTACAACCGATACCTTTGCATGTCATAGTACTTCATCAGACGTCGGATTTCTGCGCCGATCAGAATCACAGCCGGCAGATAGACAACGCCGATCAGTCCGACAGGACGGCGTATAAAATCAACACCGCGACCGACGACCGGAACGATCCGCACTACCCTGCCAATGACGCGGTCGTAACCGATCGGTGGATCGTTCGTCTGCAAGACATCACCTTTGGTAATAAGTGTCCCGGTCATGGAGCTGACAGAAACAACGCGGTGCGTGATAGTCAGTTTCGGATCAGCAAGGCTCTGATAGCTGATGATGTCACCGGGTATTAGCGGCTGGTAAGCTCGCCGTACGAGGACAGCATCGCCAGGCCGGATCTCCGGCCGCATACTGCCGGTCTGGACGCTCAGCAGCTGCAACCCCCGCACCCTGACATACCCAAGTGCTGCAGCGCTGAACAGTGAAATTGCGACGAGCAGACCGAAACATAGCTTCGTGCCAATGATTGTTACTCTTTGCATTACATCCCTTTGCCCTATCCGATTGTTCTGCCGAGTATTACTGAGCTACGACCGTACCGGTAAAGACCAGGTCTATCCCGCTGATCGTGGCCGATGCACCCGTGAAGGCATCCTCGTCCATGGCAATCTGCGTCTTATATTGTGCTGCCGTCACGCCGGCCAGATTATCGGTAATCGCCAGACCGCCAGTTGTCTGACTGGCAACGAGAGATGCAACTGACAGTTTTTGGGGTGCGGTCGTACCGTCCAGGCGGGTCAGCACGATGTATACTTTGGACAAATCAACGCTTGCTGCATTGACAGGCGTCGTGCCGATACTCAGCTTCAGCGCCATCGGGACATTACCAAAGTTCTTGAGATAGAACAGATTGCCATCGGTTGGAGCCGGCGAGCCGCCGGGAACAATATTAGCAAAGCTAAAACCCGTTTTGGTAACTGCGAAGCTCGTAGAGCTCGTCGCCGTCGTCGTCGAAATCTTCAGATCGGCGGTTGCTGTGCTGATAGTGTTGCCACTCAGGGTAGCGGCCGGGCTTTGCAGTGCAGCGTATGTGACACCGGTTGCCAGGACCGCCACCGCTGACACGACCATGATAGCCCGGGCAAGCGGCTGCAGACCCCCCATACCATGTCTCTTAAATGATAGATTAGTTTTGCTGCGCTTCATGCCACTGCCCTCACTTAATTTATGACGACATATTGCACCCGGCATTACGCTCATGCCAAACATTTTGTTAACTTTTTTAACAACACGATATTTTGTGTGATAACACAAGCACTTCGGCTCTACATGTAGCCTAGTTGGTAGTATGTAGATATCGTTTCTTATATTCGCTAATCGTTATATATGTCGTCGGATCCAGGACTTTATCGACAAATAGAATGCCGTTCAGATGGTCAATTTCGTGTTGCAGCACATGAGCTACCAGACCGTCATAATCGGTTTCATGGAGACCGCCCTGCTCATCAAGGAATCGGACCCTGATTTTCTCATAACGGCTGGCCTGGGCATATGGCAAGGTCGGGCCGCTGCCGAAGCTCAGACAGCCTTCCCATTTTGGCATCAGCGCACCGTACGTCCGAATAATCTCCGGGTTGATAATCACAAAATTGATATGAGGATTTTCGGGCCGGGTTGGCGTAGGCTTTATTGCAATGACGCTCACCGCGACTGGCTGCCCGATCTGCGGTGCAGCCAGTCCAACCCCATACCTGCGGTATTCGAGGGTATAACGCATATCGGCAATAAGTTCCTGAATCTGTGGTGACGCGATCTCATCGGCGCTCAGCCGTCGGGCCGTCGTCCGTAATACTGGATTTCCGAACAAAGTGCGGCGTAATATTTTCATAGCTTGCTGCTAAGCGCCCTTAGTTTTTTGCGCCTTATGACTGAGCTCCGTAACGGCGTCTTCACCAAAATGCTTTTTGAGGCGAACGCTGATTGATCCAGGATGACGGCCAAAGACCGTGGTCAGCTCTTTGACGGTCTTAGCCTTGCCATCGGTAAAATAATCCATCAGCTTGGCGTCTTCAGCTTTGGTCCACGGCTTGTAGGCGTTCGGATATTCGGTGCGCATCTTGGCAAGTTTGTCAGCCCAGCTGCCCGATGAGGCCTTGGACGAAGCTGACGAGGCAGGATTGAGCTTTTCGGCAGCCGCCCGCGCCAGCGCCGCGGCACGCAAGGGTTCGTATTTGGCAGCGTCAGAGGCCGACTTGCGGCGCAGTTGCTTGTCAATTTCCAGGGCCTCTTCGCTGATCCGCAGGGCCATCTGGTTGATACCGACCAGACTGAGATTGTCCAGTCGGCGGACGCGCGACAAGGCAACGTAGCCCATACCCTCCACAAATGCCCGGCGCAGGTCGACGCGGGCGGCGTCGAGCGTCATACCCTGGCTCTTATGTACGGTGATGGCCCAGGCCAGGCGGAGTGGAATCTGGCTGATCGAGGCCCGTTTTTTGTTGCCGTCCCGCAGTTCCCAGGTTTCCGGTTCCATCGTGACGCGGCGGCCGCTGTGTAGCTCGACGATCGGGTAATTGGTCGACTTCTCGAAATCTACTACCGTACCAAGTGAGCCGTTGGCGTAGCGCTTCTCAGCGCTGTTCTTGATACACATCACCAAGGCACCCTTCTTCAGGGTCAATACTTCCAGGGCCAGACAGGAACGCTTCAGAGTCTCGACATACTGGGCGCTGCCGGTTGTGTTCATCTCATAATAATGTTCGTCACCGGTAATGTTCTCCAGACGGCCGGAGTTGATGCGGTCGACATCGATGTTGACCGTGTGGAGTTCGGTGGCTTCACCGCCGGCCGGTATGTGCTCACTGAGGTCGGCATTGACACGCTTCAGCAGCATCTCGGCATGGCGGCGGCGGACATCGCCGGAGCGCATGGCACTGAGAATTTCCAGGAAATCGTCATCATCCTGGCGATGCTGTTCCTCAAGATAACAAATAACTGGGTCGAATTCTTCCCAGACCTCGGCATTCACAACGAAGCTTCCCTGCCGCGAGTCCTGGCGATTGACCGGGGGTAATTGGAAAAAGTCGCCGCACAATATGACCTGGATGCCTCCGAATGGCTCATCCTGGCGCCGGACCTTGCGGGCGATCTCGTCAACCATGTCAAGCCGGTAATCGTGCAACATCGATATCTCATCAATGATCAGAATATCGGTGGCTTCGATGATATCCCGGCGACCCTTCAGAAGATGCTCTTCGAATTGCGGATGTAATTGATCAGAGATGCCGATACCGCTCCAGGCGTGGATGGTATTGCCGCCAAGATGCGTCGCCGCCAGGCCGGTTGTCGCCGTAACGGCCACGTATTTACCGCGGGATTTGGCACGCCGGATAAATTCATTCAGTACATAGGTCTTCCCTGAGCCGGCCGGTCCGGTCAGAAGAACATTGTGCCCCTCGGCCATAATTTCCAGTGCTAAAGCTTGGTCCATTGCATCTCCATACTATGCAAGTATACAAGCTTGGCGCCGGTTGTAGTACCATATACATATGAGGATATACACATGAAGATAGCCATCCAGGGCGCCGAGGGTTCGTTCCATCATATAGCAGCCGGACATTATTACGGAGAGACAGATGGGCAGACCAACAGTTTCGTCTATGCCGACACCTTTTCGGCCGTTTTTAGCGCGCTGGCAGCTGAGGCGGCCGATGTTGCCGTAATCGCCATCGAAAACTCACTATACGGCTCGATTACAGAGGTCTACGACCTGTTATCCAAGTATCATTACCCAATTATCGGTGAGGTCGTCGAACATATCCACCAGAATCTCATTACGTTCGAAGGAGTCCAGCCGGACGATATCACGCGGATATACTCTCATCCGGTAGCGCTGGCGCAATGTGCTCACTATCTGGCCAATAAGTTCCCAAAGGCCGAGATTGTCGAACACCACGACACTGCCGCCGCCGTTGAATTCGTGAAAAGAAACGGTGACCGTTCCTGTGCTGCGATCGCCGGTGTGGTTGCTGCTAAAATGCATGGTATGTTCATCCTCAAATCCGCAATTCAGGATGAACCGCTCAACTTCACTCGTTTTCTGGTAATCGACCCGCATGGCACGCCGCCAGCCAATGCCGACAAGGCTTCGCTGATCATCACGACTTCGCACGAGCCCGGCGCCCTGCACCGCGCTCTGGGCGTCTTTAGCGACGTCAGCAGCAACCTGACAAAATTGCAGTCGCGGCCGATTCCTGGCAAAGTTTGGAAATATCAGTTCTATATCGATCTTGAAATTACGCCAGCCGCTCTGGAGATGGCCATCGAGATGCTCGACTTCCAGGAATGCACCGTAGAAAACCTTGGCACCTACAAAGCTGCTGCAACAATGTACGAAGATTAAGCTATTAGCTGTGCTCGCGTAAGATGCCGGCGTTCTCGTCCTCTTCGGTCGGCTTGAGCTCTCGCTTTTTCTGGATTTCGTAACGGATGCCGGTCATCGGGCTTTCCATATAATCGTCGTTCAGTAGATTGACGAATTTGGTCATATCCTTGCCGTCCATGATGATGATCGCGCCGGCGTCATCCTGCATCAAACCGATGTCCAGCTCGTCGGAACGGTCGATGATGTCCTCTTGCTTGATCAGACTGGGTTCAATCTTCTGGAGTTTCTTGATAACCCCGCGGTTGCCTTTTATCATGGACTGCATGTTCTCGCCATCGGCGAAGCTGAGTTTGAAATTTTTCTGGATCTCGTCGACCTTTTTCTCGGCGATGCTGGCTTCTTTGGCATCATAGCCGAAGAGCGCTTTGAGCTTGGCCTGGCTGAAAACATACATATCCTGGTCGAGTACCAACAGTTGGTTGTCAGATGGCACGCGCAGCGCGGCATCGGCGTCAAACTGGACGAACTTGTCATTACGGATCATCCAGCCGGTACTTCCCTTCATGACCTGGGACTGCGGTAATTGCTTGATGACGTAGAATTTCATCGGCATATCACGGTGGCTGCAGCGAGCAACGATGCCCTTGATGCGTTTGATGTCGTGCTCTTCTTCCTTGAAGACTTCAATCTCGTGCTCCTGCGTCTTGAGCCAGTTCAGCATCTCGCGGGCCTTCTCAACCTTGTGCAGCCGGGTGCGCATCAGGACGTTCTCTTCGCTCTCAGCCTCTTCGAAACCGCGGACTATAAGGCCGTTGTCAGCGCCCTCCAGCATATATTCCAGGATTTCGTCGATAAACAGCGGCTCGAGCTGTTTGGCGAGTTCAGCCGTCATATTGGTGCGGTAGACGACATTGTTTTTGTTAAAAAAGAATAATTCGATCTTCAGTTCATCTTTGTACTGCACAAGGTTGTTGGCCCAGGCGAAGACGTCGGTTTCTTTATAGTTATCAATGACTGCCTGGTCAGCGGCCAGGATGTCCTTCGGCAATTCGTTCGGCGAATCTGCAGGCGGTTCATCGATGATATGCTCATCAAGTTCGACTTCCGGAGTTTCAATCTCCATTTCTTCAGCATCTTCTACAGATATTTTATCTGGTTCCATATGTACGTCACTCCCTCAAGTTGTATATAAACGTAAACTGTGTTCTTACCGTAAGCTCCATTCTACCGGATAAACGGTGACAGCGGTGCAAAAAACTGCTGTAAAATTCTCTGTTCCTTTAGATACAGTTACGGATTCTCGATTTTACCAAGCAATGTCGGCTGCGGCTTCAGAACCATCTGGACGACAGATTTGGCAGTCGACACATGCTCCCGCATGATATAGCTTACCGTCCAGTCACGCTCCAGGCGCTTGGCCGCTACACCGATCGTGTCGAGGCCCAACTGCTGACAGGTCATGACCGCCCGTGGCAGATGATAGCCCTGTGTTACGACTGTTACGCTTCTGGCACTGAATATTTTGCCGGCCCGGTAACAGGTATCATAGGTATTGAAGCCAGCGTAGTCGACGATGACGTCCGACGGATCGGTGCCCAGTTTGACGGCGTAAGCTTTCATGACTTCCGGCTCGTTGTAATGGCTGGAGCTGTTATCACCCGACATGATTATGGCGTCGACGCGGTGAGCCTTGTAGAGGTCAACGGCAGTTTCAACCCGGCGCTTCAGGTATTCTGTCGGCGTGTGGTCCGGCCTGACGCCCGCGCCGAAGACAAGTGCCGTATCATGGTGCGGTATCGCCTGCAGCGGCGTGGTATTAGCGTTATATCGTACGTTCTCAGTGGAAAGTTTGACGCCCTGGGATATAACGATCAGCAGTGCCACCACTATCAATACCAGATTCAGGATTCGGAGCCTCTGGCTGAGCAGCACACGGAATGGCCAACTGAGGATTCGGGCTGCAGTGTGTTTCCGGGGAGAGGCTACGGGCTGGGCTGTCAGCTGGCTCGGGATTTCGCGAGGAGACACCGCCCGTTTGATAGCAGAGGCCGCATTGGATATGGATGGCTTTGTTGGCCGCCTGGTACGGCTACTGGTGCTACGTTTGCTCATAGACTTATTTTACCCCACATAAACATTATCGTGATACATGAACCTGCTGATAGGCTACAATGGAAGCATTATTAGCAATACCACAGGAGATACCATGGATTACTCACAACACAGCCGACTAGAATTCCGCCGCAAGTTCTGGAAGATTTTTGGTGCTTCGATTACTGTCAAGGATGCCGACAGCGGCAACGATGTTGGTTTTGTGCAGATGAAAGCCTGGAAACTGCGTGAAGATATCCGTCTGTACAGCGACAGCAGCAAGCAGACAGAATTACTACGCATCCATGCCCGGAATATTATCGACTTTGGCGCAACCTATGACGTATTCGATAGTGCATCCGATAGCCTACTCTTCTCAATGCGGCGCAAGGGTCTGCGCTCAACCTTCGTGCGCGACCACTGGGATATCATGGACGGCAGTGGCACGCCAATTGCCAATATTCAGGAAACCAGCAGTGGTCTGGCGCTGGTACGGCGCTACGTTGGATTTATACCATTCGTCGGAGGGATCGCAGACTTCGTACTGATGTTTGCCCCTCTCACCTATACCATCAACGGTATACTCGGTGGCGCCGTCACCGGAGTTGGTGCCCGCCTGACACACCGCAAGAATCCGGTAATTGTCAAAATGGGTCTCGACATGACCGGCGTAGACACAGCGCTGGATCCACGCATCGGCGTCGCTGCTGCCACGCTGCTCAGTGTGATTGACGCCAGTAAGAATTAGCTATTGCTTCTTGCGGCGGTCATAGTAACGTAGTTCGCGTTTGAAGTTATCCAGGCGGACGATATATTCTTCGTATCTGTTGTACAGCTGCGAATACTGGAAGCTTGGTGTCAGAATCTTGCCGAGGCGTTTCTTGCTCTCGAGATACTCTACCAGTGAGTAGAAATCGCCATCGCCGGATACCAGGATGGCTTTGTCGTAATTTGATAACTCTTTCATGGCCCACAGTACCAGGTCGGCATCGATATTGCCTTTGACGGGTTTCTTCTCTTCAGGTTCGGACTTTTTGCCGTCCTTGCCGATGGTCTCCGGTGCCGGCTCCTGTTGCGGCCTGGTCATGTCATATGTTGGTTTGAGCACGATCATATAGCCAGCTTCGTGTAGCTGCTCGTACATGGCCTCAAATTCCGGGACGTACCCGATAAACATGAAAGCCTTGGTGACGCCGAATTCATCGCTCAACCACTTACGGAATTTCTGCCAGTCCATCTTCCAGCCGAACTTCTGAACGCCGACGTTCAGGTTCTGGCTGTCGATGAAGGCATAGACGTTCGTTAGTTTCTGAGGGCGGGCTTGATCTTTGTGATTGTTTTGGTCAAGAATCATACCAATATCATATCATTAAGTCGGTGTATCAGATGAATAGGCTTAGTGGTTTGGGCCTGCCTGAAGCGCGCGTATCCGCTGTATTTCATCAAATAGAACCGTCGCATCGTATTCGGTGGCGTCTTTCCAGGGATTTGCTCTGACAAATGCCGGATCTTCATGCGTCAGTGCGGCACTGGTTCCATCCAGAGATTCATTGATTTTCATATATATCACGCCGTCAGCCCGTCGGACAATCTCATATCCCCTGTCATACAACTCGACTCCATTTGACGAATCATAATACAGTCCGGTGAACCAGGCTTCGCGTATATCGGCTGGTGGTTTATGTAGCTCAGCGCTTATACTCACTTCGGTGCGTATGCCAAACCTTTGTCCTAATTTCTCGTAAAATTTATGATGATAACGCTGCTTTTGAAAGCCCTGATCAACTTGTCCGGTCCGGTGAATATCCTCACCCTCTATGAGGTCATACAAACTATCAACAATCAGGCCGAGCGTACTACCTGGCGCCCTCAGGGCACCAGGGTCGTAATACTGCCGCCTCCAGTCCGCGACTCGGGGGTCTCTTGCCTGGAATAAACCTGATTCTGCCGGTGAACTCATACGTACTGCTCAGTATAATCGAATTTTTGCATATCATGCAAAATATTGTGGTGCGCGGCGATTTTGTCGCCGCATCTACTGCCGCCCGAGATGCTTGTTCATAAGGACGTCATAGCCATCATGGACCTCGTCTGACCGGTTGACGCCTAATGATGTCAGCAAGTTCCATAACTCATCAAGTATCGGCTGCAGTTCTACGTCATCGCCGCACAGCATCTCAGCTTCAACGAAATCACCCAACTCGTCGATACGATCGATGCAGATCTCAATGTTGCCGATCCTGGCTTTCTGGCGGTCTTTGGTGAGGTCGGAGTACGGTACAAAGTTAATCAGTTCGATAATCTTCTCCAGCTCTTTGACATCATCAACCAACGTCTCATGTTCAATACTGTCAAGCTGGCCGGTAACCGACTTCTTGAGCGTGAAATAGCTGATCGTGGACTCGCCGCTGACTTCAGTCCGGATCCGCAGCCATGGCTGGCCGCTACCTGCTCCGCCGACGACACCCGGCAGCCCATAGACGCGGTCGTGCTGACTGACAGGATTATCGACGACTGCCCCGGCTGCGGCCAGCGCCTCCATGACGGCTTGCTTATTGGCGAGGCGAGCCTTTATTTCGATTTCCCTCATACCCGGACTCCCTTCCGGGCTTCATTGGCCCAGTAATCAGCTAGCTCATTGCCCAGGTCATTATTGTGGCCGCGCACCCATACCAGCTTGGCCTTCGACTGGCGGTACAGTGGGCAGGCTTCCTGGACGATGTCGAGATTTTTGATCAGGCCGCCCTTTTTTTTCCAGCCATTTGCCTCCCACGGCAGCGACCATTTGGTGATAACATTGATCCAGAATTCGCTGTCGGTATATATCTGACATTCAGCTCCCCCGGCGTCTTTTAGAGCCGCTATGATCGCGAAGCCTTCCATGCGGATATTGGTAGTGATAGCCCCGCTCGGTTCGCCGCCGAGTACGGCTGGCTTCATGTCTCTGATGACTGAGAATCCACCCGGTCCGGGATTTGGGCTGGCGCTGCCATCGGTGTAATAGGTGATCATATCTGCGTTGTAACCTTTCGTTCTAAACCAGTCTAACATTTTAGGGCCGATCAATCATGTCCAGTTACTCCGCGGCCACAGACATTTGAATCAACGCCTGAGTTCATGGATCTCGAAGACTACATACTTCGACACCAGGATATCTCAGCGGTCAGGCGGTTGGCTCTTCGGGAACAATAATCCAGAGAATGACGTATGGTACGAATCCAGGCAACCAACCCGGCAGTAGCAATACGACCGCGATAATGCGGATAATCGTCGCATCAACACCAAAATATTCAGCCAGGCCGCCACAGACGCCAGCGATTTTCCTATTCGACTTCGACCTATAAAGTTTCTTCATATCTACATCATAGCAAAATCTTCCTGGCAACCTATATAACCAGGAGCGCGAAAAAATTCCTTTTGCATACTCTGGCGGTGTTATAGCAGTAGTATATGAAGCCTTGCCCCTTAGATTATTGACACTATTTACCATATACGATAAGCTGAAAATTGTATGTTTTTCATGGGAGATGAAAACATACAGTTACTCACCCCTGTTATCCAATGAACATAAGCAATATTATTAGAGGGTAACTGTTGGGGTTGGTAGGGAGGAAATACTTTATATGAGATACGCCGCAATTACAGCGGCTTTGTTCGGTGGTGCCTTTTTTATGGCCACCGGCAGCCACGCTTCGCTCGCGTCAACAAGCGATTTACAAAGTGTATATAACAAACCAGCCATCCAGACCGTGCTGTCCGTTCCCCGGAATCAGGCTCTGGCAACGACAGTGGCGGCTACGACTACGCTCGCCAAGGCAGACGCCTCAGCTCAAAAGGCGGCAACACCGGCACCAGAGCCAGAGGTACAGCCGCAACCGGTAACGGTCGCTGTCGCCACAGGCGATAACCTGACGAAGCTGGCCAAAGCCACTGGGACAACCTATCAAAGGTTGTACGATGCGAATCCAGTCGTCGTTAATCCGGACATGATTTACCCAGGACAGGAACTGCGGGTCCCGACAGCCGACGAGACATTAGCTGATCGGCCCTTGCCTGTTAATGCGCCAGTCGAAGTGATAGCTGCTGCAGCAACCCCGTCCGCACCCCGCCGCACTGCAGCACCAGCAGCTAGGGTCGCTCCAGTCGCATCCGGCAGCGTCTGGGACAACCTGGCCGCCTGCGAATCCGGCGGCAACTGGGCCATCAACACCGGCAACGGTTTTTATGGCGGCCTGCAGTTTACGCTCGCCAGCTGGCAGGCAGCTGGCGGCACCGGCATGCCGAATGAAGCCAGCCGCGAAGAACAGATCAACCGCGGCCAAATTCTGCAAGCCCGCGGTGGCTGGGGCAACTGGCCCGCCTGCTCTGCAAAGCTCGGACTTAGCTAGTACCAGCTACCCGACCTGCATTACAATCCCCGCTCGCCTTCACCGGCAGCGGGGATTGTTGTATATAACCGGAGTATAGATTAGCTAAATAAACAATATAGTGTATAATATTACAAATAGATTCATTAAGGAGATTGTATTGAAACGATTTTATATTATCCTGACTTTTTTAGTACTCAGCTTGAGTCTGTACTCTCCGGTCGCTTCAGCCGCTGTAGTGACGCCACAGGAAGGCGCATCCTTCAACAATCCCAAAGGAACAACCGCCGAGCAGATGGCCCTGACGACGCGCATCAATAACGCTATTGACGCAACTCCTGCAGGCAGCGTTATCCGCCTGACAGCATATTCTATTAGTGAGACGACGACAACTGCTAAGCTCATTCAGGCACATAAGCGCGGTGTTGACGTACGAGTTATCATCGATGACCATGTTGTGACGCTACAGATGAAACAGCTACAGGCAGCACTTGGTACCACCAAAACTAAGCCGAGCTTTATATTTATGTGTAAAGAAAGTTGTATGGCTGACACCGGCATGATGCATGCCAAATTATTTATGTTCTCGCGGGCTGGAAGTGCAACACATATCACTATGGTTGCCTCGTTCAATCCGACACCAACCGGCGAAAAAATCTCCTGGAACGACATGTATACAGTCGTCGGCAACATTCCAATCTACAACAGCTTTGCCCAATACTTCAGCGATATGCTGCTGGATAAAACGACCGCCAACTATTACCGGACGACGACCGACGATAAATATAAAGCATTCTTCTACCCCCAAGCATGGAATAATGATCCGAGTGATACAATTCTGCAGTCGCTAAGTGGCGTGCAGTGCACCGGCACCGGCGCAGGATATGGCTCAGATGGGCGGACTGTCATTAAGATAGCCATGTTCCGTTGGTCGAACGCGCGCATCAAAATTGCCCAAAGATTATGGGATCTTGATAATCAGGGGTGCATCGTGCAGGTCATAACTAACAAACAATACGTAGAAACCGATGTCGTAGCTGCGCTCATCAAACCAGGTGGCAAATACGGCGGAGTCAACCTTTTCAACGGCCAATATGACGCTAATCATAACGGAATTCCGGAAACCTATGTCCATCACAAATATATGATTATTAACGGTGTATATGCTGGAAATAACAAGTCGAAGATTACACTTATGGGCAGCATTTGTTGGGAAGGTTCGCCACAGCGTGACTCCAACGAAGTCATGCTCAAGATTACTGATGCTGCAACATACAACGCCTTCACGAATAATTTCTCGCTGATACGCGACCACTATGCCTACCCTATGAAAACAGTACCGGCGGGGGCAGTTTCACCAGATCTTGCTGGCAGCTACGGCGGCGACGACTACGACGACTAAAGCACAAAACAACTATTACAGCCTCTCGAAAACCTTCCGGTTGTGCTCCAGGAAATTCGTAATGTCCGCTACCATGCTGGTGTCGTCGTCCGGGTCGTCAGCATTTTCAGCAACCGATATGTAGACACTTTCGTTGAACAGTTCAAAATTATACGATTTACAGAAATCGACGAATTTGGCCATCGTTTCCGGGCCGAATACCTGGCGAGTCTGCACCTGCGCGCCTTTGCTGCAATACATCTCAAAATGATCCGGAAAGTCCCCTTCCAGTGACACCGGCTCCAGCCACTGGCGCGCCGAACCCAGTTTGAGACTTGATTGTAATCCGCTATGGCTACCAATCGCCACGATATGGATATATGTATTGCGGTTGAGCGTAATCATCATCATGACCCGGCCGACGTCATTGGTCATCAGATTATAGAGGTAGTCACCCATCATGCCTGTCGCCATAGATTGCAGACCGGTCGCACCAAGCAGATCAGCCGATGAGATGATCGGCTCGTCTTCGTCGTTACCAAGCTGGCTGGTTTTGAATGAGGCGGCGATTTTGCGTGCCAGATACTTCACAAGCCTGAGCGTTAGGCTATATATCGCGGTTATGAGTGCGGCTGCCATATTACACTCTGCTACTTAGCTATATAATCGGTCAGCTCGGCCACCGGCATGCGTACCTGCTCTGTCGTGTCACGGTTACGGACGGTTACAGTATCCTTGGTTTCACCTTCCAGACTGTCGAAGTCGATGACAACACAGTACGGCGTCCCGATCTCGTCCTGGCGGCGGTAGCGTTTGCCGATGTTGCCATTGTCGTCCCACATGACGGCGCCGAATTCTTTTTTGAGCATATCGTAGACTTCTCGCGCCTTGGCGACCAGTTCGGGCTTGTTCTTGAGGAGCGGGCTGACGGCAACTTTAACGGGCGCCAGTTCTGGCTTCAGTTTGAGAACAGTTCGGGTCTGACCCTCGCCGATATTTTCGACATAATAGGCGTCGGAGATCACTGCCAAAAACATCCTGCCAAGTCCGACAGATGTCTCGAGTATCCAAGGGATATACTTTTCGTTTGTCGCTGGGTCCTGGTACTGCAAATCTACGCCGGAGAATTTCATGTGCTGCGACAAGTCATAATCAGTCCGGTCGTGAATCCCTTCTAACTCATCAAAGCCGAGCGTCGGATAGTCATACTCAATGTCCCAAGCGTCAGATGCGTAGAACACGAGGTTTTCATGTTGGTGCCAGCGCAGATTTTTCTCCTGGATGCCAATCGACAAGTACCAGTTCCAGCGGTCCTGCTTGATACGGTCGTAAGCTTCCTTATTTTCGTGCGGCTTCACAAAATACTGGGTGTCAGCCTGCTCGAATTCGCGGGTGCGGAACAGGAAGTTGCGCGGACTGATTTCGTTGCGGAAGGCCTTACCGATCTGAGCGATACCGAATGGTATTTTCGAGGGCGTGGTGTCAACGACATTCTTGAAGTTCAGATAAATTCCCTGGCAGGCTTCACCCGGCAAGTACACTGGCCGTTCACCGGTACCAGTGAAATCACCGAGGTTGGATTTGACTAACAGGTTGAAGCCCTTCACATCAGTGAAGTCTTTATGGCCGCAGACCGGGCATTTGATGTGTGCGCGGTTCTCGTCGAAAAGCCGGTTGATTTCTTCTTCACTCATTTTCTCATCTGCCGTTACGCTGATGGCACCGAGTTCTTTGTCGACGCGGATACGGTGGTGGCAATTCTTGCACTCCGCCAGCGGGTCGTTGAAGCCACCGACGTGGCCAGAGGCTTCCCAGACTTTGGGGTGCTTGAACATAGCCGAATCGAGACCGACATAGTTGTCCTTATCGTAGACGTTGGCGCGCCACCATGACCGTTTAAGGTTATTTAATAGTTCAACGCCGTAAGGTCCAAAGTCGTATAGTCCGGCTTCGCCGCCATAAATATCCGAGCCCGGGTAAATAAACCCGCGGCGCTTGCACAGGCTGACAATATCTTCTAGTTTTACTTCACTCATATTGAGCTTAATTATACCCTGTTTGAGCTGTTTGGTACATCTGTGGATGCCGTGAATAATTGGGTTGCTAGATATCTATGTATGTAATCTTGTGTACTAGCTCAGCCTGTGGCTGGCGACGAATGTCAATTGCACCAGCAACGGCGAGGCCAGCAATGGCACCCACAACCCCGCCGACCATCGGAGCGGCAATTTCTGTCAGAACAAACTCATCTGTCGGATCGGTAATTCGTTCACCGGCAGTGCTGCCATCCTGTGCCATGGCCGCGCAGCGGCCAAGTGCGGACGCGCAGGCCGACGATTGTGGTCTGTTCTCAGCCGAATCACTGACGGCCAAGTCATGCATCCCTAATGCTCCAAGCGCTGCCGGCGTAATAGTTAACAAAACACTCGTAATCACCCGTCTGGCTTTCATCTGACTCTCCTTGATATTTATACATCGGCTACACAATGTTGTTGCTATCTTAGAGTCTAATGTCGTAATAGTCAAACAGTTGACGTGTCAGGTCAGGATAACAGAAACGGCATTCCGGGTAGCGGTCAATCACAGCCGCAGGTACGTCTGCGCCATCGTCTGAACCAGAGGAATCGTCGCCGACAACAGCTCGTCGAGCCCAGTAATCTTCTGCATAACCACCGGCCGGTTGCCAGCGAACCCGACGCGCAGGAATTTGATCTGATCGGCGCCGTAAGCCGCATCCGGGCGCTCAGCAAATGACATGTCTTCGAAACTGAAAGTGTACTGTTTGTCGGCGGCCAGCTTGCCGCCATTCGTGTCGGTCTGCAGATTTGGTGTATGTCCGTCGATTCGTAACAGCTGCATCAGGAACCATACCCGGACCAGCTGCAGATCGATAGTTGGATCGTCGAGCGCCGCAAAGGCCTCCTGAATCAGTTCGAAGTACTCTGCTTCCGGCTCGTCTTCGGTCGCCTTGTGCAGCTGCTTTATGAGATCATAGCCCAGCATCGTCCGGTTGACGTCGCTGACGATAGTACCGTAATGCTTGATGAGCCGGGTCGATATGAGCGTGCCGACTTCTCCCCTACCCCTGATAAATGAGATATCGCTGATGCTGAACAGTTCGATACCGCCCGCCAGTTTGGATTTGATGCGCCGGACACCTTTGGCAATCAGACTGAGTTTACCGTAATCCGGCGTTAGTAAGGTCAGGATGCGGTCCGCCTCGCCGTAATCTGTGCGGCGCAGGATGACAGCCTGGGTATTGATCTGATTCATACTACGCCGGAGGCTGGAATCGGCATAGCCGGTCCCAGGAATTTGAGAATCGGGTCTTCTAACCTGGGCTTGCCATGCTCGGGCGTCACGGCGTCACAGACGGCTCGCAGCAAAGTCTGCAGGCTGGTGTGTGGTTTGTATAAATACTGCGTCACACCCAGCGTGTGGCGCAACAGACTCATACTGTCAGCAAATTCCGTCGGCGGGATACAACTATGGATGAGCACCGGTATGTGCTGCCATTCCTGGTAGGAACGCAGTTCATACAAAAATTCTATACCACTGTGTGCCACCAGTTGCAGTTCAACCACGACGACGTCCGGTAGCAGCTCATCGACCTGGAATACAGCATCCTGAGCACTGACCGTCCGCCGGACGTAATGGCCAACATGCTCAAAGGCTTTGATATACAGGTTCGCCAGGATGGCATCTGGTTCGAGCAATAGGATTTTCGACATTATTATATCAGCTGCATCTGGGGGTTAGATTGCAGAACTGCGCCGAGCCCGGAGCGCCGGTTGTGGTGCGAAACCTTCAGGCGGGCACCGATGGCATTCAGGATGGCATCGGCCACGAAGACACCTGCCCCACCGCAGTGGCTGAAGGCCGGCAATGGCTGGCGAGTATCACCGAACAGACGTCGTCCCTGTCGCAGCGCCTCGGCCGTCAGGCGGTCAACGTCAGCGTACAGTCCGGCGACGATGCCGTAACGGCAACGATGGGCAGCTAGTTCCAGCCGCAGCTGCGGCGAATTAGTTGCCGGGAGCGCCTCTATCAGGGCATAGCCGAGTGTCACCAGAGCACTCTGCAAGCCTTCGCGGTGGGCTGTGACCGGTCCGTATTTGCCGCCAAGTGACAGTTCCAGAGTGACTCCATACAACTCGGCTATCGGATGCAGCTGGTGAGCGGCATCGTACAACACTGATGATACCGAGACTGCCTCCTGCTCGATGGCATAGGTTTCTTCGGATGCCAGGCGCATGCTCAGCAGGTAACCATCAATCAGTTTGAGTGCGACGTCGGCATTGACCCGCACCTGCCCCAGTTGTTCGCCGCCCGTACCAAGCATGGCACCGAGCTCAGCTTGCTTCATTATCTGCAGCAGCGGCAGTTTCATTTGTTCTGCAAGGGACAAGAACAGCTGCTCTGACTGTGACCACGCCTGTTTGAGCTCTGACAGAGTCGGATCAGTCACTGATGTACCCCTCACTTACTTGCTACAGGGTAGTATAGCACCAAATATTTCTGAGTTGATAGATGATACAAAAAGTTTATTCAATAATTCGTGCCGCCGGGGCAAATATACAGTGTCGGCAGCTCTGTTTTAGCAGATTGGATGAACTACGGCGAGAAGGTTATATTCGGTAGTACGAATTTATTGAAGTCGTCGGCATATACTGGGCTTTCGGTCCAGATCTGCAGCGTCTTATCCCGGATAGGCACGATGATCATGCTGCCGGTAATCTTGAGGTTCTGTTGGATCGTGCCATCATAGCGTATGCCGACCACATTCGGAACCTTTGGAAATGCGAAGGCTGCTGCTGTCACCTGTTTCGTCGTTACAGCCTGGTTCATACGGGATACAACTGATGAGTATGACTGATTGATGACCTGGACGCGCAGGGCGTATGTCGAGCCAGTGTCCTGGACACCTGGCACAACGCCCGGCTGATAGTAGGCATCGAGTGGAGTATTACTGTTACCTTGTGTACTGACATAGCCGCTCCAGGTCTTCGGATAGGATACGTGGATACTACCGAACTGTTCCGGGCCGATGTAGGTCTTGAGCGGTTGTTTGTCATCTTCGGCGTGCTGTTTGTCCTTGGCAATACCCTCGTCCAGCTTGGCTACCTTGACAGCGGCGGCTATTTTCTGGTTGGCGTTGGTACGGTAGTCTTCGCGGCTCTGATAGGCCCAGAGGCCGAAGCCGGCCGTCACCACAAAGAAGACTGCTGCAAAGATCAGCGGTAGCAGGAGAATATTCATTTCCCCCTTGTCATTCATTCGGAAAGACATCCGTGTCATATTGCTAATGGTAAACGAGTTGAGACGAGTTCGCAAGTACTTGTTCATTTCAGTCGTAGAGATACAGGAAAAGGCCGTCGCGGCTGACGGCCGGTTTTTTGGTTGGAATCTGGAATGCGAAGCTGACAAGCTTGACCGGCTGGTGCAACTGCGCAATTTTTGTATCCAGCCGGGGCATAAATTTATCTAATAAAAATACGAAGATAGCATCGGTCGGCGGCCACGGAGAGGTCCAGAAGTTGCCGCAGACTACCCTGACCTGTTTGCCATAGCGGCGAGTCCGCAGCCAGGCGATGAACGCCATGATCGGATTCAACTCATATCCGATAGCGTTCCAGCCGCGAGCGGCAGCCGCCAGAAGCACTTTGCCGTCGCCGCAGCCCAGTTCGAGCAAGGTCTGACCCTCCTGTAGATCAATCAGATCGAGCGCTACATCTACCTGTTTGGTCAGTGTTGGGAGGTACGGCGCCCCGTACAGCAACACAAAACCAAAACAGACGACTAGCAACATCACTACGAGAATCAACCACGTCATGATATGCTACTCTTCCTCGTCAACTATCTGTTTGTCGGTTTTATCGTCTCTACCACTTTGGGCTCTGAGCTCATTGACCTTGTTCTCTGCATTCAGCAGATGCGTTTCAAGGATGGCGATAATCTGCAGCCCCCGGTCATAGCAGTCAACAGCTTCATCGACATCGAGATCGCCCTGCTCGAGCCGAGCCATGACTTCAGACAGTTCCTGGCTGAGCGTGGTGTAATTCGGCTGGTCGTCAGCCGGCGATGCGGTGGTTTTTTTCATGTGGTAATCCTCTTTGATGTGTTAGCTTGTGTTTCATACACACTACTCTGTTGTACTTGTTTCTCATGCACTTCAAGTACTTGGGCCTCCAGGAGGCTGCGCAGAAGTTCTATATGCACTATATCACCCACGGATGGTAGCGTGGCAACACCAGAGACTTCCTTACCGATCGCAACACCTTTTGCGTCACGCACGATGGCGTAGCCGCGGCGTAGGGCGGCATTCGGGCTCAGCACTTCCAGCAGCTGGCGCGACTTCGCGAGCCGGTCCATGTGGCCGTGCAACAGATTGACGACCGTCCGGTGGAGTGCATCGATATTTTGAGAATTGGCAGTTCGCTGGTCGTAGATGCGGTCCTGGACGGCATCATACATTTCCTCGGCGGCCGCAGCCAATGTCTCCAGGACGACGCGCTTATCCGGCGTCATCAGCTCTGCGGCGTTGCTGGGCGTACTAGCCCGACTGTCAGCTGCCAGCTCGGCCAGACTGATATCGACTTCATGTCCGATAGCCACCAAGGTCGGTACGCGGCTGGCGGCTATCGCCCGGGTCACCTGCTCGGTGCTCCAGGCCGCCAGATCATCAGCACTGCCGCCGCCGCGGATCAGAACCAGGATTTCCGGTGGATCTGCCGTCGTATTGAATCGTTCGATGGCAGCCACGATCTGAGCCGGTGCTGGTTCGCCCTGGACCTGGACGTCGACCAGATCAATCCGTAGTCCGCCCCAGCGTGCGGCCACGATCTTGATAAAATCGGCATAGGCCGCCGACTGGACCGAGGTAATCAAGCCTATACGCCGCGGTGGATATGGCAACGGCCGTTTGCGGCTGTCATCGAATAATCCCTCGGCCTGCAGCTTGGCTGTCAGTAGTTCGGCCGCCCGGCGGATTGAGCCCTCGCCGGCGGGAACGATGAGCTGCACATTGACACTGAAGCCATACAATTCGTGCATATGCGGCGTGCCGCGGACATTGAGCAACATGCCATTTTCGAGTGGGCCAGGCAGATGCTGGATGGTACCAAAGAACTTGACACTGGCTGTTTCGTCTTTCAGATCGAAATAAACCCAGCGGTTCTTGCTAACCCGCAGGTTGGCCAGCTCGCCGCTGATAACGATGCTCGGAAATGCGAATTCGTAGGTTTCATTTAGCAGGTCGACAAACTCGCTGACCGAGACTTTGATGTCCGGCAAGTCGTCTAACACACGAGATCCTTTTGTTTGAAATACACCACTTTTCCCCTCGGCACGTCCGGGTCACAAAATGTGCGCCACATAGTGGCACATTTTGCGCTTCCGAGGTGCCTTAGTGAAAAAGTGGTGTATTTCAGCCCAGCCATCTAATCACCTTTCCTATCGCCGCGCAGCGCCTTGTGGTAGAAAAAATAGCCCGGCGGCACCTGGATAAGCGTGTTGACGACACGGTACATCACTGTGACCGGCAGACTGACGGCCGCCGGAACGCCGCCGGCAGCCAGCACTGCCGTCATCAGCGCTTCGTAGATGCCGACACCCCCAGGCAGTACCGACACCAGCCCGGCAAAGTTGGCAACCGCATAGGCCAGAATGACTGCACCAACGTTCACATATTCACCGAAGGCGACATACACAACGTAAATCGCTGCCAGTTCCGTGATGCTGGCCAGCAAACCATACCAGAACGGACTGCGCAGCTCGCGGTAATGATTGCGGAACAGCAGATAGTTGGCGTGCAGGTCATCGAACGCTACTCTGGCGCGCTCGATGTTTATCGTCTCCGGATTGTTGCGGCGGAACAGCTGTATCATCCGGTTCACGAACCGCGTCGCGGCCGTAAAGAAGGCATTGATCCGGCGCTGGCTGCCGCTGATGTACATGAAGACAAAGGTGCCAATAATCAGCACCGTCGACAGTGCACCCGTTACCAGCATGACAATGTTGCTGGCCTTGCCTGCCACCGCCAGGAATATCAGCCCGGCAATCAGTAGAATCTCAAACGACAGCACTGTCAGCACGATCTTCATCACCTGCACCAGTGTCGCCTTGCTGGCGGTAATCTGCTGGCCGTCCTTCAACCGCAGTCCGAAGTACGAAATACCGGACACGCCACCGCTCGGGAAGACATGGTTTACGAAATTCAACTCCAGCGAAGCCCGGTACAGAAATTTATACGAAAGTTTGTTGCCGACCACTGCGAATAGCCGCTGGTAGAGTTTGACCTGGGCATGATAATTCAGTGCCTCGATCGGGATGATCAGCGCCAATATCCAGAGATTGACGTGGTGCAGATTACTCAGCGTCTCGACCAACTGCTCACGGATGGCGTAAATCAGCACCACCAATGCCAATACGGTCACAAGATTCAGGATCAACTTCCAGTGGCGCGTAAAAAAAGACGAAGGCGAGGTATGAGAAGTCGGGTGTGCCGGTTGAGACATATACAGCTCATTATACCCGAAACTGGATAGATGATTTATACCGTATACTAGAGCTATGCAAAGTTTATTAATTCTTGGACGTCAGCCGGCGCTTGGCCTGGCTGAGCTGGAAAGCCTGTTCGGCATGGGCGCCGTGCATCCGGTCGAGCGCAGCGCTGCCCTGCTGGATATCGATTCGTCCGATGTGGACTTTGACCGCCTGGGTGGCAGTATCAAGCTTGCCAGTGTCCTGACAGTTCTCGATACCACCGATTGGCGCAAGGTCGAAGACTACCTGCTGAAATCGTCGCCGAAGCATGCTGAGCAGCTGCCAGAGGGCAAGATGCAGCTCGGACTAAGTGTCTACGGCCTGCGTGTCACGACACAGCATATAATGGCGACCGGGCTCAGCCTGAAGAAAGTCATCAAGCAAACCGGCCGGTCAGTCCGGCTGACACCTAACAAAGAGCTGGAGCTGAACAGCGCCTCTGTCATACACAACAACCTGACTGGCCCGACGGGCTGGGAGCTGCTCTTCGTGCGGAGCGGCAATCAGACCATCGTTGGGCAGACGGTACGCGTCCAGGACATCAACAGTTACACTGTCCGCGACCGCGACCGCCCGAAGCGTGATACCCGTGTCGGCATGCTGCCGCCGAAGCTGGCGCAGATTATCATTAATCTGGCTGTCTCGAAGTCCGACATAACCAAAGGCGTCTACCTGCTTGATCCGTTCTGCGGTACAGGTGTCGTCTTACAGGAAGCATCGCTGATGAGCATCGACGTCTACGGAACAGATATAGAGCCGCGCATGGTCGAATATACCGACGAGAACATGATGTGGCTTCTCAAGCAGCCCGAATCGCCAGTCCGGCGCCCACCAGAATACGACGATGACCCGTCGTGGCGCTATTTCAAAGTTGAAGTTGGTGATGCTACGACCCACAACTGGTTACCGATGCCTAGTGTTGTTGCCTCCGAAACCTACCTCGGCAAGCCCTTCACTGCTGTGCCGGGTAACGAAGTTTTGAACCAGACAGCCAGCGACTGTAACCTGATCATCAAAAAGTTCCTGGGTAACATCCGCACCCAGCTGCCACGCGGCGCCCGGCTGTGTCTGGCCATACCAGCCTGGCAGATCGGGCGCGGCCAGTTTAAGCACCTGCAACTCCTTGACTCCTTGAGAGAAGTGGGGTACAATCGTATAAGTTTTGAGCACGCCCGGGACAGCGAACTGATCTACTTCCGAGAAGACCAAATCGTCGCCCGCGAGCTACTCATTTTAGAAAAGTTATAGATAGAGGTAACATCGTATGTCACATGTAAAAGCTGGCGGTACTGCCAAAAATACTCGAGATAGTCCCGGCCAGCGCCTCGGCGTCAAAGTTTCTGGTGGCCAGAAAGTCTCTGTCGGCCAGGTAATCGTCCGCCAGATCGGCCTGACGAAGCGCGCCGGCGACGGCACCAAGCTGAGCCGTAACTTCACCATCCACGCTGCCCGTGACGGTGTTGTCACCTTCACCAGCCGCAAAGTCCGTAACTTCACCGGTCGCAGCATCCGCCGCACCGAAGTTACTGTCGTCTAGACATAACTGAAATAACATAAGAGCCTACTACGTAGTAGGCTCTTATGTTATTTCACGAATTGTTTCACGGTGTGCTTGACTTAGCGTTCTGCCAGATGCATCTTGATGCGGTCGACAACATCAGCGATCACAACCTGGGACTTTACCAGATATTCATCGACACCAAGACTTTCGGCACGGGCCTTGTCACTTTCCTGGCTAAGCGCTGTCAGCATAACGATTTTGAGGTTGCGGGTTTCCGGAGTATTGCGTAGGATGTCGAGGACGTCGAAGCCGCTGACTTTGGGCATCATAACATCAAGTAACACGAGGTTCGGGCTGAAGCTCAGGGCACTTGCCAAGGCGTCTTCGCCGTTGGAAACCCGGCGGACCTCGAAGCCTTCGGCCTGCAGGCGGGTTATATAGACATTCGCAAGGGCGTCATCATCCTCGACCAGCAATATGCGTTTCGGATGTAATGGTGACGTGTAATCTTTAGGTTTTGAGAGTGGTTGTTGTGTATCCATAATGCTTACCGTATCGTATCTTTCTCGTTAATGCAATTACTTGTCTCTGAGCAGGCTGCGGATGAAGCCATCAAACATCGGGTGTGGCCGAATAGGCCGGGATTTGAATTCGGGATGGAACTGGCTGGCCAGGAAGAATGGATGGTTCAGTGCCGGAGCAGCTTCGATGACCTCAACGAGATTGTTATCGGGGTTGATCCCGCTGGCACGAAGCCCCCATGACTCGTATTTTGGCAGGAACTGAGCGGCACACTCGTAGCGGTGACGGTGTCGTTCTACGATCTTGTGGGTACTGTAGACTTTGGCGGCCAGACTGCCGGCTTCGAGGTGGCAATTATAATCGCCAAGGCGCATCGTGCCGCCGGTATTCTCCTTGCCCTTCTGGCCGTCCATCGTGCTGATGACCGGATGTTTCGTATCTGGATCTACCTCTGTTGTGTTAGCATCCGTCAGTCCGGCGTTACGGGCTCCGGCGATGACTGCCATATGGAGGCCGTAGCACAGCCCAAGGTATGGCAATTTGTGCTCAAGTGCATACTGAGCGGCTTGTATCTTGCCATCAACACCCCTGCTACCGAAGCCGCCAGGTACGACGATACCGTCATAGGCTTTCAGCTTTTTGGCGACATCATTCGATTTGCCGAGCATCTCGGCATCAATCCAGTCGATTGAGATGCTGGCGTCATTATGCCAGGCTGCAGACCGCAGGGCTTCGAAGACCGACATGTAGGTATCCTGGTTGTCGAGATATTTGGCGACGACACCGACTTTGACCTTGCGCGGGTGCTTGCCAAGCCCACGACTGACAATGCCACGCCACGTGTCGAGATACCCAATTTCCTGGGAAGTCTCCAGCTGTAACTGCTTACAAATCACATCCGTGACACCAGTATCTTCCAGCGTCAACGGCACCTCGTAGATGCTCTTGGCATTCGGCAGCAGCGCGATGGCATCCTCGGAGACACCGCAGAACAGGCTCAGTTTGGTTTTGACACTCAGCGGTGCCGGATCTTCGCTACGGGCAACCAGAATATTCGGGATGATGCCCAGCCCACGGATCTCCCGGAAGGCATTCTGAGCCGGCTTGGTCTTGATCTCTTTGCTGGCTCCGAGATACGGCAGGTAGACGACGTGGACATAGAGGCAGTTCTGCTGCCCGGTCTTCATACCAAGCTCGCGGATGGCCTCGATAAAGCTCAGAGATTCATAATCGCCGACGGTACCACCTATCTCTACGATGTGGACATCAAAGCCCTTGCCGGCTTTGATAATCTCATGCTGGATAGCTTCAGTAACCTGCGGGATGATCTGGACACTGCGCCCCTGGTATTTTCCGGCCCGCTCGTCTTCGATGACCTGTAGCAGCACCCGGCCGCTCATCAGACTACTGGACTGCGTCAGTTCTTCGTCCAGGAAGCGTTCATAATGACCGAGGTCCAGATCGGTCTCTGCTCCATCCTTCGTCACAAAACATTCACCATGCTCGCGCGGGTTCAATGTACCAGCGTCGACGTTGAGATACGGGTCGCATTTCTGGATGTTTACCGTCAGCCTACGGGCCTTTAAAAGATTCCCGATTGAAGCGGCAGTAATACCCTTGCCGAGTCCGGAAAGCACACCACCAGTAACAAAGATATACTTCGTGGGTCTCTTTGTTGGAATCGCCACTGACCTCTCCTGTATTTACCCTTATACTACCGGATATTCATCAGGGCTGCAAGCCGTAGTCAACGGCACCTGCGTCGCAGCCGCCTGGTTGGGCGGTCTTACGCACCAAAATTACTTATGAACGCCTCCGTCGGCATGTATACCATCGCTGGTACGGTCGGCGGTATATCCTCCACACCTTTCATGGTATACACCGCATCATGGAATGCTTCGATCAGCATGCGAGGTTTGTCGGGTAGCGTTTCAATGTTCATTGCCTTGAACCCAACCTTGGCAGCTGCTTTTGCCAGTTCGGCATAGGTAACTGCTGCAATATAGTTGTTTGCCCGCACCGCCGGCTGCTGGACCATGTATTCGGCTGCCAGCTCCAAACTATGGAGTGCGTCTTGCGCTCCATCAATCTGCAGCATATGCAGCTGGGTGATGTTAGATGCGTCAGTACCACCCAATCGTAATCCTGACTTTGGGTCTACTCCAGCAGTTTCCAGCGGACACCCGGTCTGGACGATCAATGACCCAAGACGCTTCATAGTACTGTACATCGCCGGATAGTCAGCATCGACGTCTTCATCTATCGCCCCCTTAAGAAACTTTCGCCATCCGGTTAGTGGAATCGGATCGGTTCGTAGCGAGTACTTTAGTGCCAACGCCAGAATATCATGGCGTCTGATCAAAGTCCGTTCAGGCAGAGCCGACTTGAATATATTGCAGATGGCAGAATTTTTGCTCATGCGTAATACTTGTATGAAGGATTACTATACACTCAGGTATCATAATGTCAAAACAATGAGCTCGAACCGCAAACCTCCATCTTGAGAACCCTAGCCGAAGTGGAGCCGGATAGATGATCTGACGAGACCCGGGGGGGGCTCGGCAGTCGTCTTTCCGCGCGTAAACGGGTTCGAGAGTGGATGGTTTGCGGTTCGAGTCAGCTATCTACTGCTTGGTCATCAGATAGTCGATGGCGGCTTGTTTCTGGTTATCAGTACCAGCCTTCAGAGCATCTTCGTCGAGTTTGACCTCTTGGTCAGGCTTAATACCAAGATGGTTGATGTTCTGTCCGTTTGGCCGGAACCAGCTGGCGACGGTTACTTTCAGCATATCGGAACTGCAGTTACCATCCGCCTGGCGGCTTCCCTGGATACAGATCGTTTGTTGGACGACTCCCTTGCCGTAGCTCTTGACGCCGATGATGCGGGCAGCATTGTTGTCGTGCAGTGCGCCAGCTGTTATCTCCGAGGCTGAGGCACTTCCTTCATCCAGCAGGATAACAGTCGGGATACCAGCCAGCGTTGCCGGACCGGTTGATGTGTACGTCTGAACCACAATCTTACCGTCTCGCTTCTCCTGCAGGACCATCTTGCCGCTTGGCAACCAGTCGCCGGAAACACTGACAGCAGCATTGAGTAGCCCGCCGGGGTTGCCACGAAGGTCCAAGATGACACCCTTGACGTTCTTATCCTTGAATTCCTGCGCCGTCTTCTGCATCAGACCTGAGGTATCTTCGGCGAAGGTACTGATGTGGACATAGCCGATGTTGTTATCAAGCACTTCTGACTTGACGCTATCAATCTTGATGGTGTCACGGGTAATGGTAAACGGCAGTGTCTGAGCATGGCCACGCACCACCTGCAACGTGACTTTGGTGTCCTTTTCGCCGCGGATCTTGGTCACGGCTTCATCGATCGACATATTGGTGGTACTGCCGCCATTGATGGTCGTAATAATGTCCTGAGCCTTCAGCCCAGCCTTATCGGCCGGGAAACCGCTGATCGGAGAGACGACGATCAGATTGTCGTCCTTGTCTTTGCCGAGTTCTGCGCCGATGCCGCTGAAGGAGTTATTGAGCTGGTCGATAAACTGTGTCGCCTTGGTGGCCGTAAAATATTCTGTGTACGGATCGCTGGTCGACTCAGCCAGACCTTTTTTGAGGCCGTCCATCACCTGTTGCTGGGTTAGTTTGCCGTCGTAATTGGTACGCAGCGAGTCATATAGATCTTCGACACTCTTGTAATCCAGGTTATCCGGCAGATTGGCAACCGGCTTGTAATCAGACTGTTGGCTACCGATGTGTATCTTCCCGGTACCGATGCCGTCACCCAGGCCAAAAGCCAGTACCAGCAACAGTACAATGACCCAGGGCCGCGTCAATAGACTGCGCTTTTTCTCTTTTGTCTCATCCATTACAGAGATTATAGCAAGCTACGCTTATGTATAGCTGAAAAATCCGTTGTGGTTTTGGCTGTACCACACGAAGCTTGATAAATTGACAATTTCTGTGCTAAATACTATATTACGACCTAACTTCGTTGTTGAGGCAAAATGGTTCGGTTCTAGAAGTGCAGGAACACCAGTCCGGTCGTGTATCTCCAGCCTTCGCTGTAGCGGCCGTCGAGAGAAGCATTGTACTGACTGACGTAGACAGCTTGCTGGCCGTTGATGGTGCCGACCTGTTCGACGTACATGGCATGTCCGTAGTAACCGGCATTGCTGATGGCGATCGAACCTGGTGTCGGGCTGCTATCGGTTGGGATGCCGGCAGCGATGGCATTGTCATCCCACTGGTTGGCATTGCCGACACCGCCCCAGTACGGCATATCACGGCTGTTGCGGCCAGCCAGGAAGTCAGCGTGAGCTTTGAAGGCGGTATAACTGACACACTCGCGGTTATACATGCCCCAGTTGTCGAGGACGGTGTCCTGGCCGCGTTCGCACCACTTGGCTGGGTATCCGCCGCCGCAGGCAACACCAGTGCCGGCTGGACCGATGTTATAACGGGCGTTAGCAATGATCTGCTGGCGCTTGAGATCAGCAATCTTTGAGCTATTGGCTGAGATCTGCTGGGTGAACTGGTCCTTCTGGGCCTGCGTATACGCCAGCATGTTCGCCTGCTCTGCCCGGCTGGCGGCCAGCTGCGCCTGTTGGCTTTGCTGGTTGGCAATCAGCTGGTCAACCTGAGTCTTTTGAATCTTGAGGTCGCTCTGGAGTTTGGCAATCTTGACGAGTGAATCCTGAATCTTCTTCTGAACGGCGTTGCGGTATTCTTGTTTGTCGACATATACACTGAGGTTATTGCTGGTCGCCAGCATCTCGATGGCACTCATTTCACCCTCGACATACATGGCTTTAACATCGCCGGCGAGCAGCGCACGCTGCTGGTCAAGCTGTGCTTGCTTGTCGATAATTTCCTGCTGGATTTTGGCCTGCTCTGCCTGGTTGGCATATATCTGGGCCTGAACAGCGTCGATCTGAACCTGCAGCTGATTGACGGCGGCCTGATAGGTATTGGCCTGGGATTGCAGATCACTGGCTGCATTGCCGGCCTGGGCATTAGACTCATTCAAAGCCTGGATCTGTTCATCATACTGATCGGCCCGGACGACTGGCGCAACGACGCCCGCCGTAATCATAACAACAAGCATAAGAGCCAGCGAGGAGCGCTGTAACAGACGTGATTTCAAACTGTTTTTTTGCTGCATGGTTTTTGTCTTTTTGTCTGAGCTGATATCCGTTAATTTTGAACGAGATATTTGCTTTTTTGTTTTGTGTTGAGACAAATCAAATATATCACACTTCATGCGCGCTGTAAACTACCCTCTCTTATTACTGCGCGTCTGAGAACTGCGCACTATGCTAATGATAAGCACCCCTATACCCCGCCTGCTCAATCGTGTGATGATGTGATGACAGACAATTATCTATTAATCTGTAACCGTGTTTATTTCGTCTTGAATTTTAGATACCGCTGGGTCGCTATAACAGAAGAAGCGGCTCCTATCAGGATACCAACTCCCACCTGCATGAGCAAGAGCACCAGGAAATGATTATTGAAGTAGACATGCGCAAAAGCGATGTCGAGCAGACCGAGGCTGCTGGCCTGCAGCGCCGAGCTGGCTGCAACAAAGACAGCATTGATGAATAACAGAGATATGACCGCTGATAAGATGCCGTAAATAATACTCTCCACAACGAACGGGCCGCGGATGAACCACGAGCCTGCCCCGAGCAGGCGCTCGATCGTTATCTCGTCGCGGCGATTGAAGATGGCCATCTGGATAGTGTTGAAGATAATCAGAGCCGATATAACCGAAAAGACGGCAACGGCGATGAGGCCGACCTGACGCAGGATATTGGTAGCGTGCGTGATGTTGTCGATGGCTTTCTTACGGTCGCCGGAGTATGACGGCGAGCCCTCGGTCTGCAGGGCTTTGTTAGCCGGCTTGCTGAGGTAGGTCTTGATGTCATCCAGCCGGTTAAGGTCGAGCGGTTTGATGCGGATAGTAGCCGGAATTGGATTGCCGGCTATGGTCGCCGCCGCCAGCAGGCTTTGATTGCCGGAGTTCTCGCTGGCATATGCCCGGAGCGCATCGTCCTTCGACAGATACGTCAGCGACTTGACGTTCGGTAGCGCCTTGAGCCCCTGGACCAGCTTGTCCTTCTGCTCGGGCGTGACATTGTCATTCAGGAAAACAGAGATATCAATCTTGTCGGTGATCTGCTGAATGGTATGGGTAAAGGTGGCATTGGCTACAATTGAGAACAGGACGATGGTCAGTGTGACCACCATGACGGCCATAGCCGCGATGGCCAGTGTGGCGTTGCGGAGAAAGTTGACCATACCAGCGTGCACGATGCGGAGGAATGTAATGTATTTACGTTTCATACCAACTATCTCCGGTACCTGATGTTGGGCATCTGGCGCTGGGCTGATGGCTGGGTTGATTGTTGTGACTGCTGTTGCATCTGCGGCTGTCTTTGCTGATCCTGTGGGGATTGCGAAGCGGCCGGCTTGCCCGGTTTCGGATCAGGATGCGAGCCGCTGTTCGCGCGGTCGCTGGCTATACGGCCGTGTTCCATCGTGACAACCCGCCGTTTCAGGCGGTTGACGATCTCCATGTTATGCGTCGTCAGCAATACTGTCGTGCCGTAATGGTTGACCTTCTCGAGAATCTTGATGACATCCCAGGCGTGTTTCGGATCGAGATTACCAGTCGGCTCATCGGCGATCAGTATCTTCGGCTGACGGGCGATTGCCCGGGCAATCGCTACCCGCTGGCGCTCGCCACCACTGAGCTGCATCGGCATGTTCTTTTCCTTGCCGCGCAGGTTGACGATGTCGAGCACCCGCGGCACCGTGTGGTTGATTTCGCGCTTGCCCATACCGACGATCTCCAGGGCGAAAGCGATGTTTTCAAAAACAGTTTTATTCGGTAAGAGTTTGAAGTCCTGAAATACCACTCCAATTTTGCGGCGCAGTAGCGGAATATCACGGTCGCGAAGTTTGTCGTAATCAACACCACCGATGATAATCTTGCCGGATGTCGGCCGTTCTTCACGGGTCAGTAATCGTAACAGCGTCGTCTTGCCGGCACCACTCTGTCCGACAACAACAACGAATTCCTTCGGCTCAACGTGCAGACTGATGCGGTCAAGCGACGGCACTGCCCCCTTCCCATATGTCTTGGTAACCCTGTCAAGCAATATCATTACTACCAGTATAGCAAAATCAGGCGCGCTTTTGGTGCGAGTCTAAATTTTGGACGCTCGGTCCGCAGATATCAAATAAAAAATTGGTATATATGAGAGGGTTCAGTGCTGGCGGATTCGGTGGTTGTGGCTTGTTTGCCGCATTACTGCTGGCAGTTAAGCCGCCCTCCCGTCTGGGAGATGTGGCGAACCTTGGACGGACGGAAGATGATGTACAACACCCACACCAGGAATCCGGCAAGCACAACCAGGCTGGCGACCAGGATAAGTTGATGAGACCCCACTCGGACCACGTCCCTCTCATATGTCTGGCTGTCTGCAAGATAACTATAATAATACCATAAATTTCATATAATGGAAGCCTTACCGCCAAGCCACACCAAAAAAATCTATGATGCCAAGGTATGTTCCAGATAGGCGTTGACCAGCGCACCCAGATCACCGTCCAGGACGCCGTCAATATCTGACGTCTCGTAGCGCGTCCGCAGATCTTTGACCTGTTTATAGGGATGCAGCACGTAGCTGCGGATCTGGTTACCCCAGGCGGCTTGTTCGTTTGGGCCTTTGAGCTCGCGGATGTCGGCAGCGTGCTGTTCCAGCTGTAACTGGGCCAGCCGCGAGCGCAGGATGGTCATGGCGGTTTCGCGGTTCTGCAATTGGCTACGTTCATTCTGAATGGCTACTACTATGCCTGTCGGCAGATGGGTGATCCGGACGGCACTATCGGTAGTATTAACGGACTGCCCGCCCTTGCCGCCACTGCGGTAGACATCGATGCGCAGGTCTTTCTCATCGATTGTGACCTCGTCGGGTGTATCAACTTTCGGCATAATCTCGACCTTGGCAAAGCTGGTCTGGCGCAGATTGTCAGAGTTGAACGGGCTGAGTCGCACCAGGCGGTGGACACCGTGCTCGCCCTTGAGCTTTCCAAATGCGAAGGCACCACTGATCTCGATAGTCACACTCTTCAGACCGGCTTCGTCACCACTCGACTCGTCGATGGTCTGGACGGACCATTTGTTTTTCTCGGCGTAGCGGACATACATCCGCAACAACATGCCAGCCCAATCCTGGGCATCGGTGCCGCCAGCTCCAGCGTGGATACTGAGGATGGCATTGTAATCATCATACGGTCCGGAAAACTTCAGTTCTTCCTTAAGGTCACTGAATGCAGCAGCCAGCTCACCAAGCTGCGCCTCTAGATCGGCGATCAGCGAAGCGTCCTGGAGCCCGAGCATTTCCTGGACGTCGGCGATTCCCTGCTGTAGCTCCAGCCACGGTGTCACCCGGGCTTCCAGCTTGGATATTTCTTTCATGGTCGTCTGGGCCTGCTCGTTATCTGTCCAGAAATCAGGTTCCTGGCTGGCGGCCTGTAACTCTATGCGGCGCAGGTTCAGCGCAGCGATCTGCATCCGTCCGGCGGCGGTATTGATCTCTTCGGCTAACTGGTCGGCTTGGTTCTCCATATCGTGCATCAGTAGCATTATAACAGGCGTAGCGTGACTCGGGCTGCTGAAGAATCAGCGATATATCTGTCAGAGCCCTAAGGCACCAGACGGTTCATGAGCGTTTTGACTACCGGTATATCAAATATGCTGGTCGGCGTGCCGGCAGCAATCCAAGCCACCAGTAACCCTCCAAGAATCAGACCAAGAACGCATACTACAAAGATTTTTATAATTTTACTGGGACGAATGACATGCCAGACTTCCCGCGTATTATCACTATAGACATGAACTGCTCGATGGCCAGGCTCGTGCATCGGTTCCTGGCGATGGGGCTGCCCTGGCAGCGGACCTGGCTCTGATAGCGTATCGACTGGTATAACGGGTAGCCCAACAACGTTCGGCGGTGCCGGCTCAGCGGCAACAGCAATGACCGGTGGCTCAACTGCTGGCGGCTGTACGGGCGGCAGCTCTGGCGACTGATCTGGTTGAAAGCCAGGAATCTTAGGATTCTGGACTGGCGACCACGGAAAGCGATTGGTCGTGGGATGCGGGGCTATCTGAATTGTCTCTGCCCTGATGACATGCGGTGTAGGCTCTGCGACAGTTGGCGGCGTCTGTGGTGTTGTTGCCGGCGCAGATGGCGGCGGGCTTGCGGGCCGCCTGAGGTCATATACCGGGCTATATGTCACTGTCGGACGCTGGGGTGATGGCACACTGGGCCGTGGAACAGCATTCGGCACTTCAGTACCCGCGGAAACGTCCGCGGGAGTAGTGTTCGGCTGGTCATGGCTAGCGCCATCTATATCAGGTGTGTCCGCCATATCGGCTTATTATAAACTGCTTATGCATGAAGACGCTAATTTATTCGAGCCTGCCGAAGTTGCGACTTATATCTTAGCGACTGGCCCACAACTGTTCGATGTGCGACTGCAACCCTACGGCATACTCTTCACCGCAGTTACCGAGCGTACCGAAACCACGCAGGTTCTCCGTAAACAGTTCGCGGGCGATATCGACGATGGCTTCCTTGGTGACAGATTTGATGCGCTTTGGCACCTGGTAGTAATCATCAACCTCTTCATCGAAGAAATAGCGGCCGCTGTAGCCATTGGTTGTACCACTGACCGTCTGGGCACCGCGTTGGAAACGTCCGAGCGAGTACTGCTGGGCGGCTTCGATATCAGATTTGTCCAGATCACCAGCGAATATCTTCTCCAGCTCAGATACCATAATCTCAAACAATGCAGCGGCGTTCTTGGGCGACACCTGTGCCCCGAACCACCAGTTGCTGTTCAGTTTGGCCTGGCCGACGCCGGAACTCATCCCATATACCAGGCCGCGTTCACGGGCGGTACCGAGTATCTTGGAGTGTAGTGTCTCTGTCAGGATGGTATTCAGAAGATTCAGAGCATCCTGCTCAGGTTCAGTCATGCGGCGCTGCATGAACGTATCAACGTAAAAATATATATTTTTGACTGTCGAGTTGTGGATATACAGCGGCTTTACAAGGCGCTGAGGGAGCTCGTCCGGCAGGTCAATCCGGCCAGGCCCCTTTGGCAGCGCTATGTCGCCGAAATGGCGCTCAATCGCCTGCCGCCGCGTCGGAGTGATGTTGCCGCCGATGACAAAGCGCATATTAGCGCTGCCATGCGTCGCCTCGTAGTGCGCTTTGATATCTTTGAGTTTGACGTTTTTCATGAGACGCAGCCGTTCCTGGTCGGTCTTGGCCAGGAAGCCATAACTTTGCCGTAACGCCAAGCTGAGATGGCGGAAATGATTGTTCGCCCGGGCGGTGAGCTCCTCGCGGACGTTGCCGAATTCAGCGGTAAATTCTTCCTTCAGGAACAGCGGTTCAGTAATGGACAGTATCAGTAATTCAAGCACCCGCTCCCATTCAAAATCAGCGCATTCTGCCTCGTAGGTGATGTCGTAGACACTGGTGCTGGCATTGCTGTAGGCACCATTCTTCTCAATTTCAGCCTGAAAGTCCCGAGCCCGCGGATATTTCGTATTGGCGCCGAGCAGGATGTGCTCCATGAGGTGCGGAACTTCCCATTTGTTTTCTTCGACCAGGTATTCCCCTGCCCTGAAATTGAGCTCGAACGTCATGACCTGCGCATCCGGGATATGCACCATCAGGCCGCGCATACCGTTCGGCAGGACTAACTCGGAGACGGTATGTTTCATACTACCCGCCGTATAGTGCGGACTATCATTTTCGGCTGCGGGCCTTCGTCTTACGCTGCCGTTCTGCCTTGCGGGACTTTTTTCGTTTATCAGCGACTTGTTTCTGCTCTGTCTGAGCAGCCTTTTTGCTGACAAAGTCGGCTTCTTCGAAATCATCACCAGCTTCGGACAGTTGGTTGACGTTGCTGATCGAACCGCGGGCAGCACGGGTCAGTTCGGTCTCAACTGGACGGTTCAGGTCGGCCTCATCGACTGGTTGCGCATGGAAGATCGACCTGACGACTTCGTGGCGCAGCATATTCTGCATGTCTTCGAATAACAGCTGGCCGCGGCGGCGGTATTCGACAAGCGGATCCTGCTGCCCAACGCTCATCCAGTGAATACCTTCACGGAGGTGGTCCATGTTCTCAAGGTGCTGCATCCAGTGGTTGTCCAGGATCTGTAGATAGATATCGCGCTCAACCTTGCGCATGATGTCCGGCGTGAAGGCCAGTTCGCGGCCGGCGTAGAGTTCGCGGGCTTCAGTCAGCAGGACGTCCTGGAACCTGGTTGCCTCGCTATCGAACAGCCGGTCCAATGTCTCGTCGTCGAATGGGAAGACCTCGCGGACGATGTCTTCGAATTCGTCGGTTGTCAGCAGCGGCGAGCTGGCCAGCATGCGGACTTCGTCCTCGATATAGACTTTGATACGTTTCTGAATATTCGGTTGCATCAGGATCTCGCGGCGCATGGCATAGGTTGCCTTGCGGTGACGGTTCATGACGTCGTCATATTGGACGACATTCTTGCGCTGATCGAAGTGGAAGCCTTCGACCTTCTTCTGAGCGCCTTCCAGGCTCTTACTGATCAGACGATTTTCAATCGGCGTGTCATCATCGACGTTCAGTCGGTTCATGATGCCGGAAATCCGCTCGCCGCCGAAGATACGCATCAGGTCGTCTTCGGTACTGACGAAGAACTGTGTCAGACCCGGGTCTCCCTGACGACCGGAACGGCCGCGCAGCTGGTTATCGATACGACGGGATTCATGACGCTCAGACCCCAGGACAAACAGGCCGCCGAGCTCTTTGACACCGTCACCAAGGACGATGTCGGTACCACGACCGGCAATGTTGGTGGCCAATGTAACAGCACCTTTTTCACCGGCTTGAGCCACGATCTTGGCTTCGCGTTCGTTATTCTTGGCGTTCAGCACCTGGTGCGGAATCTTAGCTTTGGTCAGCAGCTCTGACAAGACTTCGTTCTTTTCAATCGAGACAGTACCGACCAGCACTGGCTGACCCTTGAGGTGCAGCATCTTGAGTTCGCGGGCGATCGCTTTGAACTTGCCGGCTTCCGAGCGGTAAATCCGGTCGGCCCGGTCGATACGGGCCAGCGGCCGGTTGGACGGCACATCGACAACATCAAGCTTGTAAATCTGGTGGAATTCTTCGGCTTCTGTCAGCGCCGTACCGGTCATGCCGCCCAGCTTCTCGTACAGACGGAAATAGTTCTGGAATGAAATCGTCGCCAGTGTCATCGATTCCTGTTGGACTTCAACACCCTCTTTGGCCTCGATAGCCTGGTGCAGGCCCTCGTTGTAGCGCCGTCCGGCCAGCAGACGGCCGGTAAATTCATCGACGATGACAATCTCGCCGTCTTTGGTCACGACGTAATCTTTGTCGCGGCGGAACAGCGTCTGAGCCCGCAGCGCCTGCTGCAGGTGATAGATCGTCCGGATATTCTCAGCTGCATATAAACTATCGATACCGAGAACCTTTTCGACTTTTTCGACGCCATCATCGGTCAGAATGACTGTTTTGCGCTTCTCGTCGGTCTCGTAGTGCTTTTTGTCGAGCTGGCGGACGACTTTGCTGAACTGAGCATAGGCATTGCCGCTCGTGACGGATGGAGCCGAAATAATCAGCGGCGTGCGGGCTTCATCGATCAGGATGGAGTCAACTTCGTCGACGATAGCATAGTGCAGCTCGCGCTGACGCAGCTGATCGACTTCGCGGACCATATTGTCGCGCAGGTAATCGAAGCCAAATTCGTTGTTCGTGCCGTAGGTGATGTCAGCTTCATAAGCTTCACGGCGGGTCGATGGTTTGAGGTGGCGGAAGCGCTCATCCTCATGTTCTTCATTGATGAATTTCGGGTCATATATATATGAATGGTCGGCCAGGATAACACCAGTGCTCATGCCGAGGAAGTAAAACACCTGGCTCATCCAGCCGGCGTCGCGCTGGGCCAGATAATCGTTGACCGTCACGACGTGGACGCCCTTTTCGGTCAGAGCATTCAGATAGATCGGCGCCGTCGAGGTCAGCGTCTTACCTTCACCAGTCTTCATTTCGGCAACGCTACCCTCGTGCAGCACCATGCCGCCAATCAACTGGACATCGAAATGCCGCTGGTTCAGTGTCCGGGTGGCAGTTTCACGGACGACTGCGAAGGCATCCGGTAATATCTTGTCAAGCGACTCTTTGTGGAGGCGCTTCTTGAGGACGTCAGTCTGCTTTTGCAGCGTCTTGTCGTCCATCTTCTTATACTTGTCAACCAGGGCGTTGACGTCACGTACGCGTTTACGCAACCGGCGGACGGTCCGCGCCTGAGGATCACCTAGCACCTTTTTGAATACAATATTCACTGTCGTCTCCCTCTGTCATGTCTGTATAAATAGTCAACGTATATTGTAACCTGTATCTGTAGGAAAATCGAACGTAATTTTGCCTACAGTCTCAATACATACGCCTCAGGTTACTACTTTTCAGGCACATCGGAAGCGCGAAATATGCTACAAAAAGCGTATTTCGTGACCCGGAAGTGTCCGGAAAAGCAGTAATCTGACGGCCGGCGTAACGGTGAGCGTACAATATTCAGGCGATAGATTTTTTGGCAAGACGATTTGCCAGACGGCGATGCAGGCCGCCCGAGGCATGCAGCTCTTTGTACTTTTCAATCTGATGTTTCAGCTTGGCTTCAACGATATCGATAGCCGAATACATATTTGGAGTGCTTTCCGAGACATTGATGACCTCATGTGGCAGATGCAGCGTTACTTCGCAGGTGTAGCGGTCATTTTCTTTGCTTTTGGCTTCCTTGAGCATGACTTCGGCATGGGCGCTATCCCTGCCTGCCCTTGGTACGTAGCGGTCAAGCTGGCCGATTTTTTTCATTAAATATTTTTGTAATTTGTCATCAACGATCGTATGAACGCTGGTAATATCAAACTTCTGAATCATGTTTGAATTCCTCCTACCTATCCATTGTACTCCTCAGCAGAAGTACGCAGCCAGCTGAATTCTTACAGCCCAGGAGGATATTAGATTTCCGTCCGGCCGCCCATGTACGGCTGCAGGACGGCTGGAATCCGAAGTGTTCCGTCATCGTTCTGGAAATGTTCCAAGATGACGACCAGCGACCGCGCCAGCGATACTGCCGTGCCATTGAGTGAATGCAGTATCTCGATAGTGCCATCGTTGCGGCGGACGCGGATGTTGAGGTTGCGAGTCTGAAAATCAGTACAGTTTGAACAACTTGTTAGTTCACGGTACGCTCCGTCGACTTTGGACCAGTATTCAATATCGTATTTTTTGGCAGCCGGCGCACCAAGGTCGCCGGACGCAATGTTAATCACGTGATATGGTATGCCGATAGCCTGCCACAATTCCTCCTCGATGGCCCGGATACGTTCGTGCATCGCGGCGCTGTCTTCAGGCAGCGTGAAGGCATACATTTCCAGTTTGTTGAACTGGTGTACCCGGAACAAGCCGCGGGTGTGCTTGCCGTATGTACCAGCTTCCTTGCGGTAACACGGGCTATAGCCGGCGTAGAGCAGCGGCAAGTCAGCTTCATCGATAATCTCATCGGCGTGGTAGCCGGTCAGCGGGATTTCGGCTGTTGCAATCAGTGACAGATCTTCACCTTTGATGAAATATTCATCGCTCTGCTCGCTGGAACGCGGCGCAAAGCCGGTGCCGGTGGCGATCCGGCCATTGACCATATGCGGCACTGTCATATAGGTGAAGTCCTTGGCAATAATGAAGTTCAGGGCGAACTGCGTAATAGCGTTTTCCAGCAGCGCCAGATCACCTTTCAGGTAATAGAACTTCGGACCGGCGACCTTGGTGCCGCGTTCAAAATCCACCCAGCTGCGGCGCAGCGCAAAATCAAGATGGTCCATGGCTCCAGTGACCTGTTCACCAACCCGGGCAACTTCGACGCTGGCCGATTCGTCACCGATCGGCACATCATCCTTGGTGATATTCGGGATAGTCCACATCAAGGCCTGGTATTCGCTGTCCATGCCTTTCAGTTCTGTCTCCAGCGCTGAAATCTCTTCTTTCAGCTGCTTGCCGGCTGCAATCTGCTCCGGTGTCGGTCTGCCCTGCTTCAGCGACGCAGCCTGGGCATTGCGGCGCGACCGCAGCTCCTCGGCCTGGGTCAGACGGGTGCGGCGCTCGGTATCGAGCTCCAGCAAGTGGCCGATATCGACCTTATAACCCTTTTGTTTTGATTTCTCGGCAACGAGCTCGGGATTGTCACGGATAAACTGTATATCTAGCATAAACTACATTATAACTGATTACGGCGCGTCAGGTAGACGAATGTCACGGCTGCCCAAAAACGTGACAATATCATCCTGCAACCAGCCTTCATGTTCGGCTGTATCGAAGACGGTCGCATGGACTTTGAAGGCATCTGCCCAGTGCTGCCTGAGCGATGCAGCTATCGAGATACCGGCTTCGTCATCCTTGTACAGCGAACCCAGTATCCCTGTAATGTCAGAGAAAGGTTCAGGCCGGTGCAGCCGTCCCATCAGTGTGGTCTGACGCAAACCGCGGCCTTCTACGAGAAACAGCCTCCGTTCCACGTCGTAGACGCCGTCCTCGTTGAGGGCCAGCGGCATCTGTGGGCGCTGCGCCGTGGTACCGATGGTCTCGCCTTCCATTTCCCAGGCACGAATCGGTTCGCCATCCTCGTTGTAATGCCGTGCTTTCCGGCGCCACCAACCAAAATGGATCCGTGGCTCGTCGTTATCAATCTGACTCAGGGGGCCTTTCGGTTCAACTTTAACCCGGCGGCGCGGAATGATAATCAGATCCGGTTCGACCGTGCTCGCTACCAGAAGTGCAGCAGCGCGCAAACCAAGTTCGCGGGTCGCGCGGGCGGCGACTTCGTAATCAGGTGCGGGCTGTCCATTAGGTGATTCATAAAAACTCATAACTTCTCCTTCTTATCTACACATCAAACCGTACACATCGAAACATGGTACCGCAGCAGCATATATAGGTATAATACCACAATATTAGTCATCCGTCTACTCTAGAGACGCCAGAGCTAACGAACTGAGGGCCGCAGTTGGATACTCGGCGTAGCCGATGGCCGCTACCAGTTCCCGGACAGCTTCAGGCATATTCAGCGTACTGATGACATGTCTGGCCTTTTCCGGTCCGGTAACAATAGCTTTCTGATACATCCGACCACTCCGCTCGTGGTGGGTTGTCAGGGCGTCCCAGTTATCAGCAACTGCCAATATCTGCGTCAGCAGCTCGACTGGCGGCAGATATTCATTGCCGTCCTTGTCCAGCTCGGGCTGAGCCGCAAATGTCGGTTCGCCGTCGAGGACTCCATGATCATCATAGGGATCCTGGAGCGTCTGGAAGGCATGATGCTTCGCACCTATGATGACTTCATTCGGGCTGAAATTATAAGCTTCCAGATACAGCACCGTCCAGGCGGGATGCTCGCGGACGGCCTGACGTAGCTCCGGTTTGTTATCGAAAGGCTCCGGATCGGCGATGGCCTCCTGAATATGCTTGGCTAATTTCCCAATATCATGGCCAATAGCAGCCCGGGTAAGCGTCAGGACATCCTGCCGGTCGATGGTACCGTCGTGGAGGGAGTTATACCGTATCGCACCGGCAGCAGCCCGCCAGGCGACCCGTAGGCTATGGTCTTTGGTGGCGAGGTCGCCTTCGTCGTCAAAAGCCGTCAGGACAACCTGAACTTCCGCCGAACTGAGAGCTTCAGCCAGCACATCGGCGTGCAGCGCCTGTTCTTCGGGTGATAGTATAGCCGGCCGTTTATCAAAACCCTCGGGCATGCCCGGATATTCGGCCGTTATAGCTTCAAATGATTCGTGTTCGTATAGCTGTGTCATTGTTTATATTTCTAGTGCTAAACCTTACTAATATACTATATATTCGTATATATTTCAATACTTATGCTTATGAATCCCCACTCTTTTCCTGAGAACCCGCTCCGGCGCGGACTGCATCCAGTTTAGCTTTTGGCTGTCTTCTTGAGATCCTTTGTCTGCAAGGCTTTGATGGTCAGTTTGGCGCGTTCTCGGGCGTAGGCGCAGAATTCGCACTCCCCGCCCATGATGTGGTCGCCGACCGGCGGCATATCATCGCTGTCCATGCATTTTTTCATCTTGAGCAATGTCGGCTCGACCCAGGAGTCACTGCCAGTATACGGAATCAGTTTTGTTTTGAATTCCAGCTTGTTATAAAAGCCATCGTTGTCCATCCGGCCGTTGGTATAGACGAAGTAGGCCGTGTCGCTGACCGGCAGGCCGTTCTGGCGTAACAGCCACTGGTAAACCTCCACCTGGCGCTTGTAACTGATCTGCCAGTCGCTGTCGATGCTGACGTCTTTGGCCTTGCTGGTCGCCTTGTAATCAACCACGATGACCTGCCCGTCCGGATCAACCCAGAGGTCGTCGACGGCACCGAAGACGTGCAAGTTGGTCGGTTTGTGCTGGGCTACGACGCCGACGAAGTTCTCGCGCCACTCACCGAGCTTGTCGTGGGCAAACGGAATCGCCGCCACCGAATATTCCAGCATGATGGGGTGCGGCTTTTTGGCGCTGCGGTAGCTGTCGAACTCCTTTTTGAAGAGTTCGTCGATAGCTTTGTTGATATTGAACGGCGGACTGCTGGGCCGGGTAATCTTCAAGCGGACATCGAGCCAGAAACAGCGCGGACACTGCATAAAGAGCTCAATTTTGCTGCGGGACACCTTGAACGGCGCGGTTTGACCCGGTTTGTACGGTTGACTGCGTTCCCTCCAGTAGTTGTTCGGCATCTTATCAGTATAACAGCCGGACAGCTGACGTCGGGGATTATGGCTTGCTGGCGATTGACACGTCCATCACCGAACGAGCGAACGCAGCGAACCTGTCAGCGAACGCCCGATCTGCTGCTGTGAATGGCTCATGTATGAATGGGTGCAAGTCTGTGCCTTGGTTGTAGATGTCCAGGCGATTTGGTACATCAAGCGGGTCGTCAGCCAATGTAGCTTTCAATTTGAAGGCCGACGCTTGAATATCGCTAGTCGGGCTCGTAAGTCGGGTGATTTGAATAGCATTGACGTGCGTAATATCTCTTAGTGTTTGGCTGGATGCATACTCGCCGCAATCCTTCCTACGATCAAACTCCAGGTATGTCACATTCAAGGCGCAGGCAGCTCGCACAGGCTTCGTACCCTGCTGGGCCGCAAAGAATGTTTGGACGAGACCAGCCTGACCAATGCGCCTGAACACTACATAGCCGCCCTGGCTCAGGTGATACTGGCTAGTTGTCGTGTCAGTATCTGCAAAATGGCCACCCTTAATCGATTTATACACCGTATCGCAGCCGTCTTTGATTACGCCAGCTAAAACTGCTGCCGCCGTATTACCGCGCTGGACATCCGCCGGGCCTGCCGATGGTCTCGGAGTTGTCCGCGGGATAGCCTCAGTCACTGGCTTAGGGCTAGACACTAAAGTAGTTGCCGCTATTGCAGTTGCCGCGACCACCAGGGCAGGAACCCCAACTACTGGCTTGCGTAGGATATCAAGAAATCTTATTCCCATGATACCTATATTTTACACCATAGTTCATTAAATAAGCAAGTCGAGCAACCTACTTACGCGGGTCGGGTCGTCGTGTCAGCACCGCCAGCGTCTCGATGTGCGGCGTCCGTGGGAAGAAATTGAAGATTTCGAAATGGGTAATATCGTACGCAACCTGTAATCGTGCCAGGTCGCGGGCGTGGGTGGCCGGGTTACAACTGAGGTAGATCACCTTTTGTGGCAATACTTCGAGCACCCGGGCCGTGACTTTGTCGTGCAGGCCGGCGCGGGGTGGGTCGAAGATCACCGGCTTGTCGCCCGTGATGTACTCCAGGGCCTTTTCGGTCGAGGCTTCGATGACCTGGACGTCCAGCGTGGCGCCTTCGGCGTTCTGCGCCGCCATGCGGACGCTGGCCGGATCGAGTTCAACGAGGTCGACGGCTTCGCCGGCGACACTCAGGCCTATCGAGCCGACACCGGCGTACATATCTATGATGGCCGGCTCGTCGACGTGGTCTTTGATAACCTGCAGCGCCATCTCGAAAACCGGCAGATTGACCTGGAAGAATGAATCAACATCGTATACAAATTGTCTACCAAGTAGTTCATCATGCAACAAGCAGTCGCCGAGTTCGTATAATAACCTGGTCGGAACCGACGCCGGACTCTTCGGGTTGGAATGGTAGACACGCAGACCCTTCAGCTCTGGCGGTAGCGTTAACTCCTTGAATTTGTCGAGTTTGGTAAATAAAGCTGCAACTGCATTACCAGCTTGATCGCAGCGCACGATAATTGTCTTCAGATCACTGGCGCGGGCGCCTTTGCCGTCATTCAGAGCGTTCAACTGAGCACAAATTGCGTTCGCCGCCTTGTCGACGGCCAGCAGCGCCAGCTTACTGCCCTGCACTATCTGCTTGCCGTGGCTGCCACGCTGGTGCAATGCCAGGTGCAGGCCGTCGTCATCACCCCAGAAGCTGTACTCCATCTTGCTGCGGTAATTCCACTGCCGGTCGTCGTGCATGACCGCGCCATAGGACGGCAGCATCACACCATCATGGACAAACAGCTCGTCGACGATCTGCTTCTTATATGTGTTCTCGGCATCGTAGGTCATCATCTGCCACGGTGATGTCGCCAGGTAGTTTGTTTCAGACGGCCCGATCCGGTCAGCCGACGCCGTTATGATTTCTTCGGCAATACCCTCGGCATACGACTTCTTGGTCTTAATAATTCGAACATTGACGGTCTCGCCCGGCAAAGCGTTCCAGACGAAGATTTTGCGGCCATCAGGCAGCGTGCCGAGGCCCTGGCCGCCGTGGACGAGTTTATCGATGACTACTGTTTCATTCATATATCTTCCAGTATCCGGATGATGTCCTGCGGCGCATGGGCGATAGCAGTTGGATTGTGAGAAGCCAGTATATCGGCCTTGTCGAAACCCCAGCTGGCGGCGATGACACGGATGCCGGCGGCTTTGGCGGACTCGACGTCGCGCGATTCGTCACCTATGTATATGGCATCTTCGGGCTTCAGCCGGTTGCGCCATAGCACGGCCCGGATGGCCCGCCGCTTACCGAAGAATCCGGCGTTGCCGTAGATGTCGGTAAAATATTTATGCAGATGGTGTTGTTTGAGTGATTTGTTGATATTTCGGTTGTTATTACTGCTGACTACAATCAGCACGTGGCCTTCGGCGTGCAGCTGCTCGATGACTTTTCCGATGCCTGCGAAGACCGGCACGTCATAAATCGCCTTGCCCATGGCTCGCCGGCCGATAATAAACAGGATCGGCAGCCGCCAGGCTGGGCAGCCCAGATGATTGGCCATCTGGTGCATAGTCATGCCGCGCAGCGTCTGCTTCTCCTCAGGAGTCAGCGGATGCCCGCGTCGGACGTGGCGCTCCAGAAATGTCGCCACATACTCAAAACTATCGGCGATAGTCCCATCAAAGTCGAATAGTATGGCTGCCATATGTTAGTACCAGTATACAAGGATTGCTGTCCGGTCAGCTACTATAACCGGCCGGAACCGGCCGCTTTAGGAATCATACTGCTGTGTATCGGTGTTGTAGCGTACATCACGAAGACTTTCCACACCCTGCTGATACTGTGCTTCAGGGGAATCTGCGGTGGGTGTTTGGCGGCTTGAGTCTGGAGTGGCGGCTAGCGGTGCCCGCTGGGCAGGCTGGTGAGCTGGCTGGTCAGTCTTTGGAGGAGCAATACCCGTCAGGAATCTACCTAGCCTTGCCAGCTGATTGAGAGCATTCTGCTTAAGTTCACCAAGAATCTCGGCGCCGGTCTGGCCCTGCCGGTCTCTGCTGGCATGCCGTGATGTCACGACAGAGTGTTGGTGGCGCTTGGCGGCCTCTGCCAAGTCATCAAAATTAGCTTGGCGTGTACTGGGATCTGTATTTTGACCAACCTTGCCCATTACCTGGTCACCCATTTCATCATGGGGCATGTTCGATTCACCTGACATTTTCAACTCCGATTAGCTAAAGATAGATATTATTATAATACAGATTTGAATATATGTAACGATTCAACGGGACGAGCAAAATAGCTATATACTAGTACCTATGACTGAACTCACTACAATTGGCGGTGGTTGTTACTGGTGCTTCGAGGCGATCTACCAGCGCGTCGTGGGCATAGCTAGCGTCGTCTCGGGCTACAGCGGCGGTCACCACGAACATCCGACCAGTGAAGATGTCTACGGCGGCAAGACCGGGCATGCTGAATGCGTCCAGGTCAGCTTTGATCCGAAAATCGTATCGTACAAGGAGATCCTCGAAATATTTTTCACGATGCACGATCCGACGACCCTCAACCGCCAGGGCTATGACATCGGCGAGATGTACCGCTCGGTAATCTTTTACCACAATGAGGTCCAGAAACAGACTGCCGAGGACATGATTGCGCATTTTGCCGCTGATATATGGGATGACCCGATTGTGACGCAGCTGGTTGCCTACGATAGGTTCTGGCCGGCGGACGAAACTATGCAGGATTATTACAATACCAACCCTAATTCCGGCTACTGCATGGCTATTATCAACCCAAAGGTCCAGAAACTACGCCAAAAATTCAGCGCCAAGCTGAAGCCGTTCGAAGACTAACGCGGAGCGACTATTCCGTAACGCTGACGTCGCGCCAGAATACGACGTAATTCGAGAAGTCTTTCTTGACGCGCTCAATAGCCGACGGCTTCGGCGATGACTTGGTCGTTCCAGTCTGACTGATCGCCTGAAAATATATTGTCGTATAATACCAAGCCTACAGTGTCTACTGGTAGGTGTAGCCCGCTTCCAGAAATGCCGAGTCATCATTGTTTGTGGCATTAACATCTACCACACCAGGGGCGTGGGGGGTGGTGACAACCCTGACGGTGTTAGCGTTCACAAATGTCAGCTTAGTGACATGTGCCCCGCCAAGATCAATATAGCTATCTCTGGCAAAGCCCGTGCCACGGACAATTACTTCCTGACCACCCGTAGCCGGCCCGGTGGCTGGAGTCACGGAGATGATTTTCATCTCAGCCGAGTAGCGGAAGCTTCCAACCAGAGTATGGATCTTGCCATGTCGAGTAATGGTAACGTCAGCAATCCCTGGCTCCCCGGCAGCACCGGTCGTCGCTACTATGGATGTACTACTGACGATTTTGACTGTCCGGGCCGTAACCGTTCCAAAACGTACTTCGGTACCAGGCCCGAAGTCTTTACCAGTAATAGTGACCATAGTGTTGCCGGCTAAACCGCCCTGACCCGGACGGACGTCTTCGGCCTGGGCGTATGAGCCTGACGGCACATAGTACGACGAATGGGCGTAGATCATCCCGCCGCCGATAACTGCTGCAGCGATAACAGCTGAAGTTAGAATTGCCGATCGTCTGGTTGTGAATGGATTGTGCAGTCTCATCTTCTAATCCTTACATGTGAAACAGTGTTCTTAAGTTGGTGCCAGCACCCTGGAAGCAACTGCTACCCGCCGGAGGTGCCAGGCCGGGCGCATGCGGCGGCGTTCCGCTGGCGCAGCCCAGACGTTCAGTAATGCCCAGCATAGCTTCAGTATTGCCTAAGACAGTGTAATTGTTCGCTTGAGTGGTGACGATGCCGCCCTTAGCTGTCGCGGAGATCGCCAGGAATGGCATGGTTGCTGTCCGCGAGAATGGCTCATCCCAGATGACAAAGACGGCCGTCCGGCCCTTTTTGTATTCAGTACTGGCAAATAGCGCTGTCAGGTACGTCTTCAGCCAGATGTCGGCCTGGTTGACCGTACCGTTGTGCATCATATTATTAAGGTTCGGAATAATTACACCGTAAGTCGGCAGTGTGCCAGCATTGATGTCGTTTATCAGCCTGCCGGTTGGCGCCGTGTTACACTTGACGGCCTTATCGGGACAGACGATACCGGGAATAGCTAGGTCGTTGGCGGCGCAGTCGCCGTTATTGACAGTGAAGTTCACAACCGGATTATGGTCCCAGACATACAGTCCTGAATCTGTCGGATAACAATTACCGGGTGCGGATTCCTCATAATTGCGCCAGGTACCGCCCTTCTCTGTTACCTGCTTGAAAATCGTCTTCCAGGGTAAGTTGTGTTTAAATGTGTTGCTTACCGATAGCCAGCATTCGGTACCATGTGCTCCATTACCGTAGGTACAGTCGGAGCCGGCTGAGTCGGCATTATAGGAGATGCTGGAATGCGCAAAGATCGTGGTCGTTCCAGGGTACAACTCATTCAAAGGCAGGTTATCGTAATATTGCGACGATGAGCCGCAAGCTTTTGCCAGGCTAGTCATGTACGGCGCATTGGCATTATTTATGACCTGGCTGTAGGTGTGGTTTTCCTCATATATCCACAACACATGGTCGTATTTGGTCGGAATCGGCATGACATTACCACAGGGGGTCTTGGCTACCGGAGCCGTGCCGGACAGGCATTCTGACGGAAGCTGCTTGCCAATAAATGTATTCGCGATGTTACCGTCCAGGAGTCCGCCAGTATTGATGCCCAGTGTCGCATTGGCACCACCGCCAACATTGCTGATGATTCCTGATATGGTATAGACCGTGCTCTTGGACAGGCCGCTGTAGACAGCACGAAAGCCATAGCTGCCCGGTTTGGCATCACCGGACCGGTAGGTATCAATCCAATCATTAATAGGCGCCAGTCGGTAGTCAGTCTGATCGGTTGGTACTGTCTTGCTTACACCGTTGACAGTAACAGTCACACTTGGATCACTGGCGACCGTATTGTCAGGATCATAGGCCCAGCCATATATGACCGTATTCGTGCCTTCCAGAGCGCAGTAGTCAGCGACACCGTATGGTGCGATCCCGGGCGTTGCCGGGAACTTGATGTATTTTCCGCCAGATGCGGTGCTATCTGTCCCGGATACAGCCGGGGCGGTTACCTGGCCTGTTTCCGGTTCATTAGATATAAAACCGGTGGCCGCCTGGCTGGCGCGTATAAGTAGGACCCCGCCGATCGAAACCAGCATAACTACTAGTAGCAACAGCGCAGTTCTGGTATGTGTATTTCCCGGCCCTCTTATCTTCATACATTCCCGTCAGGACTAATGTTATATGTGCATTATGACTAAGCTTTAGAGGTTTGTAAACTTTTTGTACTCAAATTTTCAGTATATGGCGCGTTTTAGCTTCGGGCGTACCAGTATATTGACAATATTATATATTTATGGTAATATGTGCAATGTATTTTAGTGTGAAGTGTTGAACACTTCAGGAGACGTAAGACCTATGAGTAAACGTACTAAACTCACGAGCGCAAGCTTATTGACGATAATCGTTGCCGGATCTGTTGTCAGCCCCGTGTCAGCATGGCACCCGCGCGGTGTTATTATCAAATCTGTCAGGGATTTGACGACTCAGAGCGCCGACTTTGATGCCAACACACCCGGCACGTCATTGGGTGCCAAATCCGGCGATATTCTGGAATATACGATCCAGGTCAGCAACTCGGCTACTTCGTGAGCCTGAAGCGCCGCGTCCCTGTCTAAGCTATAGATAAGGTACGGGTGCTTGGCTATGACTGGCCGCAACTCATAAAATCCCCTCGGACTTGACTGGCCGAGGGGATTTTATTATCTGCAGACGGATACGCAATTTACTCAGGAAACCGGTCGGGAAATTGGCTTGGCATACCAACGATTCTTCGCCTGTCGGTTACCGTGACCTGCGGCCGGTCAGCCGGGACCGGGCGTTGTGCGGTGAAAGCGTCGATACAGAGATGGTGAGGATGGACGAAATAATCCTGGGCTCCAGCTAACATGTCGCGGGAGCCGCGGTCTTCGTAGACATCAGGATCGTCGTCGGCATTCACGGTCAGCCCGATACCTTCGTCGGTCAGTTCAAAAGTCGCAAACTGTAGTTTCGGCGTCGCATACCTTTTCATGTGGCTGGTGGCAATCCTGGCACCCTTATAGACAGCATAAACGCTGAGGCCAGGACACATAATGTCAGGCTGTGATTCCCAGTCGCATAGTATCGTGTGGGTCAGCTCGCTGGTCTCGCTGCGAACTACCAGGCCGCTTCCCTGTTCCGTCAGACCTATAGTATAGGCGAGGTCTAAAAATCGCTGCTGCGTCTCGCCACGTGTCATGCCGTCCGTCATCCAGGATTCAATTCGAGCCATACTAAGTCTTCCTGATTATTTATGCCTACACAATATCGCGTCATACCTGATAAGACAAGTCTTCGTCCACGCAAGTGCCCAGCAAGATAGCCGCGGCAACGGAGTCGAAGTCAGCATTTATCCGCTGAGCTTCCTCATACAGCGCAACCCGGTCGGCTTTCGCCGGTGGATGCCGCACGTATTTTCTCCGATGCTTTACGGCCGCTGTTAGGGTGTTCAGGACCAGGCTGTCAAAGCCGTCTGTTTTTCGTTCTGCATTGTCCGGCAGACCTGTCGCCGTGACCGGCAGGGTGACTTCCTCGCCATCGGCATTTACTGACAGCATGACAGTGCGGATCGCGAATCCATCCTTGGGTTTTTCACCTTTCAAATCCAGCGCCAGACCGGCCAAGGTTATCCTGCAGCCGTAGACATCAGGATAACCCCTCCAATCGGTGTGTTTTTCATACTCCAAACTGCCACCCAACTCGCCCTCGCAAATGGTGTGCAGGTTATCAAGTATCCGGGCAGTAACAGAAGTGCCATAATTCCGTCGGGGTGGTCGTCGGGACGCCATAGTATATCCTTGATTAGTATAAGATTATGAGAATTTTATATCAGGATATATCATTTTAGTAACTTCGTCAACTTCCTGGCGTAGCTGGGGGAATGGGACGCCTTCACGGGCCGTGACACCTTCGAAGATCCAGAACACCCGTTCACTGAAACCAAGGCCACAGGCTGGCGGCATGCCGTATTCCAGCATTTCGACGAAATCGATATCGAGCATCATTGCTTCGTCATCACCGGCCTCGCGCATCTGTTGCTGCTCCAGGAAGCGCTGCAGCTGCTCCTGCGGGTCGTTCAGCTCGCTGAAACCGTTACACAGTTCACTGCCAGCTACGACGGCCTGAAAACGCTGGACGGTCTCCGGACGATCTGGGTTAGACTTTGCCAGCGGGCTGATGAATAACGGCGTATTGATCAGCCAGATCGGCCCGGCGACATCCTTCCGGATGTTTTTCCAGAGTTTGTCGACGCCACGGGCGATATTTTCGGTCTTTTCGACTTCTAAATGGTTGTCCGCGAGCGCTTTCTTAACCTGTTCAATCGTACAATCCAGGGGATTAATACCATACCGATTTTGAATAGTTTCCACATAGTCCCATTCCTCCCAGTCTTTACTCAAATCAACGTCAAAATTGTTGTCTCTTCCGTTTAATTTGAATTGCAATGTTCCAAATGTAGTCTGCAGGACATGGCGATACAGTTCAGTCATAAATTTCATACCGTCACGCCAGTTCCAGTAGGCAGCGTACCATTCCATGGCAATGTGTTCCGGCAGATGCTCGTCGGAGTAGTTTTCATTGCGGAAGCGCGGACCAATGTCGTAGACCCGTTCAAAGCCGGCGCCCAGCAGACGCTTCAGCGGCAGTTCGTGGCTGATGCGCAAATAGAAGTCCTGGTCGAGGGCGTCCATATGCGTCACGAAGGGGTTAGCGTCAGCACCGCCGGTGGTGTGTTCCAGGACGGGCACATTGACCTCAGTGAAGCGGTTCTGGTTCAGGAAATCACGGGTTGCCTGCCAGAATGTGCTGCGGCGAACAAAGCGCTGGCGGACATCGTCGTTGACGTTCATATCGACGTAGCGGCGGCGGAGGCGTTCTTCTTTGTTGGTGAAGCCGTCCTGTTTGGTCGGCATCGGGCGGAGAGATTTGGTAAGAAGTCGCAATGATCTGACATCGATAGAGATTTCCCCGGTCTTTGTCTTGATAATCGGACCGGTCGCCTCAATGAAGTCGCCTGCGTCCAGCAGCGACAGCTGCGCCAGACCGAGCTGATTCTTGGCTGCGTCCAGCGGCTGCAATGTTTCGGAACCCAGGAATAACTGCAGTTCCCCGCTCTCATCCTTGATGACCACGAAAGCGATCTTGCCGAACTTACGAATGTTGACGATGCGGCCTACAACGGTGGCATCCTCACCCTGATATGTATCAAAGCCGTCGACCACCTGGAAAACATGGTGCGTCCGTTCGACATAATCCGGGTACGAGTTTATACCGAGCTGCTTAAGCTCGTCGAGTTTACGCAGCCGCTCGCCTCTGAGTTCTTTGAGTGTTGCCATACTGCCCCTTAGTATAACTGCTAACAGTGCTACAACCTAGGCGATAGCGGCAATTTTGTAGACGGTTGTTTCGGCCGGAGTCTTGATTTCGACTTCGTCGCCAAGTTTCTTGCCCATCAGCGCTTTGCCTATCGGTGACTCATCAGAGATTTTGCCTTCCAACGGATCGGCCTCGACGGTGCCAACAACCTGGAATTCCTTGAGCTTGCTGTTCTTGGCGCTGTGGCCTTCTAATTGGACCTTGGAGCCCAGGCGGACCTTGGAGCTGCCCTTTGTAGCCTGGATTATCTCAACATTGCCGACGATGTGCTCCAGCTCGGCGATGCGGGTTTCGTTCTTTTCCTGTTCCTGGCGGGCTACCTGGTACTCGGCATTTTCGGCTAAGTCTCCAAATTCGCGGGCGGTCTTGATGTGTTCAGCCACTTCGACGCGAGCACCGATTAATCGTGCCAGCTCAGCTTTCAGTTCGGCTACTCCGTCTTGTGTCAGATGAAACAATTTTTTCATGTCGTTCCCTTTTCTTTCCTTATGATCGTATCGCTACGCTATTATCATTAATGGTATTCGTGTATTTCAAGCCGGAGCCGAGGTAAACCTCAGGCACCGAGCTGTCGCATAAGCTCTTGTCTGCTAATGAGCTGCGTCTCCCCGGACGCGCGGGCCTTGACTTCGAAGCTGCCTGTCTCGATAGTCTTGCTGCTGATAACAACTCTGTACGGAATGCCGAGAAGGTCGGCATCAGCGAATTTTTCGCCGGCTCTTACATCTCGGTCATCGTATAATACAGCAACTTTTTTACTTGTCAATTCGTCGTAAATGTTATCTGCCAAATCGGTAACATCAGGGGTATCACCCAGACGAGCCAGATACACTTTAACAGGCGCCACGGCTTCTGGCCAGACTAATCCTTTGTCATCCGCAAGCTTCTCGACAATGACTCCCATTACCCTGGTAATACCAATGCCATAGGAGCCAAGATGGACGAATTGTTTCTCGCCCTGTTCGTTTGTAAAGGTGAAGTCGGTATCCTCGGACTTCTGCGTACCGAAGTTGAAAATATTGCCGACTTCGGCCGATTTAACTTTCTTCAGGTCTTCACGCTTGACGCCCAGATCAGCCAGAGTCTCGTCGTCGCCGACCTCTTCGTTAACAGCGATCGTCCTGCCGTTTTTGTCCTTACCCAGATATATACTGTCTTCGCCGGCATCGCAGACTGTCTGGAACTCGTGGCTAAACTTGGTAAACGCTCCCCCGCTGGCAAATGTCACATACGTATCCTCACCGATGCCCAGACGGTCGTAAATGCGCATATAGGCATCAATCGTCGCCTGATAGAACTTCTCGTGCTGTTCGGCGTCCAGATTACAGGAATACATATCTTTCATGACGAATTCGCGGCCGCGCATAATTCCGCTCTTCGCCCGGGTCTCGTTGCGAAGCTTGGTCTGGAACTGGTAGACATTTATCGGTAGATCTTTGTAGCTGCTCAGGTATTGTTTCAACATCTCGATGATGGCTTCCTCATGCGACCAGCCAAAACCGACGTCAGTGCCGTCTTTGAGTTTCGATTTGAACCAGATATCGACGACATCATCATCCCAGCGGCCAGTGGCTTCCCAGGTCGAGCGCTTCTGCAGACTGCTCATAATCAGTTCCTGGCCGCTGATAGCATCCATTTCCTCCCGGACGATCTGCTTGATATTCTCAACTACCCTCAGGCCAAGCGGCGTAAAGGCATAGACGCCCGCCATAACCTTGTAGACATATCCAGCCTGAATCAGAAGCTGGGCATTCCTGGCAGTTTCATCCGCCGGGACATTCTTGGTGGTTTTGGTAAATAATTGTGATGATCTCATGGTGGTACCTGCGTGGTTATCTGCCTATCGGCTTAGGTAATATCTAATCTGTTAAAATGGTTGCTCTGTTACTCTGTTAATTATGGGGGGGTTATAAAAACGATGGAACTGGTGGGTATTATAAAATCGGCCGCCGGGGCGGGAGCATCGTGATAAGAGTGTAGGAACAGTGTTTGTTCATGCTGCAGCTATTGTACACGACTGACCTGCTAAAATATATCATTTTGTGGCTTAGAACAGGCTGAAGTGACTAAAGTGTAAGCGTGGCAGGATAAAGATAACTGCGAATGCCAAACCATTCTTGAGAGTGTGCAGACCGATACCGGCCCACAGGCTGCCGGTTTTCTGGCGCAGGAAGCACAGGACCAGCGACAGGATGAAGGTGTCGATAGCCGCGACCCAGAGTAACGGCGCCCCACTGCCGAATTGCAGGTGAGCTAATGCAAAGATACCACTTGTCAGGATTGCCGCCTTAACGACAGACATTCCCTGCTTCAGTCCGCTGAAGAGAAAGCCGCGCACAACTATCTCCTCGACAATCGGCGGCAGGATTACCAGGCTGACGAATGTCAGTATCAGGTCTGTCGTCGAATGCGCCGATTCGAAGCCGGTCTGTTGTTGCTGGCTGGTGTCAACATGGAGCAAAGCCTGGGCAGTCAGTGCCGCCACAGCGTTCAGGACGAAATACGGCGGGTACGCCAGCAGCGTTATGCCGAAGTTGCGCAGCCGGGGCCGCAACAGCCCTATACTGCTGGCAGATACTTTGCGGCGGCGCATAAATAAGTACAGCAGTCCTACGGTCAGTGCTTCGGCAACCAAGACATACAGGAACTGTACTGCGGCTGAGTGCGCGATCCAATCATCAGTGCGGCTGGTCGACCAGCCTGCCAGCATCGGATAGAGGCTAATGACTAACTGACTGCTGATCATCGCACCAAAATACACACCGACGACGATTGCTATACTGGCAAGCGGCGAAAATGGGAAACCTGGTTTGTCAGTCTGCTTGGCTGGCGTCAGCGCCGGTTGTTCATTAGTCATTTTTGCCGACTGTCTATCAGAAGAAACGCTTTACATCTACGATTGTGATCAGGACGATCAGCAACATCAAGAACACGAAACCGCTGGCATTAATCAGTTCTTCCTTCTCACTGGAGACCGGTTTACCGATACCCCGGGTCAACAGCGTCAGCCACAATCGGCCACCGTCGAGTGCCGGAATCGGCAGGATATTCATGATAGCCAGCGTCAGCGAGATAATAGCGATGATCAGCAGTACGAATTGGAAACCGAGCGAGCTACCATCCTTCAGGATAACGAATATACCGACCGGCCCGGAGACCTGCTCTGAGGCATTCGTCTGGCCATGCTGCCGAGCTGTCTTGTTACCAGTGACTGCGCCGGCAACCAAGCTGCCCAGTCCCTTGACGGCCTTGCCAAGTCCTTGGAATGTCAGGACCGTGAATTGTTTGATCAGACCGCCGGCGACGATCGGCGCTGACCATGTTGAACGCTGCAGAGTGTAATCCGACGGAAAAACACCAAGGTAGCCTTTGGAATTGCCAGTCTTTTTGCTGGCTTCCACTTCGGCGGTGCTGCGTAGTGTTACTGTTGCCTGCTTCGGATCACCACTGCGTGTGTACTTCACGACTACCTGCTGTCCGGCAAACTTTTTGGTTGCAGCCGACAGGTCTTTGGCAGACTTTACGACGAATTGGCCGCCGCAGAATTCAGCATTTGTTGTATCACTCTGGCAGGTATTCGGTAGCTTGAAATTGCTCGGTTGGATTGATACGAGATGATCAGATTGCTGGATGCCAGCCTTGGATGCCGGCGATTTCTTTTCAGTGCCGCCGATGATTATCTCCTGCCTGGTAATCTTGGTATCGCTTTTGACCGTGAACTGATTATCAATCAGCTTCGGCATACCGATGAGCGCCAGCAACGTCAGCAGTACGAAGGCCGTAAGTAGGTTCATGGCGACACCGGCGGCCATAATCTTCGTCTTACCGGCAAGTGATGCGGCGCCGAACGTACCGGGCTCCGTATCACCGTCGTGCTCGCCTTTCATCTTGACGAAACCACCGAGCGGCAAGAGGTTGATAGTAAAGTTATAATCGCCCTTCGCACTGTGGATGCGCTTTTTCCAGAGCCGCGGCGGGAAGCCGATGCCGAACTCTTCGATGTCAACACCGTTGCGGCGAGCCATGACGAAATGTCCGAATTCGTGCACCACGACCAGACCAATAAACATAACAAGACCAATGATTAATAACAGCACGCTTATTTTCCCCCGAACCTTCTCTGTATTTTGCTATATTTTACGAACATTTCCTGAAGCTCGGCTGTACTAAAGTCCGGCCAGTGTGTCGGCGTGAACATCAGCTCGCTGTAGGCGCCTTCCCAGAGCATGAAATTGCTGAGGCGCTGCTCACCCGACGTCCGGATGATAAGATCAACCGGCGGAATGCCTGGAGCGTACAGATTTTGACTGATCAGTTCCGGTGTTATCTGATCGGCCGGTGTTCCAGCCTCCACGATCCGCTTCATGGCATCGACGATCTCCTGCTGACCACCGTAATTCAGACACAGCAGCAATGTCCCGCTGGTATTATTCTTGGTTTTGACTTCAGCTTCGTGGATCGCCTTGACCAACGCCTTGCCCAGGCGGAATTTCGAGCCCATCGTCTGCAACCGGATACCGTGCTTATTAAAATTCTCCAGCTCGTGTTTCACGACCCATAGCAGTAACTTCATGAGGTATTTCACTTCATCAGCACTGCGGTTCCAGTTCTCAGTCGAAAAGACATAGGCTGATACATATTCCACACCTGAGGCGAAGGCCGCATCAGATATGGTACGTAGCGTTTCATAGCCCTGCTTGTGCCCTTCCATCAGCGGCAAGCCGCGGGCACGCGCCCAACGGCGATTACCATCCAGGATCAGACCGAGATGCCGCGGCACGGTTATAGGAGTAGCTTCTGTCATACTTACATCAGTATACCGGAAATCACAATAATATTTGAGAACTATCAATATCCCAGATCCAGGGCTGTCGCGTCGACGACGTCCGCCAGATAATTGCGCAGCAGACCGAAAGTAGGACCATGCATGACCGGACAGCCCCTCGAAAAGCCAGGCTTAGTGTCATGCCTTTTTACAACAGCATATCGTTTCAGATCCCCACCTGCACCGTGACGTACGTTATGATTTTGGTCTCGCAGCTTCTGGACCAGCCCCTTCTGAAAGACAGGATCGACGGATATTTCTACGTCAATGAGTTCTGGAATTCTGGATACGCCCGGCGTGAGCGATACGGCTCGTTTCGTAGTCGGATATCCTAACGCCTGCTTTATGCGGCGCAGGCTATAATCTGACGTATGATCATCATTCCCGATATTCCCTGCAGCCGGGACATTAGGTCCGAGAACAGCAAAGCCGGTCGTTGCAAATACATCAATCGCCTCGCCAAAGTGCTCATTTCTGAGAATTGTGGACACCGCTTGAAACAGCGTCACATAGGTAACACAACCTACGCCGTTCAATGCGTCGAGTGCCATACCCATAGTTATCTTGTTGGCGAATATCAGCGAATCTACGTTATTGCTCCTGATGCGCGTATCCGGCGTATCGGGACCTGCCAGAACCTCCATTTCGTCGGCTGAGGTGTAGTGCAGTATTTCTGTTTCATAGCTTGTGAGCGGCGAGACTTGCTCGGACACGGCTTCGCTATCGATGAACCTGGTTGCTACATCCTGCGCCACGATCATCAGCCCCTGAGCCCGGGGCCGAAGTTCGGCCCGTTCGATAGGCTCTACCGGGGTTATATTGATCAGGTAGGCAAAATAATCCTCGTAAATTCGTTTGCCCGTGGAAGACATCCATTCAGTACGGGACAGAGATAATACGTCAGAAGCTTCAGCGGCAGACATAATTTGGATACTCTAGCATACATGCCATACGTCGTCGACTAGACGGTCATGATTTCGGTTTCTTTGGCGCGGGCCGCGGCTTCGGCGCTGGCCTTGGTGGCGTTCAGGGCGTCGTCGACCTGCTTTTCGAGGCGTTTGGCATCGTCTTCACCGAGTTCCTTAGCCTTTTTGGCGCTATCGATAGCGTCGAAGGCATCGCGGCGGATACCGCGGAGCGAAATCATGCATTCTTCCTGCTTCTGGCCGACCTGTTTGACGATGTCGCGGCGGCGATCCTCGGTCAGCGGCGGCACAGGCACACGGATGACACGTCCGTCATCTGACGGGTTCATGCCAAGGGCTGGGTTGTTCCGGATAGCTGTGGCGATGGCCTGAATATTACTGGGGTCAAACGGGCTGATTTGGATCATCTGGGCTTCCGGGGCGGTCACCGTGGCAACCTGGTTCAGCGGCATCGGCGTACCGTAGGCTTCGACGACAACACCGTCCAGCATGGCTGAACTGGCCCGGCCGGTGCGCAGGCTTTTGAGGTTCGCCTGGAAATGCTCCAGAGCGGACTGTAATTTAGTTTTGGCTTGGCTGACGACTTGGGTTGGATTCATATTATAACTCTGGTTGTCTCTATGTTAATTACTTCAATGCTCTCATTATAGAGAAGTTATGAACACTTGAACAGGTAGTGCTTGGTTACTAGGAAACTTCACCGAGAGCCAGACGGCTAAAGCGGCGAACAACGATGTTTTCGCCGAGGCGGGCATTGTGTTCTTTGACGTAGTCACCAACGGTCTGATCGGGGTTCTTGATGAACGGCTGGTCAAGCAGACAGCGCTCGGCGAAGTACTTCTTGAGCTGGCCTTCGACAATCTGGCCAACCATGTTTTCAGGCTTACCTTCTATCTTCAGCTTTTCGGCAAATTCCGCACGAACCTTTTCGTGGACATCGGCTGGAATCTGGTCGCTGCTGACGTATTCCGGGTTGCTGGCAGCGACATGCATGCTCAAATCTTTGACGAGACCGGCAAAGATTTCGTTGCGGGCGACAAAATCGGTTTCGCAGTTAACTTCTACGAGTACACCGATGCGGTTGTCGTGCAGGTACGAACCGATAACACCGGCCCGGGCTTCGCGTTCGCCGCGCTTGTCGGCTTTGGTCATTCCCTTTTTGCGCATTGCTTCGAGGGCTTTGTCGAAGTCGCCGCCGTTCTCTTCGAGCGCCTTCTTGGCGTCGGTCAGGCCGACACCGGTCAGGTCTTTCAGTCTTTTTACTTCTGCGATATCAATTGCCATAGTTTTGCCTTTCGTCATTATTTTTTGGAGTAAGGTTTGGAAAATCGATCACAATCGCGCCATCCGCATTTGCATCGGGCGTAGTCATCGTTTCGATAGTCACGGTAATCAGCTGTCTTACACCAGTCGCAGAGCCGGTTGGCAATTCTGCCAAACCACGCCTACCTTCTTTGAGCCATGCCCATTGCCTACGCTCAAGGTCGTCAGGCAACACAAAAGACTCGTAATCTAGCTTCCGGTAACCTGTGTGGCGCATATGTATACTACCTTGTTTCCGTTTAAGCGCCGAGTACGACTGGTTTTTCATCTTTGTCAGGAGCTGGCGTAGATTTCTCACGCTTCGCCTGCCCGGCTTCGATTGCACTGCGGACGTAGTCGCAGACGAGGTCGATAGTCTTGATAGCATCGTCGTTGATTGGGATCGGGAAATCAGCCTTCGATGGGTCGGAGTTGGTGTCGCAGAGACCGATGATAGGCACGCCAAGTTTGCGGGCTTCACGGACAGCATTGACTTCCTGGACCATGTCGAACACAAAAACTGCACCGGGCTTAGCTGGCATGTTCTTGATGCCGCCGTAGATGAAGTTCTTGTCGTCAATCTCTTCCTGAAAGCGTTGGACTTCGAGCTTGCTGTACTTGTTCTGCAGCTCGCCGGATTCCATCTTGGCTTCAAGGTCTTTGAGGCGCTTGATCTGGGTACTGATGGTCGGCCAGTTGGTCAGCATGCCGCCGAGCCAGCGGTTAACGACGAAAGGTTGCTTGGTGTCTTCAGCTAGTTTGAGAACGATATCCTTGCTCTGGCGCTTGGTGCTGACCAGCAGGACCTCTTTGCCTTCTGATGTCAGGCGGTTAATAAGGTCGAGCGCCGTCTCCAAACATGTCACAGTCTTGGCGAGATCGATAATATGGATAGTGCCACGCTTGCTGTGGATGTACTCGGCCATCTTAGGGTGCCAACGGCTGGTCTGGTGACCAAAGTGTGCGCCAGCTTCCAATAACTTCTTGATGTCTACATCTGTAGCCATGAGGTTTGTTCCTTTCTCTTCGTAACGGGTGCCCGGGTGGTCCGCTCAAGGTGCCACACAGGAGGATATATTCCCGCACTGCTTAATGTTTACCGGGCAATAGTAACAGATGGCAGTCGTATTGTCTAGACTTAGCTGGGGATGTTGTTAATACCAGTCCGGCCGAGGGCTTCGACGAGAATAGCAAGCGCGTCACATTCACGCTCCGTGAGAATATCTGCACCAGTTTTGTGTGCATGGTCTATTTCTTTGACAGTGTCCTTGACCGTTGCCGTGCCATTTTCACCGGAAATATCAGGCAGCAGTTTGGCATGGCTGGCTTCGAGCTTATCGCCTTTCTCAACAATCGTAATAATGTGCTTCGCAAAATCTGAGCCAGCTCTGCCGGGATAGTCGTATTGACAATATGATGGCACCTGGATCGTCCGCCCCTGTAACGGTATACCATATGCACCGACGACGCTAATCACTACCGGACCACCTATGTCTAAAAAGTAGACGGCATCGGGGGCGGCATCCGCAATCAGACCATGCGGCGCAGTGAACGAATAACCTTCGACGGCATGTTCCCAGTCTACCATATCCGGACCTGAGCCGTAGACATCTGCATAGCGTTTGACGGCATGATCTGATTCATGTCCAACTAGCGCCGATGTTTCGTCAAAAACGACCTCGAGATTTTGCTGTGTAGCTGGCTGTTCAGGGGATGTAATGTGTGGCATTAAACTATAGTAGCACCTCATTTTACAAAGAAAAGTGGTTATGTCTTCATTTCTGAATACATGCCTGGTAAACGTATTTAACTGATTGCCGGTGGCAGCACTGACTTGACGCCCGATACCATCAGACCGGTCGCACCCTTGGTAATCGCCGTGTTGGCAGCGGTCAGATTCGGACAGATGTGTCCCATGACTGGTTTGCCGTATGACATAATCGAATCCCAACTTGTCTGGTCGGCATTGTAATCCATGCCGAGTATATCCCACCGGCCTTGGTACGTCGCAAAATTGGCGGCATCTGCCTGGTAGAAATAGCCCCAGGTCTTGTACCCGCGGGCCGAGGCATCGTGGGCCCAACCAGTGGTGTTAGCAGTATTACCAGCTACACCGTAGTACTTAGCGACGAATTTCGTGGTTGAGCTCGGAAATGCGTCCATCATATTCAGCAGTTCGCTGGTATAGGCGATGGCCGCCTTCGGATCAACGAAGAGCACATGACTGTTGTAATACATGGCCATCAGCTCTTCCCAGCGCATATATGGCCGGTCAGGCTGCGTTGTGTTATTAGTAGCCGTCGAACCAAGAATCGAATAGGCCTGCACCTGAGACCAGGTCATCGAGGAAGCAACCAGTGTCGTGCCGGAGCCGCCACCGGTACCGAGAGATGTCCGGTCGAGCGAGGCATCATGCAAGCCGAACCAGACACCATCAGATGTTCGGGCCAGCGAGATTTCCAGCGCTGGATAGCCCCATAATGCTGATTGGCCGTAAGCAAACAAACTCATCTCAGGGAAATCGACTGAACCACCGCGGTGGGCGCAGTAAAACAGACTTTGAGCCAACATCTGGGTGACGGTGGCGTAGCCGGGCTTGACCACCTTATAGCCACCGGGCGTAACCAGCCCTCCTGAGCCATCGGACAGCTTGAACGTGGCATCAACCAATGAAGTGCCGTTGCTGACTTTGATGGCCAGGCCGCTCGTGGTGACTGCGGTGCCGGGGATGGCCAGAATGCCGGCTTCACCATTTTTGGAATGCGCATTCGGATACGTGACCGTCACAGAACCGGTAGCCCCGGCCGATACCATATCCTTGGTGGCGACGAACAGTGATTGGTCGACGGCGTTTTCGAACCAACTTTTGGTGAAGTTGTCGCAGGTCACCTGAGCGTCAGATTCGGCGGCCAGCGTGCGCTCGGCGGAAATTAACAGACCCAGGGTGTGGGCGGTCACTGATGTAACAGATGGAGCAATGTTGGTGACTGTAGTGACAGAGGTTTCCCGGTTTTGGAACGTGCCGATTATCCAGTTGGCGATATCGGCGGCGCTACTGACAAAAATCTGGCGCGTGTAAGTACCATTGCCCTCGGTCGTTGTCTGGGTCCAGGTGTAAGTCGTTTCACTTACGGCGCGCTGGTGGGCCCAGACGCCAAATGTAGTGGTGCCCGTGCCCACCGTGCCGAAGGCGACGATGCTGGTCCAGCCAGCGGGAGGTGTCGGCTGGCGGGTGGCCGATGACCCGGTCGCTGAGGTGGCAATGGCAATTATCCAGTCACCGACAGCAACGGCCGCACCAATGTGATTAACAGAGGGATCCATCGTAAAAGTACTCGATGATCCACTGACGGTTGCCGTGGTGTGTCCGCTGATGACTGGGGTGGTCGTGGCACCTCCGCCCCCAGTGGTAGCGGCTGTGAGACACACCATGCCCGAACAGGTCTGTTGCGGAGTACCAGTTGTAGCAATACTGTGCGTTGGTACGCCACTACTTAGGGCAGTACCGGCCCACACCCGTAGGGCAGAGCGGGAAACGCCCGTGTTCTCTGTGCCGGCCGGGTTATAGGCGTCACCGAGAAAGGTTAAGCCGCCGTCATAACTAGCCAGCGCGTAGGAATTCGGGGATGCGAAGTTTGCCGCCCATAGCTCTAGTGTAAATAAATTCGAGGTTGCCGATTGGGCGGCAACGCTGAGTGAGGCGGTAGACCCGACTGTCCAGCCTGTGGAATAAGCCACCGGCGTAGTCGTATCAACGCCACTATAGGCGGCCATGAAGCCCATGGAACGCCCGGTCGAGCTCACGACATTAAAGGTATATGTCGAGGGCTCGGAAGATGTCGCAAATTTCGCAAAAAAGCCGGTAATACGGGTCGGTGAATCGTTTGCCACGAAAGGCGGTCCAATTCTGGTCCAACCACTACTGCTGATATCGGTCGAGTCTCCGAGCTGCTGGTGGAGAAAGGCGATCATATAATCGCCGGATTGGACGCCGGTTGGCACGTTCACAACCAGCGAAGCGGTGTTTGTGGTGGTGGCGGTGCTTTGGGCACTAAAAGCAATTGCCACTTCTTATGACCCCGTGATGGACACTACAACGGTATTGGCAGCCAGCGCTGGCGCATCGGAGTAGGCGTTATAAACCATGATTTTGTTGCCGACCGAACTGGCGTCCGCCTTGAGATTGAGCGCTGTCTGGGTGGCGGTGCTGACTGGTTTATTCAGGTCAGTCGTATTGTCGACGTTCGCCAGGCCGACAGCGGTTTTATCGAGCGTCTGCCAGGATTTATCACCTCTGTAATACTGACCGGTGTTCCCTGCTGTGACCGTCGGTTCCTTGGTAGCATCAGCAACCGTAATATTGGCAGTACCATCGAACGACACGCCATTGATGGTGCGTCCTGTCTGTAGTGCCGAGGCAGTACCGGCGTTACCATTGACTGAGCCGACAATTGTCGATGAGAAGGTTTTGGCTCCGGCGATGGTTTCGGTACCAGTAGTATGAATGACAGCCGTATCAGTTGCCTTGGCGTCCAGAGCAGTCTGCAGGCCAGTGACATCGGCGATGGCGTGTGTGTGGGAGAGCGCCGCTTTGCCAGCAAGTCCCGGTACAGTCGGCAGATCAGCCGTACCGCCAAGATCACCGGCGAGCTTCACAATTCCCTTGGTGCTGGTCGATGCATCAGTCACGCTACCACCGCCGGATACCGTTTGCCAGGATAGTCCACCGCTCGCAGCTGAATCAAACACCAATGCCTGTCCACCAGAACCACCGCTGGCCGAGAGTTTCGCGGCAGTCACCGCGCTGTTCTGAATCGCACCTGTTGTAACGGCATCAATTTTGACTGCCCCTGCCGATGTGTGGGCTTGCATAAGAAAATCATTTAAGATGCTACCCCAGCCACCATCATCACTGCCAGGGATAGGTAAACGGGACATATCTTTCTTCCTCCACTACTAGTACCATTCACTATAGCATAACCGTTGTGGCAGAGGCCGAGTGGAATCGGACTGAACATTCTTTTTGCAGGCCGGCTCGGGTATACTAGTATTTAGTTAAACATAACAATATTATATGTAGGATGGCCATTAGCAGTAATGCCGTACAGCACGCGAGATGAGTAACCAGAAACAACACAGATTTAAATGGTACCAGGTCGGTTTCGGTCTGGCCGTGCTGGCATTATTTGCCTCGATCGGCGTCCAGCGGATCGGCACTAGTTCGGCGCTCACCGGCTCATGCTCCGGATATACCACCGTCACGTCAGCTGTCATCCGTAATTCCGCAGGCGCAGCCGGGCCTGGAACGATCATCCTCTACAAAAACAATTCAGCGCCTGCTAAATACTGTGCAGTACTAAACCATACCGGTTCTGCGCAGGGCGTATCGACGACGACAAAAGTCGCTCTGACGAACGCGGCCGGTACTACCAATAGTGATTCCGGGTCGTACCAGTACTACGCTGGCCCGGTCACCGTTACCATCTCAAGCAGCGGCTGTACCAAACTGACAGGTAGCATGGTCTGGAGCGGTTCGACATATTCATATAGTAGTTCCAGCTGGTGCATTACCCCTCCACCTCCTCCTCCGCCACCGCCACCTCCGCCAACACCGCCGCCGACTCCGACGCCAAAGCCGACTCCTAGTCCCCGGCCTACACCAACTCCATCACCTGCCCCCGCTCCTGTGGCAGTACCGGGCATTTCAGGCAATGCCGACGCAACCGTAGTAGCCGGGTCGCTTGCAGCCCGGCTGACAGTCCCGGCCGGCAACGCCGCCGGGTTACACATCAAATACGGTATCAGCCCGATCATACTCGATGCGCAATCAGATGATCAGGCGACAAACGGTGGTGATACGGTCGTCAATCTGACCGGCCTCCAACCGTCTACTACCTACTCATACCAGATAGTCCGTAGCGATAATGGCGGTACCTCCATAACCTCACCAACAGCTTCGTTTACCACAAAGGGCTTCGCGGTCGTCCTCCATTTCGTCGATAACAAGTCGAAAGGCATCAAAGATATACCAGGGCAAATCAGCAGTCTGAAGCAAAAGAGTACTAGTGACAAAGATGGTTTGTTGCGATTCGCCGCTGTTCCAAGTGGTGATTATAAGGTCGATTACCAGTACAAGAGTGAGCGCTACACCCAGGCTATTTCGGCTGATGCCAGCGGAGTCAGCAGTGACGACGCCGTCAAAACCGAAGAAGCAAACGTCAATTACTTCGTGAATGTAGACAAACTTACCTCTGTCGACGAATCCAAGACAGCCGCCGGCGGCCGGTCTCCACTCTTCTGGATACTGACAGGTCTCGGACTGGCACTGCTGGTAGTTGCAATCATCATTATCCGGCGCCGCTCCGCAGCTGCACCCCAGGAATATATCGAAGACTATAACGACCTACCACCGGCTATACCGCCAGAATACATACCGCCAGCCAGCGGCGAGGGATCAGCTGTGCCTGAGACTCTGGTGCCATCTGATGCGGCAATTCCCCTAAACACGCCACCACTACCTGTACCGCTGCCGCCATCTCCAGCCGGTGAGCCGGTTGTAGCCACTGTATCTGATGCGGAGCTTGCTATCGAAACCGGAGCCGATAACAACGATATTGAAGAACACAAACATAATAAATTGTTCAAGTCCAAGGATGAAGCACCCCAGGAAATACCTGAGCATATGGGCGAATCGCTAAAGACTATGGTCCTGCGCAGCATGCAGGAAGAAGCCCGCAAACGCCAGGAACAAGCCCGGACTGACAAATCTGACGATCGGCATTGACCGGTTGACTGTGCCGCGACAGATGTGATACTATTGTTCGAGATTATGAAAAAAGATTTACACCCAACCAGCTACCGCCCAGTGGTTTTTCAGGACCTCAACAACGGCGACCAATTCATCACCCGCTCAACAGTCCAGGCTGACGACAAAGTTACCGTCGACGGCGTAGATTATCCGCTCGTGAAAGTACATATTTCACGGACGTCGCATCCCTACTTTACTGGCGAAGAGCGCATCGTCGACATCGAAGGCCGCGTCGATAAGTTCAAAGCCCGCGCTGCTGCCGGCGAAGCCAACAAAGAAAAGCGCGCCGCTGCTGCTCAGAAGCTCGTCAAGCGGGCCGCAGATAAAGCTGCCAAAGCTGCCGATCAGGTTCAGACCAAGATTGATTCGCCTTCACCAGCCGCCCAATAATATTGCCCAGAAATATTGCACTGGCCCTACACGCCCGCTGACGCATCGTCACAGCGGGCGTTTTTATTGTCCATGATTCACCTGGCATACCTGCGAGCATCAGCGGCGGTACGCATCAAAGCGTGAGCAATTTTAGTAATAACTACTATAAGGTATAGTGAAGACATGAGTTCTATGCCGTCTTTCAAAGATATGCCCATCTGGCAGCGTTCCATGCGTTTCGCTAGCGAAATTTACCAATTAACAGCCCAGCTGCCGGCAACCGAGCGTCTCGGTGTAAGCAACAGCCTGCAACAAGCCGCCGTCGCACTGCCGACAGTCCTGGCCAGCGGCAGCCTCACTGGCCGTGACGGCTTCCGCAGCGCCTGCCTCAGAGGCCGACAATCGGCCGCCGAAGCTGAAACACTGCTCATCATCATCAGTCAGGCCTACCCGGCAGTGCCTGTCGATGACCTGCTGGCCGAGGTCAATGATCTGCAGACCGCCCTGATTGGCATGGCCCAGCGCCTGAATAAACAACCGCCGAAATCTGTTTAGCCACCCCGAATATCAGTCCAGCTCTATAAACTGAGCTCTAAAACCATTACACTTATACCTATGGAAATAGCCAACGAACAGAAAGAACAAAAATACCGCGACGAACTTGCCGAGCTTGAACAAAAGCTCCAGGACCCGGATATATATAGCGATAAGAATTACCCGAAGCTCGCCAAGCGCCGGGCCGAGGCAGAGCGCATCGTGGCGCTGTTCGACACGAAAACAGATCTGCAGGGTCAGCTGACGCAGGCCAAAGAATTATATGAGTCCGGCGACCCTGACATACGAGAGATGGCTGACGCCGAAATTGCCGAGCTAACAGATAAGATTACCACCAATGAGGGCGCCTTGTCCGATGCCCTGACGACCAAAGATCCCAACGACGAGCGCGATGTCATCATCGAAATCCGCGGTGCGGCCGGCGGCGACGAGTCCAGCCTGTTCGCCGGCGAACTGTACCGGATGTATGTAAGGTGGGCAGAAGTCCATGGATTCAAGATGGAAGTTATCAGTGAGAGCCCTAACGAAGTCGGCGGCTACAAGGAGATAACCTTTGCCGTCCGGGGTGTCGATGCCTACCGACAGTTGAAGTTCGAAGCTGGTGTGCACCGCGTCCAGCGCGTACCGACAACCGAAAGCCAGGGCCGTATCCATACCAGTACCGTCACCGTTGCTGTCCTCCCGGAAGCCGAGGAAGCTGACGTCGAGATTAGTCCGAACGACCTGCGCATCGATGTTTACCGCTCCGGCGGACACGGCGGCCAGTCGGTCAATACGACAGACAGCGCCGTCCGCATCACCCACCTGCCCTCCGGCATGGTCGTATCCAACCAGGATGAGAAATCCCAGATTAAGAACAAGGCCAAGGCCATGGGCGTCCTGCGTAGCCGCCTGCTGGCTCTGAAGATCGAAGAAGAACAGCGCCAGCAGTCAGACGCCCGCAACAAGCTCATCGGCTCAGGCGACCGCAGCGAGAAGATCCGGACCTACAACTTCCCCCAGGACCGTATTACCGACCACCGCATCAGCTACAGCCGCAGCAATATCCCCGGCGCCTTAGCCGGCGATATCGACGACCTCATCGAACACCTGTTGGCCTATGAGCATGAGCTGATCAGCCAAGAGGCCTGAACAATGGGTCAATACCTTGTCACCGGACGCTCGGGCAGTGGAAAGTCTACGATAGCCAAAGCTCTCCAGGAGAGAGATTATACTTGCTTTGATGGTGATAAAGTTTCCGGCTTGGCGCGTTGGGAGAATCTGTCGACAGGTGAACCGGCAGAGGTAGATCACACTGGCTATGTAGACTACAACAAAGTCGGCTGGAATTGGAGCGAGGCCAGCCTCGATGCCTTACTCAATGCGTATCCCGATATGATACTGTGCGGCAGCGCTTCCAATCAGCTCGGCTTTCACGGCCGCTTCGACAAGGTATTCGTTCTGGTACTCGACGAGACTACGCAAAGCCAGCGGATACTCTCCCGTACGGCTAACGGCTATGGTAAGGACCCTGCTATGCTGAAGCAGATCCTGCATGACCAGCAGACGTTTGTAGCACAAGCAATCGAGCTTGGGGCTATTGCAATCGACGCCAAGCAACCGCTTGATCTCATTGTCGAAGATATTCTGGGCAGAATTTATGAAAACTATTGAAATTAGTAATTGGCTGACTGAAACGACGGCGACGCTGACGCGAGTTGGTATCGCCACCGCCCGTCTCGATGCCCTGGTGCTGCTGGAGGATTGCCTGCACAAGGATCGTGCCCTGCTGCTGGCGCACCCGGAAATTCAGCTGACAGATGAACAAATCAGTGTCCTCCGCCAGCGCGTGCAGCGGCGTATGGCCCATGAGCCACTGGCCTACATCAGGGGTAGAACCGAGTTTTATGGCCGTGAGTTCACAATAAATAAAAATGTACTCGAGCCGCGTCCGGAATCGGAAACCATGATAGATCTGCTCAAAACTTTGCCAAATGATGCACACAATCTAATTGTCGACGTTGGCACCGGTTCCGGTGCGCTGGCTATCACGGCAAAATGTGAGCTACGTCACAATCCGGTTATGGCTATCGACATCGACCCGGCCTGCCTGGTGGTTGGTGCCCAGAATGCCCGGATACACGATGTTGACGTCGTATTTCGGACCGGGAATCTGCTCGAACCGCTGGCCGACAACACCAAACCCATCCTTGCCCTGCTATGTAACCTACCCTACGTGCCCGACGGCTTTCATATTAATCAGGCAGCCGGGCATGAGCCGAAGCTGGCAATATTCGGCGGCCCGGATGGACTCGACTTATATCGTCAGCTGTTCAGCCAACTACCTGGGCTCGCACAACAGCCGTCGTATATACTGACCGAGTCATTGCCGAACCAGCATGCCGCCCTGGCATTGATAGCTGCGGCCGGTGGCTATCACTTAGTTATAACTGACGATTTCATCCTGCTGTTCAAGGCCGGCTGACGGTTTAGCTGGCCGGCGCAGCGCCGACAGTTGCTGTCAGGCTGATGGTCTTACCACCCCGCAGGACGCTGAGCTTGACGTCATCACCGACGGCTTTGCGGCCGACCAGCGAGGTCAGACTGTGGTCCTGATCGATCTTGGTGCCATCGACAGCTGTAATGATATCCTTCTCCTTCAGGCCAGCTTTGTCTGCCGGGCTATCCGGTATGATTGATGGCTGCGTGGGATCCGAAGACGGTTGGACATAGGCGCCGCTGGTCGTAGACAGGTTGAGCTGCTTGGCGATGGCTGAGGTCAGCGGGATGTAGTGCACACCAAGATATGAGCGTTCGAACTTACCGGTCCTCAGTACCTGTTTGATGAGGCCATTGACGTCATTGATAGGTATTGCAAAGCCGATATTCTGCCCCTGTCCGGAGACGGCGGTATTAATACCGATGACCTGGCCGGTACTGTTTACCAGCGGCCCACCGGAGTTACCAGGGTTGATGGCCGCGTCAGTCTGGAACAGGTCGATCAGGTTTTCAACCGATGAGCCGCCCTCGTCACCGGCTTGTACCGAGCGCCCAAAGCCAGAAATGATACCGGATGTGACCGTATTATTGAACTGGCCGAGCGCGTTGCCGATGGCTACGACGACATCACCGACCTGTACCTTGCCGGAATCACCGATCTGGGCCGGCGTCAGTTTATGACCTTTGGCATCATTGATTTTCAGGAAGGCAATATCCAGACTGTCGTTCGCGTTGGTCTCGCCGACAACTTTGACATTATCAAGTGCGGTACCATCCGACAGCGTGACACTGACGTTCGTTGAGCCGGCCGGAACCACGTGGCGGTTGGTAACGATCAGTCCGTCAGACGAGATGATAATACCGGTACCGGCCGCTTCCTGAGGCTGGCTCTGCTGGGTGAACCCGAAGAAATCCTGTTGCGATGGTGCTGCCGGGCTGATGACGTCGACCGAGACGACGCTTGGGCCGACGTTTTTGGCAATCGACGAGACGAGCTGGCCTTCACTGCTCGCCAGACGCTGCTGGCTGGCGGTACTGGTACTACTTAGTGAATTCACATTCTCGCGTCCGGCTGCGCCGAGCCAGCCGCCCAGGAATCCCGTTGCCAGGCTGAGGATCAAAGCAAAGCAAGCCAGCAGATACTTGAACCGCCGCATCGTCCCGGAAAACGGCGCCGAAAAAGTTGAACTAGGAGCACTGCTGCTACGGCGCGACGATACCGTCGCCGGTGCATGGACCTCAGGTTGCTCAGCCGCTGGCTCGTCCTTGGTAACTGCCATAGATTTGTCGTCCATAATGTCTCCTGTTTAATTACCTCTGCAGCGCCAGCTCAGGTACGTATCCCTGTCCCTCTTTGCTACGGCGTTCTGCTTTCGTTATAAGCTTAATTATAGCTACAATTATGAAAACTACCTGAATTCCGACTATTTCCAGCCCGACGACCGCCACTCACACGATGTCTCTATACGATAAGGTGCGTACCCTCGTAAAAGAGTGATATAAGGAGAATCAGCACGATACCGCCGCACAGATACAACAGTTCACGCTTAACCGTGAGAGATAACTTATCAAAATGCTCCAGATAATAGATGGCACCAAGCGTATAGCCGACGACTGACAGTAATAATGTCGGCATAGCTATCCGGCCATCGGCGCGTGGATAGACGACGAGCAGATGCCCGAGTACCCACATTGTGGCCGCACCGAAATATCCCCACAGATAGGACAGCATCTTGGCGTACGGCTCATTATAGCTATCAAAGAAATGCCGGGCCGACAGGTAGCAGATCAGACCAGTCGCAAATACTAATCCGAGCAATGGGCCTTCGGACCATGCCAGATACAAAGCCGACAATGCTGCCAGCTGGCCTATGCCAGATTGGATTGACACCGGCGGAATACCGGAGCGCGGCTTGATGAACAGCAGCCAGAGACAATAGACGACAGCCCAGATCAGCCGTATTCCCAGGCTGTCGGTATGCGCCATGAAGATGACGATCGACACACCGACCATGATATCGATAGCATTAGCCCGCAGGTTGGCCGGCCAGAAACGCATCCGGACGGCGAAGATACGCCATTTACTCAGGAAAATGACCAGTAATGGTACCCAGATACTCAGACTGATCGACGACAGGACGAAGACGGCGACCGGCAAGGCAATCCGGAACGCGACATGAATAAGCGGCGCGATACCAGCCGCTGGCTTGATCCGGTTCTTAATTTTATCTCTAGTTCTGAGTTGTTGCGGGGGCATCAGTGCCTAGTATTATAACAATATTCGCCTTGCCTTGTACAATTCCGGCTGGCAACGTCTTGGTAACGGTTTGGACATGATACCGGTTCTTGAGGTAATTGAGGGTGTATTTCTTGGTTCCGTTCGATAGGTCGATGATGGTCGTAGCCGTATAATCTGTCGTCGGTGCGTTGTCAACGGTACCGATATTGTAACCGTATGACTTCAACTCATCGGCCTTGTCAGTCGCCAGACCAGGCGTCACGGTGCCGTTCAGTACGGTGACATTGGCATTTTCCTGGGTGATGTAGCCGTCTTTCATCTTAGAACGGACGAAAGCCTGAATCGCCGTATAATCTTCCAGACCAGCCCGCGGTTGGACGGTAGACAGTCCGTTGATATTGCCCGTCGTCAGGAAGTGATTAGGTGGATCTGCCAAACCGACAGACTGGATCTGATTGTTCGGGATCTTCTTCATGATGCTGGCCATCCGGGTCGTGTCGTTCAGGCTGATGTCGCTCTGGACATTGTCGCCGAAGGCGCTCAGCAGATTCGACAGTTTGACAGGATTACTGAGGGTGCCAAGGTTCATAACTTTGTCCTTCAAAGCCAGCATAACGGCCCGCTGGCGCTGTGACCTGGCGAAGTCAGAACTGGTTTCGCGGGAGCGGACGTAGTTCAACGCATGGACACCATCGAAGTTGTTAATTCCAAGCTTCGCCAGGATCGGGCTGTGGCCGTTCTCCCAGGCCATGGTCGGGTCGTAGAGCTGCTCGGGGGCGTTGATGGTCACACCGCCGACAGTATCGATTGCCTGGCGAAAGGCCTGGAAGTTCACCAGGACATTGTAGTGAATCGGTACGCCCATCACCCGTTCAATGGTGCTGTCTGTCGCCTGGAAGCCGGCATCGATTGCCCGGCGGTTGCTATTGCTGCTGTCCTGCTTGCCGAGATATTTGTATTTGCCACTCTCGTAGGCTGCATTGATCTTCTGATAATTCGAGATGTAGTTATTCGGCATCTTAACCCACAGGTCACGGGGGATGCTGAACAGGATCGCCTGGTTGTTGATCGGATCGACGCTGGCGATCATGATCGTATCTGTCAGGTCTGCACCGTCATGGTTGACGCCGCCGACTCCGAGCAGCAGGACGTTGATGCGGCCGTCGCCCTCACCTTTCAGCTTGGACGGGTCGACATTTTCCTGAAGGGCTGCGGCAGTCGACGAGCCGTTAAATACTTTTTTAAGCTTCAGGTAGCCCTTACCGAACAACAGGCCACCGACGGCAATAACTAAAATAAGAAACATCGCAGTAACACGGAATGTCCACTTGCGAAATGTCTTGAACTTGCTGGGCGCAGTCTTCGACGCCTGGCGCCGGCCGGATTTGGCTGACTTTCCGCGCCGATCCGCCTGAGGAGCCTCGAATTGCACAGCTATGCTGTGGCCAGCCGGTACTCCGCCGGCATTACCAGCTGAGCGACGAGGTGCGCTATGGAAGCCGTCGCTTCGTTTGAAGTCGTCAACACGGCGCTGGGCGCTCATACCGTTCGAAGACGGAGGGCTACCGGCATGCCGGTTCAGCGGCGCCGGAGCAGAACGATGCACCGGGCTCGACGGCTTTAAAAAGAATCCGTCGATGGCTCGCTGTTGTTGTTGTGGTCGTATTCGGGCTCTTTGTATATCCATAATCTCAGTCATAAGCAGTATAACGTTTATACCAACCTCCGTAAACCGTAAGCGTCATTTTTTACATCAGTTAGTTAAACTGTTGTATACATTTTTGATCAATATAAAACGGGTGCATCTCAAGCCGAAGTGCGGTATAGTAAGCACGAATGGATTCTCCTCAAAACCAATATACACCAACACCACCTGAGGTCACACAACCTCAGAGCCCTGTGCCGCCAGTTCAAAATTATGGTCAGAATTCCGATATGCTAACAGAGCCGCACGTCTCAGCGCCATCGAAGCACGAGACATCGCGGGAAATCATCTCAACCATCGGTGTATTGCTCGCCGCGCTATGTGTCGCCTTCGGCCTCATCTCCTGGGTTTTCCAATCCTACCAGGTCGAAGGCCCCAGTATGATGCAGACATTGCAAAACAACGACCGTCTGATCGTTTGGAAAGTCCCCCGCACAATCGCCCGCGTGACACACCTGAGTTACATCCCGAACCGCGGTGACATCATTATCTTCATCGAAAGCGGCTTATCGCAGTTCGGTCAGGACAATGACAAACAGCTTATCAAACGTGTTATCGGCCTGCCCGGCGAACGTATCGTCGTGGAGAACGGAAACCTGACTGTCTATAACAAGGACCATCCGGAAGGCTTCCAGCCCGACAAAACCGGCAATTACAAAATTGTTACGGAACCAGCCGATGTCCACAACATCGACATTACACTCGCCAAGGACCAGTTATTCGTCTGCGGCGACAACCGCCCTGACTCGCTCGACTCCCGGACATTCGGCCCGATAGAAGCCCACCAGATCGTCGGCAAACTATCTCTCCGCCTGCTGCCTGTCAGCCAGATGCAGAAGTTCTGATCTAATTCTCTACAGTACCGTGTAGATTACAATTCAACCCTGGATAGTATCAAGTAGCTTCAGTAATCGTTCGAGTTCTTCGTCGGATGCAAATTTCAGTTCCAGCCGGCCGCCTTTAGCCGTCCGGCGAATAGTGACGGGTGCGCCGATGCGCCTCGACAGCGCTTTGGTTTCGCGGGTCTCCGTGTCGATGCGGGCTTTGACCGCTTTTGGTTCCTTGATGCCTTCTTTGTGACTGCTGACGTATCGTTCCGCCTGGCGTACCGACCAGCCAGCTGCCAGGATTTCGGCCAGCAGCCTGTCCTGCAGTTCGGGTGTTGGTTTGAGCGCCAGAATAGCTCGGGCGTGGCCTTCGCTGATGTCGCCTGACTTTAACGCATCACGGGCAGCTGCCGGGAGTTGTAACAGTCGGACCATATTATTGACCGTTGATGTCGCCTTACCAAGACGCTCGGCAATCCGTTCGTAGGTAATATTAAATTGCTGATGTAAACGCTCGATCGAGACAGCTTGCTCCAGTGGCGATAGATCAACACGTTGAACATTCTCAACGAGAGCTATTTCGAGCTGCTCGAGTTCGTGGGTCGTCCGGACAATGACCGGAACTTTGTCGAGCCCGGCCATGGCCGACGCCCGCCAGCGCCGTTCGCCGGCAATCAGTATATACTCACCATGTTTCGCAGGGTCGATGTGCGGTGTCACAACCAGAGGCTGCAAAATGCCATATTGCTTGATTGAAGCCGCAAGCTGCGCCAGCGCCTCTTCATCAAAATGTGTTCGCGGCTGATTGGCGTTCGACGAGATCTTAGTAATGAACACCTTTTGGATACGGTCTTCGTCGGTCAACAGCAACGACGAGTCGAAATTCTGAGGCAACAGCGAGTCAAAGCCTTTTCCTAAGCCAGTTTTTCCAAGTGCCATTACCTCTCCCCTCCTGTTCGTTTGATAACTTCACGGGCGACCTGCTTGTAAGCTCGGGCACCCTTCGACCATTTATCGTGTTCAAAGACTGTTTTGCCGTAGCTCGGTGCTTCGGCCAGCCTGACGTTACGCGGGATGACGCTGCTGAATAATTTATCGGCAAAGTGCGTCTTGATTTCGGCCTTCACCTGCTGCGACAGGCTGGTCCGGCTGTCGTACATCGTCAGCACGACACCAAGCAGGTCGAGGCTTGGATTGGTTGCCTGGCGCACGCGCTGGACGGTCCCAAGCAGCTGCCCGAGGCCTTCGAGCGCGTAATATTCCGTCTGAACCGGTATCAGCACATGGGTGGCGCAGGTCAGTGCGTTGATAGTCAGCAGTCCAAGCGCCGGTGGACAATCGATAATAATATAGTCATAAATGGCAGTCTTGAGTGCCTCCTGCAGCCGATATTCGCGGTGCGGCAGCGACGCTATATCCAGCTCAGCCGCAGCCAGGTTCTGATTGGCCGGCAGTACGTAGAGTCCGGGGATACGGGTTTCCTGCACGCTATCAGCCAGCCCGGCGGTACCGAGCAGTACCTCATACGTCGTCTGCTGACCTTCTTTATCGAGTCCCAGACCACTGGTAGCATTGCCCTGCGGGTCAAGATCGACGATCAGAACTGAATATTTTGCTGCAGCCAACCCCGCAGCCACATTGACGGCAGTAGTCGTCTTGCCGACTCCCCCCTTTTGATTCGCAACTGCGATGATGTAGCTCATGTTTATTTCTTTCCTCTGACCACAAGCGTAACATTTTCAGACTATCTAGTAAACTCCGACCACCCTGCCAGCCAGCTTGCCAGCCGCGGCTTGGCTGGGGCAGCCGGCAGGATTCCTGCCAAACCAAATAGCCCAACCAGTGTCAGGAGTGGTGCTGTACGAGAGGTAAAGGTTCGGACTCTTCGCCTCAGGTTTGGCTGGGAAATGGTCACTTCTCAGATACAGCTTATGCTACTAATAATATCATTTGACAAGCATAGACACCAGCACTTTAAAAGAGCAAGATAACCCATCTAGTGCCCGATTGTAACACCATCGTAAATCGTCGTACCGCCATTAATATTGATATTTGCTTGGGTCGTTGGCGCGGTTGTAAACGTTCCAATACTTGAAGCCGTACTAAACGCATTCACCCCACCAGGGTCTATCGCATAGGCTCGCCACCAGTATTGGGTATTGGCACTCAGGGCGGCGGCCTGGTAAGTATGAATGGCGGTCTGGCCGCTCGAGTAGGCCGTTGCCCCCTGCTGGCTTTGCGACGACCAGCCGGTTTGGGAACTAGTCTCATCTATCGTGCGCACCACCGTCGAACAGTTACTGGTGGAGCAGACTTCGATCTTGTATTTAAGGTAGTCTGGGTCTGGGTCGGTTGCGTACAGGCGTAGTTCGGGTGTAGTGGACACGCCGGTCTGGCCGGAAGCGGGCTGGGTCAGGGTTGGGGCGGCTGGGGTCTGATTGGTAGTGAATAGCTGGGTGGCCGAGTAACTGCCAAAACTATTGCTCCCCCCCGGATCGATGGCCGCCGCTTTCCAGCAGTAGGTGGTGTTGTAACTCAGAGCGGCAGATTGATAGGTATGTGAGGCTAATGTTGAGGCACCTAGCGTGGTACCAACTACATAGGCCGTACTAGCCGAGGCATCTTGCCCGCTCCAGCCGGTTTGGGAACTGGTTTGGTCGATGGTGCGCACTACCGTGCTGCAATCACTTTGGTAGACTATGATTTTGTACTGGACGTAGGTGTCTAGGGGGTCGGTGGTTTTTAGTTGGAAGACAGGCGTTATACTTTGGGTGATGGCCCCGCTGGCTGGCGCCGACAGGGTCGGTGCAGCCGGGGGCAGCAAGGTGTAGTTGACGGTGACGTCGGTAACTATGCTAGTGCCACCGCAACTTTGGTCGTTTAAGGTGATGACAACCCGGACGTAGCGTTTGAGGGTTTGACTGGACAGAGGGTAAGTTGTGCCCGGTACAGCGTAGGGTTGCAAGGTAGCAAGCGAGCCAAATGTGCCAGCACTATCAGCAGTGGCATACTGGATCTCCGCTCCGCATTTGGCCGTGCCGTTATATTGGATGGAGTCGACAGTATCTGCTGTCTTGCCTATGTCAACTACGCGCTCGTAGTGAGCGGCTTGAGCAGGCGCCTGTAGTGTGGAATATTGGATGTCGTTACAGTAGTTGCTCGTGCCGGCGTTTTTACAGTTGGTGTCGGAGGCAGCTTCAAATCCGCCTGTCACGTACAGGAAGCCGTTGTAGGCGACCGCGGTGTGGTCGTATCGTGGAAAGCTGAAATAGTTGGTGTTGGTAGTGAAAGTACCGATCGAGCCGTTGGAGTTTATGGCGGCGTATTGGATGTCGTTACA
>DHXU01000003.1:503-661 GCA_002413835.1 Candidatus Saccharibacteria bacterium UBA5148 | reverse complement strand
CGTTGTAGGCGACCGAGGTGTGGCCGTCGCGTGGAAAGCTGAAATAGTTGGTGTTGGTGGTGAAAGTGCCGATGGAGCCATTGGAGTTTATGGCGGCGTATTGGATGTCGTTACAATAGCTGCTCGTGCCGGCGTCTTTACAGTTGGTGTCGGAGGTA
>DHXU01000003.1:0-330 GCA_002413835.1 Candidatus Saccharibacteria bacterium UBA5148 | reverse complement strand
TGTAAGTATCGTGGAATGCTGAAATAGTTGGTGTTGGTAGTGAAAGTGCCGATGGAGCCATTGGTGGAGTTTATGGCAGCATATTGGATGTCGTTACAATACTGCGAGGCGGCGACGTTTTTACAGTTGGTGTCGGAGGTATTTTCCTGACCACCGATCACGTAGAGGTAGCCGTTGTAAGCGATGGATGTGTGGCGGTATCGTGGAAAGCTGAAGTAGTTGGTGTTGGTAGTAAAAGTACCACCCGCGCCAAGCCCGGTTGGTGTGCCGGTGTTTATGGCGGCGTACTGGATGTCGTTACAAAAGGCGTTCGTGCCGGCGTTTTTACAG
>DHXU01000001.1:1905-3792 GCA_002413835.1 Candidatus Saccharibacteria bacterium UBA5148 | reverse complement strand
TCAGCCTTCTCGGAATCCTTTTGCGAGCTGACTGATACGTACTCGCCGGCAGCCATTGACAGTGCACCGGCCACCAGCCCAGCGATACCGGCCGTCAGTATAACCGCATCATTCTGTGAGGCCGCCGACACACCAAGCATCAGGCTGGCCGTCGACACAATGCCGTCGTTAACGCCCAGCACTGCCGCCCGCAACCAACCGGCACGCTGTGATTTATGCTGTTCTGAATGGGGACTTTTGTATTCGCTCATCTAGACTATTATACTCTAGCGAGCTGTATTAATCGTCTGGTAGCGTAGCGTCTTCTGTACGTATCATACTCGGGAAATTTTGACATTGGCCATATCGTACTCATACCGGCAAACCTAGTCGCATGCAGTAATAGCGGATCGCCATTATGATCTCGATTGCCCGTAAAAACAGTCGCGTGCTTGACTGGAAACGCTGCCCAGTTTAGCAATACACCATTCTCATATTCTGGTATAAAATCTTCAGGCTCGATGGCCGGCGATGCTATTCCGAACCACACGATATCGCCACACCGCATTGCATCAGAGTCAGCTACGTCTTCGAAGTACATCGTATCGACATACATCTCGGCACGATGCAGCCCAGGCGGCAACTTGATATCAAACAGGTCGCTCATAGCTAAGTGTGCCAGGGAGATGCAGTTTACCCCGCCCCTTCTGGCGTCTTCGTGGCTTCGGACGACATCCGGGCCTTGCGTAAAGTCATAGGGGAATGGCGGATCAGTGTATTGGCCAAGTACGTCGTGCTGATCAAGTACGCTGCTCATCGGACTCGCCCCGACTTCCCTTGTGCCACTCGACTGCCGTCAAAAATGGCGCAAACAAGTCATCTTCTATCGTTATGTTACGTTCGGCAAGCTCGTCCGGGCTCGGATCGCCAGTCTGGAAGTCTATTGATGGCATGTCAGATAACACACAGAGCGGCGTCTGCTCTGTACCTTCGCCCATGGCAAGCACGGCAGCTGCGGCCAGACCACCGGATACATCAGCCAGCGTGACACCAAACGGGCGGCCGAATAAGTCAGGCGTGCCGACATAATCCCGCGTGGCCTTGAAGCCACTATGGGCCAAGGCAATGCCCGATGTACCACGTCGTAGCGGCCGGCTGGTACTATCGGTGATGATGACTCCGAGCTGGGTCAGGCCATGCTTGTCAGCAAGATACTTTCGAACACTGTTGGCTGTGGCTTGCGCATCCCGTGGCCACAAAATGTAGTGTCCATCACCATTTGACTCATCAACGCCGGCCATCGGAATCAGGGTATGGTTGGTGACTGTGAAATGGAAATTGTAGGCGCTTAGAGCTGCTGACACGTACTGGTCTGATTCCCGAATCACCAAATCATCTTTAGTGATATCGGCATGGCCCATGACACTGCCTTCGCATATCGAAACAATCTTGGAGGTTATCGCGACGATGCTACCCTCACTAATTGTCGGCAAAGCATCATCGAGAACTTCAAAGAGGCTGACAGTACCGACTACAAGCTTGGGTGTTTTGACTGCCGTTATATTCATAATGTCTCCAATCTGTGTTAGGGTAACGAAAACTGCTCCAATAGGAGCAGTTATGATGGAAACGTCCGAACAAAACCCGACCATGTCCCTGTCCGTCTTAACATTATTATAATCATACCATACTGTAGAAATTGTTAATTGCAAGGTCGGCTATACGGCAATCATTCTACAGATATTCGAGGCGGCAAACTAAAGCAAAATAGTGCAAATGTACCAAGCACATTACGTATCGGGCTTTTAGGCCCCACAAGGCTACCGACCAGCTGGCGAAAATGTTTAGCTTCGCGAGTACCTAAATGCTCGAGATCAAGCTGTTCAATTGCCTCTTCGGCAGGTAGGG
>DHXU01000001.1:0-1716 GCA_002413835.1 Candidatus Saccharibacteria bacterium UBA5148 | reverse complement strand
GCTTCAGCCTCTGCAGTCACCTCTGCGATGGCCTCCGGACTGGCCATGCTGGACTCTAGTAGCCGTAGCCCGTGAATAGCGCCCGCAATATCTCTAATAATTGGCGCGGCTCGTTCCCTATCGTCCGGGTCGAGTTCGGCCAGCCGCTCTGTCACATTGATTACTATTTGTGGTGCGACTGGTATCTCTGTTTGTGCTTCTGTTGATACAGGCTCGTAATTTTTAACATGGTCTTCCGCTCGCGGCGGGAACTCCGCGAAGTTGGCTAACATATCCACGAAATCATCGTAAATCTCGAGCGGCGACTTGGCGAGCTCCTCTGCCCACCTCTGCGGTGATGTAGAATCCGGTGTTGGCGGCGCGATCTCAACTCCGGACTGCCAATCCTCAACTGTCATCTGTTGGGGCGGCGATTGCCGCTCTAGCTGTTCGGTAACCGCTTCAGCGTCGGATTGTACACTCTGAAATTCACCTGCTGTGCCGGGCATAGAGAGTGCCGTGACCGTGAAGGCCGAGGCAGCGTCGCGGACATCCGTTGGTGTAACTTCGGCTTTAACTTTGAGTGTTGGCTCGGGCGATGTGAATACTGGAGACGTAATTACTTGCTCCGGTGCTGCCTGTGACTCATGCGGGACTATTTCCGCCTCAACAAACATGGCTCGGCGATGCCGCTCGATTCGTTCGTCGGGCGCCGTTATGGTTGTCTCAGTAGCTGCTCGTGCGTATGCAGGCACGTGCAGGTTTTGCGGTCTGCCAGGATTATTTGTATCAGGAGCACTGGCTCCTGCCGGAGCGGTTCGAGGCACTCGATCCTTCGCTGTTAGTGGCTGCTCTGTAATCGGGTTAATAACAAACTTCCGCTCAAGACCGTGCTCTTTGGCGATCTGAGTGAATAGAGCTTCGTGCTCTGGTTCGATTTCCAGACCAGCTTCGTTAGCTACCTTGACAACGAAGAGGTTGATGGCATCCAAGGTCATTCGCGGATCGTCACGTCCGAGCGGGCACATACCGGCCAATACGCTAAACGGGGCGGTCACGCCGAATATCGTAGCTTCTCTATCACCGTAAGCCTCCAGCAAATCAACTGGTGGATCATTCAGAGTTTCTATGGTCCGCACCCCTCATCGTTATGTTATTCCACCGCTGGCGGCAGAAATTGTTGGTCTTCCGCTCGTAATTCGTCTGCTGCCGACAAAATGCCTGCAAGAAATTGAACTCGCTTGATCGGATCCTGGCGATTGGCGGGAGTACCCGTACACGATAATTCCTCAAAGGCCAGCGCGCTTCCCAGCGGCATTGTCAAACGCTTCCGCTGATCGTCCCTATTCACAAAAGTCACCGGCGTACTCGCATCATAGTTAGCAATAAAATCCCGAGGACTCGGAAATATAACCTGTGGAATATCGCCTGTCATACCTACATGATATAACAATAAGCCTATTGAATTCTAGAGTGGGCTTAAATGATCTTCTCTATATAGCTGGCATTGGTATCAGATTTAGCCTGCTTATAATCAGCGAACTGCAGAGTCTTTGGCGTTAGGCAGAGCGGCATGTAGTTGCCCGCCTTTAGCTTATCAACCGGCGGCGCCCATTCGTAATCACCATTCGGTCGGATATCCATAAATTTGGTAAAGAAAACGTCCATATACTTCTGCACCGGTATTGCCGAGATTGTACCCGTCAGCTGGACCGTCGTTTGACTGTCAGCATCGGC